>DASYQD010000023.1:0-47322 GCA_036005845.1 Thermoanaerobaculia bacterium | reverse complement strand
GGTGGGTATCCCACCGTGCTCGCTTCGCTGCGCGCGGTGGGAGCCCTCCCCCCGGCGCGCCCCACCCCGCGGTGCGCGGCAGCGGCGCCACGCAGGTTAGTGGTCCTTAGAACCGGCGCATGAGACCGACCACCACTCCCTGCACACGCACCTGCTCCGCCGGCACGAGGATCGGCTGCATGTTGACGTTCGCCGGCTGCAACCGCACGGTCGGGCCTTCGGGGTAGATGCGCTTGAGCGTCGCGTCCTCGCCGATCAGCGCCACCACCATCTCGCCGGTCGAAGCCTGGTCGCGGCGGCGGATGACGACGAGGTCGCCGTCGTGGATGCCTTCGTCGATCATCGAGTTGCCGACGACGCGCAGCACGTAGTGATCGTCGATGGGGCCGTGCAGGAGCTGCGGCGGCACCGGCAGCCGCTCGTGGCCGGAGAGCGCCTCGATCGGCTGGCCGGCGGCGATGAGGCCGAGGAACGGCAGCTCGGGTGCCACAGTCTCCTCGCCAGGCGCGAGACGCAGCCCGCGCTTCTGGTGCTGCTCGCCGGAGAGGTATCCCTTCTCCCGCAACAGGCGCAGGTGCTTGTGCACCGTGCCGTAGGAGGTGTAGCCGAAGCGGTCGCGGATCTCGCGGTGCGTCGGCGGGTAGCCGTGGCGGCGTTGGAACTCGGCGAAGAAGTCGAGGATGGCTTTCTGGCGTTCGGTCAGCGGCGCGCCCATGCGCAAGAGGATAGGCGGAAGTCAGGCGTAAGTCAATCCGTCCTCCGGCGACCTTGCGCTACACTCCCGCCACCGTGCCGTCGCAACAGATCGACGAGCTGCTGCGGATCATGACCAAGCAGGGGGCTTCGGACCTGCATCTGAAGCCCACCCGGCCGCCGCTCATGCGGGTCAACGGCCGACTCGTACCGCTGCAGGCGGATCCGCTGACGCCGCCGCAGATCCGCCAGATGCTCGACGAGGTGCTCACCGACGCGCAGAAGGCGAAGCTCGACCAGCACATGGCGGTAGACATCGGCTACGGCGTGCACGGGCTCGCGCGCTTCCGCGGCAACATCTACCAGCAGCGCGGCACCCTCGCCGCCGCCTTCCGCCTCATTCCCTTCAACATCAAGGGCCTCGACGAGCTCGAGCTGCCCGACGTGCTGCTCGACCTCTGCGACTTGCCGATGGGCCTGGTGCTGATCACCGGCCCCACCGGCAGCGGCAAGTCGACGACGCTCGCCGCCATCATCAAGCACATCGCGGCGCGGCGGCCCTGCCACATCATCACCATCGAGGACCCCATCGAGTTCCTCTTCACCGACGCCGCCGCCACCGTCTCGCAGCGCGAGGTGGGCACCGACACGACGCGCTTCACCGAGGCGTTGCGCAACGCGCTGCGCCAGGACCCCGACGTCATCATGGTCGGCGAGATGCGCGATCCCGAGACCGTGTCGACGGTGATCACCGCCGCCGAGACCGGCCACCTGGTGTTCTCGACCCTGCACACCAACAGCGCGCCGCAGACGGTGGATCGTATCCTCGACGCTTTCCCGCCCAACCAGCAGGCACAGGTGCGCATCCAGCTGGCGCAGATCCTCAAGGGCGTGATCTCGATGAAGCTGCTCGAGCGCCAGGACGGCAAGGGGCGCATCGCGGCGCTCGAGATCATGCGCAGCTCGCCGAAGATCTCGAAGATGATCGAGGGCGGCGAGACCGCCGACCTGCACGAAGAGGTGGAGTCGTCGGTCGGCTACTACCGCATGCAGTCGATGAACCAGTCGCTGCTGTCGCTGCTCGTCCACGGCACCATCTCGTACGAGCTGGCGATGCGCGAGTCGTCGGACCCCGAAGACCTGTCGCTGAAGCTGCGCAAGATGTTCCCCAACCTCGAGAGCAAAGGGGATGACGGCATGCCCTCGACCGCCGATTTCTCCGAGATCATCATGCTCCAGCAGTACAAGAAGCTGTACGAGGAGCAGGAAGAGAAGCAACGCATGCAGCTCGCCGAGCGCGACGAGCACGCTCGCCACCTGCAGTCGCAGATCGCCGACCGCGAAGAGAAGCTGCGCGAGATGCACGAGCGCGGCGAGGAGCAGCGCGCCGAGGCCGACCGCATGCGGGCGGACTACAAGCGGCTCAAGGACGAGGCGCAGCAGAAGATCGAGAAGCTGATGGAGCGCATCAAGGAGCTCAATCAGCGGCTCATGGGCGGGGCGGACCCGGCGGCGAAGAGCGGGATGTTTCGCAGCTAGGGCCTGAGCAGGAGCGGAGGGGAGCGGCGCGCCTCGGTTCGTGCCGGGGCCGAAGCGGACGCCGGCCGCGCGGGTCCCCGCTTGTCGGTGGGTATCACCGTGCTCAGCGCGCGGACGCGCTTCCGCGCGGTGGGAGCCCTCCCCCCGACGCGCCCGCTGCTGCCGGCGTCCGCACCGGCCCCGTCGAGGCTGCTCGAGTCGCGCCGAAGATCGCGGCCCGCAATCGACGAATCGCCTTGGGTCAGAGGCACCCCTTGCCGGGTGGGGTTCCCAAGGCGGCGGTCGAGGTCTACAATCTTCTTTAAGGATGTCGACCTAACCACGCTTTAGGGTTGGAGAATTCTGGAACGACGATGAGCCGGCGCGGCTGGCTGTTGGGCCTCGTGCTCGTCACGGTGACATTCCTGGTGTCGCCGGCGGAAGGCCGCACCGGCGCGGCGCCGCGGCGGGTGGAGATGGCGCCCGGGGTCTTCGCGACGATCGCGGGCGAGGACGAGCCGTGGATCGAGGCGGTGCCGCTGCGCGGCGAGGCGCAGCTCGCTTTCGCGCGGCGGCTCACCGGGTCGGCGGACAACCTGCCGGCGCTGCTGGTCGCCAACGGCGGGAAGAAGCTGCTCGCGGGCATGCGGTGGAAGGTGCCGTTTCACTTGGCGAGCCCCGACCTGCAGCAGCAGCTCCTGCGCACGCTGTTCCCCGGCGATCGGCTCGAGGTGACGGGCTGGAACCACCGCGTCGAGCTCGCGTCGCTGCTGCGCGGCGAGAGTTTGTGGACGGTGGCCGACTGGTTCACCGGCAAGGGCGAGAACTTCCGCCAGATCCGCGAGGCGAATCGGATGGCGGACGACGCGCTCTCGCCGGGGCAGGAGCTGTGGATCCCGGCGCGGCTGCTGCGGCCGTCGCTGCAGCAGGCGCTGCCGGCGGGCGGCATCGGCACGCCGGCCGACCTGCTGCAGTATCGGCGCGACGCCGCCGGACCGTACGCCGCGTATCGCCTGCAGCCCGGCGAGGCGCTCTACTCGTCGGTCGTCGTGCGCTTCACCGGCCGCGTCTTCGCCGAGGACGTCAACGCGCTCGCCGCCGAGATCGCCAAGCGCAGCGGCATCGCCGACGTCACCGGGATCCCCATCGGCTACGAGGTGAAGATCCCACTCGACCTCCTGCAGGCGGAGTTCCTGCCGCCCGGCGACCCGCGGCGCGCCGAGTACGAGGCGAGCCTCTCCGACAGCAACCGCTTCACCAACCCGGTGCAGGCGAACGGGCTCGCCGGCATCACCGTGGTGCTCGACGCCGGCCACGGCGGCGCCGACGTCGGCGCTTCGGTGGGCAGCGTCTGGGAGAGCCTCTACGTCTACGACATCATGGTGCGCGTCAAGTCGCTGCTCGAGACGCGCACCGCGGCGCGCGTGCTGCCGACGGTGCGCGACGGCAAGGGCTTCCGGGTGCCCGAGGCGGACGTGCTGCCGGTGTCGCGCGGCCACCAGGTGCTGACCACGCCTCCCTATCCCATCGAAGACGCCAAGGTGGGCGTCAACCTGCGCTGGTACCTCGCCAACAGCCAGTACCACAAGTTCACCGACGGCGGCGAGTCGGACGCCAAGAAGGTGGTGTTCGTGTCGCTGCACGCCGACTCGCTCCACCCGTCGCTGCGTGGCGCCATGATCTACGTGCCGTCGGCGAGCCTCACCGCCGGGCGTTCGGGCCGCAGCGGCATCGTCTACACCAGCCGCGCCGAGGTGCGGGCGCACCCGGAGGTGGAGTTCTCGCTGCGCGAGCGCCAGCAGAGCGAGGGCCTGTCGCGCGAGATGGCGACGCGCACCATCGCGGCGTTCCGCGACCGCAACCTGCCGGTGCACCCGTACAAGCCGGTGCGCGAGCGCATCATCCGCCAGCGCGCCGAGTTCGTGCCCGCGGTGCTGCGCTACAACTCGATCCCCGCCAAGATGCTCGTCGAGGTCTGCAATCTCGCCAACGAAGAGGACCGCCGCCTGATCCAGACCCGCACCTTCCGGCAGCAGGTCGCCGAGGCGATCGTCGCGGGCATCCTCAGCTACTACGGCGAGGACGAGCCGCCGGCGGGCGGCGGCGTGCAGGTGGCGAAGGCCGCCGCGCGCTGAGCCATCCGGAGCGACTCAGCGGAACGGCGCGATCGCGGCGACGGCGAAGCTCTTGCCTTCGACCGCCACCTTGTCGCCGACTTCCTTGCCTAGGAGGCTCGTCGCCAGCTCGGACTCGTGGGAGAGGATGCCCTGCTCGGGGTGGCTGTCCCAGGGGCCGAGGAGCGTGAACGCGCGCTCCTCGCCGGCGGGACCGCGCAACGTCACGCGGGTGCCGACGCGCACGGCCGTCGGATCCACCTTCGCCGCCTCGATCGGCCGCGCGCGCCCGAGGTCGCGGTGCAGGCCGGCAGCGCGCGCCGCCAGGTACTCGTGCCGTTGGCGCGCGCTCTTGTACTCGAAGTTCTCGCGCAGGTCGCCCAACGCGCGCGCCTCTTCGATGGCCTTGCGGTTGGCGGGGATCTCTTCCTCGAGCAGCTTGCGCAGCTCTTCCTTCTTGGCGACGATCGCCTCCGGCGTGGCGTAGAGCGGCTGCTCCGCCTCCTGCCGCAGCTCGGGGAAGCGGAGGTGGATGGCGTTCTTGAGCGCGTCGCGCTGATACGCCTCGAGGCCCGGCGCCTTGCCCACAGCTTCCTCGGCCTGCGGCGCCTGCGCCGGCTCGAGGAAGGGCAGCAGGCGCGGCAGCGTGCCGCCGGAGTCGGCCATCTTGAGCAGCCGCTTGCGGTGGGTGGTGAAGGCCTCGTCGCCTGCCGAGGCGAGCACCTGCTGGAAGAAGCGCAGCGGGCTGCGCTGCAGCAGCGACTCGTCGCGCGCCGCGCGCTCCGCCAGCCAGGCGAAGCCGGCCGGGCTCTTGCGCGGCGCGGTGAGCAGCTCGCCGACGACGCGGTCGAGGCCCGGACGCGCCTCCGCGGCGAGGCGGTCGGCGACGAGGTCGAGCACCTTCGGCTCCTCCTCGCGCAGCAGCGCCTTCTCGAACCAGGTCGCCCAGTCGCCGCGGGTCGCGGGCAGGCGCCGGTAGCCCTCTTCGCGCGCCGTGCGGCTGGTGGCGCCGAGCAGCCGCACCGGGTCGTCGCTGGCGGCGAGGAGCGCCTCGGGCGCGAGCTCGCCGGCGAGCGGCGCGCCGGCCCGCTCGAGCGCCAGCGCCATCTCCAGCGCCGCCGCCGGCTCGGTCTTGCGCAGCGCGCCCGCCTGCTCGGCGAGCGCCGCCACCATCTCGCGCTGCAGCGCCGGGTCGCGCGCGCCGTCGCCCTTGAGCAGGTCGAGCCGCTCGCGCCAGGAGGCGGCGGCGAAGCGTTCGCGCACGCCGGCCACGGCGGAGGCAGCGCTGTCGGCCCAGCGGTAGCGCTGGCGAGCGCCGGGCAGCGCCACCAGCTGCGGGCTCTTCTTGGCGCGGTTCCAGAAGCTCGTCCACTCGGACTCTTCGACGGTGCCCGCCAGCGCGGTGCGCAGCTCGTTGCCGGTGAGCGGCTCGTCGTAGCTCTGCAGCACGACGCGCACGAGCTCGGCGGGGTCGTTGGCCTTCAGCGCCGCCAAACCCGCCGCGTCCTCGAGCTTGCGCCGCAGCACGTGGTGCGGCGGCAGCGGGCGCAGCAGCTTCTTCGCCGCCGCGAAGCCGACGCTCAGCACGCCGAGCGCGCCCAGGTCGACGCGGAAGCTGTCGAGCTGCAGATTCACCTCGGCGACGCGGCCGGCGCCCTTGCCCTCCATCGCCACGACCGTGCCGGGGGCGAGCGCCATCAGCTCGTCGACGCGGTCGACCTTCTCCCACGTCTTCGGGATGTCGTCCGGCGCGCGGTGCAGGCCGAGCTTGTCGAGCAGCCGCTTGGCGATGTCACTGCCGCCGTGCGCCTGTTGCAGCGAGCGCACGATCTCCTCGTGGAGCGCCAGCGGCTCGGGGTAGAGCAGCTCGCCGGCACGGCGCAGCAGGTCGAGCCGCTGCCGCCAGGCGTTGCCCTGCCGCAGGTGGTCGTCGGCCATGCGAAGGAGGAAGTCGGCGTGCTCCTCCTGGCCGGCCTGCGCCAGCGCCTTGCCGACCTCGCCGAGGAACTTGGCGTCGACCGGCGATTCCGCGAGCCGCGCGACGAAGGCATCGGAGACGGGATCGAGCTCGCCGGCGGCGATCTTCTGGCTGAGAACGGCGTCCATCAGGGGGCGAACGATACCAGGGTGCAGAAAGAGCGGTGGGCGGGGGCGCCCCCTGCACCTAGAGGGGCAGGGGGACGGGGGGATAGGGGTGAGGTGGTTACAGTTGAGGCATGCCCGACTTGCCGGAGGAACTGGTGCAGCGCCTGCGCGAGGCGGGCGCCGACGAGCTGCGCGCCCTGCTGCGCGAGCTCGGCGATGCGCTCGACGTGCCGGCGGCGCAGGCGGTGATGCGCAACCCGCACGCCGGCGAGGACGTGTTGCGCCTGCTCGCGGCCGAGAAGCGGCTCCTCGCGTCGTACGAGATGCGACGCGACCTGGCGCTGCACGCGGCGACGCCGCAGCCCATTGCCCTGGCCTTGATCGGCGGTCTCTATTGGAAAGACCTCGTCGCCGCCGGCCTCGACGTGCGCATCCGGCCGGTGGTGCGCCGCTTCGCCGACCAGCGGCTGATCGAGCGGCTGCCGGGGCTCGCCGCCGGCGAGAAGGCGAGCATCGCGCGCAGCGCCTCGCCGCACGTGCTGCAGGTGCTGCGGCACGATCCGACGCCGCGCGTCATCGCGTCGCTGCTCGACAACCCGCGGCTCGTCGAGGCCGACCTGCTGCCGCTGGCCAGCGGCGAGGCGGCGCAGACGCCGGTGCTGGCGGTGATCCTCGGCCACCGCAAGTGGGGCAACCGCTACCCGGTGCGGCTGGCGGTGGTGAGGAACCCGCGCGCGCCGTTGCAACTCGCGATGCAACACCTGGCGATGCTCAAGAAGCCGGACCTGCGGGCGGTGGCGGCGGACGCGCGGCTGGCTTTGCCCCTGCGACGGAAGGCCGAGCTGCTGTCTGGCTCGGTTTGACTTCACCCCTATCCCCCCGTCCCCCTGCCCCTCCAGGGCAGGGGGCGCCCCCGCCCGCCCTCTGACGCGCGAGAGAGTCCCATCTGGCACGCGGCTCGCTCTTGCGCCGTTGACCTGTTCGGGTGGCGTCCCTAGAATGGGCCGCGCCCGCCCCAGTGATGCCGCCAGCCGAGGAAGAGCCAGCCAAAGCGATGGCCAAGCCGTGGGAAGGGGAAGGTGGCTCGTTCGGCAGCTGGCTCCGCCAGCAGCGCGAGATCCGCAACATCACGCTGCGCGAGATCTCCGACAACACCAAGATCGGCCTGCGCTACCTCGAGGCGCTCGAAGAGGACCGCTTCGAGGTGCTGCCGGCGCCCATCTTCGCCAAGGGCTTCCTGCGCGAGTACGCCAAGTACGTCGGGCTCGATCCCGACGAGGTGGTCAACTTCTACTTGACCGCCGAGCAGCGCCACCGCGCCGAGCGCGGCGAGGACGTCTCGGGCGTCATGCCGCTGCCCAGCGGCGGCGTGGTGCCGCCGGCGCGCGGGCTGCCGATCGGCTGGATCCTCGTCGCCGCGGGGATCCTGGCGCTGCTGTTGGTCGTCGCTGGCGTCGTCTGGGCGGTGCGCCGCGCCCGCGCCGAGCGGGCGCAGGAGACCCCGACCGAGCAGGCCGAGGCGACGCCGGCCTCGATGGTGCCGATCGCACCGGCGCCGGCGCCTCCGCCCGTGGCGCCGCCGGCCGCCGCCGCCAATCCCAACGCGCCGCTCGTCGTCACCCTGAGCTTCACCGCCGAGTGCTGGGTGGAGGCGGTGGTCGACCGCGCGCAGCACGTCAGCGAGCTGCGGGTGCAGGGCGAGTCGATGCGCATCCCGGCGCGCGAGCAGGTCGTGCTCACCCTAGGCAACGCCGGCGCGGTGCGCGGCGAGGTCAACGGCCGGCCGCTCACCCTCGGCTCCGCGCCCGGCCAGGTGGTGCGCGACTTCGTCATCGACCGCGCGATGGCGGGCCTGCCGCCGCTGCCCGCCACTCCCGGCGCCGGCGCGGCGCCCACTCACTGAACCCGGCGCCGCCTGGTTTAGTCCCGCCTGGTTTGGTCTCGCCTGGTTTGGTCTCGCCTGGTTTAGTCTTTCGTCTCCCGTGGCCTCGCCCCTCGTCGACCAGGCGCTTTCCGGCACCAACCGCCCGCTGACACTGCTGGCGGCGCGCGGCATGCTGCCGCTGGCGCCGGAGGAGCTGGTGCCGCTGCAGGTGCAGCTCGCCGGCGGCGGCGATCCCGAGGTGGCGGAGGCGGCCTTCGACTCGTTGAAGGCCCTCGCGCCGCGCGTGCTTGTGCCCTTTCTCGCCCGCGATGCGCCGCCCGAGGTGCAGCGCTGGTACGCCTACAACAGCCGCGACCGCGAGGTGGTCGAGACGCTGCTGCGCCGGCGCGACGTGCCCGCCGAGGTGCTCTTCCACCTGGCGCCGCAGCTCGGCGCCGACTTGCAGGAAGTGCTGTTGCTGCGCCAGGACCGCATCAGCACGGCGCCCGAGCTGCTGGCGGCGCTGGAGACCAACCCGCAGCTCTCCGCCTACTCGCAGCGGCGCATCCGCGAGTACCGCGACCACCTGCTCGGCGGCGCCGGCGCCGCCGCGGCGGAAGCGCGCGCCGCGGCGGCCGCCGCCGAAGAAGCCGAGGAGCGCGAGGTCGAGGAGGCCCTCGCCGTCGCCCGCCGCGCCGCACCCGACGGCGAGGTCGACGAGCAGACCGGCCTCACCGAGGGGCAGATCCGCCAGCTCCCCGTCACCGTGCGGCTCAAGCTGGCGCGGCGGGCGCCGAAGTCGCTGCGCCAGTTCCTCGTCCGCGACACCAGCCCGCTGGTGGCGGTGGCGGTGCTGCAGTCCAACCCGCTCTCCGACACCGAGATCGAGATGTACGCGCGCAGCCGCAGCGTCGTTCCCGAGGTGCTCGACTACATCGTCAAGCAGCGGCAGTGGATCGCCAAGTACCCGGTGGTCGTCGCCATCGTCAACAACCCGCGCACGCCGCTCAACGTGGCGCTGCCGCTGATGAGCCGGCTCTCGGTGCGCGACCTGCGCATCATGTGCAGGGACCGCAACTTGCCCGACGCCGTGCGCCAGTCGGCGATGCGGCTCTTTAGGGTAAAATCCGTCTAGGCTGCGGCGCGGCCGACACACATCTTCAAGACCGGTAAGACATGTCGACGGACTTCTACGGCGTCCTGGGGGTGCCGCGCAACGCCACCACGGAGCAGATCAAGGACCGTTTCCTGCAGCTCACCCGCGAGCGCCACCCCGACCGCTTCCACGGCGCCGAGAAGCAGCAGGCGGAGCTGGCCTTCCAGTCGATCACCCAGGCCTTCAACGTGCTCTCCAACGCCGAGCGGCGGCGCCAGCACGACGCCGAGCTGTCGCGGCCGGCGGCCCAGAAGGCCGACCCCGGCGAGGCCGGTCGCGTCTTCATGCAGCGCGGCGTCAAGGCCTACAAGGGCAAAAACTTCATCGAGGCGGCCGACAACTTCTCGCGTGCCACCGAGGCCGATCCGGGCAACGCCCTGGCCTGGCATCACTTGGCGCGCACCTGCATGCAGGAAGAGCGCTGGCTGCAGCGCGCCACGGCGGCGGTCGCTCGCGCCTGCGAGCTCGAGCCGATGAAGGCCGAGTACCACAAGCTGGCAGGACAGATCTTCCTGCGCGCCGGTGAGCGCGACAAAGCGGCAAACTATTTCCGCCAGGCGATAAGATGGGGTGGCGAAGACGTCGAGGTGCGCGCCGCGCTCGACACGCTCGAGGGCAAGCGCAAGGGAGGGTTGCTCGGCGGCCTCTTCGGCAGGGTCGAGTGAGGCCGCGGCTGCGTATGACGCTGGGGATGGATCCGGTGCTCGGCAGAGTGGGATGATGCTGCGCGTGAGGGCCTGCGGACTGTCCGACGTGGGGCGTGCGCGCACCCACAACGAGGACTGTTTCGGCATCGATCCCGACCACCGCATGTTCGTCGTCGCCGACGGCATGGGCGGCCACAACCACGGCGAGGTCGCCTCGCGCATCGCCGTCAAGGCCATCCAGGAGTTCGTCGAGCAGACGGCCGAGAACGACACCACCTGGCCGTTCGTCTATGACGCACGCCTGCAGCGGCATTCGAACCGCCTGAAGACGGCGATCCGGATGGCGCACGACAAGGTGCTGCGCGCCATCCGCCACGACGGCTCGCTCATCGGCATGGGCACCACGGTCGTCGGCTTCCTGCTCAAGGGGCGCGTGGCCGCCATCGCCCACGTCGGCGACAGCCGCGTCTACCGCCTGCGCGACGGCCGCCTCGAGCTGCTCACCCAGGACCACACCTGGGTCAACGAGCAGGTGGTCGCCGGCTACCTCTCGGCCGAGCAGGCGCGCGCGCATCCGCTCAAGAACGTGGTGACGCGGGCGCTCGGCGGCGAGAGCGAGGTGGTGGTGGACGTGCGCGAGGTCGAGGTGGTCGCCGGCGACGTCTACATCCTCTGCTCCGACGGCCTCACCACCATGCTCGCCGACGACGAGATCGAGCGCCGCCTCGCCGAGTCGCATCCGCTCGAAGAGGTCTGCCGCAGCCTGGTGCGCGACGCCAACTCCAAGGGCGGCCTCGACAACATCACGGTCGTGCTGATCCAGATCGACCGCGACGAAGAGACCGACGTCTAGCTCGGCGCGCGGTCAGTCGCCGTAACGGTAGCCCTCGCGGGCCTTGACCTGCAGCCCCGGGTTGCGCAGCGTGACCTTCACCTTCTGGTAGCCGGTCTGCCCGCGCGGATGGGTGGCGCGGTAGCTGAGCAGGTAGTAGCCGGTGGTCTCCGAGGCGACCTCCGAGAGCGGCGTCACGAAGTTGACGACGTGCTGGAAGTAGCGGCCGCCGGTGCCGGTCGCGAGCAGCGACAGCGAATTCGAAAGCGGCGACTCGGTGTCGGCGTCGAGCACGTCCACGGCGTAGACGGCGACGTTGCTGTCGTTGAGCACCTGCACCGTCGGCATGTCGTAGCGCACGTCGGGCTGGAACTGGCCGAAGCTGTTGACGTCGCCGAAGCCGCTGCTGAAGAGCACCAGGTTCTTGCGGCCGACGACGTTGGAGGCGGCCTTGGCGAGCACCTGCAGCGCCTCGTAGATGGTGGGGGTCTTGTCGCGCACCTCGTTGCCCTTCGGCAGGTTGCGCAGCAGCGACGGCCCGCCTTCTGGCCCTCCTGCCGGCGGCTGGCGCGAGGGCCAGTTGCCTTCGGCGCCGCGGCCGGTGATCGCCTCGTCGATGGCGCGCTGCATGGCCTTCCGGTCGCGGGTGAAGTCCTGCTCGACGGCGAGGCTGTGCTCGAAGCTCGCCACCGCCACGTAGTCGTTCGGCCCCAGCTTCTTCACCCACTCCTTGGCGCGGCGCGACGCCTCGAGCTCGCGCGCCAGCACTCCCGGCACGTCGGTGTTCATCTGCCGCTGGTCGTGGAAGAAGAGGATGAAGAGGCGCTGCGCCTCGGCCGGGTTCATCGCCTTGCCGGCGGCGTCGAGCCGGGCGCGGCTGCTGTAGAAGCGCACGTCGGTGAGCGTCACCGGCTTGCCGTCCTCCTCGACCTGGAAGTCGTCCTTGCCGAGGCCGACGATGACGTTGCCGTCGCGGTCGGTGACCACGGCGTCGAGGAGCACCTCGCTGACCTCGACTTCCTGAGAGAAGGTGGATTCGGGCTGAGCGGGCGGCGGAGTCGGCGCCGCCTCTTGGGCGGCGACGGTGCGGGCGAAGAGAAACGCGGACGCGGCTAGGGCGGTCGCTAGTGTTCGCATGCGAAGATTCTAGCTCCGCGACAGATCGAGATCGCTTCGCTGCGCTCGCGATGACGATCAGGAGTCATCGCGAGGAGCGAAGCGACGAAGCGATCTCGATGTCGCAGCTCGCGAGCGCTGGTGCTCAGGCGGTCTTCGCCGGCCAGCGCTTGTGGAAGCCGCCCGCCGACGCCGCCTCGCGCAGCGCCGGCGACGGATCGAAGCGCTCGCCCACCGCCGTGGCGAGCCGCTCGAGCTCGGCCACCAGCCGGCCGACGCCCTGCTGGTCGGCCCAGCGGCAGAGGCCGCCGCGGAAGGGCGGGAAGCCGGTGCCGAGCACCATCGCAAGATCGAGCTCGGCGGCCGAGCCGATGACGCCTTCGGCGAGGCAGCGCGCCGCCTCGTCCACCATGCGCAGCACCATGCGGTCGACGAGCCGCGAAGGGTCGGCGGCGCCGCCGCGGCCGCCGTCGGGGATCACCGCGTAGGCGTGCGGGTCGGGCTCGGCGCGCCGCCCTTTGTCGTATTTGTACAAGCCCTTCTGGGTCTTGGCACCGAGGCGGTCGGGCGCCGGCAGCTGGTCGCCCCACGGCGGCAGGGGTAGTCTTCCCGGGAAGGCGTCGGCGAGGATATGCGCCACCTTCACCGCGACATCGATGCCCACTTCGTCGATGAGCGCCACCGGACCCATCGGCATTCCCCACGCCACCATCGTGCGGTCGATCTCCTCGATGCGCTGCCCCTCGTGCAGCAGCCAGAGCGCCTCGGCCATGTAGAAGCCGAGCAGCCGGTTGACGAGGAAGCCGGGCCGGTTGGCGACGCGCACCGGCGTCTTGCCGAGCTTCCGTGCGAAGGCGGCCACCGTCTCGACGGCGTCCGGCGAGGTCTGCGGCGCCACCACCACCTCGACGAGCGGCATGCGGTGCACGGGGTTGAAGAAGTGCATGCCGACGACGCGCTCGGGGTTGGGCGTCTTGGCGCCGATCGCCTCCACCGACAGCGACGAGGTGTTGCTGGCGAGCACGGCGTCCGCCGGCAGCTCGGCCGCGGCTTCGGCGAAGACCGCCTGCTTGACCTCGACGCTCTCGACCACCGCCTCGATCATCAGGTCGCAGGCGCCGAGCCCGTGATAGACGAGCGTCGGCCGCAGCAGCGCCATCCGCCGTCGCGCCTCGACCTCGGTGAGACGGCGACGACCGACCTGCTTCTGGAAGCGCTCCGCGGCGTGCGCCATGCCAGTGGCGAGGGCCTCGGAGCGAATGTCCTTGAGGCGCACGGGAATCGCCGCCTGCTCGGCGATGACCTGCGCGATGGCGCCGCCCATGACGCCGGCGCCGAGCACCGCCACCTCGCGTACATCGCGCGCCTTGCCGCCGGGCGCGAGCGTCGCCTTCTTCGCCTCCTCGGTGAGCTTGAAGAGGTAGAGGAGGTTCTTGCACACCGTCGAGGTGGAAAGCTCAGCCGCCGCGCGCGCTTCGGCTTCCAATCCGGCCGAGCGGCCGTGCTCGATGCCGATGCGGATCACCTCGATGGCACGCAGCGGCGCCGGGTAGTTTCCCTGCGTCTCGGCCAGCGTGCGCCTGCGCGCCTGGTCGAAGAGCACCTTGCGGCCGAGCGGGTTGCGCTCGAGCAGGAGCTCCTTGAGATCGGGCCGCTCCGCCTCCCGGCGAGCCTTGCCGCGGTGCGCCAGCGCGAAGTCGCGCGCCAGGGCGAGGAACTGCGCGTCGGGCAGCAGCGCGTCGGCAAGCCCCATCTTCAGCGCGCGCTTGCCGTCGACAGCCTTGCCGGGAAGGATCATGTCGAGCGCCGCCTCGATGCCGACGCGCCGCGGCAGTCGCGTGCAGCCGCCCCACGCCGGCAGGATGCCCAGCCGCACCTCGGGCAGGCCGATGCGCAGATCGGCGCGGTCGCTGATGACGATGAACGTCGAGGCCAGGCACAGCTCCGTGCCGCCACCCATGCAGGTGCCGCGCACCGCGGCGACGGTAGGGAAGGGCAGCCGCTCCCAGGCGCCGTAGACCGCTTGGCCGCGGCGCGTGAAGGTCTCGGCGAGTTGCGGATCGTCGACCTGCTCGATCAGGTCGACGTCGGCGCCGGCGATGAAGATGCTCGGCTTACCGGAGAGGAGCAGCAAGCACGCGATGTCGCGCCGAGCGCCGAGGTCGGCGATCAACGCCTCGAGCTCCGCCATCACTTCGACGCCGATGACGTTGGCGCGCTTGCCGGGCAGGTCGAAGACGAGCGTCGCCAGCCCGTCGCGGCCGACGTTGAGGGTGAAGGCCTGGTGCATCAATCCTGTTTGGCCATCAGTCGCCGCCGGCGTCGGCCGCGCGGTAGAGGGCGTCGATGACGTCCTTGTACTTGGTGTTGATGATGCGCCGCTTCACTTTCTGGGTCGGGGTCAGCTCGCCGCCCTCGATGGTGAACTCGGCGGGGATCAAGTCCCATGCCTGGATGCGCTCGTAGCGCGCCAGCTTGGCGTTGACCGGCTCGACCTCGGCGGCGATCAGCTTGCGCACCTGCGGCGCCTTCACCAGCTCCTCGTCGTTCGCGAAGCTCACGCCCTGCGCGCGCGCCCACGGCCGCAGCGCGTCGAAGTCGGGGACCACGAGGGCGGTCAGGAACTTCCGCTTGTCGCCCAGCACCACCGCCTGGCTGATGTAGCGGCTCGCCTTGAGCGCGTTCTCGATCGGCGCCGGCGCGATGTTCTTGCCGTAGGCGTTGACGATCAGCTCCTTCTTCCTGTCGGTGATGAAGAGGAAGCCGTCGGCGTCGAGGTGGCCGATGTCGCCGGTGTGGAACCAGCCCTCACTGTCGATCACCTCGGCGGTCGCCTCGGGGTTGTTGTAGTACCCCTTCATGATGTTGGGGCCCTTGCCGAGGATCTCGCCGTCGGCGGCGATCTGCAGCGAGACGCCGGGGATGGTCGGCCCCACCGAGCCGAGCCGCGCGCGCTCGGGCGTGTTGACGGTGAGCACCGGCGAGGTTTCGGTGAGCCCGTAGCCCTCGTAGATCGGCACCCCCGCCGCCCAGAAGAACTCCGCCAGCTCGCGCGCCAGCGGCGCGCCGCCGGAGGTGGCGAAGACGAAGCGGCCGCCCAGCCGCGCCTTGATCTTCGAGAACACCAGCCGGTCGGCGACGGCGAGCTTGGTGCCGAGCAGTCCCGGCGGGCGCTCGTTCTTGAGCCGGTAGGGCATCGCCTCGCGGCCGAGGTCGAGCCCCCACTGGAAGAGCCGCTGCCGCCACGCCGGCGACTTCGACACCGTGTCGAGCACGCGGGCCTGGAACTTCTCGTAGACGCGCGGCACCGAGACGAAGACGTGCGGCTTCACCTCGACGAGGTTCTGCGGCACGGTGTTGACCGACTCGGCGTAGGCGATGGTGGCGCCGCGGTAGAAGTAGATGTAGTCGACGGTGCGCTCGAACGAATGCGACAGCGGCAGGAAGGAGAGCGCCGTGTAGTCGCGCTGGATGATGATGCACTCGGCGCCCGAGCTGACGTTGGAGGCGATGTTGCCGTGCGTGAGCATCACGCCCTTGGGGTTGCCGGTCGTGCCGCTGGTGTAGATGAAGGTGGCGAGGTCGTCGGGCTGCGCCTTTTTCGCCTCGGCCTCGAAGGCGGCGCGATCCGCGCCGGCACCGCGCTCGAGCAGCGCGTCGAGGCTGGTGAACCCGTCGCCTGGTTTTCCTGAACCGCCGTCGATGCGCACTACGTGCTGGAGCTGCGGCATGTCCTTGCGCAGCGCGAGCAGCCCATCGAGCCGCTCCTGCCCTTGCACGAAGAGCACCTTGGCGCCGCTGTCGTTGACGATGTACGAAGCGCCCTCCGGCAGCAGCGTCGGATAGATCGGCACCAGCACGGCGCCGCTGCACAGCGCGGCGAAGTCGACCGCCGGCCAGTGCGGCCCGTTTTCGGCCATCAGCGCCACGCGGTCGCCGCGCACGACGCCGATCTCGCGCAGCGCCTTGGCGAGCCGCTGCACGCGGTCGACCAACTCGCGGGTGGCGATCGGCTGCCACTCGCCGCCCGCCTTGTGCAGCAGGCAGTCGGGCTTGTCGTACCCGGCGGCGACGAAGAACAGCTCGGTGAGCGTGCGTATGGCCATGAGCGGGACCTCCGGAAGGGGATGCGCGAAGAGGCGGTCGGAGCGGGCGGATTCTATCGCCGCGCCGTGACTCGCCAGAACGGGGGCTAGAACGGCCCCCAGCGGATGGCGTGGGCGACGAGCAGGAAGACGAGCCCGGTGCCGAGCCAGAGGAGCTGCAGCGGCCAGAGGAACTTGACCCAGCGCGTCCACGGCACGCGCAGCATCGCGAGGCCGGCCATGAAGTAGCCCTGCGTCGGCGTGAAGACGTTCGAGAAGCCGTCGCCGAACTGATAGGCGAGGACGCTCGTCTGCCGCGTGACGCCGACGAGGTCGCCGAGCGGCGCCAGGATCGGCAGCGCCAGCGCCGCCTGCCCGCTGCCCGACGGCACGACGTACGAGAGAAGCACCTGCACCGCATAGATGCCGACGACGGTGAGCGAGGCGGGCAGCCCCTGGACGAGACCGACGAGCGAGTGGAGCAGCGTATCGGTGATGCGCGCGCCGTCGAAGATGACGAGCACGCCGCGCGCGAGGCCGACGACGAGCGCGGCGCCGGCGAACCCGGCGGCGCCGGTGACGAAGCTCTCGGCGGTGCCGTCGGCGCCGAGGCCGCCGGCGAGGCCGGCGACGATGGCGGTGGCGATGAAGAGGGCGGAGAGCTCGACGAGGCCCCAGCTCCAGAAGAGGGCGCCGAGGACGAGGAGGACGATGGCGGCGAGGAGGGCGAGCAGGACGATGCGGCGGCGGAGGGTCAGGCCCGCAATCGTCGCCTCGGCCGGCGGCGGCGCGGCGAGCGTGGCAACGGCGGGCGCCGCTTCGTCGGCAGACCGCAAGGGTTCGTGCTCGTCCGCCGCGGCCGCTGATGCCGGACTTGCGGCGGGCGCCGGCAGCTTCAGTCGTCGCGCCGCGCGCGAGATCCAGATCGTGGTCACGACGGTAACGACGAGCCACACGACCAAGCGGAAGCCGATCCCCGAGAAGAGCGGTAGCCCGGTGATCGCCTGCCCGACGCCGATCGTGAACGGGTTGAGGAAGGCGCCCGAGAAGCCGGCAGCGGCACCGGCGAGGCCGATGGCGCCGGCGAGCAGATCGTCGTAGCCGAGCCGCCGCACCAGGATGACGAGCGCCGGCAGAATGGCGAGCGCCTCCTCCGCCAGCCCGATGGTGCCGCCGGCGAGCGAGAAGAGCACGACGAGCAGCGGGATCACCACCTCGCCGCGCCCGCCGACGCGGTCGACGAGGCTGCCGATGCCCGCCTCCAGCGCGCCCGTCGCCTGGATGACGCCGAAGGCGCCGCCGATGAGGAAGAGGTAGAAGACGATCGCCGCCGTCGCCTCGAGCCCGCGCGGCCAGGCGAGCAGCACTTCGCCGGCGGCGGCCGGGTGGGGCTCGACGTAGTGGAACGAGAGGGGATCGACCAGGCGCCGACCCGCTTCGTCGCGGCGCGCGTACTCGCCGGCCGGCACGATCCAGGTGACCGCCGCGGCAACGACGGTGAGCGCGAAAAGGAGCACGAACGTGTGCGGCAGCTTGCGAGTCATCGCGCCTGCGCCCACTCCAGCGCCAGCGCGGCATAGATGCGGGCGCCCTCCTCGAGCTCGGCGACGCCGATCGACTCCCGCGGCGAGTGCGCGTCGGCGAGGTCGCCGGGGCCGAGCACGATCGTCGGGATGCCGGCGAACGCGGCGAGCAGCGCGCCGTCGGTCCAGGCGGGAAACGCGACCGGCGCATCCGCGGCGTCGCCGGTGACGAAGCCACGCGCAGCGAACGCGGCGCGCGCCAGCGGGTGATCGGCCGGCGTCTCCAGCGCCACGTGCTCGAGCGTGGCCATGCCGCCCTCGAGCCGGCGCAACGTCGTGCGCAAGCCCGGCGTCGCGCGTTCGACTTCAGCGAGCAGCGCCGTGAGCTCGGCCACGATGCCGGCATAGCTCTCACCCGGCACCGAGCGGCGGTCTAGCGTCAGCGTGCACGCGGCCGCCACCGTCGACGGCTGGTCGCCGCCGCGGATGGTGCCGAAGTTGAGCGTCGGCGGCCCGAGCAGCGGGTGGCGTCGTGACGCGAAACTCGGCACGAGCCGCTCTTCGGCAAGCGCGACGAACCGCGTGGCAGCCACGATCGCATTGACGCCGCGCTCCGGTGCGCCGCCGTGCGCCGCGCGGCCGTGGAAGTCGATGGCCAGCCACTCGAGCCCACGGTGTCCGAGCGCCACGCGGTTGCCCGTCGGCTCGCCGACGACGGCGGCGTCGGCGCGCAGGCGCGAACGCACGAGAGCCTCGGCGCCGAGGCTCTCCATCTCCTCGTCGACCACCGCCGCCAGCACCGTAGCGGCGCCCACTTCCGCGAGCGCGCCGTCCAGCGCCACGAGCGCCGCCGCCATGGCCGCCAGCGGCCCCTTCATGTCCACCGCGCCGCGGCCGAGCAGCCGTCCGTCGCGCACCTCGCCGCTGAAGCCGTGGCCCGGATCGCCATCGTTGAGCGGCACCGTGTCGGTGTGCCCACAGAGCAACAGCCGCGGCGCGCCGGCATCACGCGAGCCGGCAGTGACGATGACGTTCGGCCGTCCCGGCGCCACCTCGACGAGCTCGGCCGCGACACCCTGTGCGGCGAGCCACGCAGCGAGGTGCCTCGCCACCGCTTCTTCCTGCCGCGCGACGCCCGGATGGCTCGGGATGCGCACCATCGCGGCCGCGAGCTCCGCCGGCTGCGCGGCCACCAGCCGCGCCTCCACCTGCTCCCAAAGCCCGCTTGGGATCATGCGCGCGGCAGTCTAGCGCCGCTTGCTTGACCGCCCCCACCTCGCACGGTATCCTCCGTCGCCTTGCGCCGCCCGCGGCGGCTCAGTCGTTCTCTGCACCACCTCTTCGGGGCGTAGCTCAGCTTGGTAGAGCGCACGGTTCGGGACCGTGAGGCCGGAGGTTCAAATCCTCTCGCCCCGACCATTCTTCAAGTCACATTTGCAACAGTTTACGGCTAGAACATGAGTGTTCGCCACTCTCTGATCTGCCGGCGACATGACTCTTAGTCCCGTGAGGCCGGCGGCGTCGGCTCAGCTCCGAGGGCGCCAGACCCGCAGCGCCTCCACCAGAGCGCGCAGCGCTGCCGAGAAGCTCGACGCGCTCGCCCGCGAGTTGGCGCCGGCGGCGCTTCGACCGTAGGTTAAAATCAGGCTGCAGCTCGCGCGGCGAGAAGCGCGGCGAGAAGGCAGCAGGGATCCATCAATGTCGGAGGGCGCCGACAATCTTCTCGACCAGTTTGGCGATGCCCTCATCCTGGTGACGCCGGAGGACGCGCGCATCGTGTCCTGGAGCCGGGGTGCCGAGGAGATGTTCGGTCACCGCGCGGAGGACGTGCTCGGTCGGTCGCTGATCGACGTGCTGGTCCCGGAGAAGCAGCGCACCCGAGAAGAGGATCGGTTGCGAACTGCATGCGAGCGCGGTACCGCCACCTACGAGGCAGTGCGCACGCGCAAGGACGGCTCGAACATCTACGTGGACGTCAGCATGCGTGCCGTGCTGGACGAACACGGCGCCGTCCGCAACATCGCCATCAGCAAGAAGGACGTCACGCAGCTCAAGTGCCGGCGCGAGTCGGCGATGCTGGAGGCCGGCTTCCGCGGCCTCCTCGACGCCGCGCCCGACGCGATGCTCATGGTCGACGGAGACGGCCGCATCGTGTTGCTGAACAATGAGGCGCAACGGCTGTTCGGCTATGACCGTGACGAGCTGCTCGGAAAAACCATCGAGACACTCGTGCCGACGCGCTTCCGGGACGGTCACCCAGCGCACCGTGCGCGTTACTCCGCCGATCCGAAGAACCGTCCGATGGGCGCCGGCGTCGACCTCTACGCGGCGCGGAAGGACGGCAGCGAGTTCCCCGCCGAGATCAGCCTCATGCCCGTGCCGACGGAGCTCGGCATTCTTACCGCCGCCGCGGTGCGCAACGTAGCCGAGCGGCGCCGGAGCGAGGCGAGGTTTCGCGCGCTCCTCGAGGCGGCGCCGGACGCGGTCGTCATCGTCGATGCGCGCGGCGAGATCATGCTGGTGAATGGCCAGACCGAGAGGCTGTTCGGTTACGAGCGCGCTGAGCTGATCGGCAGGACGATGGAGATGCTCCTGCCCGAGCGGTTCCGCGGCAAGCACGTCGCCCACCGCACCGGCTACTCGCGCGACCCGCGCGTGCGTGCGATGGGGTCGGGACTCGACCTGTGGGCGCTACGCAAGGACGGCAGTGAGCTCCCCGTCGAGGTGAGCCTGAGCCCACTGCAGGGCGACGAGGGCTTCCTCGTCTTCAGCTCGATCCGCGACGTGACCGACCGGCGCCGGACCGAGACAGCGTTGCGCGTGGCCAACGCCGAGCTGGAGACGTTCAGCTACTCGGTCGCCCACGACCTGCGGGCGCCGTTGCGAGGGATGAACGGGTTCGCCCAGATCCTGCTCAGCGAGTACGGCGACAAGCTCGACGCCGATGGCATCGATGCATTGCACGAGATCCGCAACAACGCGGATCGGATGGGCGAGCTCATCGACGCCCTGCTCTCTCTCGCGCAGGTGGCGCGGACCGAATTGAAGCCGCAGCCTGTCGACTTGACGGTGCTGGCGCGGAAGACACTGGAGCGACTGCAGGCTGCCGAGCCGGGTCGCCGGGTGGAAGTGAGCGTGGCGGCCCACTTGCCGGCGATCCTCGACGCGCGGCTGGCGCGGACACTGCTCGACAACCTCCTCGGCAATGCCTGGAAGTTCACCGCCAAGGCGCCTTTGGCGCGGATCGAAGTCGGTGCGGAGCAAGTCGACGGCCAGGTCGCGTACTTCGTGCGTGACAACGGCGCTGGTTTCGACATGGCGCATGCCCAGCGCCTGTTTGGACCGTTCCAGCGTCTGCACAAGGCAACCGAGTTCGGCGGCACCGGCATCGGCCTCGCCACCGTCCAGCGCATCATCCGCCGGCACGGCGGGCGCATCTGGGCGCAGAGCGCACCGGGCCAGGGTGCGACTTTCCGCTTCACCCTCCAGGGCCAGTCAGGAGGCATGCCATGAGCCAGACGGTGCTCGTGGTCGAGGACAAACGCTGGTGCTGCTCGATCTGAACCTGCCGCGCATCGATGGGCTCGAGGTGCTCAGGCGCATCCGGTCACACGAGCGCACGCGGCTGCTGCCGGTGGTGATCCTCTCCTCGTCGCGCGAGGAAGACGACCTCGTCCGCAGCTACTCGCTGGGGGCGAACGCTTACGTCCGCAAACCGGTGGATTTCGCCGATGTCCTCGAAGCGGCGCGGGCATTGGGTCTCTTCTGGCTGATGCTCAACCAGCCGCCGCCGGCGCCATCAGGCAGCGCATGAACCCGACCCTGCGTGTTCTGCTCGTCGAGGATTCGGAGACTGACGCGAAGCTCGTCATCCACACCCTTCGCGCCGCGGGATACGACCTCGAGTCCGAGCGCGTCGAAGAGGCGGAAGCGCTGATCGCGGCGCTGCATCGCGGCGTCTGGGACGTGGTGATCAGCGATTGGACTTTGCCGCAGTTCGGGGCGCGCGACGCGCTCGCCATCGTGAGGGCGGCGGACCCGGACATGCCGTTCATCATCGTCTCGGGCACGGCGGGCGAAGACCAGGCGGTCGCGGCGATGCACGCCGGCGCACAGGACTACATCTTCAAGGGAAACCTCGCGCGGCTGGTGCCGGCGATCGAGCGCGAGCTGCGCGAGAGCCAACTCCGAGCCGCTCATCGCAAGACGCAGCAGGCGTTGCGCGTGAGCGAGGCCCGCTACCGCGCCCTCTTCGAGTTCAGCCCTCTCCCCAAGTGGCTGTATGACGTGAAGACGCTCCGCTTCCTCGAGGTGAACCAAGCGGCGGTCCGGCACTATGGATATTCGCGCGAAGAATTCCTGCGGATGTCGGTGACGGACATCCGGCCGCCCGAGGACGTGGAGGCGGTCATCCGCGACATCGAAGATGCGCGGAGGACAGTCGAGCCCGGGCCCGTCTCCTTCGGCGTGTGGAGGCACCGGAAGAAGGACGGCACGCTCATCGACGTCGAGATCACCGGGCATGCGTTCGACCTCGAGGGAACGTGGGTGCGGGCCATCGCAGCGCACGACATCACCGAGCGCCTGCGCGCCGAGCACTTGCTCCGTGCCAGCGAGGAGCGGCACCGGCTCTTGCTCGACTCGACCGCCGAGGCCATCTACGGGATCGACAACAACGGCAACTGCACGTTCTCGAACCGTGCGTGCGCGCGCCTCCTGGGGTACGAGAGCGCCGACGGCCTGCTCGGCCAGCACATGCACAACCTCATGCACCATACGAAACCGGACGGCACGCCGTTCCCCGAGACGGAGTGCCGCATTTATCGAGCGTTTCAGCGCGGCGAAGGGACGCACGTCGACGACGAGCTCTTCTGGCGCGCGGACGGGACCGCCTTCCCCGCCGAGTATTTTTCGTACCCGATCAAGCAAGCGAGCAATCTCATCGGTGCGGTGGTGACTTTCCTGGACATCACCGAGAAGAGGCGCGCCGAAGAGAGTGCGCGCGCAATGGCTGCGGAGCGCAGCCGTCTGCTCGGGCAGCTCCGTTTTCAAATCGAACGGATGCCTCTCCTCTACATCCTCTTCGACGCCGACTTTCGGGTCGCTGACTGGAATCCAGCGGCGCAGCGGACCCTGGGGTACACCAAGGAGGAGGCTCTTGGCAAGCAGCCCAACGACCTGAATCCGCCGTCTTTCCACCGGGATGCGGCAGCGATCATGGAGCGGATTCGGACCGGCGACATGGCAGCCCACTCGGTGAACGAGAACCTGACGAAGGACGGCCGCATCATCACCTGCGAATGGTTCAACACGCCGCTCATGACGGATGATGGGAGATTTGGCGGGTTACTTTGCCTGGGCAGGGATGTGACCGATGAAAAGGTTTTGGAGGCGCAGCTTCAGCAGGCGCAGAAGATGGAGGCGATCGGTCAACTGGCGGGCGGCGTGGCTCACGACTTCAACAACCTGCTCACCATCATTTCCGGCTACAGTGACATCCTGCTGGCCACGCTGGGGCCGAACGATGCGTTGCGGGAGTGCGTCGAGGAGATCAGCGCAGCGGGCCAGCGAGCCGCCTCGCTCACCCGCCAGTTGCTTGCCTTCAGCCGCAAGACGGTGTTGGAGCCGAAGGTCCTGGACCTGAACCACACTGTCCGTGAAACCGAGAAACTTCTGCGGCGGCTGATCGGCGAGGACGTGTCGCTGACGGCGGTGCTCGACCCGAACATCGGCCGAGTGAAGGTCGATCCCGGCCACTTGGCGCAGGTGCTGATGAATCTCGCCGTCAACGCCCGTGATGCCATGCCGCGGGGCGGCCAACTGACGGTGGAAACCTCCAACGTCGAGCTGGATCAGGGATACTCGCGCCTTCACCACGGGGTCCAGCCGGGGCGTTATGTCCTGCTGTCGATCACCGACTCTGGCTGCGGCATGACAGAAGACGTGAAAGCCAGGATTTTCGAGCCATTCTTCACCACCAAGGGGGTTGGCAAGGGGACCGGGTTGGGGCTGTCGGTCGTTCTCGGTATCGTCAAACAAAGCGGCGGGCATGTCGCCGTCGAGAGCGAGCCTGACGCCGGCACCACCTTCGAAATCTACTTCCCAGCAGTGGAAGAACAGGTTTCGGCAGCCAACGGCGTTGACGACCTCAGCCAGGCGCAGGGGACCGAGACGGTCCTGCTGGCCGAGGACGAAGAAGGTGTGCGTAGGCTGGCGGCACTCGTCCTGCGGTCGCATGGCTATGAAGTGCTGAGCGCGGGCAGCGGCGGGGAAGCGCTCGGGGCCGTCGAGAATCGCCAGGGCGGGATCGATTTGCTGGTCACCGACGTGGTGATGCCCGGCATGAGCGGGCCGGACTTGGCAGAAGCCCTGCAGTCCCGTTTCCCCCAGGTGAAAGTGCTGTTCACGAGCGGGTTCACGGACGACGCCGTGGTGCGCCACGGCGTCCTGCACGAGCAGGTTGCCTTTCTTCAGAAGCCGTATTCGCCACTCGCTCTCGTCAGGAAAGTCCGCCAGCTGTTGGACGAGCGAGCAGGCTCGAAGGGGCCGGCCTGATCCTCGATATGCCCGCCGGCGCCAGCTGGCGGGTCAGGAAGCCAGCGACCCCGAGCTCGTAAGCTCGAGGCAGCGCTCGAGGATGTCGAGCCCCTCCTCAGCCGTCGCGCGCGGAATGTCGAGAGCAGGCCACAGCCGTAGGGAACCTCCCTCGGCGCTGACCAGCAACCCCTCCTCGCGCGCCCGCCGCGCTACCGACGCCGCCCGCTGCTCGTCGTCGATCTCGAGGGCAATCGCCAACCCCTGAACGTGGAGCTGACCAGGCTCCAATGCCATTGCCAGCAGGCGCTGCTCGAACAGCGCGCTGGTCTCGGCCACTCGCGGCAGCAACGCGGCTCCCTCACCCTCCCAGAGGCGCAGCACGGCGAGCGCCGCCGCGACGCTGCGCGGGTGCCAGCCGAAGGTCGACCAGATCTCGACGTCGTTGCCGACCTCCTTCGCCAGCGTCTCGCTGATCAGGGTGGCGCCCATCGGCGCGTAGCCGCCGGTGATCGCTTTGCCCAGGCACAGGACGTCGGGCTGGAGGCCGAAGTTCTCGCAGGCGAACAGCCTTCCCGTCCGGCCGAAGCCGCAAGCCACCTCGTCGGCGACGAGGACGGTGCCGTGACGGCTACAGAGCTCGCGCAGGCGATCGACGAAGCCCTGCGTGGGAACCATCACTCCCAGGTTGCACGCGATCGGCTCGAAGACGAAGGCTGCGACGTCGCGCTTCGCCAGCATCGTTTCGAGGCGTGTCGCCGCACGGTCGTCGAGCGGCGGCGCCAGCCGCCGACAGTTCGCCAGCAGGTTGGCGTATCGCTCTCGGTTGTCGGCGCCGCCGATGCTCAGGGTGCCGAGCGAGTTGCCGTGGTAGGCGTCTTCGACGGCCACGAACTTCTTGCGGCCGGTGGCGGCGAGCGCCACCTGGAGGGCGATCTCGACCGCCTCGGTGCCGCCCGTCGCCCGGTAGCAGCGGGCGAGCTTGCCGGGCGCGAGCTCGGTCAGCTTCTCGGCGAGGCTGACCCACGGCTCGTAGAGGTATTCCGGGTGGACGTAGTCCGGTAGATCCGCGGCGGCGACGGCGCGACGAATCTCGGGACGACCCCAACCCAGGTTGCCGACGCACCAGCCCATGACGAAGTCGATGTACCGCCTGCCCGCGGAGTCGAAGACGAAGCTGCCTTCGGTGCGGGCCACCTCGATTCCGTCGTGTTCACCGGCGAGCACCCGGCGAGCCCGACGTCCGAGGTCGGCCGTCGCGGTTTCGGCGGCCATCGCCATGGCCGGTCGACGTGCAAGGACGCAGCCACGCGTCGGGCCATCGGCCCAACACGGGCCAACCCCACCGGCCTTGCCAGGACCAGCCTGAGCCGCGGGTTGACGGCGATGGAACGTGGCTCGGCCGTCACTCGGTGACGACTCCCGCTGCCAGATGCGCCCGAGGAACCCAACCGGCCGATGTCGGTATAGGGCCCTGCGTTCCTACGTTCCCTTGCAGGCCCCCAGCCACTTGCCGTCGATGATGGTGCCGCTGTGCGCCTGCCCGGCCGCGGGTGGCTCGAAGGTGGTGGTCATCTCCGTGTGGTAGGCGTTTTCGCCGCTGAACGTGGTCACCGAATGCGTGATCATCGTCGCCTTGCCACCGAGCTTGCAAACCATGTCGGTAACCCAATTGGCGCCGACCTGGCGGGTCTCGTTCTTACTACAGTTCTTCTCGGCGTAGTCCATCGCCTTCTGCTTGGAAGCCGCGATGGTCTTGGCGTCGAGGCAGCGGCTGAAGGTGCCCGGCGCGGCGCTCGCCGGATTGTCGGTAGCGTGCTTGATGGTCGTCTGCCACAGCCCGGGCTTCACTTCGGGCGCCTCGAGGGCGCGCGCGGCGACAGCGATGAAGAGGAGAGCGGGGAGGAGCATGGCCGACAGCGAGCGTTTCATTGATTACTCCTTAGATCTTTTTGCCGCAGAATCAGGAAGACCGAGGGCCCGCCCGGCCGTCCGAGCGGGTCTATCCGCAAGTCTCTTCCGCCAACCCGGTCCGTCGACCTAGGTCTTGTCGAGAGAGACGACTTTCGACACGCCCTTCATGCCGTTGGCGATGGCGACCGCGCGCGCGCGGCCGTCGCTGTCGAAGCCGTGATCGAAGGAGAGGGTCACGACGCCGTCGGCCGCGTCGGTGCCGATGCCGAAGCCGTCCCTGCCCATCTTGTCGATGAGGGCGAGGCGCAGCCTGGTCTCCAGAACGGCGTCCTTGACCTCCGCGTCAGCCTCCCCGACGGCCGCGCCGGCGTGGCTGGGATTGGCTTCCGCACTTCCGAGGTGGATGCCGTTCTCGACGCTGTCGACGTGGCGGACGGCCATGGCGATGGTGGTGGCAAGCTCCTTGGTCTCGCGCTTGTCGACGGTGCCCATCAGCCTGACGATCCCGCGGTGGGAGGCGACGTCGATGTGCAGCGTGTCGGTGCCGAGCTTGTCGAGCAGCGCCAGCTTGACGTTCAGCGTCGTCGTCCAGTCGGCCTGCGTGGGCTCGGCCTTCGCCGAGGTGGCGGCGTACGCCGTCGTGGCGCCCATCAGGGCGAGGCCGACGAGAGCAACCTTCACGAGGGATTTCAGTTTCATTGTCATTCTCCAGGTCAGGGCGGCTGGCGGCAGAAATGCCGCGAGCCAGGGACCGGAGGGGGCGAATGCCGGTCAGCCTCCCCCGCAGTTGCCTTGGTGAGGCTGTTGCCGGATGGCCACAGAGCTCATGAAAGCAGTGTGCGGGATCCTCCTGCAAGATCGCCGCCGCGATGCGATCGCCTGCAGTTGCTGCGCACCATAACGAATCGGCGCGGAGGCGAACCCGCATATTGCACATTTCACCCGGCGACCCTGCAATCTTTGCAACACGCCGACTCTCGGACAAGAAATATTGCGAAAAGCTCGAGTGCTCCGCGCCGCCGTTGTCTCAGTAGGTGCCACCCAGGCGCCCCGCCGTCCCGCGTAGAAACTGCGGTTCCGCCCGGCCGCCTCGCGGGCTACATTTCGACAGCCGCGGATTGCCGCAGAGGAAGAACCATGATCAAGGCACGAGCTGGCGCGAAGGTGAAGCAGATCCAAGGGCGGGCACGGCAGGTCGTCGGGATCGTGACCGGCCGGGCGGCGATGGAGAAGGAAGGTTCGCGCTTGCGCGCCGAAGGCGTCGCGTACGAGAGAACGTTGCAGATGCGCCGGAGGTTGGGCGACTTCTTCGAGCGCGCGGCGAAGCGGTTCAAGGCGTAGGCAGCCAGCCGGCGCGCGCTCGCGAGGGTGACGCGCGAGCGGGTGTGCGATCGCGGCTTCCGTAGTTCCTACCCGGGTCAGACGAATTTCGTTGGGTAGGTAATGCGGTGTTCGCGGCGCAGCGGTACGAGTACCCTTGAAGCCGGCCCTGCCGTGGTCACACCGAAAGAGATGGTCCCTTTCTTGAGAGAACGAACTGATTTCCGATACCGCCCAGGGCGGAGGCGCGCCGCGCGGACGGCGCTGCTGCTACTCGCCTCGTGGGCGGTCGCCGTGGGGGCGCGGGCAGCCGGCGAGCCGACCGCGGAGCAGGCACGGCTGGCGCAGCTCGACGCCACGCTCGCGGCGCAGCCCGACGACGCGTCGGCGCTGGCCGAGCGCGCCCAACTGCGCGCGGCCGCTGGCCAATCGATGCAGGCTTTCCTCGACCGCCGCGAGCTGCTCCGGCTTCGCCCCGCGGACGGCGAGCTCGCTCGTCTTGCCGCCGACGACCTGCTCGCGGCTGGCGCGCCGGCCGCCGCCGCCGCGTTCGTCGAGCTGCACCCGCAGGCGCGCGAGGGTGAGGCCGGCGCCGAGCTGATGCGACGGCTCGCCGGCGACGTCGCGGCGCGGCACGTCCGCTGGGGATGGGACGAACCCGTCTTCGACCCGGCGCGGCGCCGTCACGAGGTGGAGTCGGCGCTGGCGATCCTCGAGCCCATGCATCGCGCCGATCCGGCAGACCTGCGCGCCGCCCGCGACCTGCTGCTCGCCTATCGGCTCGCCGACCGCATGACGGACGCGATCGCGCTCTGGGAGACGATGCCCGGCGCGAGCTCGCCCTACTGGGCGCGCAACGCCGCCGCCGACGCCTACCTGGCGCGGCGCCAGCCCGCCAAGGCGGAGGCGCTCTATCGCAGCTTTGCCGCGGAACGCGCGGGCGCGCCCGAGCCCTGGATGGGGATCTACTGGGCGGCCATCGAGCAGCGCCACTTCGGCGATGCCGAGGAAGCGTTGCGGGAACTGGCGAAGATCCCGGACCAGCGGCTTCGCGCCGAGATCCAGCGCGCCTGGCTGCTCCTGTTCTCGGATCGCGCCGTCGCGGCGCGGCGCCTCTTCGCGTCGCTGCACGCGCGCTATCCCGGCGATGCGCAGGTGCGTAGCGGTCTGGCGTCCGCCGAGATCAGCCAAGGGTCGCCGCGACACGGCCTCCGCGGCATCGAGGAGCTGATCGCCCGCACCACCTTCGACCTGCCGGCGGTGGACAACCCCGCCGCGCGCCTCACCCGCGCCGGCGTGCTGTCGTCGCTCGGCGACGTCGCCCGGGCGCGCCGCGAGGCCGTCAGGCTGGCCACGGTCTACCCGGAGAACGCGCACGCGCTGCGGCTGCGTCGCGAGGTCGCTGCGATTCTCTCGCCGACGGTCGAGATCGGTGGTCGCTACGACACCTCAGACCGCGGCCTCGGCGAGTCGTGGGCGTCGCTGGAAGTAAGCACCCCAGTGGGCACGCGGGCGCGGCTCGCTGCCGGCGGCCACGAGAGCCGATCCGAGGACGACCGCTACACCGCGGGCGACGTCCGCGACATGTTTCTCGGCATCACCGCGACGCCGAGCCGCTGGCTCCGCGCCGGCGCCGAGGTCGCCACCGACGTCGGCGGCAGCCGGCAGGGTCGCCGGCTCGCGCTGTCGACTCGCTTCACCCTTCTCCCTGACGACCCATGGCGCCTCGATGGCGGCTACTCGAATGGGTCCTGGCGCGATCTTCCCGTGCGGGCCCGCGCCGGCGGTCTCGTCGCCGACACCGCCGACCTCGCCGTCCGCTACACGCCGAGCGCACGATGGAACGCCGGAGCCGGGGCCGGTCATTCGCTCGTCAGCGACGGCAACGTGCGGCGCTGGGCGCGTTTCGACGCCCAGCTCCTGGTGCGGCAGGGACCCTTCTACAGCGCCACCATCGGCGGCGAGCTCTACGCCTCCGACAGCAGCCGCTCGGACGTCGCCTACTACAGCCCGCGCAGCGACCGCAGCGCCTCGCTCGTGCACCGCTCGCAGTGGGTCACCGCGAACTCGGCGCGCCAGCGCCGCACCTTCGCGGTGGTGCTGACTGCCGGCCGTTACGCCGAGCGCGGGTTCGACGAAGGAACGGTGGGCGGCGTCTGGCTGGAGTCCGCTTGGGACCTCATCGACCGCGCCACGGTGGTCGTCGGCGCCGGCGCTCGCAGCCAGCTCTACGACGGCTCGCGCGAGCTCGACCCGCGCTTCTACGTCACGCTGCGGAGGACCTTCTGATGCGCCGCCGCCTGGCCGCACTGCTGCTCCTCGTTGCGGCGTCCGCCGCTCCCGCCCTCGCCGTTCCACTCGCTCTGGCGTGGGGCGTCGTCGGCGAGCCGGCGGTCGAGGGAGCCCTGACTCCCGGCCGCGTCGCCGAGCACCTCGAGTTCCTGCAGGCGCACGGCTGGCAGGCGATCCGTCTGCGCGATCTCGCCGCCGGCGACGCGGCCGCGCCGACCGTCGTGCTGTCGTTCGACGACCCGGCGAGCGCCGCCCGTTACGTGCTGCCGCTGCTCGAGCTCTATCGCGAGCCGGCGGTGGTGACGGTGGGAGCCGCGCAAGGGCGCGACCCGGCGCTGGCGCCGACGCTTGCCCTGCTGGCGCATTCGCCGTGGATCGAGCTGGTGCCGAGAGTGGACGCCGCGGCCGACGCGCTCGCGCCGCGCCCACTGAGCTGCGGCTCGCCAACAACGGCGACCGCGAGCGAAGAAGCGGCGCTCTCCGCGCTGCGTGCCGGCCTTGCCGCGCAGCTCGACCGACTGCGCGAGGTGACGGGTGTCGCGCCCGCCGCCGTGGCGTGGGCGCCCGGGACCTGGAGCGGTCCCGCCGAGGCCGTCGCGGCGAGCCTGGGACTGTCCATCGACCTGCCCACCTTCACCACCATACCGCCGCAGCTGGCGCCGCCGCGCGTCGCGCGCTACGCCATGCCGGCGTGGGCCGGCGTCTGGGCCGACGCGCAGGCGGGCGCTCGTTGGGACCCCGATCAGCATCCGGTGCGTTTCGTCGAGGTCGACGCGGCATGGCTGTGCGCCGGCGGCGACCCCGAGGCGCGGCTGCGGCGCGTCGTCGACGTCGTACGGCGTCTCGCCCTCAACGGCGTGCGCATCCGGCCCGGTGACGGTTCGGGCGCGTGGTTTCCCACCACTGCGGCGCCGATGCGCGGCAACGTCGTCGGCGCGCTCGCCCGCGCGCTGCGCGGGGCGGGCGTGTCTGCGCTCGCCGTCGACGTGCCGGCGACCGGCGATCCAGGCCGCGACGTCGCCCTGGCCGGCGACCTCGCACGCGCCGTCGACCTCGACGTGGCCGTGCTCCCGGCCGGCGCCCGCGAAGGGGAGCGGCTGGGCGAGGCCATCCTCTACGCGCGGCCGGCCGCCCGCCTCGCCTGGGCACCCGCAGCGGCACCGCCGGCGCGCGGCTTCCGGCTCGCGCCGCTGGCGCCGGAGCAGCGGGAGTCGCGCGGCACGACCGTCGCCGCCGCCGGCGTGAGGGGTGCCGATCGAGAGGCCACCGATCTCGCCATCGCCGGCTGGGAGTGGATCGGCCTCCCGATCGAGCTCGCGGAGGCGGGGCTGCGCGGCTCGTTGGAGTCGCTCGACGCCTTCGCGCTGCCGATGGCCGGCAAGCAGACCGACCCCTGAGGCAGACCGCGATGCACACCCTCTTCCGCTTCGTCTTCTACTACCCGTTCTTCATGGCGCTGTTCTGGATCGCCGGCGCGGTGATCTTCTTCTTCCGCCGCGAGTGGCGGCGCCCGGGTCGGCCCGTGCTCGCCAGCCATCCGGCGGTGACCGTGCTCATCCCCTGTCACAACGAGGAGCTGTCGATCGAGCAGGTGGTGCGCACGGCCGCGGCGAGCCGCTATCCGGGGCTCGAGGTCCTGGTCATCGACGACGCCAGCACCGACGCCACCGCCGAAGTGCTGCGGCGCCTGCAGGGCGAGCTGCCGAGGCTACGCGTCCTCACCCTGGCGCACAACCTGGGCAAGGCGCAGGCGCTCAACCTCGGCGCGCTCGCCAGCGACTCCGAGTACCTGATGTGCGTCGATGCCGATGCGCTGCTCGAGGAGGACGCCATCGCCTGGATGGTCCACGACCTGGAGCGCAACCCGCGGGTGGGCGCCGTCACCGGCAATCCACGGGTGCTCAATCGCACGACGCTCGTCTCGCGGGTGCAGGTGGGCGAGTTCTCCGCCATCGTCGGCATGATCAAACGCACCCAGCGGCTGCTCGGCCGCGTCTACACCGTCTCCGGAGTCTGCTCCTGCTTCCGGCGCCTCGCCGTGCACGAGGTGGGCTACTGGTCCACCGACACGGTGACCGAGGACGTCGACATCAGCTGGAAGCTGCAGCTGGCCTACTGGGGGATCCTCTACGAGCCGCGCGCCGTGTGCTGGATCCTCGTCCCCGAGACGACTCGCGGGCTGTGGCGGCAGCGCCTGCGCTGGGCGCGCGGCGGCATCGAGGCGGCGGCGACGCATCGGCGGGCGGCGGTGCAGTGGACCAAGCGCCGCATGTGGCCGGTGTTCGCCGAGCTCATGGTCAGCACCGTGTGGTGTTACGCGGTGGTGGTGGTCGTGCTCGCCTGGCTGGCCACCCAGCTGCTGCCGGCCCACGTGCCGCCGGCCCTGCGGGTCGTCAGCCTGCTGCCCGGCTGGACCGGCAGCCTGCTGGCGCTCGTCTGCCTGCTGCAGTTCGTGACCGGGCTCGCCCTCGACCGCCGCTACGAGGGCAACGGCCTGGTGCGCAACCTCTTCTGGGCCATCTGGTATCCGGCTCTCTACTGGGTGATCACCGCCGGTACCTCGGTCGTGGCGCTGCCGGTCGCCCTCCACAACCTTGGGAGGTCGCACCATGCCGTCTGGCGCAGCCCGGATCGATGAGGCCAGCACCATCGCGGAGCTGCGGCGTCGCGGCTCGCGCGGCAAGCCGTTGCCCGCCGGCATGCTGGGCGTGCTGACCGTCGTCTGCTGGGCGGTGTGGATCTACCTCGTGCTGCCGCTCTTGAGCCTCTTCCTGTGGGTGACGGGAGTGCGGCTCTTCGTGCGCGAGAACCCGGTGGCCGGCTATCACGCGCTGGCGGCGACGCTGCTCGCCTACTCGTCGACACTGGTGATCCTGGTGGGGCTGCTCGCCATCTGGATCTTCTGGAACGTGGCGCGTTACGCCGGAAAGCTCGATCGGCGCACCGTCAAGCGGCCGGAGGTCGCCAGCGCGGCGGTGTGGAAGAGCTTTCGCGTCGATGCCAGCATCGGCCAGTCGCTGCGTGCGGCGCGCTCGATGCGCGTCGACCTCGACCGCGACGGCTGCCTGGTGGTGGTCGCCGAGGGCAGGACCGCGGGCTCAAACGGCCGGCGCGATCCCCCACGCCGGGTACTTCTCCAACAGCCACGGGCGCAGGCCGTCGTGCACGATCGCGCCGACGCGATCCGCCCCCGCGTTCGTGAAGTGAAAGAAGTCGTAAAAGAACGTTGAGTCCTTGGGCAGCCGCCGCGCGAGGTCGACCACCAGCACGTGCCGCTCGCGGCCGACCTGCCGCGTTTGGGCATCGAGCCGAGGTCGGCGATCGCCCGCGTCTTCTTCCAGCGGTAGAGGTTGAGCAGCGTCGCCGCCAACGCGGAGTGGTCGGCGAGGATCCCGGCGGGATCGAGCTCCACCCGGTCCTCGTCGTGCGGCGCGTCGGGAGGTCTTGCCGTCGCCGAGGTAGAAGCATTCGGTGGTGCTGCCGCCGATGGCCACGATGATCATCCACCTCGCGAAGTCGGCGGGCGGCTCTGGGCCGCGGAAGCCGAGCGAGTTCTTGCTGTGGACGACGTGGGCCTCGAGCTGGTCGGAGCGCGAGCGCTGGTCGGCGCGGATGTCGTACACCACGTTCCTCGGCAGCACCAGCGTGCTGCCGCTCTGGCGGAAGCCGAAGGGATGCGTGAGGCGCAGCACGCCTTCGACCGCCAGCAGCGCGATCCCCGTGCTGGCGAGCGCCAGCGCCAGCTTGAGAGCCGGCCGGCCGGTGGCGCGCGTTGACGGGTTGCGCAGGCTCGTGGGTTGGCGGGGCTAGGCCCGCTGCTCCGCGTCGCTGCGGTCGTCGGTGGCCGCCGCCGCGGCAGGCAGCGTCACGTGCACGGTGGTGCCGGCCCCCACCACGCTCTCCGCCCAGATCCTGCCGCCGTGTGCCTCGACGATGCTGCGCGAGATGTAGAGGCCGAGCCCGGTGCCGCGCCGATCGTTCTTCCCGACCTGCCAGAAGCGCTCGAACACCGCTTCCAGCATGGTGGGAGGGATCCCGATGCCGGTGTCTGCCACCGACAGCCGCACGCCCGCGGGATCGCCCGCCGCTCTCAGCGACGCGCTGCCGCCGCGCGGCGTGAACTTGAGCGCGTTGCCGAGAAGGTTGCCGAGCACCTGCAGCATCCGGCGGTGATCGACGTTGGCGGCGAGGCCTTCCGGCACCGCCTCGACGGCCACGGCGACACCCCTCTCCGCGGCCAACCGCGCGAAGACGTCGGCGGTCTCCGCCAGCAGCAGCGCGACGTCGTGGGGCTGCGGGTCGACGACGAGGAGGCCGGCGTCGATGGTCGCCACGTCGAGCAGGTCGCCGATCAGCCCGTTCATGCGCGCCACGTGACGCTCGAGGCGCTTCATGCCGGCGACCGTGCGCTGCCCCTCGTCGCTCCCCGAAGCCTGCTCGGCGAGCAGCATGGCGTCGACCAGGATGGCGCCGAGCATGTTGCGCAGGTCGTGGCTCACCATGCCCATGAAGTCGTCGCGGTGCTCCACCGCCTCGTCGGAGCGCGCGCGCTCGGTGAGCAGGTCGCGGTCCGTCTTGTCGCGCTCGAACGGCAGGAGGGCGGCCAGGATGCGTGCCTGCTCGGCGCGCTCGTGGCGAATGGCCTCGTCGGCGGCGGCGCGCTCCTCCTGCAGGACCTCGTCGGCGACGGCGCGCTCGCTGTCCGTTGCCGCTCGCCCGGCGCTCGCGTCGCCGGCCCGCGGCCGGCTGCGGTCCGCCGTTTCGCGCGCCTTGTCGAGCACGGCATCGGCACGGCCGCGTGCCTGCTCGACCAGCGCATCCGCCTCGGCGTCGAGCGTGCTCAGGCGCTCGGCGATGGCCTCGTCGGAGTTGCGGCGCTCGGCACGCAGGCTCTCGTCGGTGCGCTGGCGCTCGGGCTGGGGGCTCATAGGAGCCCATGCTCCTCGGCGTAGGTCACCAGCTCGACCCGGCTCGCCAGCCCGAGCTTTCCCATCAGGTTGGCGCGGTGGCTCTCGACGGTGCGGACGGAGAGGTTGAGCAGCTCGGCGATCTGCCGGTTGGTGTTGCCGCGGGCGAGCAGCCGCAGGACGTCGATCTCGCGTTGGGTCAAGGCCTCGCCCGGTGCGGCGTGGCGCGGCGGCGGCTGCTGCAGTGCGCGGGTCATCGTGGCGTGGATGTAGACGCCGCCGTTGCGCACCGCGTGGATGGCGCGCAGGATCTCCGGCTCGTCGGCGCGCTTGACGACGTAGCCGTCGCCGCCGGCGCGCAGCGCCTCTTGCAGCATGCCCTCCTCCTCGTGCATGGTGAGGAAGAGCACCAGCACGTCGGGGAAGCGGGCCTTGAGCGCGCGCGCGGTGGCGATGCCGTTGTCGCCGGGCATGCTGATGTCGAGTAGGACGACGTCGGGGTGGAGCTCGCCGGTGAGCTGCAGGACCTCGGCGCCGGTCGCCGCCTCGCCGACGGTCTCGAGGTCGGGATCGGCGGCGAGCAGCTGCCGCAGGCCGGCACGGAGCAGCGGGTGGTCGTCGGCGATCAGCACGCGGGTGGTCACGACCGCACCTCGACCGCGACGGTGGTCCCCGAGCCCGGCGCGCTCTCGATGGTGAGGGTGCCGCCCAGCGCCTGCGCGCGCTCGCGCATGCCGACCAATCCAAGACGCTCGGTGCCTGCCGGCGAGCCGGTCGCGAAGCCGATGCCGTCGTCTTCGACCACCACCAGCACGCGCCCGTCGTCGCGCGCCGCCAGCACGTCGACGCAGGTGGCGCGGGCGTGGCGCATGACGTTGGTGACCGCCTCTTGCACGATGCGATAGAGGGCGGTCTCGATCGGCGGCGACAGGCGCTCGCCGGCGAGCCCGCGCGCCTTGTAGCGCACCACCAGCCCCGACTTGCCCTCGATCGAGCCCAGGTACTGGCGCAGAGCGGCATCGAGCCCGAGCATGTCGAGGCTCGGGGGCCGCAGCGCCGCGGCGAGCCGGTGCAGGCTGTCGATGACCGCGTCCGTCGTCTGCTTGAGCTCGGCGACGCGGGCGGCGATGCCGTCGCCGCCGCCGGTCTCGCGCTCGAGGAGCTGCAGGCCGAAGCGCAGGGACATCAGCGCCTGACCGGCCTCGTCGTGGAGCTCGCGGGCGACGGTGCGCCGCTCGTCCTCCTGGACCTCGACGAGCCGGCGCGAGAGCACCTGCATGCGCGCGCTCGCCGCCTGCATCTGCTCGAAGAGGATGGCGTTCTCCACCGCCACCGAGGCCTGCGACGACAGCGTCTCGGCGAGCCGCAGGTGCTCGTCGTTGAAGTAGCCTGTCTCGCGTTTGGCGAGCGAGAAGAGGCCGGCGACGCTGCCGCGCGCGAACAACGGCACGCCCAGCCAGCTCGCCTCGTCGGCAAAGCCGATGGGCGGCGTCCAGTCGGGCAGCTCCCGCGTGTCGGGGATGACCACCGTCGCGCCGGTGGACAGGATGCGGCGCAGCACCGGGTGCTCGTCGGCGAGGAACTCCGGCCGCTCCGGAGGCAGCAGCGGCTTGACGCGCTCGCCGTCGAAGACGGCACGCACCGAGACGCGCGATGCCTCCTCGAGCACCATCACGCTGGCGCGGTCGAAGGGCACCAGCCGGCGCAGGTGCTCGAGGAGCGTCGTCAGCACCGTCTCGCGATCGAGGCTGCGGGTGAGAGCGACGGTCGCTTCGCGCAGCGTCTCCGCCGTGACGCGGGCGCGCTCGTTCGCCTCCTGCGCGCGCGCACGCTCGACGGCCAGCGCCACCTGCGCTTCTTGCAGCGCCTGGGTGAGGGCCGCGTGGTCCGTGTCGTCGGGAGGCTGCACCGATCCAAGGTAACACGCGGAAACGGCTTTCCTCGGGCGCCGCCAACAGGGCGGCGAGGATTCAGTAGTTTTCACGGATCGTTTCTCACCGCGGTGGGGTAGGAACTTCGGTTCTCCAGCCGCGGCGTGTCGGCTAGCCTCCTCTCATGCCGACCATCGCGCCTGTCGCGCCGGCGCTGAGCGACGACGAAGCGCGCAGCGCCGTCATCGCGGCGCTCGAGGCGAGCGAGACCCGCTATCGGCGACTCTTCGAGACCGCCAAGGACGGCATCCTGATCCTCGACGTGGCGAGCCGCAGGATCGTCGACGCCAATCCGTTCATCAAGGGGCTGCTCGGCTACTCCCACAACGAGCTCCTCGGCAAGGAGCTGTGGGAGATCGGCCTGTTCGAGGACATCGCCGCGACCCGGGAAGCGTTCCGCGAGCTCACCGCGACCGGCTACATCCGCTACGAGCACCTGCCGCTGCTCGACCGCTCGGGCGCCCGGGTCGAGGTCGAGTTCGTGAGCAACGTCTACCGCGCCGCCGATCGCGACGTCATCCAGTGCAACATCCGCGACATCACGCGCCGCACCGATCTCGAGCGGCAGGCCAAGGAGCAGGCGACCGCGCTGGCCGACCTGCACCGGCGCAAGGACGAGTTCCTCGCCATGCTCTCGCACGAGCTGCGCAACCCGTTGTCGTCGATCGTCAACGCGTTGCAGCTCATGCGGCTGCAGCGCGGCGAGGAGACCCTCCTCCAGCAGCAGGCGCGGACGATCCTCGAGCGCCAGGTGGGGCAGCTCTCGCGGCTCGTCGGCGACCTGCTCGAGATCTCGCGCGTCGCCGTCGGCCGCTTGCGGTTGCAGGTGGAGAGCGTCGAGCTGCGCGGCATCGTCGCCATGGCCGTCGAGGCGACGCACGGCGCCATCGAGCGTCGCGGTCACGTCCTCACGGTGACGGTCCCCGACTTACCGGTCTGGCTGCTCGCCGACGCGGCCCGGCTCGAGCAGGTGGTGGTCAACCTGCTCGACAACGCCGCCAAGTACACCGAGCCCGGCGGGCGCATCGCGCTCTCGCTGGAGCTCGCCGGCGGCACGGCCGTCCTGCGCGTGCGCGACAACGGCGCCGGCATCGCGGCGAGCGTGCTGCCCGGCGTCTTCGACCTCTTCACCCAGGCCGACCGCACCCTCGATCGTGCCGCGGGCGGCCTCGGCATCGGCCTCAGCCTGGTCCGGGCGGTCGTCGAGCTCCACCAGGGTGAGGTCTCGGCAACCAGTGCCGGCGTCGGTCACGGCAGCGAGTTCGTCGTGCGCCTGCCGGTCGCCGAGCCCGGCAGCCCGGTGCCGGCGCCGAATGGAAACGCGCCGATCGCGTCCGTGGCCAGTGGCGTGAAGCTGCTCGTGGTGGACGACGACGTCGACGCGGCCGACAGCCTCGCCCTGCTGTTGCGGATGTTGGGCTACGAAGCCGTCGTCGCCTACTCGGGGGTGACCGCTCTGCTGGCCGCGGTCGAGCAACGCCCGTCGGCGGTGATCCTCGACCTGAGCCTGCCCGGCATGGACGGCTACGAGCTGGCGCGGCTGCTGCGCCAGCACCCGCAGCTCGCGGCGGTGACGCTGATCGCGCTGAGCGGTCATGGCGAGCCGGCCGACGTCGAGCGCTCGCTCGCCGCCGGCTTCGGCACCCATCTGGTGAAGCCGCTCGACCTGGCGCGCCTGCAGGCGGTGCTCGCTTCCCTGGCGACAAGGCCGGCAGCCGCGGGCGCGTGAACGTGCCGCGCGGCCGAAGAGGTCGAAGCGCCGCTCTCGGTGGAGGGCGAAACGGAGAGCACGCGGCACGGCGACGCTGACGTCCGGCGCGGGTGAAGCGCCTTGCCGCCTTCCCGGACTCTAGGCGTCCCAGGATACCAGGAGGCCGATAGGTGGTTTGCTGGTAAAGTGGGCGAGTGAAGACCACGATCGAGCTTCCTGACGAGCTGCTGACCGAGGTCAAGATCGAGGCGGTGCGGCAAAAGAAGAAGCTGAAGGAACTCGTTCCAGAGTTGGTGCGTGCCGGCCTTGACGCGCGGCGCGTCCCGGCGCCCGCCGAGGCTCAGGCGACGGCGAAGTGGCTCGACGAGTGGCTGAAAATGGGCGAAGCCGCGACGCGTGGGCTTCCGCCGACGCCGACTGCCACCGAGATCCTCGCGGACGATCGAGAGCGGCTGGAGAGACCCTGAGCGTTGCTCGCGCTGGACGCCAACGATCGCCGCGCGATTGGCTGAAAGCCAGAGAAGCGAACGAGGACGACGCACCCTAGTCGCTCGTCTGACTCTCCATCATCCGCGGATCGGCACGATCAACTTGCGTGGCGAGACAGCACTTCCGCACAGTTCGCTTCAGTGGCTCAGGGACCGGGCGAGACGCCCGCGATCCACGGGTGCCCGAGAGCGCCTCGACGCAACTCGACGACCGCCGTCTTGCCGTGCCCGCGGTGCCAGCTCGAGTACAGCCGCGCGACGGTCGACCGATCGAGCACGTACTCGGCGCGCCGGCTCGCCGCCCGCGCGAGGACCGGATGGTCGCTGTCGAAGGAGATGGCGAAGATGGTGGAGGTCCCCGGGTAGGTTGCCTTGGTCTCGTGCAGCCAGGGATCGGTGACGGTGACGCGTTCGCGAGGGCTGGCGTCGAGGTGAAGGTTAGCGGTGCGCAGGGCGAGGGCCGCGGTGAACACGAACCCGGGCGCGGCGAGGAGCAGCCATTCCACGAGGAGCCAATGCCGTCGCGGACCCTGGCCGACGTAGCGGAAGGCCCACACCAGGAAGGTGAGGAACAGCAGGCCACCGACGAGGGCCCCCTGCGCGAGCAGCGCGAACGGCACCACCAGGCTGGCGGGCGACAGGGCGATCACGGCCGGCGCGATGGCGCAGCCGATCAGCCAGGGCCCGAGATAAACCTTGCGCACCGTGTGCTCGCGGCCGGGCGGGGGCGCGGAGACCGCGGCCCCCTCCGGCCGGGTCGCCCAGATCTCTGCAACGAGAGGGGCGATGCCGTCGATGGCGAGCTCTTCCTGAGCCCGCAAGTGCTCCTCGGACACAGTCATCGTTCGCACCTCGACGTGGAGCTCGCCGTCGGCGCAGTGCAGCCCGTGCAGCCGGCCCTCGTGCTCGCGCAGCCGTCGCGGCAGTGACACCAGCCGATCGCGGACCTCTTGACGCCGCAACAGGACGGCCCCTGTCGGATCGGCGGTGTCGACGTAGAAGGCGTGATCGAAGGTGGGGTCACCCGTCTGGAGCTCTCTCGTCAGCCCTGTCCACTTGCCGAAGAGGTCGAAGCGCCGCTCGCGATGTAGGGCGAAACTGAGAGCACGCGGCACGGCGACGCTGACGAAGAAGCCGACGAAGCGGAGGCCTGCCCGGCGTTCGGCGTAGCGGTATCGCAGGCCATGGCGCTCGCGGTTCGACGTTTCGAGCTGGCGCGGCCGAAAGGCGAAGCCCCTCCACGCAGCGACGGCAAAGAACAGCGACGCTCCGGCCAGGAGCACCCAGATCCCGCAGACGACGCCGATCATCGCGCTTGGCGACATCGCGTTGCCGCTTACACGCGGCCCGCGCTATCCTTCGGGCCCGGCAACACTCTTGCTGATTGGCCTTTCACGCAGCGAAGGTACCACCAAGTTCCCGGTGTGCTCGCCAAAACAGCCGAAACCGAGGTGACGCGATGAGCGACGGCCCGCGCAAACAGCCCTACCACGAGGTGGTGGAGGTCGCTTCCACGGCCACCGACAAGCCGCCCCTGCAACACCCGCCCGGCGGCGTCTGGTTTGGGCACCCGCGTGGGCTGTCGACGCTGTTCTTCACCGAGATGTGGGAGCGGCTGTCGTACTACGGCATGCGGGCGCTGCTGGTCCTTTTCATGACCACGCCGGTGGCGGTGGCCAACGGCGGTCTCGGCTTCCCGGTGGACAAGGCCTCCGCCATCTACGGCCTCTACACCGGCATGGTCTACCTGCTGGCGCTGCCCGGCGGCTGGGTGGCGGACAAGATCTGGGGCCAGCGCAAAGCGGTGTTCGTCGGCGGCTGCATCATCGCCGCCGGCCACTTCACCATCGCGGCGCCGCTGCTGGGGTTGCCGACGATCCCCACCTTCTTCACCGGCCTCATCCTCATCGTGCTCGGCACCGGCCTGCTGAAGCCAAACATCAGCACCATGGTGGGCGACCTCTATCCCGAGGGTGGCGCGCGGCGAGACTCCGGGTTCTCCATCTACTACATGGGCATCAACCTCGGCGCCTTCCTCGGCCCCTTCGTCTGCAGCACGTTGGGAGAGAAGCTCGACTGGCACTGGGGGTTCTCGGCGGCCGGCTTCGGCATGCTGTTCGGGCTGGTGCAGTACAAGCTGGGCGTGCGTCACCTCGGTAGCGCCGGGCTGCTCAAGGGCGACGAACCGCCGCACGTGCTGACCCAGCGCACCCGCACCTTCGTGCTGACGCTCGTCGGCGTGGTGGTGGTCATCGCCATCTTCGCCTTCCTCGCCATCTCGGGGACCCTGGCGGTGACGCTGACGACGGTGGCCGGCGGCCTCGGCTACGGCATCATCGGCCTCGCCATCCTCTACTTCATCTATCTGCTGGTGGCTGGCGGCTACGACAAGGTGCAGAAGCAGCGGCTGCTGGTGATCTTCTGGATCTTCATCCTCGCCGCCATCTTCTGGTCGGGCTTCGAGCAGGCGGGCTCGTCGCTGAACCTCTTCGCCCGCGACTTGACCGACCGCGTCTACTTCGGCTGGGAGATGCCGACCGGCTGGCTGCAGAACGTCAACCCGATCTTCATCATCATCTTCTCGCCGGTGTTCGGCTGGCTGTGGACGTATCTGGCGCGACGCAAGGCCAACCCGTCGATCCCGCTCAAGTTCGCGCTCGGCCTCATCGGGCTGGCGGCCGGCTTCCTGGTGCTCGCCTGGGGGGCAGTCAACGCCACCAAGGAGCACCCGGTGACGGCGGCATGGCTGGTGGTCACCTACTTCCTCCACACCTGCGGCGAGCTCTCGCTGTCGCCGGTGGGGCTGTCCTCGATCACCAAGCTGGCCCCGCGCGACCGCGTCGGGCAGATGATGGGGATCTGGTTCGTCGCCTCGGCGCTCGGCAACGTGTTCGCCGGTTTGGTTGCCGGCCGGCTCGAGACCCTCGCCCCCTCGGCCCTGTTCTGGGCAGTGGGTCTGATCATCGGCGGCGCCGGGGTGGTGGCCCTGCTGGTCAGCCCGCTGGTCAAGAAGCTCACGGCGGGTGTGGAGTAGGCCCTCGGAAGCTTGCCGCAACATGAAAAAAGGCCCGCTCTCGCGTCGAGAACGGGCCCGCTGATCCACCCCTCAGGTGGTTGCGGTCGGTGTTTGGGGGTAGCTACCGGTGGGTGCCGGCGGCCACGTGGGTGTCGCCCTTGCTGTTCTTGCGGCTCGCCAGCAGGTCGCTGGCCTTGCCGAAGAGGCCAAGGGCTTGTTGGATCTGGTGGTCGCCCTCGGCGAGCACGCGATAGCGCACGTCGTTGCCGAGGGTGGCGTTGAAGATCTCGGCGCGCAGGCGCTCGAGCACGTCCTTGCGGGTCTTCTCGTCCTGGAAGCCCTTGTCGAGGTCGGCCTCGTCCTCGGCCATGCCCTGCGCGCGCACCCAGCGCTCGAAGTCGCGCAGCACCTCGGGGCCCGGCGTCCAGCTCGGGTCGGTGATCTTGTGGTCGGCGGTGTACTCGACGCCGAACTCGAAGAAAGCGTTGCGCGCCTCGAGGAACTGCAGCAGCTCGGGCTGCTCCTCGGCGTGGATCAGCACGTCGGGGGTGATGCCGCCGCCGCCGTAGACCTTGCGGCCGAGGTCGGTGTAGAAGACCGGCTCGTCGCCGTGCGGCAGCTCGACGGGGCCGGTGTTGCTCTCCTCGTCGTCCTCGCCGACGCCGTCGCCGTGCGCGTAGTAGTCGTAGACCGAGGTGTAGTCGCGCTGGATGAGGCGGCCCGACGGCGTGTAGTAGCTGGCGGTGGTGAGCGCCAGCGCGCCGTCGAAGGGCAGGCCGTAAACGGTCTGCACGAGGCCCTTGCCCCACGTCGGGGTGCCGGCGATGACGCCGACGTCGTGGTCCTGGATGGCGCCGGCGAGGATCTCGGAGGCCGACGCCGAGCCGCTGTTGACCAGCACGACGAGCGGCAGGTCGAGCGGCCGGTGCTCGCCCTCGGCCTCGTACTTGTGGAAGGAGTCGCGGATGCGGCCCTTGGTCTCGACGATGGTCGAGCCCTCGGGCACGAACTGGTCGGCCACCGCGATCGCCTGGTCGAGCAGGCCGCCGCCGTTGTTGCGCAGGTCGAGCAGCAGCCGCTTCATGCCCTGGTTGCGCAGGCTGGCGATGGCGTCCTGCACTTCCTTGCCGGTCGACCGCGAGAACTCGGTGACGCGGAAGTAGCCGGTGTCGGGCGCGATCATCATCACGTAGCGCACCGTGGTGAGCGGGATCTCGGCGCGCTTGATGGTCAGCTCGAGCGGCGTGCTGACGCCGCGGCGGGCGACGGTGATGGTGACCTCGGTGTCCTTCGGGCCCTTGAGCTTCATCACCGCGTCGTCGAGCGGCATGTCGTTGGTCGGCTCGCCCTCGATGGAGGTGATGATGTCGCCGGCGCGGATGCCCATGCGCGAGGCGGGCGTGCCCTCGAGCGGCGAGATGACGGTGAGCTTGTCGTCGCGCATGCCGACGAGGATGCCGAGGCCGAAGAAGCTCGACTGCTGGCGGTCGCGCATGCGCGCGTAGGCCTCGGGCGGCAGGAAGCTGGTGTGCGGATCGAGCTTCCGCAGCATGCCGTTGATCGAGGAGTAGACGACGTCCTTGTAGCTCACCTCGGCGCCCGAGTGCGCGTGCACCGCCTCGACCAGCTCGGTGTACTGGCGCAGGCCGGCGCGGGCGTTGTCGGAGAGGGCGAGCAGGCGGTCGCCGAAGAGGGCGCCGGCGATGGTGGTGATGACGAAGAGGAGGGCAGCCGCGATGCGCCAGGGTCGCCGCATAGAGCGCGAATGATAGCACCCGAGTTTCGCCAGATCTTTCGCCGGATCCTGCCGTCATTCAGTTGCTAGTCGAGGTCGCCGGGGCCGCCGCCGCGACGCGCTATCATCTGCGCATGTTCGGCATCGGCGGTCCCGAGCTGGTCTTCATCTTCATCCTCGCGCTGCTCATCTTCGGACCGAAGCGCCTGCCGCAGATCGGCCGCACGATCGGCAAGGGCATGGCGGAGTTCCGCCGCGCCTCGACCGAGCTGCAGCGGGCGGTGAACACGCAGCTCGAGGAGCCGGAGACGCCGGCCTGGCGGGCGCAGCCTGCCGCGACAGCCGCGCCGGCGCCGGCGATCTCGGCGGCGCTGCCGGCCGGCACCGTGGCCGCGTCCGCGGCCTCGTCCGCGGCCGCGCCGCATGCGTCTTCCGAGCCGCCGGCCGCCGAGCTGCTCGCGGATTTCGGGGCGGCGCTCGAAGCCGACGCCGCACGGCAGGCTGCCGAGCCCGCAGCTGCGTCCCCTGAGCCCGCGCCAGAGCCCATCACGCCGACGCAGCTGCAATGAGCGACGAGCGCAGCGCGCCGGGCGTGCGGCGGCGGCCGCCGGCGCTGCGTCGCGAGCGCGAGGAGCTGCCGAGCATGAGTCTCCTCGAGCACCTCGAGGAGCTGCGCAACCGGTTGATGTGGGTGATCGGCGCGCTCGGCCTGGCCTTCTTCGTCTGCTGGTGGAAGGTGGAGGCGATCTTCGAGTTCCTCGCCAAACCCGCCTACCGCTACCTGCCGAAGGGGCAGAAGCTGGTGATCCTCTCGGTCACCGACGCGTTCATGCTCTACATCAAGGTGGCGCTGCTGGCGGCGCTCTTCGCGGCGGCGCCGGTGATCCTCTACCACCTCTGGCGGTTCATCCGCCCCGGCCTCTACTCGCGCGAGCGCTACTACACCCTCGGGTTCATCGTCTCCGGCTCGCTGCTCTTCCTCGCCGGCGGCGCTTTCGCCTACTACGTGGCCTTCCCGTTCTCGGTCGAGTTCCTGCTCGAGATGGGCCGCAACTTCACGCCGGCGATCACCGGGCCGAGCTATCTCAGCTTCCTGATGACGGTGATCCTCGGCCTCGCACTGATGTTCGAGCTGCCGCTGGTGATCGTCTTCCTCGCCCGCGTCGGTCTGGTGACGCCGCGCTTCCTGCTGCGCAACTTCCGCTGGGCGGTGCTGGTGATCTTCGTGGCGGCGGCGATCATCACGCCCACCTCCGACGTCTTCAACCTCTGCCTGTTCGCGGTGCCGACGCTGGGGCTCTACCTGCTGGGCGTGGCGGCGGCGGCGATCGTCGGCCGCGCGAAGAAGCGGGCCGATGCGGAAGCCGAGGCAGAGGAAGAAGAAGACGCCGAAGCGGTGTACTCGTAGCGCGCCGGCCTAGTCGTAGCCCAGCGCGCGGAGTGCGGCTTCCTCTTCCGGCGTCAGCTTCGAGCGCGGCGCGGACGGCTTGCCGTCGAGCCGCCAGCGGACGAGCATCGCGCGCAGCTCGGCCTCCTCGCGCCGGCCCTTGCCGGCGAGATTGACGACCTCGCCGGGATCGCGCCGCAGGTCGTAGAGATAGGCGCCGGGCGCCACGAGCTTGCTGCCGGCCGAGACGAAGTAACGCCACGAGGGCGTGCGCACCGAGGCGCCGACGCCGTCGGCCTGCTCGGCGAACACCGCCGGCCGGCCGCCGCGGCCGCCGTCGACCAGCGTGCGCAGGTCGCGCCCGTCGGTGGTGTTGGGGCGAAGGCCGGCGGCGGCGAGCAGCGTGGGGAAGAGGTCGATCGTCTGCACGAGGCCGCGCAATCGCCGGCCGCGGGTGATCGCAGCGCCGCCGCGGACGTTCGGAGCGCTCGCGACACGATCGGGCCAGCGGATCATCAGCGGCACGTGCGTGGTGGTGTCCCACAGCCCGGCGTGACGGTAGGCGAGGCCGTGGTCTTCGAGGTTCTCGCCGTGATCGGCGACGAAGGCGACGAGGGTGTCGCCGAGCTGGCCGCGGCTCTCGAGCAGCCCCAGCAGGCGATCGATCTCGCGGTCGGCGTAGGCGACCTCGCCGAAGTAGAGGTCGCGGTCCGCGGCCAGGCCGGGGATGCGGAAGGGGCGCAGGCCGCCGCTGCGGAAGCTCACCCAGTCGGCGACCGGGCTCAGCCCGTAGCGGGTCGCCGCCCGCTGGCCGAGCGCGAACGGCGCCGGCGGCATGTGCGGCGTGTGCGGGTCGAAGAGGTGGACCCAGAGGAAGAACGGCTTGCGGCGCGGGCGCTGCAGCCAGTTCATCGCCTGGTCGACGGCGAGGCGCGCGGCCGAATGGTCGACGGCCTCGTCGACTGTTGCGAACCCTTGGCCGAGACCGGAGGCGACGTTGTCGAGGTGCTGCGCCGAGAGCACCGCGTGGGTGTCGTAGCCGGCGGCGGCGAAGCGCTCGGCGAGCGTCACGTGCACGGCCGGCAGCGGCGTCCGCAGATCGCGCACGCCGTGGTGCTGCACGTAGAGACCGGTGTGGATGGACGAGAAGCTGGGGTTGGTGGAGTTGCTGGTGCTGAAGGCGTCGAGGAAGACGTCGCTCTCGGCGGCCAGCGCGTCGAGCGCCGGCGTCACCGTCGGCCGGCGGCCCCAGGCGCCGAGCGCGTCGGCGCGCAGCGTGTCGACGGCGAGCAGCAGCACGTTCGGCGGTGTCTTGGGCAAGCGCGGGGAGCTGGCTGGCACGTAGCGGCTGAGGACTGCGGGGCTGCCCCAGACCATCGGGCAATCGCGGTAGCCGTTCGTGGCGCGTCGCACGTCGAAATGGAGGCCGATGTCGCGGCGGGCCCAGCGACTGAGATCGACCACGATCTCCGGCCCGGCCGGCCAGGCGTTGACCGGCGCCGTCCCCGTCCACAGCCGTACGGGCGGGCCGCCGAGCTCTCCGGCGTACACCGTCGCGACCGCGCGGCAGCGGCTCGGGTCGGCGAGCGGCGTGAAGGTGAGATACGGCTCCCCGCCGAGCGAGAGCCGCCACGACAGGGTCGAGCCGATCTGCCGCAGGGCGTGCGTACGCGGCGCGGTGAGGACGACGCCGCCGCGGCTCAGCCCGGCCGACGGCTGCGCGAGGTCGTCGCCCTGGCCCGCGAGCTGCGCCTTGTAGGCGTCGGGGGTTCCGCGCAGCAAGGTGGGCGGCGTGGATGAGAGGTCGACCCGGTACCAACCCTGCGGTGGTGGCGGCGGCGGCGCAGCCGGCACCTCCCGGCCGATGAGAACGGCGCAGCCGAGGACAGCGAGGAGGCGGGCGCGAGAGGTCACTGCGTCAATGGGTGGCGGGCAGAGGTGAGTGCGTCAGTCGGCGATCGCGGCTGGCGGCTGCGTCCGCCAGCGGCGGTGCATCCACACCCATTGCTCCGGGCGCCGGCGCACCTGCTCTTCGATGGTACGCGTCATCAGCGCCGTTGCGTCTACCGCGTCCCCCGGCAGCTCGAGCGCGGGGTGAAACGTCGCGAGATGGCTGCCGTCCGGCAGCCGCTCGATGAAAGACGGCACGACGGCGACGCCGCGCCGCGCGCCGATCTGCGCCGCGCCGAGCGGCGTGAACGCCGGCCGGCCGAAGAACGGCACCCACGCGCCCTCGACCTGCGTGTCCTGGTCGATCAGCATGCCCAGCGCGCCGCCGCTGCGCAGCGTGCGCAGCAGCTCGCGGGCGGCGCCCGTGGTGCCGCGCGCGATCGTGGTGGTGCCGAAGCGCTGGCGCAGGCCGACCAGCAGCCGGTCGAGCCGTGCGTCCTGGCCTTGTCGCGCCACCACGGTGAGCGGCAGCCCCTGACAGGAGATCGTCGCCGCCAGCAGCTC
>DASYQD010000022.1:0-1586 GCA_036005845.1 Thermoanaerobaculia bacterium | reverse complement strand
TCTCGTAGCCGGCAGATCAGTCTCTGCTGATGTGCGGTTGATTTCCGTACCTAGGTACGGGTCTATAGTCAGCGGCGTGAGAGTCGGCGAGGTCGCGGAACGCGCAGGCGTGAACGTCGAGACGCTGCGCTACTACGAGCGGCGGGGACTGTTGCCGGCGCCGGAGCGGACGCCGAGCGGGCACCGCCGCTACCACGAGGAGACGGTGCGCTTCCTTGGCGCGATCAAGGAGGCCCAGGCGGTCGGCTTCACGCTGGCAGAGATCGCCGAGTACCTGCGCGCGGCACGCCGCTCGGGTGCGCCGTCAGAGGCGCTGCGGGTGCGGATGGCGGCGAAGATCAACCAGATCGACGCGCGCATCGCGGCGCTGCGGCGCATGCGGGATGAACTCGCACGCGTCGTCGGCTGCGCCTGCACCTCGCTCGACCACTGCACCTGCGGCGCCGCCTACCTCGCCCGCCGTGGCGGTGCGCCGACGGCGCGGCCGTCGCTCCTCCACATCACCAACGGCGAAAGCGCCGGCAACACGCTACGCCAGACCGCCCTCGGCGGCGCCGTGCTGGCCTGGCAGGACGTGCTTCACGAGGGGCCGGTGCCAGCGCTGCCACGGCAGGAGCTGCTGCGGACACGCGCCCGCTTCCTCGCCGACTGCGGCTGGGGCGACCGGCAGGCGCTGCTCTCCTCGCTCGAGCGGCGCGACCGGCAGCTGCTCGAGGCACTCCGCGACGGCCTCCAGGTGGTGCTCTGGTTCGAGCACGACCTCTACGACCAGCTCCAACTCCTCGACGTGCTCGCGCTCGCCCACGCCGAGGAGGGCGCCCCCGAGCTGATCGTCATCGGCTCCTTCCCCGGCAAGCCGTCGTTCGCCGGTCTGGGCGAATTGACGGCGAACGAACTCGAGACGCTCTGGGCCTCTCGCCGCCGGGCGGCACCGGCCGCGCTTCAAGCAGCCATGAGCGCCTGGACCGCCCTCCGGGCGCCGGAGCCGACGACACTGGCCGAGTGGGCGACCCATGACACCGCGCAGCTGCCGTTTCTCGCCCCCGCGCTGCGGCGGTTGCTCGAGGAGCTGCCCGCGCCCGCAGACGGGCTCTCGGGGACGGAACGACGGGCGCTCCAGGCGGTCGCCGCCGGCGCGCACACACCTCCGGCCGCCTTCGTTGCCGCACAACGGCTCGAGGAGGCGGCGTTCCTCGGTGACGCCTGGTTCTATCGTGCCCTCTCAGTACTCGGGCAGGGACCGACGAGGCTCCTCGAAACCGACGACGGCACACCACTTCCCCCGCCTCCTCCGCTCAGCGACAGCCAGCGCTTCGCACGCCTCCAGCTGCGGTTGACAGCAACCGGAGAGGACACGCTGCGCGGCGCAGCCGACCGAGTCGGACTTCTCGGCATCGACCGCTGGATCGGCGGCACCCACATCACGCCCGACAACACCTGGCGATGGGACGCCACCGAGCGAAAGCTTGTTCGACCATCTTGACGCCAGTCGAGTCGGGGCAAGCCCCGGTCACGGCCGCGGTCATTGAGGTAGAGCCGCGAAGCCGGAGCCGGCGGGCTCAGCCGGAGGTGAGGCGGTCGCGGAG
>DASYQD010000021.1:0-19769 GCA_036005845.1 Thermoanaerobaculia bacterium | reverse complement strand
CGCGCCGACGCGCCGCTGGTGGGGCAGCGCATCGGCGCGTTCGACGTCCTCGACTGCATCGGCAGCGGCGGCATGGGCGAGGTGTACCTCGCCGTCGACACCCGATTGCAGCGGCGCGTGGCGCTCAAGCGCATCCCGGCGCATCTGGCCGCCGATCCCGAGCGTATCCGTCGCTTCCGGCGAGAAGCGCTTGCCACCTCGGCGCTCAATCATCCCAACATCGTCACCGTGTACGAGATCGTGGCGCACGAAGGCGCCGATCTGCTAGTCACCGAGCTCGTCGAGGGCATCTCGCTGCGCGAGCGCCTGCGCGGGGGGCCGTTGCCCCTGACGGAGGCGATGGACGTCACGCTGCAGATCGCTCGCGGGCTGGCCGCGGCGCACGCCGTCGGCATCGTGCACCGCGACGTCAAGCCCGAAAACGTGATGATCCGGCGCGACGGCATCGTCAAGGTTCTCGACTTCGGCCTCGCCCAGTCGCCGCAGCGGCGCCGCGCCGATCCCCCGGGACCGACCACGCCCGGGGCGCTCATCGGCACTGTCGGCTACATGTCGCCGGAGCAGGCGCGCGGTCTCGCGGTCGACGCCCGCACCGACGTCTGGAGCCTCGGCGTCGTTCTGTCCGAGCTTTTAACTGGCGAGTCGCCATTCCCGGGTGCCACGCCCGGCGATCGCCTCGCGGCGATCCTCGCGGCCGAGCCGGAGCCGCCGAGCCGCCGGCGCCCAGGGCTGTCTGCTGCTCTCGACCGCGTCATCGCACGCGCCCTTGCCAAGGAAGCTGCCGAACGTTACGCCGACGCCGCCGAGCTCGCCGCCGATTTGGAGCACGTCGAATCCTCAAGCGGCAAAGACGTCGCGCTGCCACGGCCCTGGCCCACCTGGTGGCGCGCCGGGGCCGCGGCGGCGCTGGTGGTGGCGCTGGCCCTGGCGGGGTGGCTCGCCTTCGAGTCCTCACGCCGAGCCCCGGTCAACGGCGCGGGCAAGCTGCCGCGGCTCGCGGTGCTGCCCTTCGAGGACCTCGGCGCGCCCGAAGACGCCTACTTCGCGCGTGGCATGACCGAGGAGATCATCGACGGTTTGGCCACCGTCCGCGGCCTCGAAGTCGTTTCGCAAACGACCGTAAGGCAGTACCGACGCGTCGGCAAGCAGCTGCGCGAGTTGGGACGCGACCTCGGCGTCGACTACGTGCTCGAGGGGACGGTGCGCTGGGACCGCGGCCAGACCGCCAGGAATCGGGTGCGCATCACCCCGCGTCTCAGCCGAGTATCGAACGACACCACCCTCTGGGCCGACCAGTACGACCGTGACCTGGCCGACACGTTCGCCGTGCAATCTGACATCGCGCGGCAGGTAATCCGCGCCCTCGGGGTGACCTTGTCCACGCGCGAGCGTCAGCTGGTCGAAGCCTCGCCCACCCGCAACCCGGAGGCGTACCAGCTCTATCTGCGGGGCCTGCAGACGCTGTATTCCCGCACCCCCAACAGCTTCGGGGACACACTCCTGGCTGGCGCCGATCTGATGCACCGCGCCGCCGAGCTGGACCCGAGCTTCGCTGTGGCGCACGCCCGCGAGGCCCGGGCGCTCGCCTATCACTATTTCGGGTTGCAGGTGCCGGACAGCCTGAAGCGGGCCCGTGCGGCGTTGGCGCGGGCGCAGGCCGTGGCTCCCGATGACCCGAGGGTGCATCTCGCCGCGGGTTACGTCTACTTCCATGGCGCCGGCGACTACGGGCGTGCCCTGCTTGAGTTCGAGGCGGCGGGCCGCGCGATGCCCAGCAACGGGCTGGTGCCGTATGCCATCGCCTCGGTGTTACGCCGGCAGGGCCGCTACGAGGAAGCGTTGGCCCACTTCGCGCGCGCGAAAGAGCTGGGAAACCCGGAGGGCCTGGCCTCGTGGTCCATCGATCGAGACATGGCAAGGACGAACTGGGCCCTTCGCCGCTATCCGGAGGCGGACCGCCTCTTCGAGCAGTGTCTGCGCGTCGCGCCCGACGACTGGTCGCTCTGGGGCCAGCGCAGCGTGCTGCAGCTGAGTTGGAAGGGCGACACCACCGCCGCTCGCGCCATGCTCGAGAGTGCACCGCCGACGCTCGAGGCGGACCTGCTCGAGCCCCGCGTCTTGGTCGAGCTTTGGGACCGGCATTTCGCCCAGGCGGTCGCGTTGGCACGGCCACACCTCGACGTGCGGCAGATTCGCGATCTCGACGTGTACGTGGCTTACGCCGAGCTTCGCCGCGGCAACTCGCGGGAGGGTGGAAACCTCGCTCGCCAGATCATCGCTGCGCGAGAGAAAGATCTCGCCGCGAATCCCGACAGCATTCAGGTCCTCGGGATTCTGGCCGAGACCTACGCACTTGTGGGCGCGCGCGAGCCCGCGCTGACACACGCTCGGAAGGCCATCGCGCTCACGGCCAACGACGCGTACTTGGGTCCAGCCATGTTCGAGATTCTCGCCTTCGTGTATGCGAGGTTTGACGAACACGAGCAGGCGATTGCTCTCCTTTCCGGCCTTCTGGACAAGACCTACGTCGCGCCGATCACCGTCCAATCCTTGCGGCACGATCCGTGGTGGGACCCGCTGCGCGGCGACCCGCGCTTCGAGCGATTGCTCGCCCGTGCCGATGCTGTCGCGCCGCAATAACCCATCGCGGTTTCGGTCGCGGGTCGTCGTCGTCTCGGGCGAGTAGAATCATCACCGCCGTGCGCATCCGTCCCATCCACGCCATCTTCGTCGTCGCCTTCTTCATGGGCGCGGTGCTGCTCGCCGAGTGGGCGATCGACAAGCACAACGGCCGCGGCGAGGGCGAGCGGGTGATGCCGAAGGACGGCGTCGTCAAGGTCGACGTCGCCGGCATCGCGCCCGGACAGGTGCGCTTCTACGACTTCCTCAACCCCGGCAACCAGGAAGTGCGCTTCCTCGTCGCCCGCGACCGCGCCGGCACGCTGCAGGTGGCCTTCGACGCGGCGGAGAACGACTACAAGCGCAAGCTCGGCTTCCGCCAGGAAGGCGACTGGCTGGTCAACAACAAGTGCGAGACCTCCGTGCGGCTGGAGGAGGTCAACGCCGGCACCAGCGGCTGCCGGCCGCAGCCGCTGCGCCACCGCGTCGAGGGGCAGACGCTGGTGCTCGCCGAGGCGGACGTCCTCGCCGGTTGGCGCTACTTCCACTGAACCTGCCGCCGCCGCCGTGGGTGGTGGCGCACCGCGGCGCCTCTGGCGAGCGGCTGGAGAACACCGTCGAGTCGTGCCGGCTCGCCGTCGAGGTGGGCGCGCCGATGTTGGAGATCGACGTGCAGCTCGCGGCCGACGGCGAGCTGGTGGTCTTCCACGACCAGGACCTGCGGCGGCTCGGCGGCGGCGACCGCCGCGCCGTCGAGAAGCTGACGACGGGCGAGGTCGGCGCGGTCGAGCTGGCGCTGGTGCGCACAGACTCGCCGGGCCGCGAATCGTTGCGCGGCCGGGCGCCGGCGCTCGCCGAGCTGCTCGCGGCGCTGCCGCCCGGCCATCCGCTCGACGTCGAGCTCAAGCGCTTCGAGGCCAACGGCGCCTGGCTCGCGCGCGGCGTGGCGAGCGCGCTGGCCGAGCGGCGCAACGTGCTCGTCTCGAGCTTCGACTGGCAGGCGCTCGCCTATGTGAAGACGCTCTTGCCCCGCATGCCGGTCGCGCCGATCGAGTCGCGGCGCCCCGAAGCGCTCCTCGTCGCCGCGGCGAAGCTCGACGCCTGGAGCATCCACGCGCACAAGCGGCTGGCGAGCGGCGAGCTGGTGGCGGCGGCGCGCACGGCGGGCCGGCCGCTGCTCGTCTACACGGTCAACGATCCCGCCGAGGCGCGCGAGCTGTTCGCGCTCGGCGTGTCGGGCGTGTTCAGCGACTATCCGGCGCGGATGCTGCGCGAGCTCGGGCTGACGCCGGCGAGCGCGACCTCGACCTGATGCTGATCGCCGCGGTCGACCAGGGCTCGTCGTCGACCAAGGGCGCCCTGCTCGACGAGAGCGGCGCGGTCCACGCGCGCGCCGAGGCGGCGGTCGGCGTGCGTCGCGACGGCGGCAGCGTCACGCACGATCCCGAAGAGCTGTTCGACTCCGTGCGCCGCGTGCTCCTCGAGCTCGCCGCGCTGGCGCGGCCCGCTCGTCCAGATGCCATGGCGCTCGCCTGCCAGCGCTCCACCTGCCTGCTCTGGGAGCGCGACTCGGCGCGACCGCTGACGCCGGCGCTGTCGTGGCAGGACCTCTCCGGCCGCGAGCGCGCGCAGGCGCTCGAGCCCTACGCGCCGGAGATCGCGCGGCGCACGGGCCTGCGACTCTCGCCCTACTACGCCGGCGCCAAGCTCGGCCTGCTGCTCGAACGCGATGCCGATGCGCGCCGCCGCGCCGAGCGCGGCGAGGTGGTGGCCGGCACGCTCGACGCGTTCCTCGTCCATCGACTCACCGGCAGGCCCTCTACCGAGCCGGGCCACGCCGGCCGCACGCTGCTCTACGACCTCGATGAGGACCGCTGGGACGACGACCTCTGCAAGAGCTTCGGCGTTCCGCGTGCCGCACTCCCCGAGCTGCTGCCCAGCGCCGGCGAGCGGGGTGCGCTGCGGGGGGAGCCGTGGCGAGGCACGCCACTCGAGGGCGTGCCGCTCGTCGCGCTGCTCGGCGATCAGCAGGCGGCCCTGGTGGGCAATCAGGGCCGCGCACCGTCCGCTGACGGCGAGCGCGTCGCCGTCGTCCACTTCGGCACCGGTGCCTTCGCGCTCGTCGAGACCGGCGCCGCGCCGCTGCGGCACAACGGCCTGCTCGCCGCCGTCGCCTGGTCACGTCGCGGGGCCGGCAGCGCGCACGATGTTCCTCCCGAGCGTCGCTTCCAGCTCGAAGGCTCGGTCAACAGCGCCGGCAGCGCGGTCGACTGGGCGCTCCGCCTGCGCGGCGCGGGTGCCGCGACGGATCCCGCGGCCGTCCTCACTCGCATCGGCGAAGCCGATCTCGATCCCGAGCGCCTGCCCGACTTCCTTCCCGGCTTCGTCGGCGTCGGCGCTCCCTGGTGGCTCCCGCACGCCGGCGCCACGTTCAGCAGCCTCGCGCTGACTCACGACGCCGACGACCTCCTCCGCGCCGTCCTCGCCGGCGTCGCTCACCGCGTCGTCGACTGCCTGCAGGCATTCGTCGACGCCGGCGTGCCGCCTTCCGTCGTGCGCGCCAGCGGCCGCCTCGCCTGGCTGCCGGCGCTCGCCGGCCTCGTCGCCGACCTCTCCGGCCTGCCCGTCGAGGTGGTGGCGGAGGAGGAAGCCGGCCTCCGCGGCGCCGCCCGTTTGGCGGCACTCGCGTTGGGCGCCGGCGAGTCCGTGCTGGCCGCGCCGCCGCCGCTGCGCGCCCGTCGCGAGCCCCGCTGGCCGGAGTCGCGCCGCGTGCGCGTGCGCGCCCGCTGGCGGGCCTTCGTCGACGCCGCCGCGGCCCTCCCGGCACCGGCCGCTCCGGGCCAGTAACCCCTTCCCTGTGATATACCTTGGCGCTGCTCCGGAGGCGTGTATGCCCTCTGCCAACTTCATCGTCTACGAAGATGAGTTCCGCCAGCTCGAAGACGCGCTGCGGCGCCTGCGGCAGGAGGCCAACGCCAAGGCCGTCTTCCTGATCGACAAGAACGGCCAGCAGATCGCCTCCACCGGCGAGATCGAACAGTTCGACGTCACCTCCCTCGCCTCGCTCACCGCCGGCAACGTCGCCGCCACCGACGGCCTGGCCAAGCTCATCGGCGAGCGCGAGTTCTCGGTGCTCTTCCACGAAGGGCAGCAGGACCACATCCACATCTCGATCGTCGGCCGGCGGGCCATCCTGCTGGTGATCTTCGACGACCGCTCCTCGCTCGGCCTCGTGCGGCTGCGCGTCAAGCGCGCCTCGGGCGAGATGGAGCGCATCTTCGACACCATGGCGAAGAAGGGCGAGGCGGCGGAGATCGGCGGCGAGGCGAGCCCCTTCTCGGAGATCACCGAGGAAGACATCGACGCCCTCTTCAGCGAGTGAGCGGGCGAGGCGAAGAACGGCGGCGGGTGGCTAGGCCAGGCGCGGGCACATGACGTTCATCAACTACGCCAGCAAGGAGATCAACTGCAAGATCGTCTACTACGGCCCCGGCCTGGGCGGCAAGACGACGAACCTGCAGTACATCTACAACAAGACGGCGCCCGACGCGAAGGGGAAGATGATCTCCCTCGCCACCGAGGCCGACCGCACCCTCTTCTTCGACTTCCTGCCCCTCGACCTCGGCACCATCCGCGGCTTCACGACGCGGTTCCACCTCTACACCGTCCCCGGCCAGGTCTTCTACGACGCCTCGCGCAAGCTGATCCTGAAGGGCGTCGACGGCGTCGTCTTCGTCGCCGACTCTCAGCGCGAGCGGATGGAGGCCAACATCGAGTCGATCCGCAACCTGGAGTCGAACCTCAAGGAGCACGGCCTCGACCTGAAGACGATCCCCTACGCGCTGCAGTTCAACAAGCGCGACCTGCCCACCTCGATGCCGGTCGACGAGCTCTACCGCACGCTCAACTTCAAGCGCGAGCCGACCTTCGAGGCGGTGGCGCCGCAGGGCGTCGGCGTCTTCGACACCCTGAAGGCGGTGGCGAAGCTCATCTTGATCGAGCTGCGCAAGCGCTGAGATTTCCTGACATGAGCAAGCGCTGGCAGAAGGTCGAGATCGCCTTTCTCAAGAAGCACGCTCGTGACAAGTCGCTGGCGCAGCTCGCCGAGCGCCTGCGCACCGACCCGGCGACGGTGGCCGCCAAGCTCGAGGAGCTGCGCGGCGGCGGGGCGAAGGCGGCGGCCGTCATCGACTCGGTCGACCACTACAAGGACGGCATGGCGGCGCTCTACGCCGGCGAGTGGGAGCGGGCGGCGACGCTGCTCGACGGCGTCACCAGCGAGGGCTATGGCGAGCTGGCGGCGCGGGCGGCGCAGTTCGCGGCCGTCGCCCGGCAGCGCATGGCCGAGGCGGCGCCCGAAGACCCCTACGTGCGCGCCGTCTACGAGAAGAACCGCGGCGATTTCGAGGCCGCGCTCAAGGTGTGCAGCGAGGGCGGGCGCGGCGAGAGCGACGGCCGGTTCGCCTACCTGGCCGCCGTCATCGAGACGCTTCGTGGCAATCTGGAGGCGGCCCGCGGGCACCTCGACCGCGCCGTGGCCCTCGACCCGCATAATCGAGCGCATGCCCTCCACGACCCCGACCTCCGCCCCCTCCGCGAGCCCGCCGAAGCCGCCGACGGCGGCTGAGGAGGGGATGGCGGCGGAGGTGCGCGCGCCGGCCCGGCCGAAGGCCGGCCGGGTGGTGGCCGTGGGTGGAGGCAGCGGGCTGTCCGTGCTGCTGCGCGGCCTCAAGCATCACGTCGTCGCCGGCGACGTGGCGAGCCTCGACGCCGTGGTCACCGTCGCCGACGACGGCGGCTCCTCGGGCCGACTGCGCCGCGACTACGCGATGCCGGCCCCGGGCGACATCCGGAGCTGCATCGTCGCGCTGGCCGACGACGAAGGCCTCTTGTCGAAGCTCTTCGAGTACCGCTTCGGCGAGACCGGCGACCTCGCCGGCCACTCCTTCGGCAACCTCTTCCTCGCCGCGCTCGCCGGCGTCACCGGCGACTTCTACCAGGCCATCGTCGAGACCGAGCACATCCTCTCCGTGCGCGGCCGCATCCTGCCGGCCACCGTCGGCAACGTGAACCTGCGGGGCGTCGGCATCTCGGGCAAGGTCTACGAGGGTGAGTCGGCCATCGGCAACAGCGGCGAGCCGCTGCAGCAGATCGCGCTGGAGCCGCCCGACCCGCCGGCCTTTCCCGGCGCCGTCGAGGCGATTCGCAACGCCGACTTGGTGGTGCTCGGTCCCGGCTCGCTCTACACCTCGATCCTGCCCAACCTGATGATCCCCGGCATCCGCGAGGCCGTGCGCGAGACCAAGGCGACGGTGCTGCTGCTGATGAACCTGATGACGCAGCCGGGCGAGACCGACGGCATGGACGCCGTCGCCCACCTCGCGGCGATCGAGCGCTTCTCGGAGCCCGGGCTCGTCGATGCGGTGCTCGTCAACTCCACGGCGCCGCGCCTGCCGCTGATCAATCGTTATCAGGAGGGCGGCGCCGTACCGGTGCTGATCGACGAGCGCGGCATCGCCGAGCACGGCGTGCAGGTGTGGGTGGAGGACCTGCTCGGCGAAGCGGACCTCATCCGCCACCATCCGGACAAACTGGCGCGGGCGGTGTTGGCGCTGGCGCCGCCGCGGCGCGATCTGGCGGCCGACCCGGTGGTGGTGGCGACGCGGGCGGCGCTTCGCGAGCGGAGGACGCCGTGAGGCGGCGTCCGGAGCGGAATCGTCGGTACCCAGGGAGGACGCCGTGAACGGCGACAGCGCTCGGCCCGTCGTCGCCGTCGTGCTCGCGGCGGGGCTCGGCACGCGCATGAAGTCGCGACTGCCGAAGGTGCTGCACGAGGCGGGCGGGCGGCCGCTGCTGGCGTGGGCGCTCGACGCCGCGCGCGCGGCCGGTTGCGCGCGGATCGTCGTCGTCGCCGGCCATGGCGCGGAGGAAGTGCAGCGGCGGTTCGCGGCCGACGACGTGCGCTTCGTGCTGCAGCAGCAGCAGCTCGGCACCGGCCACGCGCTGGCGCAGGCGGCGCCCGAGGTCGACGGCGAGGCGACGGTGCTGGTGCTCTCCGGCGACGTGCCGCTCGTGCGCGTCGACACGCTGCGCGCGCTGCTCGCCGCGGCGGGCGAAGACGGCGCCGCGATGGCGGTCGCCGACCTCGAGCAGCCGGGCAGTCTCGGCCGCGTGCTCGCCACCAGCGACGGCAAGCTCGCCGCCATCGTCGAAGCGCGCGACGCCACAGTCGAGCAGCTCGCGGTGCGCACCATCAACGCCGGCATCTACGCACTTCCGGCGCCGGCGATCTTCGACGAGCTCGCGCGCTTGCGGCCGAACAACGCGCAGGGTGAGCTCTATCTCACCGACGCGGTGACGGCGCTGGCGCAGCGCGAAAGCGGGGTCGCCCTGCACCACCTCGGCGATTCCGACGAGGCGCTGGGGGTCAACACCCGCGTCGAGCTGGCGCAGGTGCACCGCCTGCTCGTGGAGCGCAAGTTGCAGGAGCTGATGCTGGCTGGCGTGACGGTGCTCGAGCCGCGGCGGACGCGGATCGACGCCGAGGCCATCGTCGGCCCCGACACCGTGATCCACCCCGACGTCTCCATCCTCGGCAAGAGCGCCGTCGGCACCGGGTGTACCCTGCACCAGGGCGCCTGGCTGCGCGACACCACGCTCGCCGACGACGTCGTCGTCGAGACGTACAGCGTGCTCGACGGCGCGGTCGTCGAGTCCGGCTGCCGCGTCGGCCCCTTCGCTCGCCTGCGCCCCGGCACGCATCTCGGCGCCGGCGCTCGCATCGGCAACTTCGTCGAGGTGAAGTCGTCGCGGCTCGGCGCCGGCGCCAAGGCCAATCACCTTGCCTACATCGGCGACGCCACGGTAGGGGAGAAGGCGAACATCGGCGCCGGCGTCGTCACCTGCAACTACGACGGCCAGCGGAAGCAGGCGACGGACATCGGCGCTGGCGCCTTCGTCGGCTCCGACACCATGCTGGTGGCGCCCGTACACGTCGGCAGCGGCGCCACCACCGCCGCCGGCTCGGTGATCACCAAGGACGTGCCCGACGGCGCGCTCGCCATCGGCCGCGTGCGCCAGCGCAACCTCGAAGGCTGGAAAGAGCGGCGCGCGCGCAAGACGAAGAAACAGGACTAGGAGATTCTCAAATCATGTGCGGCATCGTCGGCTACGTCGGTCCCCGCGAGGTGGTACCGCTCCTCCTCGACGGGTTGAAGCGTCTCGAATACCGCGGCTACGACTCGGCGGGCGTCGCGGTGGTCAACGGCGGCGGCCTGCAGACGGCGCGCGCCGAGGGCAAGCTCGACGAGCTGGTCAAGAAGGTGGGCGCATCGCCGCTCCACGGCACCTTCGGCCTCGGCCACACGCGCTGGGCCACCCACGGGCGGCCATCCGAACGCAACGCCCATCCCATCGTCGACTCGCACGGCCGTGTGGCGGTGATCCACAACGGCATCATCGAGAACTTCGCCGAGCTCAAGAACGAGCTCAAGGGCGAGGGCTGGACGTTCTCGACCGATACCGACACCGAGGTCATCGCCAACCTCGTCTCGCGCGAGCTCGACCGCGGCGCCTCGCTATTGGATGCCGTCGAAGCGGCGCGGCAGCGCCTGACGGGCCACTACGCCTTCGCCGTCCTGCGCGGCGACGGCGGCGCCGCCAACGGCCACCGCGAGATCGTCGCCGCCCGCCAGGGCCCGCCGCTCGTGCTCGGCGTCGGCCAGGGCGAGCAGTTCCTCGCCTCCGATCCGACGGCGCTCGTCTCCTACACCCGGCAGGTCGTCTACCTCGAGAACGGCGACCTCGCCTGCATCGCTCAGAGCGGCGTCGACGTGCGCGACCGTTCCGGCAAGCCCGTGCAGCGCCCCGTCCGCCAGCTCTCCTGGGACCCGGGCCAAGCGGAAAAGGGTGGCTACAAGCACTACATGATCAAGGAGATCCACGAGCAGCCGCGGGTGGTCCAGGAGACCTTCTCGGGGCGCGTGGACTTCGAGAAGGGGCGCGTCGAGCTCGAAGAGCTCGGCATCGCGCCCGAGCGGCTGGCCAAGATCGAGCGCGTGCACGTGCTCGCCTGCGGCACCTCCTGGCACGCGGCGCTCGTCGGCAAGTTCCTGATCGAGGAGCTGGCGCGGCTGCCGGTCGAGGTCGACTACGGTTCCGAGTACCGCTACCGCGATCCCATCGTCGACGGCTCGGTGCTGGCGCTCGGTGTCTCGCAGTCGGGCGAGACGGCCGACACGCTGTCGGCAATGGAGGCGGCGAGGGAGCGCGGCGCGCTGCTCGCATGCATCTGCAACGTCCCGGGCAGCCAGGCGACGCGCATCAGCGAAGGCACGCTCCTCACCCACGCCGGCCCCGAGATCGGCGTCGCCTCGACCAAGGCGTTCACCACGCAGCTCGTGGCGTTCTACCTGCTGGCCTTGTATCTGCGCCAATCACAGTCAGGAGGGCAGGGCGTCGAGCCGCGCCACCTGCAGAAGCTCTCGCACGTACCGCAGGCGATCGAGGAGGCGCTCGAAGGCGAGCGGCGCATCGAGGAGCTGGCCCGCCGCTGGGTGCGCGCCAACGACTTCCTCTACCTCGGCCGTGGCATCAACTACCCGATCGCGCTCGAAGGCGCCCTCAAGCTCAAGGAGATCTCCTACATCCACGCCGAGGGCTATCCCGCCGGCGAGATGAAGCACGGCCCGATCGCGTTGATCGACGAGGACCTGCCGGTCGTCGCGGTCGCCACCGGCGAGCGCGTCTTCGACAAGATGCTGTCGAACCTGCAGGAGGTCAAGGCGCGCGACGGCAAGACCATCGTCGTCACCGATCGCCCCGGCGACGTCGGCGACATCGCGGACGAGGTGCTGGCCGTGCCTTCGGTGGGCGAGCTGCTGCAGCCGATCGTCAACGTCGTGCCGCTGCAGCTCCTCGCCTACCACATCGGCGTGCGCCGCGGCGCCGACGTCGACCAGCCGCGCAACCTGGCGAAGAGCGTCACCGTCGAGTAGCCGAAAAAAGTAGGGCCGGCACCGTGCCAGAGCAGCGCACGGTACCGGCCCATACCTCGGTCACTCAGTTGCAGGCGAAGCCTGCGGGGATCGTGCCGCCATAGCAGTACGGCAGCGGCGGGTTTTGATTCCACCAACCGCCGCTCTCGCACTGGAATCCCTGCCCGTTGTTCAAGTTATAGGCGCAGAGGTAGGTGCACGTCGAGCCGGCCTCCTGGCAGCGCGGCGACGGGCGCCGCGGGAACCACTGGTGGGCCCCATCGACCTTCACGCAGGCGAGGATGTCGCCGTCGTGGTAGAGCTCGTTGTCACCGTTGAAGTCGTTCGCAGGGCCGCAGGAGGGAAGCGTCGAGGCGCACGCCCCCGTGTAACCGGTGTTGGGGTCCTGGATCTGCTGTCCGTCGCAGAAGCTGTTGCCGCTGCTGCCACAGCACACCGGCGAGCCGCAGTCGCTGCAGACGCACTGGTTGTTCCGCCAGGTGTGGTGGCCGTCGCCGCCGCAAGCGGAGCCGTCCGGTCCACCGCAGGTGATCGTCTTGGGACTGCCGACGAGGGCGGGGGCCGTCCACGAGTTGTCGAACAGCACGCTGATGCTGTGCTGCTGGCCGTCGAGCAGATTCCCCGGGATCGGCCAGACGAAGGCGTGGCTGCCGTCCCCGATGCCGGCGTTGGCCAGGTCCTGACGGTAGAGGTCAGCCAGCATCGACCCGAGAGACTGCGTGCCCTCGAAGAAGTACACGTTGATCCGATTGTTCGGCTGCGAGGCGTCCCAAGCCCAACCGGTGAGCCCGGAACAGCTGGCGGTGTCGTGGTAGCCCTGGAGGTTCGGCGCCGGCGCGCAGTTCACGGACTTGGGACTGCCGGGGATCGGCACGGCATTGGGATCCGGGCTGAAGCGGATGGTGATGACGTGGTCCACGCCATCGCGCATGGACGCCGGCAGCGCCCAGTCGAAGGCGTGGTACTTGTTGCCCGGCAGATCGGCGCGGTACTTGTTGGCGGGCGCCGACCCCAGCAGATTGCCGCCCTCGAAGATGTAGACGGTGATGGCGGTGTTGGGCTGCGACGAGTCCCACGCCCAGCCGGTGCTGCCGTCGCAATTGTTGTAGTCGTGGAAGCCGCCGAAGACGCGGCCGCTCAAGGTCGAGGTGTGGGGGCTGCCCGGTGCGTTGCTCGTCACTTGCAGCGTGCCGGTACGCAAGCCCAGGCTGGATGCCGCGGGGCTGAAGGCCACGTCGATGGCGCAGCTGGCGCCGGCGCCGAGCGAGGTGCCGCAGTTGTTGGTTTGCGTGAATTCGGCGCTCACGGCGATGCCGCTGATGGACATCGCTCCGGTGCCGGTGTTGGAGAGGGTGACCCTCTGCGTCGCGGTTGGGAAGCCCGCCCGCTGGCCGCCGAAGTCCAGGCTGTTGGGGCTGAGGCTCGCGGTGGGGCCGATGCCGGTGCCGGTGAGGCTGACGGTCTGCGGGCTTGCCGGAGCGTTGTCGCTCACGGACAGGGTGCCGTTGCGCGTGCCCAGCGCCACCGGACTGAACTGGACGTTGATGGTGCAGGAGGCGCCGGGTGCCAGCGAGGCACCGCAGTTGTTGGCCTGCGAGAACTCGCCGGACACCACGATGCTCGAAATGTTGAGCGTGGCGGTGCCCTGGTTGGACAACGAGATGGGTCTCGCGGTGCTCGTGGTGCCGATGTCTTGGGCGGGGAAGGTCACGGCCGTCGGATTGAGCACGGCCGAGGAGACCACCAGGCTGATCTGGGCCGTGCCCTTGGTCGTGTTGTCCGCCTTGCTCGTGGCCGTCACCGTCACCGAGGTCACCGTGGTGATGGCGCTCGGAGCCAGGTAGAAACCGGTGTTGGGGTCGATGCTGCCGGCCGCCGGAACGTTGGGCGAGATCGACCAGGTGACGCCAAGGTTGCTCGTCCCCTGCACCACCGAGCTGAACTGCTGCGAGCTGCCCGGTTGCAGGCTGACCGTCGGCGGGCTGACCGTCACGGAGATGGGCACCAGCGTGGCCTGAGCCGAGCCGCACTTCTGAGTGTTCACCGTGCTGCAGGCCTTGATCTGGAGTTGCTGCTGCGCGGTGACCGGGCAGGGAGCCGTGTAGAGCCCGTTGCCGTCGATGGCCCCCACCTGAGGAATGACCTCCCAGGTCACCGTATTCGCGGAAGCGTTCGACACCTGCGCCGTGAACTGTTTCGTCGAGCAGCCGTTGATGTTGACAGGCGTCGGCGAGACCGTGACGGTGATGGGACTGACCGTGACCTGCGCGGTTCCGCACTGCCCGACCGCCCAGCAGGCACTGATGACGACGGCGGTGTTGCCCGCCACGGCAGCCGGTGCGGTGTATGTCATCGACGTCCCGTTGGGCGCAACGTCGCCCGCCGTGGCGCTCCAGGCGATGGAGTTGGGGCCGGTGCAGGCCGCGCCGCCCGCCGTACAGGTGGTGCTGAATGTCTGGGTCCCTGATTCTCGAAGGGTCACGCTTGGCGGAGTGACGGTGATCGTCGCCTTGGTGATCGTCGCGGTGCCGCTGCCGGACGGAGGCGGGTTCAGGCCCGTAGATGGATTCGTCACGGTGACGGTCAAGGTCTGGCCACCCATGGAGACGGGCACGTTGGCCTGGAGGGCGATCGAGGTGTTGCTCACCGCGCCGAGGGTGAAGAAGAGGGCCGGATTGCTGAGGCTCACCTGGGGCGACGTGCCGAATCCGTTGCCGGTGATCGTCACGTTGTTGTTCGCCCCGGCGAGCCATATGCCGGGCGGCTGGTTGACCGTCACCTGCGGCACCAGCGTGAAATCGAAGGTGGCGCAGGTGTTCGGGCTGTTCTTCATGCAGGCCGTGATCTGGATCGTCTGGATCGCGGTGGGCGCCGGGTTGGATACCGTGTAGCGGGCGGTGTTGAACCCGATCGGCACCACCACGCCAGCAGGACCCCAGTTCACCTCTTGCGAGGTGATCGAGCCGGAGACGCTGGCGCCGAAAGTCGTCGTGGCGCCGGGCGTCGCCAGGAACGGGCTGTTGCCGGAGATGTTGATGGTCATCCTCGGCACGTCGATGGTCGCAAAGCCGCAGGCCGAGTGGTCGACCGTGCTGCAGGCGGTGACGGTGATGCGCACGGGGCCGGGCAGCGAATTGTTCGGCGGCGCCGTGTAGATGCCGGTGTTGGGGTCGAAGGTGCCGATGCCGCTCGGCGACAGCGACCAGGTGACGCTCTGGCCGAACGTGCTCGGCGAGACGGTGGCGCGGATCTGACCGCTCGCCCGCTCCGGCAGGACCTCCTGGCTGCCGGGAGTGACGGTGACGGTCAGGCTGCGGACGGTGACGGTGGCCCTGGCGCAGTCGACAGCGTTGGTGGGGCTGCAGCCCTCGACCACCGCGGTCTGCGTTCCGGAGATCGAGGCCGGCGCGTTATAGGTGCAATTGCCGCTCATGTTCCCCGGCCCCGAGACGATCCGGCAATTCGCTATCCCGTTGGGACCGGCGAACCCCACGGTGCCGCCGGGAGGGATCTCCGCCTGCGCCGGGATGATGAAGAACGTGGTCAGATGGTTGCCGTACGAGTAGGCCATCAACCCGCCGGCGTTGGACCAGCATTGCCCGGGCGACCGCGCCGTCAGGACACCGGACTCGGTGAATTCGGGAACCTGCTCGTTCTGGACGAGACCAAAGCGAAACGGATCCCAGTAGCTCGAGCCGCACTGCGCGGGCACCTGGTTGAAGTAGATGTTGTGAGCCGCGGCGGTCCAGTAGACGTCTCCGGGGACCGTGTTGAAGGTATTGCTGCAGCGGGAGGTGGTGCCCCGAGGGCACACCGACTCGCTGACCCGGACGTTGTTGTTCTTGTAGAACCCGCAAGGGGTCTCCACGCTCTGGTAGTTGTTCTGGACCGAGAGGTCGTTCATCGTCGTCCCGCACTCGGACAGCGCCCGCTGGCCGGACAAGATCGTGGTGTGCGAGAAGACGCTGATCGATTGCGCGCGCGCGGCCGCAGCGACGCTCAGAGCGAGGAGGAGGGCGGCGAGGATGGCGCGTCTCACTGGACACCTCCTTCCGCCGCGTCCTGGCCCGCCTCGACGACGACCGGAACGAAGTTCGCGCGGATGTAGGAATCGAGTTTGTGGAAGCCTTCGTCGCCGAGCAGCGACTGCAGGCGGCGGATCTGCCGCTCGATGATGGCGATGCGTTGCTGCCAGAGCGCCTGTAGCTCCGGCGGCAGCTGAGCGGTGACGAAGGAGCCGTCGGGATGCGCGTCGTGGAAAGCTTGGAGCCCCTTCTGGATCTTCTCGTCCTTGGCCGCCACCGCCTGGAGGCATTCGGCAGCGACCTGCTTCAACAGCGCACCTTGCTTCGCGTCGAGGTCGGCGGCGAGCTGTTCGTGGTGCCGCCAATCGATCGCCGTTTGCAGGTTTCCATGCGCTTCTTCCTCCGCCGCTGCACGGTCCAGGGAGTCGAGATGCGAGAAGAAGAACCAGTACGTCGCCCAGACAGGCGCGATACGGGAGACCGGCGCGGGAGCCTCCGAATCAGCGGCCTGCGAGCTCCCGAGGCTCGCCATGGCGCCGCCGCCCGACGAAGCGTGCGGATCCTGTGGGGGAATGGGGATCGGATTGGGCGAGCTGCCGGTGCAACTGGGACTGGCGGGGGCGAAGACGTCGCCTGGGCAGGCGGCCGAGGACCCGGTGCAGCTTTCAGCAAGGTCGCAGGAACCGGCGGCAGGGCGGCAGACGCTGCTCGCGGACAGGAAGGTGTCCGCCGGGCAGAGGGTCGCGTTGCCGGTGGGCGCATACTTGATGTCCGCCATGCCGTAGTTGGTCCCGCCGACCAGGCCGCTCGATGCGCACGGCTCGCCGGTGTTGCCAGGGCGGTAGCAGGTGCCGTCGATGGTGGCGTCGGCTCGCGATGACGGCATCGAGCTCAAGCCGCCGCGGTAAGCGCCGGCGCCCGCCGAGTACATGGCGACGGTGTAGGGCGTGCCGGCCTGGAGCGTCACCGGCGTGATGCGGTTGTAGACCCAGCTGTTCGCCGAGGTCACCGCGACGCTGGCGAGCATGGCGCCGGTCGTGCGGTTGAACAGGTAGACCGTCTTGGTGCCGTTCCACAGCCCGCCCAGCGAGGTGACCGTCAGGTTCTTGTTGGGCGTGAAGCCGTAGCCGGCGATGAAGTCGCCGGCGATATCGGTGTAGAGCGTGCCGTCGGTCGGTTCGTAGAGCGGGTTGGACACCAGGTACTTGATGTCGACCATGCCGTAGTTGGTTGCGGAGATGAGACCGCTCGATGCGCACGGCTCGCCGCTGTTGCCGGGCTTGTAGCAAGTCCCCTCGATGGTGGCGTCGGCGAGCGTCGACGGCATCGAGGTCATGCTCCCGCGGTAGGCACCGGCGCCCGCCGAATAGACGGCGACCGAGTAGGGGTTGTTGAGCAGCAGGGTGACCGGCGCGATCGGCGTGTAGGACCAGTTGTTGGCGCTGCTGACGCTGGCGCTCGCCAGCACCGCGCCGTTGGTGCGGTCGAAGAGGTAGACCGTCTTGGTGCCGTTGAAGAAGCCGCCCAGCGCCGTGACGACGATCGTCTTGTTGGGCTTGAAGCCGTATCCGGCGGTGGCGTCGCCGGCGATGTCCGTATAGAGGACGCCGTCGGTTGGCTGATACATCGCCTGGCCGGTGTTGCCGGCCACCGTGGTCCAGCTCTCAGTGGTGTCACAGGGGCCTGCCGCTGCTCGGCAGATCTGCGCCTGTGCTGACCGTGCGCCAAGCGCCAGGCAGGCCGAGAGGGTGACTGCTGCTACTGGCAACCTTCTCATCGAGATCTCCCTTCCTCGCTGTGGTTTCGGTAAAGAGCGGGCCAGCACCGCGGCCAGAGCAGCGCGCGGTGCGGGCCCATTCCTCGGTCTCGGTCAGTTGCAGGCGAAGCCGTCGGGGAGCACGCCGTCGTTGCAGTAGGGCAGCGGCGGGTTCTGGCTCCAGACGCCGTTGTCCTCGCACTGGAAGCCCTGGCCGGACCCGTAGTGGTAGGCGCAGAGGTAAGTGCACACCGGGGCGACCTCGAGGCAGCGCGGCGACGGGCGGCGCTTGAACCACTTGAAGATGCCGTCGGTCTTGACGCAGGCGTAGATGTCGCCGGCGTGGTAGAGCTCGTTGTCGCCGTCGAAGTCGTTCGACCGCGTGCAGGCCGGCAGCGTCGCGGCGCACGCCCCGTTGTAGCCGGTGTTGGCGTCGAAGAACTGCTGGCCGTCGCAGAAGCTGTTGCCGGTCGAGCCGCAGCACACGGCCGAGCCGCAGTCGCTGCACACGCACTGGTTGTTCTGGCAGGTGTGGTGGCCGTCGCCGCCGCAAGGCGTGCCGTCAGGACCGCAGCCGGTGTTGACGGTGACCGTCGCCGTCGCGCTGTTGGCGCTGCCGCAGGTGTTGGAGAGGCGCACCCAGTAATTGGTGGTCACGCTCGGCGAGACGAACAGCACCGAGTCGTTGGCGCCGGGGATGGGGCTCGAGAAGTCGAGACTGACGCCGCGGTACCACTGGTACTGCACCGAGGTGCCGCTGCCGGAGACGGAGAGCATGGCGGTGTCGCCCTGGTTGATGGTCACCGACTGCGGCTGCGACTGGATGGTCGCCGGGTTGCAGGCGGGTTCCACCGTCACCGTGGCCGCGACGCTGCCGTCGGAGCCGCAGCCGTTGTTGATCTGCACCCAGTACATGGTGGTGCTGGTGGGCGAGACGGTGAGTGACGGGCCGTTGGCGCCCGGCACCGGATCGAAGGGATTGCTGTTCGGCCCGCGATACCACTGGTAAGCGAGCGGCGAGGTGCCGGTGGCGCCGACGGTGAGTGTCGCCGATTCGCCGAAGGTGATGGTCACCGACCTCGGCTGCTGGGTGACGGTGGGCCGGACGCAGGCCGGATTCACCGTCACCACCGCCGACTGGCTGTCGGCGACGCCGCAGTCGTTCGCGGCTCGCATCCAGTAACTGGTCGTCGCGGACGGCGACACCACGATCGAGGTGCCGACGCCGCCGATGACCGGGCTCGAGACGTCCGGGCTGCTGCCGCGGTACCACTGGAAGGTGGGCGAGGTGCCGCTCGCTGCCGCGGCCAGCGACGCCGACTGCCCGTCGTTGATGGTCACCGACTGCGGCTGTGCGGTGATCGCCGGAGATACGCAAGCCGGCGTCACCGTCACCGTCGCGGCGGCGCTGTCGGCGACGCCGCAGGAGTTGCTGAGCCGCACCCAGTAGTCGGTCGTCGTGGTGGGCGCGACGTTGACCGAGGAGCTCGTCGCTCCCGGCACCGGTTGCGAGGCGTCGCCGCTGCTGCCGGCGTACCACTGATAGCTGATGTCGGTGCCGTTTGCCGACACGCTCAAGGTCACGGTCTGGCCGGCGTTGATCGCTGCCGGTTGAGGCTGCGCGGAGATGGTCGGTGCGACGCAGGCGGGCGAGACGGTAACGCTCGCCGTCCTGCTGTCGGCGCTGCCGCAGCCGTTGGAGACGCGCACCCAATAGCTCGTCGTCGCCGTAGGCGAGACGACGAGCGACGGACCGTTGCCGCCCGCCACCGGGTGGGTCTGGTCCGCAGCGGCCCCCTCGTACCACTGGTAGTTGAGGTCGCTGCCGGCGGCGCCGACGGCGAGCGTCGCCGACTGGCCGGCGGTGATCGCCGCCGATAGCGGCTGGCTGCCGATGGTCGGCGGTACGCAGGCCGGCCGCACCGTCACCGTGGTGCCGGAAGTGCCCGTCGAACCGCAGCCGTTGGAGACCGCGACCCAGTAGGTAGTCGTCGCGGCCGGCGTCACCACCAGCGTCGCCGCAGTGGCGCCGGAGATCGGGTGCGATTGGTCGCCGCCGAAGCCCTCGTACCACTGGTAGCCGAGCGTGGTGCCGCTGGCGGTCACGGTGAGCGAAGCCGACTGGCCGGCGTCGATGAATACCGGCGGCGGCGACGCCGTGATGGTCGGCGGTACGCACGCCGGCGACACCGTGACGACGGCCGTGTCGCTGTCGGCGTGACCGCAGCCATTGGAGACGCGCACCCAGTAGTGGGTGGTCGTTCGCGGCTGCGCGCGGTACGCAGCCAAGGTCGCTCCCGCGATCGGCTGCGAGAGGTCGCCGCTGTCGCCCTCGTACCATTGGTACCTGAGGTCGCTGCCGGTGGCGGTGAC
>DASYQD010000020.1:0-29577 GCA_036005845.1 Thermoanaerobaculia bacterium | reverse complement strand
GGCGGCGATGAGCGGCGATCGCCGCGCAGACAGATCCACGGAGAGGAGAACGATCCAGTGAGCGATACCTACGGCATCGGCATCATCGGCGGCAGCGGGCTCTACTCGATGGAGGGCTTGCACATCGACGAGGAGCGCCGGCTGCAGACGCCCTTCGGGAACCCCTCGGACGCGTTCCTGCTCGGCACGCTCGACGGCCAGAAAGTCGCCTTCCTGCCGCGCCACGGCCGCGGCCACCGCATGACGCCGAGCGAGCTCAACTACCGCGCCAACATCTACGGCTTCAAGCTGCTCGGCGTCGAGCGCATCGTCTCGGTCAGCGCGGTGGGCTCGATGCAGCTGCAGTACAAGCCGACGCACATCGTCGTTCCCGACCAGTTCTTCGACCGCACGCGCCATCGCCCCGACACCTTCTTCGGCAACGGCCTCGTCGCCCACGTCTCAGTGGCGCACCCGGTGTGCCCCGAGCTGATCCCGGTGTTCACCAGCGGCGCGCGCGCCGCCGGCGCCACCGTGCACGAGGGCGGCTGCTACCTCTGCATGGAAGGACCGCAGTTCTCGACCCGCGCCGAGTCCGAGGTCTACCGCGGCTGGGGCATGGCCGTCATCGGCATGACCAACCTGCAGGAGGCGAAGCTTTCGCGCGAGGCGGAGATCTGCTACGCCACGCTGGCGATGGTCACCGATTACGACTGCTGGCACGAAGAGGAGGCCGACGTCTCCGGCCAGGCGGTGATGGAGGTGATCGCGCAGAACGTGAAGATGGCGCAGACCGTGGTGCGCAACGTCATCGGCGGCATCGCCAACCTGCCGCGCACCTGCGCCTGCCAGCACGCCTTGCAGCACTCGCTGATCACCGACCGCGCGCTGGTGCCGGCGCAGACGCTCAGGGACCTGCAGCCGATCATCGGCAAGTACATGCCGGCCTGAGTCGATACAGAGTGCGCATCCTCGTCACCAACGACGACGGCATCTTCTCGGAGGGCATCAAGCTCCTCGCCCAGGCGCTTCAGCCGCTGGGCGAGGTGGTGGTGGTGGCGCCCGACCGCGAGCAGAGCGCCAGCGGCCACTCGCTCACCCTCAACCGCCCGCTGCGGCTGCGCAAGATCGAGGAGCGCTGGTACGCCGTCGACGGCACGCCCACCGACTGCGTCAGCCTCGCCATCCAGTGGCTGATGAAGGACGACCCGCCGGCGCTCATCGTCTCGGGGATCAACTTCGGCTTGAACCTCGGCAACGACGTCACCTACTCGGGCACGGTGTCGGCGACCTTCGAGGGCAGCCTGCTCGGCATCCCCTCGATCGCCTTCTCGCAGGAGGTGTCGGAGAAATTCTCGTTCACCCGTGCGGCGCGCTTCGCCGGCGAGCTGGTGCGCGAGCTGCTCGCCCACGCCGCGACGGAGCCGCTCCCCGCCGGGCTGCTGCTCAACGTCAACCTCCCTGCCGGCGACGTGCGCGGCGTGCGCTGGACGCGGCTCGGCTACCGCCGCTACCACCAGGTGGTGGTGGAGAAGGTCGACCCGCGCGGCCGCAAGTACTACTGGATCGCCGGCACGCCCGAGTGGCGCGAGGAGGAGGGCACCGACTACTCGGCGATGGCCGCCGGCTACGCCTCGGTGACGCCGCTCCACCTCGACTTGACCGACTACCGCGTGCTCGACGGTGCGGAGGCGTTGCGCGACCACCTCGTGCGCACGCTGGGCGGCGAGGCCACCGCAGCCGCGTCCACCGCAGCCGCGTCGTCGGAAACCAAGACGTGACCGCGCGCGCACCGCGCGATTACACCTTCCAGCGCGAGCAGATGGTAGCGAAGCTCGCCGAGAAGGGCATCCGCGACCCGCGCGTGCTGGCCGCGATGCGCCAGGTGCCGCGCCATCGCTTCGTGCGCGAGCACCTCTGGGGGCAGGCCTACGGCGACTTCGCGCTGCCGCTGTCGTCCGGACAGACCATCTCGCAGCCCTGGATCGTGGCGCGGATGAGCGAGCTGCTCGCCATCGAGGCGGGACACAAGGTGCTCGAGATCGGCACCGGCTCCGGCTACCAGACGGCGGTGCTGGCGCTGCTCGGCCGCTGGGTGTTCAGCCTCGAGCGCGTCGCCGCGCTCGCCCGCACCGCCATCGAGCGCATGCGCGAGCTGGGCGTCGGCAACGTCAAGATCCAGGCGTTCGACGGCACCGTCGGCTGGAGCGAGGTGGCGCCCTTCGACCGCATCCTGGTCACCGCCGGCGCGCCCGGGGCGCCGCAGCCGCTGCTCGACCAGCTCGCTCCCGGCGGGCGGCTGCTGCTGCCCGAGGGCACGCTCGAGGAGCAGCGGCTGGTGCTCTACGACAAGGACCGCTTCGGCGGGCTGCGACGGCAGGAGGCCGACGAGGTCGCCTTCGTGCCGCTGGTGGGGCGCTTCGGCTGGGAAGCGGAGAAGGCGAAGAAGTGAGCGCCGACTTTGCTATCCTCCGCCTCCTTGGGCGTCAGCGCAAACCAGGACGTCGATCCGAATATGGAAGCGCGGCGCTGGATCGTGAGCGGTCGGGTGCAAGGGGTGGGCTACCGCTACTACGCCCGCCAGGCGGCGCAGATGCTGGGAGTGCGCGGCTGGATCCGCAACCTCCCCGAAGGCGGCTGCGAGCTGCAGGTGGCGGGCAGCGCCGAGCTGCTGCAGCGGTTCCACGCCGAGCTCATGCGCGGGCCGCGCGGCTCACGCGTCGACGACATCGCCGAGGAGAGGCTGGTCCAGGTCCCCGATTGGCACGGCTTCCAGATCGTTTTCTGATTCGTTCTGAATCCACCAGAGGGCTGCATGGAAGACCTGAAGCGTCACATCCGCGAGGTACCCGACTGGCCGAAGCCGGGCATCCTCTTCTACGACATCACGACGCTGCTCAAGGACCCGCTGGCCCTGCGCATGACCGTCGACCGCTTCGTCTGGCTGTTCGCCAACCAGCAGGTCGACAAGGTGGTGGGCATGGAGTCGCGCGGCTTCATGTTCGGGCCCATCGTCGCCTACGACTTGAACGCCGGCTTCGTGCCGGTGAGAAAGCCCGGCAAGCTGCCGGCCGAGACGGTGGAGCAGTCCTACGCCCTGGAGTACGGCAGCGACCGGCTGCAGGTGCACCGCGACGCCATCAACCCGGGCGAGAAGGTGCTCGTCGTCGACGACCTCGTCGCCACCGGCGGCACCGCGCGCGCCACGGCGCAGCTCATCGAGCAGCTCGGCGGGCAGGTCATCGGCATGGGCTTCATCATCGAGCTGACGTTCCTGAACCCGCGCAAGGCGTTGGCCGACTACCGCCTGGAGTCTCTGATCCAGTATTGAGCGCGCGGCTGGCTATAATCACGCGCCGCGAGCGGCTGTAGCTCAGCTGGATAGAGCAGCAGTTTCCTAAACTGCGGGTCGGAGGTTCGAGTCCTCTCAGCCGCACCACCCGACCACCGGCCGCAACATCCCGAACCACCGGCCTTCGACTTTGCCCCGCAGCGAGGATTCCGCATGAGCAGCCAGCGCCTGAGCCGCAAGGAGATCAAGCACGACATCCGCGACGACGCGCTCCGTCACGCGGTGGGCGAGAGCTACGACTACGTGCGCGGACACCGGCGCAACCTGGTGCTCGCCATCGCCGGCGTCGTGCTCGTCGCCGGCGCCTTTGCCGGTTGGCGCGCCTGGAACACGCGCCGCGAGGCGACGGCCTCCGACGCGCTCGGGCACGCCATCGCCGCCTACGACGGCGCCGTGGTGCCGGCGGACGCCAACCCCGACGACCTCGACTCGCCGACCTTCCCCGACGAGAAGAGCAAGCAGGCGCGCGCCAAGCAGCTCTTCGAGCAGGTCGCCAAGGACTACCCGCGCACCGGCGGCGCCGCGGTGGCCGAGGTCTACCTCGGCCGCATCCGCTTCCAGGAGGGCGACACTGCCGGCGCGCGCAAGGTCTGGCAGGACTTCCTCGACGCCCACCCGGAGCACATGCTCGCCGCCGCCGTGCGCCGCACCCTGCTCGACCTCGACCGCAAGGAGGGCAAGGGCGAGCAGGTGGTGCAGCGGCTGCGCGCCGACCTCGAGAAGGAGGAGAAGCCGCTGCCCGAGGACGTCATCCTCTTCGAGCTCGGCACCACCCTCGAGCAGCTCGGCCGCAAGCAGGAGGCGCACGACGCCTACCAGCGTGTCGTCGACGAGTACCCGGACTCGGCCTGGGTGTCGAAGGCGACGCAGAAGGTGCGCGAGCTCGGGTCGCCCGCCGGCGTCGGCTAAGAGCCGAGCTCTGAGCGGCGTGGCGCTCCCCTACGAGATCCTCGGCCGCAAGCGCGCCGGCGAGCCACTGGCGGAGGCCGACGTGCGCGCCGTGGTGGCGGGCGCCGCGGACGGTAGTTGGAGCGACGCGCAGCTCGGCTCGTTCCTGATGGCCGCCGCCATCCAGGGCCTCGGCCCCGAGGAGACGCGGACGTTGACGGTGGCGATGCTGGAGTCGGGCGACCAGTGGCGCCTCGCGCGCGACGTGCCGCGGCTGTGCGACAAGCACTCGACGGGCGGCGTCGGCGACAAGGTCTCGCTGCCGCTGGCGCCGCTGCTCGCCGCCTGCGGCCTGCCGGTGGTGATGCTCACCGGTCGCGCGCTCGGCCACACCGGCGGCACTGCGGACAAGCTCGAAGCGGTGCCCGGGCTGCGGCTCGGGATCGACCGCGACTCGACGCTGCGGCTGCTGCGCGAGACCGGCATCGCCATCGGCATCGCCACCGGGAGCATCGCGCCCGCCGACAAGCGTCTCTACAAGCTGCGCGACCAGACGGCGACGGTGTCGTCGCTGCCGCTGATCACCGCCAGCATCCTGTCGAAGAAGCTTGCCGCCGGCGCCGGCGCGCTGGTGCTCGACGTCAAGACCGGCAGCGGCGCCATCCTTCCCGACTTCGAGGAGTCGCGGGCGCTGGCGGAGCTGCTCGTCGCCACCGCCAACGCGCTCGGACTGCGCACCAGCGGCTGGATCACCGACATGAGCCAGCCGCTGGGTGACTGGGTGGGTCACGCCTGCGAGGTCAACGAGAGCCTGGAGCTGCTGGAAGGCGGCGGCGGCGCGGACCTGCGCGAGCTCACCTTCGCGCTGGCAACCGAAGTCGCGGCGCTGCACGGCGTCGACCTGCCGGCGGAGCGGCTCGCCGCGGTCGTCGCATCGGGCGAAGCGCGCGAGCTGTTCCTACGCTGGGCGCGGGCGCAGGGCGCCGACGCCGAGTGGGCGGCGTCGCCGCGGCTGCCCATCGCCGAGGAGGAGCACGTCATCGCCGCGCCCGAGAGCGGCTGGCTCGCCGCGGTCGACTGCCGGGCGCTGGGCATGCTGATGATCGAGGCGGGCGCCGGGCGCGCCTTCGCCGACGCCGCCATCGACCCCGGCGTCTCGCTGCGCCGCGAGGCGCGGCTTGGCGACCGCGTCGAGCGCGGGGCGCCGCTGGCGCGGCTCTACCTGCGAGGGCGCGACGAGGCGCTCGCGCAGAGCTTCGGCGCCTGCTACACGATCTCGCCCGAGCCGGTCGCGGCGCCACCGCTGCTGCACGCGCGCATCGCGTAGCTGGCGCTGCGAGCACGCACGCGCGACTACGCGGCGCAAGCGGCGAGCGAGCTCGCGCCTAGAGCGGCAGCGTGCCGGCGTCGAGCGCGGCGTCGAGCTTCGCGACGAGCGCGCCCACTCGCTGGCGTGAGACCTTGGCGCCCGGGCCCTCGCGCTCGACGAGGTCGAGGCTGTCGGCGGCGAGCAGCACCGGCAGCGCGGTGAAGGCGACGAGCCCGCGCGGGGCCGCCACCTCGTGCAGCGCGCGCACGTACTCGCGCGCCGCCTCGAGGTCGGCGCGCGCCAGCGCCAGCACCTCCGCGCGGGGCACGCCCGGCGGCAGGTAGCAGCGCCCCTCGCGCGCGTCGCCGCCGGCGTCCTTCAGGATGTTGACGAGCTGCAGCCCCTCGCCGAACGCGGCGGCGCGCGCGCGCATGCGCTCCGCGACCGGGGCGAGGGCATCGGCATCGAGCAGGAAGAGCTCGCAGAGCATCTCGCCGACGATCCCGGCCACCGCGTAGCAGTACGCCCGCAGCTCGGCGAGCGTCGACAGCGCCAGCCGGCCGCCGTCGTCGCAGCCGGCAACGAAGCTCGCCATGCCGGCGATCGTGCGGCCGAGGTGGTGGTGGATCACCTCGCGCGCCGCACGGCTCAGCTCCGCGTAGGCAGCGAGGACCGCGGGCGAAGCGGCGAGCAGCTCCTGGTACCCGGCGTGGGAAATCGGCGCCGGCGGCGCCAGCCAGCTACTGACACGCTCGCTCGCCGCAGCCGGTACGGCGAGCAGCTCGTCGAGCTCGCGAAGCGCCGCGAGCCGCCGCTCGCGCGGCCAGCCAACCGCGTCCTCGAAGGTATCGGCGATGCGGAAGAGCAGGTAGGCGATACCCACCTCGCGCCGTGTCGGCTCGGGCAGCAGCGGGATCGACAGCGCGAAGGTGCGGCTGGTCTTGACCAGCAGCTCGTCGATGCTCGGCGACGCGGTGCGAGTCGCTGTCTCGTCGATCGCGGCCGACGAGCCAGCTCCGCCGCGCGCACGAGGCGCGATCACGGGAAGAGCAGCCGCGGCTCGCCGCCGCGCGTCGCCGCCGCCGGCCGCGGCTCGGGCGGCGCTACGGTCGCGTCGGTCGCGCGCAGGTGGTCGGCGGCGTCGACGCGCGCCGCCACCCAGGTGCCGGCGGCGGCGTCGCGGAAGGTCAGCGTCTCGCCTTCCCAGCGCGGCTGGATGGTGCCGGCGCCCGCCGCCCACTCCGCCGGCTGCCACCGCCGGCCGGCGAAGCGCGAGAGCACGAGGCGGTAGTCGTTGCCGTCGTAGCGGCTCCAGGCCAGCAACGCGCCGGGGCCGTCGGCGCGCAGCGCCGGCGTGACGTCCGGCACCTGGTTGCCGGCGGCTACGGCGGCGGGCGCGCTCCAGTGTGCGCCACGCCGCGCGCTCCACATCACCTCGTCGTCCTCGCCGTCGAAGGCGCTCCAGGCGAGCAGCCACGAGCCGTCGGCGAGCACGGCTCCGGTGAGCCCGAGCTGGCTGCCGCGCCCCGGCGGCGCTACGGTCTCCGCCGCGCTCCACTCGCGGCCGTCCCAGGCGCTGGTGCGCACCGCGAAGCGATCCGCCGCCTCGCCTTCGAGCCACGCCATGCCGGCGAGCTCGCCGTCGTGCAGCAGCGGCACCGGGAACGCGCGCACGGCGCCGACGCGGCCGGGAGGCGGAGCCAGCGTCGTCGCGGCCTTGCCGTCGCTGCCGATCCAGATCGCCAGCTCGCGGCCGCCGGCCACCGGCGTGCTGCCGGCGACGAGCCAGCCGCCGCGCGTCGACGCGAACGCGTCGACGCTGGTGCCGGGCGCGATCGCGATGCGCGCCGCGCTGCCGCCGGCGCTGCTCCCGATCTCGACCGCCGCGCCCTCGACGCGCAACCGCAGCGGCGACTCGGCGTCGCCGCTTACCAGCAACCGCGACGCGGCTGCCACCGGCGCGGCCATGGCCATCGCGGCGAGCAGTCCGAGCGCGGTCCGATAGGACCATCTATTCGATGTCACGGCGTCATGGTACGGGCGGCCCGCAGGCGAGTCAACGCGCGCGAGCGCCCTGCTATCCTCAACCGATGGTGCGCCGCGCCCACCTCGGCACCGTCTCCGCCGTGCTCGCGCTCTTGGCGACGGCCGCGGTTGCGGCCCCCGTGCCGGCGCCAACGCCCGAGTCGCAGCCGACGCCGGCGGAGTCGTTCGCCGTCGGCCGTATGCTCGAGCTCGAGGGCGACTTCGCCGGCGCCCTCGACCACCTGCATCGCGTCGTCGAGGCGTCGCCGCGCGATCCCTACGCGCGCCTCGAGCTGGCGGGCCTGGCGCTGCGCATGGGCCGCGGCGACGAGGCGGCGCGGCAGGCGCGGCAGGCGATCTCGCTCGCTCCCGCCGACCCCGACGTGCTCCACGACGCCGCCCAGGCGCTGCTGGCGCTCGCCGGCGAGAACCCGGCCGTCCTCGCCGAGGCCCGCGACGCGCTCGAAAAACTGTTGCTGCTGCGCCCCGAGGACCCCGATGCGCTGCAGACGCTGAGCCGCATCTACCTCAACGCCGGCGACTCGCGCCGCGCCGAGGAGATGCTGCGCCGGCTCGCCTCCGCGGTCCCCGATGCGAAGCCGGTCGCCAATCAGCTCCTCCATCTGCTGCTGCAGCGCGGCGCCAAGGCGGATGCCGCGGCGCTGATGCGCGAGCAGCTCGACCGCGATCCCGAGGCGATCGAGCAGCGGCTCGGCCTCGCCGACCTGTTGAGCGACATCGGCGACCACGCCGGCGCCGTGGCGGTGCTGCGCGCCGCGCCCGGCGAGCAGGCGAAGCAGAGCGACGTGCTGCGCCGTCTCGCCTTCGAGCTCTACCGCACCGGCGACAGCGCGGGCGCCAAGGCGCTCGTCGACGCGCAGCTCGCCGCCGGGCCCGACCCGCGGCTGCGCCTCTTCCGCGCCCTGCTGCTCGAGGAGCAGGGCAAGGACGAGGAGGCGCTGCACGAGCTCGAGACGCTCCACGGCGAGCTGCCCAGCGATCCCGAGGTGGGCCTCGCCCTCGCCCGCATGCTCGCCCGCGGCGACAAGCGCGACGACGCGCAGCGGTTGCTGCAGGAGCTGATCGGCATGGCCGAAAGCGCCGGCGGCGAGAGGCGCAACGTCGCCGACCGCGCGCGCCTCGAGCTGGCACAGCTCTTCGCGCAGGAGGAGCGCTGGGACGACGTGCTGGCGCAGCTCGACCAGCTCAAGGGCAGCACCGACGGCACGGGTGCCGGCGGCACGGGCGCCGCCGCGACGCTGCTGCGCGCCGATGCGCTGGTGGCGCAGGGGCACAAGGAGGAGGCGCTGGCGCAGCTCGTGCCGTCCTCGGGCCTGCCGCCGGCGGCGCTCGCCGCCAAGCGCGCCGAGCTGCTCCTCGGCATGGACCGCGAGCAGGAGGCGGCGGCCGAGCTGGCGAAGCTGCCCGCCGGGCTCGAGGGCAAGGGGCAGGCCGCCGAGGTCTACCAGCGCGCCGGCCGCAACGCCGAGGCGATCCCGCTGCTCGTCGAGCTGCTCGCCGCCGACCCATCGTCCGTCGAGCTGCGGTTCCGGCTCGGCGCCGCCTACGAGCGCAGCGGCAGGGAGGCGGAGGCGACGGAGACCTTCCGCGAGCTGCTGCGCCGCGCGCCCGACAACTCGATGGCGCTCAACTACCTCGGCTACATGTGGGCGGAGAAGGGGGAGAACCTGCCCGAGGCGCTGGGCATGATCCGCCGCGCCCTCGAGATCGATCCCGAGAACGCCGCCTACATCGACTCGCTGGGCTGGGTCTACTTCCGGCTCGGCGACTTCCCGCACGCCGTCGAGCAGCTGGAGAAGGCGGCGCGGATGCTGCCCGGCGACGGCACCGTGCAGGAGCACCTCGGCGACGCGCTGCGTGCGGCGGGCAAGGGCGCCGAGGCCCGCACCGCGTATCAGCGCGCCTTGCAGCTCGGCGACACCGACTCGGCGCAGGTGCGGCGCAAGCTCGACGAGATCGAGCGCGACCTGCCGCGGAACTAGGGATCCGGCAGTCATGCGGGTGGGCGGGAGGTGAGCATCGCCAGCGGGACGGGCGTGCTCGTGCGTGCGATCGGCGCGGCGTTGGCGTGCGGGCTGTTTGTGGCGTGTGCCTCGACGAGTGCGCATCCGCCGGCTGCGCGACCCGTCGATACGCATGCTGCCACCGGCGCCGTGGCGCCGTGGGATCTGCCGGCGAACGCCGTGCCTTCGCAGCGCCTCTACCAGGGTTCCTACGAGGGCCCGGAGGGCGGCGGCGCCTTCCGCGCCACGCTGCGGCTCGCGGCGCGCGACCGCTTCCGCCTCGACGCCGCCGACCGGCTCGGCCGGCCGCTGTGGACCGTGGGCGTCGACGGCGATGCGGCATGGTGGGTCGACCACCGCGCCGGGGTGTGGTGCCCCGACCTGTCGCGGTTGGCGCTTCCCGTCTTCGGCCGCGGGCCGGTGCCACCGACCGCGCTGCCGGCGCTGCTGCTGGGCGTGCTGCCGGCGCGGCCGGCGGCTACGACGGCCGCGACGCCGAGCACCGGCACGATCGAAGTGATCGACGATGCCGGCCGCAAGTGGCAGGCGACGCTCGCCGGCGGCCGTGTCGACGCTTGGAGCGTCGCCGAGGGCGACCAGCCGCTCTGGTGGTGGCGGCGGCAGGAGAAGGGCGGCATCCTCTCGCAGCGCAACGGCCGCCAGCTCCGCTGGCAGGAGGTCGTCGTCGAGCCGCTCCGCGGCGAGCTGCCGCCGCGCAACGTACCTGCCGGGTATCGCGAGGCCTGCGATGAGCTCCCGCCGGCTTGAGGTCAGGAGCCCGGCGAAGGTGAACCTGCACCTGCAGGTGGTGGGGAAGCGCGCCGACGGCTACCACGAGCTGCGCACCATCTTTCAGACCGTCGACCTCGCGGACGAGATCGCGATCGAGCTCGACGACGTGCCCGGCGTGCGCCTCGCCATCGACGGTGCCGAGCTCTCCGCCGGTCCCGACAACCTCGCACACCGCGCCGCCACCGGTTTCCTCGGCCGTTGGGCCGCCGATCGCGGCGTCGCGATCACCCTGCGCAAGCGCATCCCTCTCGGCGCCGGCCTCGGCGGCGGCAGCAGCAACGCCGCGTCCATCCTCCTCGCCCTGCAGCGGCTGCTGGGCAACCCCGCGCCGCCGGCGGACCTCTGGCTGCTGGCGCGCGAGCTGGGCGCCGACGTGCCCTACTTCCTCGTCGGCGGCACCGCCCTCGGCGTCGGCCGCGGCGACGAGGTCACGCCGCTGCCCGAGCTGCCCGAACGCGAGCTGTGGCTGGTGCTTCCGCCCATCCATGTCTCCACCGCCGAGGCCTTCGCCGACCTCGGCGAATTGACAGGAAAGCCCATAGATCCTAGGATCTTGGCTCTGGTTCAGCGAGGTGAGCTCGGCTGGGGGGCGTTCGCGCACGCCGCGAACGACTTCGAAGCCGCGGTGTTTCGTCGCTGGCCGGAGCTGGCCGCCTTGCACGCCGACCTCGTGTCGACGGGCGCGACGGCCCGCCTGTCGGGTAGCGGCGCCGCCTTCTGGCTGACGGATCTCACCGAGAGCGGCAGCGCGCACCTGCTGGGCGAAAGGCTCACCGGCCTGCGGCTGCCCGAGGGCACGCGCATCGAGCGCTGCCGCACCGTAGCCCGCGCCTCCCTGTTCCAGTCAGAGTGCCGGTAAGAGTCCCCAGGGGGAGGAGAGTCATGCAGATCACCGAGGTTCGGGTGTTCCCGGTCGACGAGGAAAAGCTCAAAGCGTATGCCTCGATCGTGTTGGACGCCTGCTTCATCGTCAACGACCTCAAGGTCATCGAAGGGAAGCGGGGACTGTTCATCAGCATGCCGAGCCGGCGGCGCAAGCGGGGCGGCTACCGCGACGTCGCCCACCCGCTCAACAACGAGACGCGCCGCATGATCGAGGAGGGCGTGCTCGCCGAGTACCAGCGCGCGCTGGGCGAAGCGGCGGCCGGCGTGCGGCTGGCGCCGCACGACGAGGACATGCCCGACGACGAGCCCTGGCACGAGCCGGCGATCGAGCCGCCGCCCGGCGCGGTGGTGGCGACGCCGATCCCCGATGCCGTGCCGGCAGCCGCCGACGGCAACCGCACGCTCGAGGAGGTCGAGCAGATCCACCTGCAAGATTCCTTCTGGAGCGTGACCTGAGGCGCGGAGCGCCGCAGGTCATCCCGAGGAGCGCAGCGACGAAGGGATCTCGATCCCAGGCGCGACGTCGACACCGAGTGCGCCACAGCTCCCTCCGCTGAGCCCGTGTTAAGGTCTGGCGGCTCTGGGAAGCCTGGAGTCCTGGGGCGTAGCCAAGTGGTAAGGCACGGGACTTTGGATCCCGCTACCGGAGGTTCGAATCCTCCCGCCCCAACTCGATCGATTCCCGAATCAACGCAGTGCATCAGCGCGAACGACGCAACGGTGACGGCATGTCCGGCGAGCTGAAGGTCTTCGGTGGGCGCGCCCACCCCGAGCTGACCGAGAAGATCTGCGCCTTCCTCAACCTGGCGCCGGGCAAGGTCACGCTCTACAACTTCTCCGACGGCGAGACCTTCTTCCAGATCCGCGAGAACGTGCGCGGCTCCGACGTCTTCGTCGTGCAGCCCACCTGCTCGCCGGTCAACGACAACCTGATGGAGCTGCTCATCATGCTCGACGCCTTCAAGCGCTCCTCGGCGTCGCGCGTGACGGCGGTGATCCCTTACTACGGCTACGCGCGGCAGGACAAGAAGGACGCGCCGCGGGTGCCGATCAGCTCCAAGCTGGTGGCCGACCTGATCTCCAGCGCCGGCGCCGACCGCATCCTCGCCATGGACCTGCACGCGTCGCAGATCCAGGGCTTCTTCGACGTGCCGGTGGATCACCTCTTCGCGGCGCCGGTGCTGCTCGAGGCGGTGCGCGAGCTCGACTTACCCGACCTCGTCATCGTCTCGCCCGACGCCGGCGGCGTCGAGCGGGCGCGCGCCATCGCCAAGCGGCTCGACGCCGGCCTCGCCATCGTCGACAAGCGGCGGGTGGCGAAGAACGAGGCCGAGGTGATGCACCTGATCGGCGAGGTCGAAGGGATGACGGCGCTGGTGATCGACGACATCATCGACACCGCCGGCACGCTCACCAAGACGGCCGACCTGCTGCGGCGGCGCGGCGCCGTGCGCATCCTCGCCGCCGGCATCCACGGCGTGCTCTCCGGCCCCGCCCTCGACCGCATCAACGCCTCGCCCATCGAACGGGTGCTGATTACCGACACCATCCCTTCGGATGATAAACTCGCCCGCTGCTCGAAGCTCGAGCCCCTCTCGGTGGCCGCGCTCCTCGGCGAGGCGATCCGCCGGATCCACGACAACAGCTCCGTAAGCTCTCTGTTCGTATGACAAGGAATCCACGCCATGGCTGAGCTCAATCTCGAAGTGCACCCCCGGCAGGAGACCGGCAAGAACGCCAACAACCGCCTGCGCGCGCAGGGGCTGGTGCCCGGCGTCGTCTACGGCGGCGGCAAGGAGCCGCTGCCGATCCAGGTGGAGAAGCGCGCGCTGCTCGATCTGATGCGCTCGACCGGCCACAACCCGGTCTTCCTGCTCGCCCTCGCCGGCACCGACAAGAACCGTCACGCCATGATCCGCGAGATGCAGATCCACCCGGTGACGCGGCACATGCTGCACGTCGACTTCCAGCGCGTGCTGATGACCGAGAAGGTCAAGGTGGCGGTGCACCTCGAGCTGCAGGGCACGCCGGTGGGCGTCAAGGTCGACGGCGGCCTGCTCGACTTCGTCACCCGCGAGCTGCACGTGCAGTGCACCCCGGACAAGATCCCGGCCAAGGTCGTGGTCGACGTCTCCGGCCTGCACATCGGCCAGCACACCGAGGCCAAGGACGTGCAGCTCCCCGACGGCGTCGAGCTGCTCGACGAGCCCGGCCGCGTCATCGCCTCGGTGGCCCACCACAAGGTCGAGGCCGTCGCGGCGCCGGCGCCCGGCGAGGAGCCGCTGCTCGAGACCGAGGCGGCGCAGCCCGAGGTCATCAAGCGCGGCAAGACCGACGAGGAGTAGCGGCTCGTGGGCGCCGCGGAGCTCGGTGCCGCGGTGCCTTCGACGCGGCTCATCGTCGGTCTCGGCAACCCGGGCGCGGAGTACCGCGACACCCGGCACAACGTCGGCTTCCGCGTCGTCGAGGAGATGGCGCGGCGTGCCGGCGTGCGCCTGCGCGCCGGCGAGTGCAACTCGCTGGTGGGCGAGAGCGACGACGTGCTGCTGGCGCAGCCGCAGACCTTCATGAATCGCAGCGGCTACGCCGTACGCTGCCTCGTCGAACGACGCGAGCTCGCCTCCTCATCGATTCTCGTCGTGCTCGACGACATCGCACTTCCCTTGGGTCGCCTGCGCCTGCGGCCCTCCGGCAGCCCCGGCGGTCATCGCGGCCTGGAGTCGATCCTCGAGAGCCTGCAGACCGACGCGCTGCCGCGTCTGCGGCTGGGCGTGCGCGAGGAGGAGGAGCCCATCGTCGGCGAGGCGCTCGTCGACTACGTGCTCGGCCCTTTCTCACCCGCGGCGCGCGAGCGGGTCGACGAGATGATCGCCCGCGCTGCCGACGCCTGCGAGTGCTGGCTGGCCGCGGGCATCGATCGCGCCATGGCTCTCTTCAACGGCTAGGAATATCCGCAGGACTCGTGGGCGACGCAGCGGATCCACACCGGCCATGCGGCGTCGCTGCGGCGCGGACGGCGGCGATAGCTGCCGAGATCAGCCCCAGGGCGGCGATCGCGAGTCCGACCTGCAACAGGCGCGGTCGATAGATCAACTCCAAGCGACCGCTTGCATCCGGTGGCACGCGGACGGCGGGAAAGACGCTGGCGATTCGCTCGACCGGCAATTCACGACCAGCAAGCGACGCGCGCATGCCTGGAAACCAGATGCGCGCAAAGAGCACCAGGGCCTCGGCGTCGCCGCGCGGTACGGCGACGCGAACGGTTGTCGAGTTACGGCCTTCTTCGATCAGAGTGACCCGGGCGGCGACAAAATCATGCACGCCGACCGACAAGGAGCTTTCCGCGGTAGAGCTGATCGCCGGCGGCATACCGCGCGGACGCACTGCCAGCCGGCGGCTGACTTCGCGGCCGTCGGCGACCACTTCCAGCGATCGCAACGAGCGTACACGCGGCTGAGGCGGCCGCTCCAAGTCGATGACGTCGGAGATGTTCGCCGCGGTTGGGCGCCAGCCGTGCTGGAGGAGCCCGGGTACCGCGCTCGCGAGTCGGTGCGGTAGCAGCAGGCCATCGACCGCCGCGTAGGCGAGCAGCCCCTCCGTCCCAGTCTCGGCCGCCAGGATCCGCTCGAGGCCCGGCTCGTCGAAACAACCCATCAACTCGAGCCCCGTGACGTCATGTAGACCGCGGTGGACGAAGGCGCTGTAACCGTTGAGAAAGTCGAGGCCGGCGAGTTGTGGTGTATTGCCGATCCTCAGCGCCTCACCACGTCCGTCGAGCGTTCCCGCGGCGACCGGCGGCAACGGCAACGGTGGCATCGCGTCCCGCCCGGAGTAGAGGGAAACGTAGCGCCGCGCCGGGTCCAAGGGAGTTGCATCGAGCGTCTCCTTCCCGAAGCGCCAGCGCGGCACCGTGCCGGCGAACGGAATCGTCAGCCACGACAGCGCCAGCGATGTGGCGACCACCCATGGCGCGGCGAGTACGCTCGCCGAGCGGCGCCGCCATCCGGCCGCAGCCCAACCGCCGAGCAGCAGCAGCGAGGCCCCCGCCAGAGCGAAACCGTGGACCGTTGCTCGTCGATCGGCGATGTCCGCCAACCATGCCGCCGCCACGAAGAACGCCGCGCCCACTCCAGGCAAGGCGAAGAGCCGGTAGGTCCCGCGTCGCCGCGAACCAGCGGTGGCGGCCTGCAGCCCAAGACCTCCGAGCAAAGCGAATGCGAGGTGAAAGAGAGGTAACCAGCGGAAGCTCCAGGAGAACGGCCCGAAGCCGTTGAGCGTCGCGAGGGCGCCGGTGAGCCCCACCAGGACGACCTCCCAGCGGCAGGAGCGGAGGAACCTCAGGCCCGTCGCGCCGAGCCCAGCGAGCACTCCGGCGAGGGGGACCAGGGCACCCTCCATCTCCATTGCCGACCGCAGCAGTGGGCCTTCATAAGTGATCCATATGGAATGGAAGCTCGGCAGCCCCAGACCGAGCCACGCGGCAGGCGGTACGGTCCAGGCCCACCAGGCATGTCCAGGCGCGGCGAAACGGTTGCTGGCGAGATACCACTCGACCAGCATCAACAGTGCCGGAGCTGCGAGGGCGAGCCCGAGTGCCCAGGCCTTGGCCAGACTGATCAGGATTGCCTTGGACTCCGGCCCAGCATGGAACCGCGCCAGTATCGAAACCGTCAGCACGCCGGCGGCCAGCACGGCGTAAGGCCAACCCGCGCTGATCAGCAGATAGAGGAAGCCACCAGTCACGATCCAACCCGGCACGAGGCGCCCACCGGCGGCGGGCTCCGCGCTCCACCAGAACCAGGGCAACCATGCGAAGCTGGTAAGGGCCGGGTACCAATCGGTCGCCGCCCAGATCAGCATGTAGCCGTTCAGGCTGGTCACCATCGCCACCATCAACGCCAGCGGAACCAGCAGGCCCCGACGTCGTGCCAGCCGGAAGGCGCCTGCCGCCAGCACCGCCAGGTGGATGCCCGAAAGCAGTGCCGCGGCGGCGACGGGACCGGGGTGAAAGGCCCACACCGCCAGGTTGCAGGCGGTGACGAAGAGCGAGAACACACCAGACTGGAATTCCGCGGCGAGCGGTGCCGCGCTCGCCGGCGAGATGAGGAGGGGCGCTTCGCCGTGTGACCAGGCGCGCGCCACGTCGCGCGAAGCCGGCAGGTGGAGGAGCTGGAAATCGTTGCGCCAGAAGTCCTCGGGCCGCGCGGCATAGCGCGAAGCGAAGAGGAGCAGCACTACGGCGGCGGCCAGGAGCGCGCCGCGCGCGTCGGCGTGGCGGCTCGAGGTCACGCGGCGGGAATGTAGCATCAAGGCCCGCGAGGCCGGATCGGCCTTGACGCCGCCCTCTCGCCGCGTACAATACGCAGCTCCTGACCGCAGTGGTCAGATCCCGGGGACGGGTGTACCGCCCCCGGCCTCTCTGCTCCATCGCCCTCACCCCGAGGGACCGGCGGGGCCGAAACGTCCAGAGGGAGGCATCCCAGACATGAAGCGTACGTACGAGCTGGCGCTCGTGCTCGACCCCAGCCTGTCCGACGAGGAGCAGGTGGGCCTCGTCGACGAGGTCAAGAAGATGGTGTCGGGCAAGGGCGTCGAAGTGGTCAAGGAAGAGAGCTGGGGCAAGCGCAAGCTCGCCTACCCGGTCGGCAAGGTGAACGAGGGGCGCTACGTGTTCCTCTACATCGTCGCCGAGAACGAGGCGCCGCCGGTGGCGCTGGTGGAGAAGCGGCTCAACCAGAACGAGCGCGTGCTGCGCTATCTCTGGATCCGCACCGACGAGGACCTGCGCCGCGCCATGCGCAAGGGCAAGCGGTCGTTCGCCGCCGCCGAGGCGGTCGGCATCACCGGCCCGCTGCGTGGCGGCAGCGGCGGCAGCCGCGAACGGTCGTCGATCGAGGAAGCGAGGGAAGCATGAGCGCCCCACCGCGCAAGAAGGTGTTCTTCCGCCGCCGCAAGGTCTGCAAGTTCTGCGCGGACGGCATCGAGTACATCGACTACAAGGACGTCAAGCTGCTCCAGCAGTACATCCTGGAGCACGCCAAGATCCTTCCCCGCCGCATCTCCGGCACCTCGGCGCGCCACCAGCGCATGCTCACCGACGCCATCAAGCGGGCGCGCCACCTGGCGCTGCTGCCGTTCGTGTCGGAGTAGGAGAGCGCCCATGCGAGTCATCCTGCTCAACGACCTGCGCCAGAAGGGCAAGCGCGGCCAGGAGGTGGAGGTGAAGCCAGGCTTCGCCCGCAACTACCTGCTGCCGCAGGGCTACGCCGTCGAGGCCACCGACGCGAACCGCAAGTGGTTCGTCAGCCAGAAGAAGAAGATCGACGCCAAGATCGCCAAGGAGCGCGAGGGCGCGCTCGAGGCGGCCGGCGCGCTCAACGGCGTGCGCGTCGAGCTCACCAAGCGAGTGGGCGAGACCGGCACCCTCTACGGCTCGGTGACCGCCACCGAGATCGCCGAGGCGCTGCACGAGAAGGGCATCAGCGTCGATCGCCGCAAGCTCGACGTCGGCGGCGGCATCAAGACCATCGGCGACCACCGGGTGAACGTCTACCTGCACCCCGACGTCACCGCCGAGCTGATGGTCACCGTGCTGCCCGCGGAGTAGAGAGCCGCCGTGGCCGACGAGGCGCCGCGCGCGCCGCGGATCGAGGACTTCCTCGACCAGCCGACGCGCGACCTCGAGGCCTGGCGCTGGTTGTGGGCGGGGGACCACCGGTTCCCCGTTCGCAGCCACCGCGGCCTCATGGGCCGCGCGCTGGTCTTCTTCAAGCGGCTGCTGCGGCCGTTCGTGCAAGTCCCGCAGAACGACCTGTGGGAGCGGCAGCGCATCTTCAACCTCATCCTGCTCGAGCGCATCGCCGGGCTCGCCGCGACGACGCGCCGCCTCGAGGACCGCGTCGGCCACGTCGAGGCGATCGTGCAGGAAGGGCTCGGCGAGGTCATCCGCCACCACGACGCGCTCTACGCGCGGCTCGACGGCAAGGTGGACGCGCACCGCGCCGACGCGCGCGAGCTGCTGGCGTGGGCACGCTCGGCGCTGCTGGCGGCCGATGCGCACGGCGCCGCGGCGGCGGCGACTCACGAAGCGGCCGCTGATGCGGTGGGAGTGGCGACCGAGCGCCCGGTGGCGCCGGCGCCGGTGCTCGCGCGCGCCTTTGCCGAGCGCGGCTACGTCGAGTTCGAGCGCCGCTACCGCGGCACCGAGGAGGAGATCGCCGAGCGCGTCGCCGCCTACCTGCCGCACTTGAAGGATGCGTCGCCGCTGCTCGACCTCGGCTGCGGCCGCGGCGAGGCGCTGCGCACCTTCGCCGCCGCCGGCCTCGCCGTGCGCGGCGTCGACAGCAGCGCCGAGATGGTGGAGCACTGCCGCGCGCAGGGGCTCGACGTCGTCGAAGGCGACCTGCTCGAGCAACTCGCGAAAGAGCCGCGCGAGAGCCTGGGCGCGGTCGTCTCCTTCCACGTCATCGAGCACCTGCCGGCCGCCGTGCTCGAGCGCCTGGTGGCGCTCGCCTTCGCGGCGCTCCGTCCCGGCGGCGTGCTGATCCTCGAGACGCCGAGCCCGCTGTCGCTCGTCGTCGCCGCGCGCAACTTCTGGCTCGACCCCACGCATCAGCGGCCGGTGCACCCGAGCTACCTCGCCGACCTCGCGCGCCGGCAGGGCTTCGACGAGATCGAGGTGTTGCCGCTGCGCCCATTCCCCGCCGAGCAACGGCTGCCCGAGGTGCCGCTCGACACCATCGCCGCCGAGCTCCACCCGCTCGCCGACCGCGTCAACCGCCTCCGCGACCGCCTCGACGACCTGCTCTTCGGCGAGCAGGACTACGGCCTCGTGGCGCGGAAGCGGTTGTAGCCGGCCCGCTACGGACAGGTCGCGAAGGCGTCGGTGTCCTGCACCGGCGGCGCGGCACGGTTGAGCGGATTGAAATAGGTCTTCGGCTTGCCGTTCTGCGTGTCGGTCACCGTCACCGCGAACTCGACGTTGGTGGTGGCGGAGTAGAACACCCAGTAGCGGTTGCCTAGCGACGGCACGCAGGCGTTGAGCACCTTGATCAGCATCTCGAGGTTCGACGGCGAGAAGAAGTAGAAGAGGCCCGAGTCGGGCGCCGAAGCGATCGGCAGCGCCTGCCCGTGGCCGCTGGAGCTGGCGGTGCGCCAGACGACGGTGGTGCGGAAGCGCCCGTTGTTGAGGCAGAGCGTCTCGGCGCCGGCGACGCAGGCGGCCATGATGCCGTCGGTGGTGGCGCTCGCCTCGTTCGAGTACGCGGAGAAGCCGCCGTTGCCGACGGCGCGCACGCGGAAGAGGTAGAAGGTCGACGGCGTGAGCCCCGGCACCACGGCGTTGGTGACGTTGGCGCCCACCGAGAGCACCTCGGCGAAAGCGCCGTCGACGGTACGGCTCTCGATGCGGAAGCCGGTCTCGTTGGTGGCGTTGTCGGTCCAGGTGAGCGCGATGCTGGTGGTCGACTGCGCGGTCGCCTGCAGGTTGGTGGGCGCCGCCGGCGGGTTGCCCGACGGCACGTCGTCGTCGACGATCGAGAGCGTGGCGTTCTGCCTGGTGGGATCGATGGCGGCGCCACCGGTCGCGGCCGAGAGCGCGAGCTGCACGGTCTCGGTGCCCTCGACGAGGGCATCGTTGAGCACCGTCACGGTGAAGCTCTTGCTCGTGTCGTCGTTGTCGGCCCACGACAAGGTGCCGGCCGTCGCCGTGAAATCGGCGCCCGCGGCGGCGGTGCCGGCGCTCGCCGCGTAGTTCACGGAGACGGCGCCGTCGTCGCCGTCGACGCGCTGCACGGTGATCGTCGCGGTGCCGGCGTTCTCGTTGACCGAGTAGGAGGCCTGGCTGAAGCGCAGCGTCCCCGGCTGCGACGCGGTGCCGCCGACCACCACGGTGCCGAACATGCCGCCGCCCGGGAAGCCGTGAACGCTGCAGTGGTAGCCGACGCTGCCCGGCGCCGAGAAGGTGTGGGTGAACGTCCACGGCCCGGTGGCCGCCGGCTTCTCGAAGCTGCTGTCGTCGGCGGTGACGCTGTGGAAGGTGGCGGCGTTGTTGGTCCAGCGCACGGTGTCGCCCACCTGGATGTTGACCGTCTGCGGCGAGAAGGAGGCGCCGCTGATCGTGACGTCGACGGTGACGGCAGCGGCGGCGGGCCGTGCGTCGACGGCGAGCGCGGCGGCGAGAAACGCGAGCACGAGCGAGGCGGCGAGTGGGCGCGTCATGGGTGTCCTCCTGCGTCTGACTCTCGCCGGTGAGTGTGTCCAGCGACGGCGTTCGGTTCAAGGTGCCCTGCTATCCTTCGCCGTGGTGCACCCCGCCGAGACGAGCGATCCCGGCCTCCTCGAGGTGGCCCTCGAGGCCGCCGCGGCGGGCGCCTCGGTGCTGCGCCAGCAGTTCGGCAGCGAATCGCTGCGGGTGCGCGCCAAGGGGCGCAACGACCTCGTCTCCTCGGCCGACCACGCCGCCGAGGCCGCCATCGCCGGCGTCATCCGCGGGCATTTTCCCAATGCCGCTTTCCTCGGCGAGGAGAGCGGCCGGAGCGGCGCGCGCGGCGACGAGCTGCTGTGGATCGTCGATCCGCTCGACGGCACCAACAATTTCCTGCAGGGGTTGCCGATCTTCTGCACCTCGGTGGCTGCGTGCCGGCGCGGCGAGCCGGTCGCCGGCGTCGTGCACGAGCCGCTCACCGGCATCGTCTACAGCGCCGTGCGCGGCGGCGGCGCGTGGAAGGGCGACGCGACGCAGGGCCGCGGCGAGCGACTGAAGGTCAGCTCGCAACCCGGCCTCGACGGCGCCTTCCTCGCCACCGGCTTTCCCTTCCGCGCCCACGCCGCGCTCGACCGCTACCTCGCCGCTTTCCGCGAGGTGTTCCTGGAGGCGCGCGCGGTGCGCCGGTGCGGCGCCGCGGCGCTCGACCTCGCGCACACGGCGGCCGGCGTCTACGACGGCTTCTTCGAGTTCCGCCTCTCGCCGTGGGACATCGCCGCCGGCGTGCTGCTCATCGAAGAGGCGGGCGGCCGCGTCAGCGACGTCGACGGCGGCCGCGACTACTTCACCAGCGGCAACGTGGTGGCGGGCGGCGAGGCGGTCTGGCAACCGCTGCGCCGCGCGATCGCGCGCCACGCCAGCGAAGAGAGCCTGCGCGCCCTCGATCCCGCCGGCGGAGTGGTGGCGTGACGGCGAAACCTCTCCTCGAAGTGCAGGTGCACGCGCCGGACATCCGGCGCGGCGTGCGCTACCTCTTCCTCCACCGCGTCCATTTCTGGGCCGCCGGCGTCATCGCCGTGCTCACCGTCGCCTTCGTCGCCTGGGGCCTGTCGACGGCGCCCGGCGTGGCGCGCAACCAGCTCTCGCGCCAGCAGTATCGCGAGCTGGAGCGCGTACGCGCGCAGCAGGGCGAGCGCCTCAAGTCGCTGCTCGGCCGCCTCGAGCAGCTCGCCGACGGCGCCGAGACGCTGCGCGTGCGCACCGAGAAAGTGTATCTCGCCTACGGGCTGCCGCAGGAAGCGGCGCGCGGCCAGGGCGGCTTCCCCGTCGTGCGTCCTCCCGTGCCGCGCTCGATCTACGCCGACAGCATCGCCCACGGCGGCCTGCTGCAGAGCGAGGTGGTGGAGCAGCTCGAGGTGGTGAGCTCGTTCCTGCGCGACGTGCAGGACTTCGAATCGGCGCACGGCGACCAGGTGGCGCTGACGCCGTCGATCTGCCCGCTCACCGGCCGCGACTTCGTGCTCACCAGCCCCTTCGGCATGCGCCGCAACCCCTTCACCAAGGCGGCCGACTTCCACGCCGGCCTCGACCTCGCGGCGCCGCCGGGCACGCCGGTGCACGCCACCGCCGCCGGCACCGTCGTCTTCGCCGGCCGCTACGACCTGCGGCAGAGCGTCGGCTGGTGGCGCTACGGCAACCTGGTGATGGTGCGTCACGGCGACCGCTTCGCCACCCTCTACGGCCACTTGCAGGACGTCGACGTGAAGGTAGGCCAGCAAGTCGAGCAGGGGCAGACGATCGCCACCGTCGGCAGCACCGGCTGGAGCACCAGCCCGCACCTGCACTACGAGGTGCGGCGCCGCGACGCCGGCGACTACCGGCCCATCGACCCGCGCATCTACATCCTCGACCACCGCTGGCGCGACGAGGAGCGGCTGCTGGTGCGCGCGCGCAGCGCGCCCGATCCCGGCGACTACGAGCCGCTGCCCAGCTCCTTCGGCCGCTGATCGCGCGAGTCCACCGCACGCCATGCGCAAGCCCGACCTCTCGAAGCTTCACCTCAGCGGCGGGCCTTCGCTGCCGACGATGATCGTGCCGCCCGGCACGCAGATCCAGGTCGACCCGCAAGGTCAGGTGTCGATCCGCACGCCGGGCAACCTGGTGCTGCAGAACTCCGGCGCCTACGCGACGCTCGAGTCCGTGTCGGGCTCGATCCGCATCGAGCCGACGGTGCACGTCGAGGCGGTCACCGTGCGCTGCGCCGACACCTGCCTGGTGCAGGGCTCGCTCACCGCGTGGCGCGTCGTCGCGCGGACGCTGCACGTCGACAGCGACGGCGAGGCGCACGTGGTGATGCAGGAGACCGAGAAGCTCGAGGTGGGGAAGAACGGCCGGCTGGTAGGCAACTTCCGCTCCGAGAAGGAGCTCTTCGACCTCTTCTCGCGCTTCGCGCCCAACGTGCGCGCGCTGCCGCCGTTCACCGCCGAAGCGCCCGTCACGCCGATGTCCGTGGACGCCGAGGTGCGGCCGGCAGGCGCCGCGGCGGGCAACGGCCACGACGCGGCCGCGGCGCAGCCGTTCACGCTCGGCGAGGAGCTCGGCGACGACGACGAGCCGCTGATCACCGAGGAAGGCGGCGGCACGCGCGCGGCGGCCGAGCGCGGCGTCGCGCCCGCCGAGCTGCCGGACGCGCTGGAACTGGCGCTGCTCCTGCTCGAGCAGGAGAGCGCGGTCGGCACCACGGCGGCGTCGGGCCGCCGCTCGCTCGCCGAGCTGCTGCGGCTGTTGCGCGAAGGCGACGTCGAGACCCTGCGCCACACCTACAAGACGCTGTTCGCGCGCCTCGCCGGCGGCGGCGAAGGAGTCAAGCGGGCGCGCAAGGCGGTGGGCGCCTTCTTCGACGCCGAGGTCGAAAGCAGGGCGTAAGCGAGGCGCCTCTCGCGCCGATGTGTCCGCGCGTGGTTAGAATGGCCGAAATGGATCCAGAAGCCGGCACCCCTGCCGGCGGCGCTCCTCCGCAGCGCCGTGCGTTTCCGCGCGTCCCGCTGCGCGCGAAGGCCCGCATGGAGTTCGCGGAGCAGCGCTGCTTCCTGAGCGAGTGGGCGGTGAACCTGTCGCCGGGCGGCATGTTCGTGCGCAGCGAGGCGCCGATGGCCGCCGGCCAGCGCTTCGACTTCGAGGCCAGCCTGACGCCGAAAGGCCCGCGCTTCGAAGGCGTCGGCGAGGTGATGTGGGTGCGCAGGGACTGGGAGGGCAACGCGCGGCCGCCCGGCTTCGCGGTGCGTTTCCTCGAGCTCGAGGACGACGGCCGCGAGATGATGCAGCGCCTGGCCGACGTCTTCCTCACCCGCGGCGTCGGCGCCATGCAGGAGGAGCTGCAGGCGATGACCGCCGCCTGGCAGCGGCGCCAGCTCGACGAGGAGAGCACCGACGAGATCCATCCGGTGCACGATTCCGGGCCGCTGCCCGACACGCTGGTCGTGCAGGCGCCGTGGGCGATCGGCGCCGCTGACGAGAAGCCGGCAAGCAAGCCGGAGGCGAGCGACGCTGCGGCAGCGGAGCCGCAGGCGAGTCCTGGCGGCGAGCGCACGGTGACGCCGCCGCTGGCGGCGGAGGAGCCGGCGCCGGAGCCGCCCGCGGCCGGCAGCCCGGCGCCGCAGCCCGGCCGCCGCCGCGTCTGGTGGGTGGGCGTGCTGGCGCTGGCGCTTCTCGGCAGCGGCTACGTGGTGATGCGCGGGCCGCTCGCCGGCCGCGCCGCGCCGCCGCGTACGGATGAGACGGCTACTGCCGTGCTGCCCGCGCCGCCGCCCGCGCCGGCCGCTGCGTCCGTGGCAATGCCGGCGAATGTCCTCGCCGACCCGCCGGCCGCGACCTTCGCCGGGCTCGCCGACGTGAAGACCGAAGCGCATGGCGACGATCTCTGGGTGGTGCTGACGCTCGACGGCGAGCTGCCGGCGCAGGCGCTCGCGCACTGGCGGCCGAACGAAGACCCGCCGCGCGAGGTCATCCAGCTCCTCGGCGCGCGCCGCGGTTACGCGCCGGCGCTGATCCCGGTGAGCTCGCCGCTCCTGGCGCAGATCCGCGTCGGCTTCCATCCGGGCGAGGCAGCCGGCATCGAGAACGCCGGCAACGGCGGTGTCGATCACGCCGACGCCGGCGAGCTGCGGGTCGTGCTCGACCTCGCCTCCGCCGCCGTGGTGGCGAGCCCGCCGGCGCGCGACGGCCGCTCGGTGCGCGTCCGGCTCACTCGCGCCGAGGCGGCGCCCGCTGCCGCTCCCGCCTCGCCACTGGCGGCGCCGCAGCCCGCGGCGGGCGCTCCTGCCGCGGTTCGGCCCACCACTGCCACCGCGACCGCCAGCCCTTCGATCGCTTCGCAGTAGGCTTCGCTTCGCGCCGGCTCGCCGAGCCGACCCTCATCGCTCACCGCTCACGGAGGCATGCCGATGCGCCGCAGATTCGCTGCTTCGGGCCGAAGCCATGTCGAGAACGCCGCACCGCAGGCGCGCTGGTTCCTTGGTGTGGGGCTGGCGTTGCTCGCGATCGCGGTGGCCGCGCTGCTCGCGCCGGCGACGGCGAGGGCGGACGCAAAACCGCCCGCGTCGTTCGGCGACCTGCACTGGCGTCTCGTCGGCCCGCTGCGCGGCGGGTGGGCAACCTGCGCCGCGGGCGTGTCGGGCCCGAACGACACCTTCTACTTCGGCGCCGCCGACGGCGGCGTCTGGAAGAGCGACGACGCAGGCCGCACCTGGCAGGGACTCTTCCAGCACGAAGCCGTGAGCTCGGTGGGCGCGCTGGCGATCGCGCCCAGCGATCCGCGCGTCCTCTACGTCGGCACCGGCCATCCCGAGCCGCGCTGGGACATCGCCTCGGGCAACGGCGTCTACGGCTCGACCGACGGCGGCGCGACGTGGAGCTATCTGGGGCTGCCGGAGAGCGAGCACATCGGCAAGATCCTCGTCGACCCGCGCGACGCGAACGTCGTGCTCGTCGCCGCGCTCGGCCACATGTTCGGTCCCAACCCGGAGCGCGGCGTCTATCGCAGCGAGGACGGCGGCAAGACGTGGCAGCAAGTTCTGTTCAAGGACGCCGACACCGGCGCCGTCGACCTCGCGCGCGACGCCGCGAACCCCGACCTCGTCTTCGCGACGCTGTGGCAGGCGCGGCGCTGGCCGTGGCAGGGCTACCACCAGCCGATCGTCGGACCCAGCAGCGGCATCTACCGCTCGCGCGACGGCGGCAAGACATGGGAGCACCTCACCAAGGGCCTGCCCACCGATGCCACCGGCCGCATCGGCGTCGCGGTCGGCGCCAACAGCGGCGGCAAGCGCGTCTACGCCGCCGTCGGCGGCGCCAAGCAGTCGGGGATCTACCGCTCCGACGACGGTGGCGACAGCTGGCAGCGCATCAACGAGACCGCCAGCTTCGGCACCTACTACTTCGCGCGGCTGGTGCCCGATCCCAAGAAGACCGACACGCTGTGGGCGATGGGGCAGTCGCTGCGGCGCTCCGACGACGGCGGCAAGACCTTCGTCTTCGAGCACGGCGCGCCCGGCGGCGACGACCATCACGATCTATGGGTCGACCCCGCGCAGCCCGAGCGGCGCCTCATCGCCTCCGACCAGGGCGCCGTCGTCACCGTGAACGGCGGGCAGACGTGGAGCAGCTGGTACAACCAGCCGACCGGGCAGCTCTACCACCTCGCCACCGACGACCGCTTCCCCTACTGGATCTACAGCGGCCAGCAGGACAGCGGCACCGTGCACGTCGCCAGCCGCAGCGACTACGGCCAGCTCACCTTCCGCGACTGGTCCCCGGTGGGCGGCGACGAGCGCGACTACGACATCCCCAGCCCGAAGGACCCCGACATCGTCTTCGGCAGCGGCCTCGGCGGCAAGATCTCGCGCTGGGACGCGAAGACCGGCCAGGTGCAGAACGTGTCGCCGTGGCCGGTGTCGAGCTACGGCGCCGACCCGCGCAAGGTGAAGTACCGCTCGACGTGGATCATGCCGATCGCCATCTCGCCGCTGGCGCCGCACCCGCTCTACGCGGCGGCGCAGGTGATGTTCCGTTCGCTCGACGAGGGCAAGACGTGGGAGACGATCAGCGGCGACCTGACTGGCGCCGATCCCAAGCTCGCGCCGGGAGCGCCGGGCGCGAAGGCGTGCGACGGTGACGTGCCGGTGGCGAAGGCGCGCGCCTGCGGCTACGGCGTGATCTCGACGCTGGCGCCGTCGCCGAAGGCCGTCGACCAACTGTGGGTGGGAACGGAAGACAGCATCGTGCAACTGACGCGCGACGGTGGCAAAACGTGGCAGGACGTCTCGCCGCCGGGCCTGCCGGACTGGAGCCGCGTCGCGCAGGTCGAAGCGTCGCCGACCGACGCGGCGACCGCGTACGTGGCTGTCGATCGGCATCGGAGCGATGACGTCCGTCCGTATGCGTTCCGCACCCACGACTTCGGCAAGACCTGGACGCCGATCATCGGCGGATTGCCCGAGCAGGGGAGCGTCTACGTCGTGCGCCAGGACCCGGTGCAGCCGCGGCTGCTCTACGCCGGCACCACGCACGGTGCCTTCGTCTCCTTCGACGACGGCGACCACTGGCAGCCGCTGCAGCTCGACCTGCCGACGACGGGAGTCAACGACCTGCTGGTGAAAGGCGCCGACCTCATCGCGGCGACGCAGGGCCGCGCGATCTGGGTGCTCGACGACGTAACGCCGCTGCGTTGGCTCGCTTCGGAGGTGGCAAGCGCGAGCGCCGCGGCCGCGACGCTGATCCCGCCCGCCGACGCCGTGCGCTGGCCGGGCAACCAGAACCGCGACACGCCGCTGCCGCCCGAGGAACCGCGCACGCCGAACCCGCCGGCAGGCGCCGTGCTCGACTACGTGCTCGCGGGCGACGCGAAGAACGTGACGCTCGAAGTCCTCAACTCGAAGGGCGAGGTGGTGCATCGCGAGACCAGCACCGAAGCGCCACCGCGCGTCGAGGCCGATCAGTACTTCGCGGATCTGTGGCTGAAACCGCCCACCGCGCTGGCAAGCGGCGCCGGTCACCACCGCGTGGTGTGGAACCTGCGCCTGCCGCGGCCGCCGGCGATCGGCTACGAGTACTCCATCGCCGCCGTCCCCGACGCCGACACACCGGCGCTGCCGCAGGGACTGCTGGCGCTGCCGGGCGCCTACACTGTGCGGCTCACGGTCGACGGCAAGGCGAGCACTGCGCCGCTCACGGTCGTCATGGACCCGCGCGTGAAGACGCCCCTCGCCGACCTACAGGCGCAGCTCGCCTTCGCCGACGAGCTACGCGCTGAGCTTGCGAAGGCGGTGGAGCTCCACGAGCAGGTGAGCGCAGTCAGCAAGCGCCTAGCGGAGCCGACCAACGCCCCCGGCGAGCGCGCGCACCGCCCGAGCCCCGCGGCAGTCGAAAAGGCGCGCGGAGCGCTCGCCAGCTGGCAAGCCGCCGACGACCCCGACGACATCGCCGCCGCGCTCGCCTCGCTCGCCACCGACGTCGAAGCCGTCGACGCGGCACCCACCGCACCTCAGCGGCAAGTGCTCACCGAGTACGGACAGCGCCTGGACACGTCGCGAACAAAGTGGCAGCAGCTGCTGCGGGGAGAGCTGGCGCGGATAGCGCCGAGCCTTTAAACGCCGTATCCCTAATGTCGCCTCAAAGGCGCATGAGTAGCGGTGTCACAACGGGAGCCCTATACGGAAGGGGGTGGATGCCGTGAGTCGATCCAAGAGCGAACGAGCTGCCTAATTAGGACAAGCGCCTCATGCGGGTGCATTCCGGGGTCAGATCGAGGGCGAAGCGAGGGATGGCGCACGCGATTTGCGGCGTCCCTGAAACGCCTGAGAGCGTTGCTCGAGATACCTCCCATGGCGCTGAGGTTCCTTGTGCCACCGGCAGCGTCCACGAGGATCTCGTAGATGACGTAGAGGTCGCCCCAGGTGAGTTGACGTCCGCCGGCCAGTCGGAGGAGAGCGGAAAAGTGTGGATCTGTCTGGCTGAGGAAGTAGAGCCGCTCGGCTCTCGTGTGCGGAGAGCCCCCGCTCGTCTCACAAAGCTTGTTCAAGGCTCCACGATCAACGAGATTGCCGACCAGATCCGCGACGTCGCCGATTCCGCCTCGACGTCCATTTTGGTCAACCCACTCGGCACTTCGTGCCTGAACATCTCCGATGTAATTCCCATAGAGGTTGAGCAACCCGCACATTGAGGGCAACAGAGAGTTCGCCGCGTTCAGAACGTCAAGAGCATCTTCACACTTCAGAAAACGTGGTGAGCAGAGCCGATAAGAACCCTCGAACGGCTGGATCTGCGGATCCTGAGTCGGATATGCGGCTGCCAGCGCCTTAAGCATGGCCTCAGGCCCTCGAAGGCGAACGACCCAATCCGTTACGGTCGCTGGAGCAGCCAAGATTCTCTTTCGGCCGCATGGCGACACCCGAGTTCAGTGCGGGCAACCGGGTGAACGTCCGGTTGTGGTCCGCTGCAACGAAGGTTGGGTGCGCTATCCCTGTCGCCTAGCATGCTTCAGGATCGCTTGGTCGAAGCGAGGATGGACCTCATGGTGCCACCAGCCGGCAAACGCCAGCGCCATATCCAGGCTGTCCGAGCCCACAGAGAGGTCGTGCACCGCGTGTGGATGCGTGAGTCGATTTCGGAGCTCTCGAAGCGGAAGGAACGCGTCCCAACCAGAGCCCGTGCGATTAACAGGACCCGCTGAAGCAAAGGTGTGGGCGAACTCGTCCAAGGTGTCGGCGATTCTGCTCCGGACGTCGGGGTGCGCTCCGGCAAGGAGCTTACGGAGGTCAATGGTCCGCGCAGGATTAGACCTGGCTAGGAGCGAAGAGGCTATTAGGACGCAGCCCTCCACCTCCGCGAACACGAAGCGAATGAGGTTGCGGAGGCGGCAGGTTACTGGGACATTCGTCGCAACATTCTTTCCATTGTAGGTTTCAAGCGCACGAACCGTATTATGCCTGACGGGCAGCACTAGACCGGCGAGCTCGTCAGCGAAGTCTCCTACAATGCGATTCTCGTCCCACTCCGCGCGAGCAGACTCGAAAGCAGCTAGTCGTTCATCCCGATACCGAAAACGTGGCGTCGGAGA
>DASYQD010000019.1:0-1675 GCA_036005845.1 Thermoanaerobaculia bacterium | reverse complement strand
GCTTGCGCAGGGCCCCGGCAACATCGCCGTTCTTGCCTTGCACACCGCGCATAGAGGCGTACACGGTGTAGCCGGCTTGGTGCAGCGTCTCCGCCGTGTCACGGCCGAAGCCGCTACTGGTGCCGGTGATCAGGATTGTCTTGGACATAGGCGGTCTCCTTGAACCAGAGTGAGTTGTGTGGCGCAACGCATAGCCTACACGAACTGAGTTGCATCACGCAACTTAATTTTTCGAAGGTACCTAGCCGCGGCTGACCAGCGCGAGGAAGGTGGCGCCCGCGGCGCCCGCCAGCAGCACCTGGACAGCCGGGGGATTCGTCAAGGCGCTGTCACCTTCGCCGAGCTCGGTCGACACGCGGGTCGCGTCGCACCAGACCACCCTGAGGCTGCCCTCGACGACGAGGAGCAGCGTTTCAGCGGAGCGGGCGATCGGCACTCGCGTCTCGTGGGGATCGAGCCGGACGGCGAACGAGCGGAAGTCGCTCGTGTCGAATCCGGGCAGGTCGTGGATCCCGTGACTGAGCTCGCGGAGCTGGAGCAGCGAATATCGACGGCGGTCGCTCATCCGCGTCCGAGCACGAGACAACCGCTTTGGCGACCGACGCGGTCGCCGAGTTGTGTCCGCTCCACGACGAGCCGCGTCGTCGCTGGTCGCCGTGTCAGGAGGGCTGCGAGCGCGGCGGCGAGCCCGGCGACGAGCGCGCCCCCGGCGGCGTCGAGGAAGAAGTGGTTGCCGGTGGCGACGATGACGAGCACCACGAACGGCGGGTAGAGCGCTCCGATCGCGCGGACGGGGAGGTGTCGACCGTGGCGGAGCAGAGCGACGGCGACGATCAGCGCGTAGCCGATGTGCATGCTGGGCACGGCGGCGTACGGGTTGTAGAGCGAGCTGACGAGGCCGCGGTTGAGGTCGACGTGGCGGCCGGAGACGGTGTCGGCGATGCCGACGCCGGCCAGCCGCGGCGGTGCGGTCGGGTAGACGAGGAAGCCGACGAGGGCGAGTCCGCTGGCGAGCAGCAGTGCGGTGCGGACGAACGGGAATGCGTTCGGGCGGCGCCGGTGGAGCCAGAGCAGCACCCCGACGGTGACGGCGAGGTGAAGGGTCAGGTAGGCGACGCCGAGCAGGCTCGTGAGGCCGGGGAGGTTCTGGACGGCGCGCTGCACGTTCGCCTCGGCGAAGAGATGCAGCGACCGTTCGAGCGCGACGACTCGGTGGGCGTGACCGTCGGCTTCTGCGGTGTCCGCCCCGACCAGGCCACGTGCGAGCTCGTAGAGCCCGTACAGCGTGAGAGCACCGGCCGCCTCCCCGCGGAGCGAATGCCGCACGGACAGCCAGCAGCCGAGCCGCCTGACGGTGCGGATGCCCGGCGAGCCGATTGCCGCGGTCGTCATGCGGCGTTGCCGAGCTCGTCGGTTGTCCGGCGGCTCGCGAAGGTCGCGCGTTGCCGACGGAGCCGGTCGAGTGTGCGTTCCTTCACGACGTGGGCCGGGCGCGCCAGGCTTCGAAGGCAACGGTCAGGGCGATCGCGGCGACGACGCTGCCGAAGATCTCGAAGGTGGTGGCCAGCGCGACGTGTGCGCCGGCGACGCCGGCGAGGACGGCCGGCAGCGAGAGCGAGGTGTAGGCGGCGACGTAGAAGGCCGACATCACTGCCGCGCGGTGTTGCTGCGGGAT
>DASYQD010000018.1:0-101821 GCA_036005845.1 Thermoanaerobaculia bacterium | reverse complement strand
GTCGACCTGCGCGGCGATCCCGACCTGCGCTGGGACCTCGACCGGCACCCCTACCCGCTGCCGCGCGGCCACTTCGACTACATCTACGCCAACGACGTGGTCGAGCACCTGGCGGACGTGCAGCAGTTCGTCGAGGAGTCGCACGCTTTGCTTCGCCCGGGCGGCATCCTGGAGATCACGACACCGCACTTCTCGAGCGCCAATTCGTACACCGACCCCACCCACCGCCACCACTTGGGCTACTTCTCCTTCGATTACTTCACCGACGGCCACCAATGGAGCTTCTACAGCTCGGCGCGCTTCGAGATCGTCGAGCGCACTTTGGTCTTTTCTTCCGGTGCCCTGACGCGAGTCGTCGAGCGGCTCGCCAACCGCAAGCCGCGGCTTTACGAGAACCGCTTCGCCTGGCTCTTCCCCGCCTGGTTCCTGATCTTCAAGCTGCGCGCCGTCAAGGAGCCGGCGTGAGCTTGCGCATCATCCACGTGACGCCGACCTGTCTCGGCCCCGGTTCTGCCGTCGGCGGCGGCGAGCGGTTCGTCGAGGAGCTGGCGCGTGCGATGGCGCGGCGCGACGACGTCGATACGGTCAAGCTGGTGAGCTTCGGCAGCCGTGCGGTTCGCGAGCGTCCGCTGCCCCGCCTCGAGCGCGTCGTGCTGCGCAGCTGGACGCGCGACCGGATGACGCCTTTCTCGCCGCGCCTGTTGTCGGAGCTGCGCGGTGCCGACGTCATCCATTGCCATCAGTACTTCGTGCTTCCCACCTTCATGGCGGCGCTGCAGGGCTGGTTGCAGCGCAGCCGCGTGTTCGTCTCCGACCTCGGCGGCGGCGGCTGGACGCCCGGCTATCAGATCGACCAGTCGCGCTGGGTCACGGCGCACCTGCCGATCTCCGCCTACGCGGCGCGGGAGCTGCCGGGCAGGAATGGCCGCTTCGCCGTGATCCACGGCGGCGTCGACCTCGCGCGCTTCGCGCCGCGGCCGGCGCCGGCGCACGACGGCTCGGTCGTCTTCCTCGGCCGCATCCTGCCGCACAAGGGCGTCCATCACCTGATCGCCGGGCTGCCGCCAGACACGACCCTGCACGTGGTCGGGCCGGCGCTCGACGCCGCCTACCTGGCGCGTCTTCAGGAGCTGGCGGCCGGCGGCAAAGACGTCCGTTTCCACCACGGGCTCGCCGACGAGCAGGTGGTGGCACTGCTGCAGCGCGCCATGGCGCTGGTCCACCCGACGCCGGTGGACGCGGCGGGCTCGGCGCGCGCGCACGAGCTCTTCGGCCTCGCCGTCGTCGAGGCGATGGCCTGCGGCTGCCCGGTGGTGGCGAGCGCGGCGGCCTCACTGCCGGAGATCGTCGAGAACGATCGCAGCGGATTGCTGGTGCCGCCCGGCGACGAGGCGGCGATCGCCGCAGCGATCGCGCGCCTGCGCGATGACGAGGCGCTGTGGCGCCGCCTGCACGCCGGTGCCCTCGCCCGGGCAAGGTCGCTGACCTGGGAGCGCGCCGCGGAGCGCTGCCTCGACGCCTATCGCCGCGGAGCGGACGCACCGCCGGTCGCTACAGCGTGGGCGCCGACGCGATGAGCGGCACGCTCATCCAGATCGTGCCCGGGCTCGAGCCATACGGCGGCGTGGCCAGCCACGCCCGCACGCTGGCGCGCGCACTCGAGGAGCAAGCGGCGCTACGCACGAGGTTCGTCGCGCCGCGACACGACGGCGCCGACGCCGCCGAACGCCTCCATCGCGAGCTCGCCAGCGGCGACGGCGCACCGGTGTTGCTGCACTATTCGAACTACGGCTACGACCGCCGCGGTTGCCCGCGCTGGCTGCTGGCCGCGCTCGAACATTGGCGGCAGCAGCGGCCGAACGCGCGCCTGGTCACCGTCTTTCACGAGGTCTATGCCACCGGCCGTCCGTGGCAGAGCTCGTTCTGGCTGTCGCCCGTGCAGCGCCGTCTCGCCGCGAGGCTGCGGCGGCTGAGCGACCACGCCGTGACCAGCCTCGAGCTCTACCGTGACTTGCTGCGGCAGTGGAACGACGGCGAGGTGGTAACTTTGCCGGTCTTCTCCACCGTCGGCGAGCCGCCGGCGCCGGCAGCACTCGGACGGCGGCGGCGGCGCCTCGTCGTCTTCGGCAGCCCGGGGCTGCGCGCCCGGGCCTATACCTCGGCGCGGCGCGAGCTGCAGCGCGCTTGCGCCGCCCTGGAGGTCGAGGAGATCGCCGATGCCGGACCGGCGATCGCGCTACCCGCGACGTTTGCCGGCATCCCGGTCCGGCGCCTCGGCGAACAGCCCGCCGAGGCGATCAGCGACCTCCTCGCCGACAGCGTGGCCGGCTTCCTCTCCTACCCTCCCGCCCTGGTCGCCAAGTCCACGGTGTTCGCCGCCTATGCCGCGCATCGCATGGTGCCGGTGTGCGCGTGGCCCAACGGCCGCCCCTCCAACGCCGCCGGAGTCGACGACGGCCACGAGCGGCTGTGGGACGGGACGCGCAGGCGCGCCGAGTGGCAGCAGATCGCCGATGCGGCCCACGCCTGGTACCAGGGTCACCCGCTGGCGCGGCACACCGCCGCCTACGCCGAGTTACTGCGGTGAAAGTCCTCCTCTACTCGCCGGCCTTCCTCCCGCAGATCGGCGGCCTCGAGCTCAACGTCGCCAATCTCGCCGAGGGGCTCGTCGCCAGCGGCTACGAAGTCGTCGTCATCACCAGCACGCCCGCCGGCGAGGAAGATCTCGTGCCGTACCGCGTGGTCCGCCGGCCGGGTCCACTGGCATTGCTGCGCTGGGCGCGCTGGTGCGACGTGTTCTTCCAAAAGAACGTCAGCCTGCGCGGCCTGTGGCCACTGCTCTTCGTGCGCCGCCCCTGGGTGGTGTCGCACCACAGCTGGTACTGCCGCACCGACGGCCGCGTCGCTTGGCAGGATCGCCTGAAGCGGCGCCTGTTGCGTTTCGCCGCCGCCTCGATATCGGTAAGCGAAGCGGTCGCCGCCGATCTCGACACGCCCTCGACCGTGATCCACAACGCCTACCGCGACCACCTGTTCCGGCTGCTGCCCGAGGTGGCGCGCGACGGCGAGCTGCTCTTCGTCGGGCGGCTCGTCTCCGACAAGGGAGTCGACCTGCTGCTCGACGCACTGGCGCTGCTCGCCGAGCGCGGGCGCCGGCCGAGGCTCACTATCGTCGGCGACGGTCCCGAGCGCGAGCGGCTGGCCGGCCAGGCACAGAGGCTCGGCCTCACGGCGCGGATCGACTTCGCCGGAGTGCAGCGCGGCGAAGAGCTGGTGCGCACGATGAACCGCCACCGCGTGCTGGTCGTGCCGTCGCGCTATCGCGAGCCGTTCGGCATCGTGGCGCTGGAAGGCATGGCCTGCGGCTGTATGGTGGTCGGCTCTCGCGGCGGTGGGCTCGCCGAGGCCATCGGCCCCGGCGGCCTCACCTTCCCGAACGGCGACCGCGACGAGCTCGCCCACCGGCTGGCCGAGGCGCTCGACGCCACGGCCGCGCCGAGCTGGCGGATGTCAGCCGCCGCCGTCGCGCATCTCGATCGGCACCGCAGCGCCACGGTGCTCGCCCCCTACGTGGCGACCCTCGAAGCAGTGGCCGGCGGCGCCGCCGCCAATCTACGGAGAGCGCATTGGATCAGAAGCTCGTCGTAGCCGCGCTGGCGGCCGTTGCCTTCTTCTGGGCCGTTCAGCGCTGGCGGCAGGGCACCCAGGCGGTAATGGTGCTGCTCGTCGTCGAGGGCGCCATTCGCAAGTGGATGTTCCCCCAGTCGCAGCAACTCGTCTACTTCGCCAAGGACGTGCTGCTGCTCGGCTGCTACGCCGGCTACGTGCGCAGCCAGGCGATGCGGCGCTACCGCGTCGCCGTCCCGCCGTGGCTGGTCTTGCTGGTGACGCTCGCCTGCTCGTGGGGCGCGCTGGAGATCTTCAACCCGCAGCTGCCCAACGCGCTGGTCGGCATCCTCGGCTTCAAGGCCTACTTCTTCTACGTGCCGTTGATCGTCGTGCTCCCCGCCTGCTTCGACAACGACCAGCAGCTCAACCTCTTCCTCCGCCGCTATTGCCTGCTGGCGGTGCCGGTCGCCGCGTTGGGCATGGTGCAGTTCATGAGCGGGCCCACCAGCGTCATCAACGCCTACGCCACCGGCGGCGGCGACGAGGCGCAGATCGTCACCTTCGGCAGCTCCGAGCACGTGCGCGTCACCGGCACTTTCGCCTTCATCACCGGCTATACCTCCTATCTGCTGGCCACCGCCACATTGCTGCTCGCCGTCCTCGGCGCCAGCGGCTGGAAGTTTCTCGCCAACCGCAAGCTCTACATCGCTCTCGCTCTCTGCCTGGTGGGCATGCTGATGACCGGCTCGCGCGGCCCGATCTTCACCTTGGCGCTGATGTTTCCTTTCTACTGGTACCTGGCGGTCATGAGGGAGGGCGACGCCGGCGTGACCCTGAGCCGAGCCGGGCTGGCGCTGGGCGTGGTCGTAGCCTGCGTCGTCGGCTTCAGCGGCAATGCCGTGGCGGCTTTCGTCGGCCGCGCCTCCGGCACCTCCGACATGGCGACGCGGATCGTGGCACCCTTCCTCTCGCCGCTGCAGATCATGCCCGAGGCCGGCTTCCTCGGCTTCGGCATCGGCGCCAGCCACCAGATGGCCCAGGCGGTGGCGCCCAGCATCATCCCGTACAGCTGGTTGCACGGCCTCAACACCGAGGTGGAGAGCGGCAGGATCATGCTCGAGTTGGGGCCCCTCGGCTTCACCCTCGTCTACTTGATGCGGCTCACGCTCGTCGCCGTGGCCTACGCCTACGCCCGCTCGCTGCGTACGCGCTTCCATCGCGCCCTCGCCATCGGTGCCTTTCTCTACTTCCTCGTCCAGCTGGTGGGCAGCCCCGTCTTCGACGTCACCAGCGGTGTGTACTACTGGTTCTTCGCCGGTTTGATGATGTTGGCGGTGCGGCTCGATCGCGCGGCAGTGCGGGCCCCCGTCGCTGCCGCCGCGCCGCTGCGGGCGGCCGTGCAGCCCCCGCTGCCGCGGCGCGAGCGGCCCGCAAGCCCGCTGCCAGGTTGGTCGTGACCCCGAGCCTCAGCGTTCTCGTGACGCATCCGGGCCGGCAGCATTCGCACCAGGCGGCGCTGGCGCTCGCCGGCGCCGGCATGCTGGCCGGCTACTGGTCGGGAGTGCCGAGCAGTGCCGCGCAGGCGCGCTGGGTGCCGCGGCGCTTCCGCCGCTTCCCGCCGTTGGCGTTGCCCGCGGAGCTGGTCCGGACCGCTGCCTGGACGCCGGCGCTGCGACGCCTGAGCGATCGGCTGCCGCGCCGGCTGGCGCTGCGTTGCGACTTCCTCGCCTGCCGGCTGTTCGACCGCTGGGCGGCAGCGGGGCTGCGGGGCGCCCGCGCGCGGGGAGCGCAGGCTGTCATCGCCTGCGAGATCTCGGCGCTGTCGACGTTCCGCGCCGCCAAGCGCTTGGGAATGACGACCCTCCTCGACGCGCCGTCGATCCACCATCTGGCGCAAGACCACGTACAGCCCACCCTCGACCCACCGGCGCTGCACCGGCGATTGGCACGCGTCAAGGACGCCGAGGTGGCGCTCGCCGACCACGTGCTCACCGTCTCCGATCTGGCGCGGCGGAGTTACCTCGATGCCGGCGTGCCGCCGGCGAAGGTGCATGCGGTGACGCTGGGCGCCGATCCGGCGCTGTTCGCCGCCGTCGCCGACGAGCCGCCGCGCGCCGCCGACGACGCGTTCGTGTTCCTCTTCGCCGGCGCCAGCATTCGCCGCAAGGGGTTCGACCTCTTGCTCGACGCCTTCGCGCGGCTGACCGAGGTGGACGCGGTGCCGGCGCCCCGGCTGCGCATCGCCGGTCCTGCCGGCGACGCCGCCGGCCTGGTGCCCGCGGGGGCGGCGACGATCGAGGTGCTGGGGCCGCTCGACCAGCCCTCGCTGGCGCGCGAGCTGCGGCGCGCCGACTGCCTGGTGCTCCCCTCGCGCCACGACTCCTACGGCATGGTGGTGGTCGAGTCACTCGCCGCCGGCACGCCGGTGCTGCTGTCCGAGATGGTCGGTGCCAAGGACCTCGTGGAGGAGGGGCTCAACGGCTGGGTGCTACCGGTCGCCGATCGCGCCGCCCTCGCCGAGCGCATGTTCTGGTGCGTCCAGAACAGCGCAGCAGTGCGTGCCATGCGTCCGGCCTGCCGGCGCTCGGCGCAGACCGCGACCTGGGAGTCGTACCATCGGCGCTTCGTCGATCTCCTCGCAAGTCTCGTGGCCGGCGAGGCGGCCGCCGCCGCGTCCTTACCCAGGCCGGAGAGCGCCATCGCGTGAAGGTCCTCCACGTCGTCCCCAGCTACCTGCCGGCGTGGCGCCATGGCGGCCCCATCCGTTCGGTACACGGGTTGTGCAAGGCGCTGGTGGCACGCGGCCACGAGGTGACGGTCTACACCACGGACACCGACCTGCGCGGGCGCGTACCCATCGGCACGCGCGTCGACCGCGACGGCGTCGCGGTCTGGTACTTCCCGGTGCGCGGTCCGCGGCGCCTCTACTGGGCGCCGCAGCTGCGTTCGGCATTGCGACGGCGCATCGATTCCTTCGACGTCGTGCACCTGCACTCGGTGTTCCTTCCGCCCACCGCGACCGCCGCGGGCGTGGCGCGACACGCCGGCACGCCCTACCTGCTCGCGCCCCGCGGCATGCTCGTCGCGGACCTGCTGCGCCGGCGCGGCAGGCTGCGCAAGACGCTGTGGATCCGCTTCGTCGAGCGGCGGACGCTCAGGCATGCTGCCGTGCTGCACGCGACGAGCGAGCTCGAGGGGGAGGAGGCGCGCGCGCTGGCGTCCGAGCTCGGCATCGCGTTGCCGCCGGTGGTCGTGCTGCCCAATGGCGTCGACGAGGAAGCCGACCATGTGCGGGCAGTCCTGCAACCGGCGGTGGCGGCGGCGCTCGAGCGGCAGCCGCTGGTCCTGTTCCTGGGGCGGCTGAGCTGGAAGAAGGGTCTCGACCGGCTCGTCGCGGCGCTGCCGCACGCGCCCGGCGCGACGTTGGCGATCGCCGGCGGCGACGAGGAGGCGATCGGGCCGCGGCTGCGGGAGCTCGCCCGCCGGCGCGGCGTCTCCGAGCGCGTGCTGTTCCTCGGCGAGGTGCAGGGCGCCGACCGTACGGCGCTCCTTCACCGCGCCGCCGTGGTCGCCCTCACCTCCTACTCGGAGAACTTCGGCAATGCGGCGCTCGAGGCGATGGCTGCGGGCACGCCGGTGCTGCTCACCGCCGAAGTGGGTCTCGCGGCCGAAGCCGGGGCGGCGGGCGCGGCACTGGTGGCCGCCGCCGAGCCCACGGCGCTCGGCGGCGCGCTGGCGGCGCTGCTTGCCGACCCGGCACGGCGCGAGGCGATGGGCAAGCGCGGCCGCGACCTCGTTGCGGCGCGCTATCGATGGGCGCCCATCGCCGCCGCGGTCGAGCGTGTCTACCTCGACGTGCTGCGTCCGAGCCTCCAAACCCGGCGTGCGGTCGAGGTGCGCGCGTGAAGCTGGCGGTCGTGCTCGAACGGCCGACGCAGTTCGACGTGCCTCTCTTCCGCCACGCTGCCACGGACGAGACGCACTCGCTGCGGGTGCTCTACACCGATCCCGAGGCGGCGGCGCCGGCGTTCGATCCCGAGCTCGGCCGCCGGGTCGACTGGGGGCGGGACCAGCTCGCCGGATACGACTGCGCGGTAGCGCCGGCCGCGAACGCGCGCGCCTGGCTGCGCAGTGAGCTGCGCGCGCGCCGCGATCTCGTCGTCGTCAACGGCTACACGCGCGCCGACTACCTCGCCGCCAACGCGGCGGCGCGGCGTGCCGGCTCGCCGACGGCGCTGCGGCTCGACTCGGTGCTCTTCGACGAGGGGCGTGCCGGCAAGCGGCTGGCCAAGCGCCTGCTCTTTCGGCTCGGCGTGCGGCGCCTCTTCGACCTCTTCCTCGGCGTCGGCAGCTCGACGGTCGACTACCTGCGCGCCCTCGGCGTCCCGGCGGATCGCACCGGATTGTTTCCCTACCCCGTCGACGTCGACGGCCTGGGCGCCGGCGCCGCAGCGGCGGTTGGTGAGCGTGCAAGCGCCCGCACCGAGCTCGGAATCCCTCCCGCTGCCCTCGTCGTGCTCGCCGTGGCCAAGCTGCACCCGCGCGAGACGCCGTGGGACCTGCTGCACGCGTGGGCTGTCGCCGCCGCTGCGGACCGTTGGCTGCTGATCGCCGGCGATGGGCCCGACCGCGGCGCGGTCGAGGCCTTCGTCCGCGAGCGAGGCCTGCCCCGGGTGCTGCTCCTCGGCTACGTTCCTTATGGCCGGCTGCCGGCGCTCTTCACGCTCGCCGACCTCTTCGTGCATGCGCCGCGCGAGGAGCGCTGGGGGGTTTCGGTCGCCGAGGCGCTGGGCTGCGGATGCCCCGTCGTGGCCTGCGACCGTGTCGGCGCCGCGCGCGATCTGCTGCGCGCAGGCGAGAACGGCTTCACTTATCCGGCGCGCGACGTGGCGGCTCTGGTGGTGCGCTTGGACGACGGGCTGCGCCTGCCGCGCGCCGCGGTGGCGGCGGCGAGCGCGGCGATCTTGCCCGCGTGGGGCCTCGAGGCCACCTGGCAGCGGCTCCTCGCCGCGGCAGCGGAGGCCAGGGCCCGGTGAGCGAGGTCGTCGTGCAGGCCGAGCCGCCAATGACCACCGCCGCCGCGCGGCCCGGCGCCGTGCCCGTCACCGTGCTGCTCGCCACCCGCAACGAGGAGGCGAACCTCGAGCGCACGCTGCTGAGCGTGCATGGCTTCGCCGACCAGGTGTTCGTGCTCGACTCCGAGAGCGAGGACGCGACGGTCGAGATCGCGCGCCGCTACGCCGAGGTCACGACGCTCGCCTACGAGCACGGCCGCATCATTCCCTGGATCTTCCAATGGGGCCTCGACCACCTGCCGATCCGCAACGAGTGGATCCTGCTGCTCGAAGCGGACCAGGCCCTCAGCGAGGAGCTGCGCGCCGAGATCGCCGCGCTGCTCGCCCGGCGAAGCATCGCGGAGGCGGGCTTCTACCTGCGCCGCCGCCAGATCTTCCGCGGCAAGCCGATCCGCTTCGGCGGCTACGGGCGAAAGCGTCTGTTGAAGCTCTTCCGCCGCGGCCAGGGCGAGCTCGATCCGGTCGAGCAGGACACCCGCGTCTACGTGCGCGGTGCGGTCGGCGAGCTGCGCGCGCCGCTCGTCGAGTGGAACCGCAAGGAGGACGCCATCCTCTTCTACCTGCAGAAGCACCTGCGCTACGCCGAGGCCTTCGCGCAGGAGGAGCTGATCCGGCGCCGCACGGGCCTGCCCTGGAAGGCCGAGCCGCGGCTGTTCGGCACGCCGGACCAGCGGGTGCTGTGGATGAAGCGCTGGTACGGACGGCTGCCGCTCTTCGTGCGGCCGTTGCTCTATTTCTTCTACCGCTACGTGCTGCTGCTCGGCGTGCTCGACGGCCCCAACGGGTTTCTCTTCCACTTCCTGCAGGCCTTCTGGTTCCGCCTCGTCGTCGACGTCAGGCTGCGCGAGCTGCTGCGGCAGGAGAGCGCGCGCGGGGAGGCGACGAAGCCGTGAGCACCGTGCTCGGGCTCTCCGTCTACCACCCCGACGCCTCGGCAGCCGCCCTCGTCGACGGGCGCTTCACCGCCGGTGTCGAAGAGGAGCGCTTCCGCCGCATCAAGCACTGGGCCGGCTTCCCCGAGCTGGCGCTCCACTGGTGCGCCGCCGAGGCGACGGCCGGCGACTCGCGCGGCATCGATGCCGTGGCAGTGGCGCGGCAGCCGCGGGCGTATCTCTGGCGGAAGGCGGCGCTGGCCTTGAGCCATCCGCGCAGCCTGCGCCGCGCCGCATCCCGCGCGCGCAACCTCGGCCAGGTGGCGACCCTCGCCGGCCGCGTCGCCTCGGTGCTCGGCAACGGCCACGCGCCGCGCCTCTTCGCCGTCGAGCACCACCTCGCGCACGTCGCGTCGGCCTACTACTGCTCCCCGTTCGACGAGGCGATGTGCCTCACCGTCGACGGCTTCGGCGACTTCGTGTCGACGATGATGGCGGTCGGGCGCGGCAACCGGATCGAGGTGCTCCAGCGCGTGCACTTCCCGCACTCCCTGGGCCAGCTCTATACCGCCGTCACCCAGTTCCTGGGCTTCCTCCATTTCGGCGACGAGTACAAGGTGATGGGCCTCGCCGCCTACGGCGAGCCGCGCTATGAGCGCGAGATCGCCCGCCTGGTGCCGGCGCTCGACGACGGCACGTTCCGGCTCGACCTGCGCTGGTTCCGGCACCTCTCCGAAGGGGTCGACATGACCTGGGACGACGGCAGGCCCGAGCTCGGGCTGCTCTACGCGCCGCCGCTCGAGGAGCTTCTCGGGCCGGCGCGGCGGCCCGACGAGGAGCTGACACGGCGCCACCGCGATCTCGCCGCCTCGCTGCAGGCCGTGTACGAGCAGCGCTTCTTCGCCCTCGTGCGCGCGCTCGGCAAGCGTACCGGCCTGCGCCGGCTCTGCCTCGCCGGCGGCTGCGCCCTCAACTCGCTCGCCAACGGCAAACTGTTCGAGCGCACCGACGTCGAGGACGTCTACATCCAGGCGGCGGCGGGGGACGCCGGAACCTCGCTCGGCGCGGCGCTCTACGCCCACCACGCCCTCCTCGACGCGCCGCGGAACGGCTTCGTCATGGAGCACGCATATTGGGGCCCGGAGTTCTCGGAGCGGCAGGTACGCGAAGCGATCGCCGCCGGCCTGCCTGGCAGCGGCGGCGCCGACGGCACACACGGCGAGGTGCGCGTGGAGACCATCGTCGACGAGGAGCGGCTGTTCGCCGATACCGCGGCGGCAGTCGCGGCCGGCGAGGTCGTCGGCTGGTACCAGGGGCGCTCCGAATGGGGGCCAAGGGCGCTTGGCAACCGCTCGATCGTCGCCGATCCGCGCCGCGCCGACATGAAGGAGATGCTCAACCGCAAGATCAAGCGTCGCGAATCATTCCGGCCCTTCGCTCCCTCGGTGTTGGCCGAAGAGACCGGCGCCTGGTTCACCGTCGACTACCCGGACCCCTTCATGCTGAAGGTGTATCCGATCCGCGCCGAGAAGCGCGCGCTCGTCCCCGCCGTCACCCATGTCGACGGTACCGGCCGGCTGCAGACGGTGGAGCGGTCGGCGAACCCTCGCTACTGGGGGCTCATCAGCGCCTTCTCGCGGCAGACGGGCGTGCCGATGGTGCTCAACACCTCGTTCAACGAGAACGAGCCGATCGTCAACACCCCGGCGGAGGCGCTCGACTGCTTCCTGCGCACGCGCATGGACCGCCTGGTGATGGGCGCCGTGACGCTGAGGAGGACCGGCTCATAGGCGTCGCCGTCCCGGCGGCAACCGCCGCCGCCTCGCCGGCGGTGCCGCGCGCGCGGCGACGCGGGCGCGCGCTGGCGCTGGTCGTCGCGCTGCTGATCGGCGGCGAGGCCACGGCACGCCTGTGGGAGGCGTTGGGCGCGAGCACGACGACGCTCTACGAGCAGGTGGTCCCGTTCCGGGCGCGATTCAAGATGAAGCCGGACCGCGAAGTGCGCGTGCCGGAGCGCTACGGCACCGTCGTCTACCGCTTCAACCGCGCGGGCTATCGGGACCGCGATCACGTCGCGGACAGCGGGCGGCGCAGCGTCGTGCTGCTCGGCGACTCGGTGACCTTCGGGCTCGGCGCACCGCAGGACGCCATCTACGCCGCCGTGCTCCAGCACCAGCTCGACGCTTGGCGCGGGCCCCGCCACGAAGTCGTCAACCTCGCCATCTTCGCCTACGACAGCGGCCACGAGCTGCAGACGCTGCGCGAAGAGGGGCTCGCCTACCGGCCGCAGGTGGTGGTCGTGCAGTTCTTCATGAACGACCTCAGCGAGCCGCCGCCGGGCACCCCCGCGGTCCCGCCGGGCGCGCTGCAACGGCTGCGCGCGGCGAGGAACGTCTACCTCTACCGCTCCGCCCTCGCCCGCCGTGTCCACCAGGGGTTGACGCGCCTCACCTATCTGCTCATCCACGACGTGCGCCGTACCCGCTTCCCGGAGACCCTCAACGCCGACGAGCCGCGCGGCAAGCTCGCCTACCTCGCCGCCCACCCCGACGACGCGACCATCCCCGCCTTCGCCAGCTTGCGCGCCATCCGCGACGCCGCGGCGGCGCAAGGCGCCCGTGTCCTGCTGCTGCAGACGCCCGACGAGACGCAGCTCTACACGACGCGGTACGACGCCATCGACGCCCGCGTGGCTCGTTTCTGCGCGCGCGAGCGGATCGCCTATCTCGATGCGTTGCCGACCTTGCGCGCCGCGCCGCGCCACGAGTCGATCTTCCTCGACGGCGTGCACTTGAGCCCCCGCGCCCATGACCTGATCGGCCGCCGTCTGGCGAGCGAGCTGGTGCAGCGAGGCCTGCTGTGAGGATCCTCCTCGTCAGCCATCCACCCGTCACCGCCGAGCTGGGTGCGGCGCAGATCGCGCTCGAGCTCGCGGCGGCGCTGCGGCGGCGCGGCCACGATGCCGTCGCCTGGTCGCCGGAGCCGCTCGCCGGCGCCACGCAATGGACGTTGTGGAAACGCCAGCGCAGCGCCATCGAGGCGCACTGTGCCGCCCAAGGGCCGTACGACGTGGTCGACACGCCGGCGATCTCGGCGACGGCGCGGCTGGCGGCGCGGAGCTGCCTGGTCGCGCGCAGCGTGCAGCCGGAGCTGCGCTATCTGCGGCTCGGCGTGCTTCACGATCTGCGGCGCCGGCCGTCGCCGCGCGCGCTGCTGCACGCCCTCGCCGCCGCCGAACGCGGGCGCGCCATCCGCGCCGGCTGGCGCGCGGCGCGGCTCGTCCTCTGCCTGGGCAGCCTCGAGCACGAGCAGATGGCCGCGCGCTACCCGCGCTGGCGCCACAAGCTCGGCATGTACGTCTCCGCGGTGCCGGCGGCGGAGCGCCTCACCCTGCTGGCGCTGCGCACGACGCGGCCGGCGCGCGTCCACGCCAACGACACGCGCTTCCTGTGGCTCGGGCGCTGGTCGGCTCAGAAGGGCACGGCGGCGCTGCTGCGCCTGCTGCGCGACCGCTTCCAAAACGGCGGCGGCGAGTCGATCACCATCGCCGGCTGCGGGCCGCACGCGCGGCGAGACATCCCCGCTGCCTGGCTCGACGGCGGCCGCGTGCGGCTGGTGCCCAGCTATCGGCGTGACGAGCTGCCGGCGCTGCTCGACGCTCACGACGCGGGCCTTTTCACCAGCGAGGTCGAGGGCTGGGGGTTGAGCCTCGCCGAGATGCTCGAAGCGGGCCTGCCCGTCTATGCCGCGCTCGCTGGCGCCGTCCCCGACCTGCTGCCCTACTTCCCGCACTCTCTACGGCCGCTGCCCCCCGCGGCTGCCAGCTCGGCGCCCCTTCTCGAGGACCTGGAAGCCAACGGCTACCTGGCGCGCTTCGACTGGGACCGCATCGCCGGCGACTACGAGGCGCAGGTCGTGGCGGCTCGCGCGTGAGGCTGCCATGAGCCCGGCCGACGCGCTTCGCGAGCTGCGCCTTGCCGGCCAGCGCGCCGCCGCGATGGGCCTGGAGACGGTCGTCCGCCTCGCCGCGAGACGCCTGCCCGCCCCCGCGGCGCCGCCCGCGGAGCCGTCGTCGATCTTCGTGCTGCGCAACAACGACGTCGGCGACCTTCTGGTGGTGACGCCGCTCTTCGCCGCCCTGCGCACGCGCTATCCGCAGGCTCGCATCGCGGCGGGGGTCGGCGGCTGGAACCTCGACGTGCTGCGCCACAACCCGCACCTCTCGCAGGTGCTCACCGTCGACGCGCCGTGGCTGAACAAGTATGCGCGGGCGACCGCGTTGGGGAGGCTGCGCTATCTCGAGCGCGATCCGCAGGTGGAGCGCCTCGCCGCCGAACGCTTCGCGGTCGGCATCGACGTCGCCGGCACGGCGTGGGGATCGCTGCTGCTGCTGCGCGCCCACATCCCCTACCGTCTCGGCGTGCGCGGCTACGCCGGCGGCGACAGCGGCGCGCAAGCGACGATCCCCTACGCCGCCGACGAGCACGTCGGCCGCATGGCGCTGCGCTTCGCCGAGCTGCTTGGCTGCGAGCAGCTGCCGGAGCCGCGGCCGCAGCTGTTCCTCACCGACGAAGAGACGCGGGAGGGCGAGAGCTGGTGGCAGGCGGCACCGGGGGCTGGCTCTGGCGCTCGCGGCGCGCGCATCGTGGTGGCGCCGGGCGGCGGGCTGCCGTCCAAGCTCTGGCCCGCCGAGCGCTTTGCCGCGCTCACCGGGCGGTTGGCGGCAAGTCATCTGGTGACGGTGCTCGCCGGCCCCGCCGAAACGGCGCTCGCCCGCGCCGTCGCCGCCGACAGCGGCGCGCTGGTTTCGCAGGCCGCGCTGCGCGGCGCGTTCGCGCTCGTCGCCGCCGCCGACCTCGTGATCTGCAACTCCAGCATGGCGATGCACGTCGCCGCCGCTTTCGGCAAGCCCGCCGTGGTGCTGCTCGGCGCCGCGTTTCCCTCGGCCGCGGCACACCAGCGGCAGTGGGGCTATCCGGAACTCACCCGGTCGCTCGGCAAGGAGCCGGGGCGCGATGGAGAGCTGGCCTCGGTCGAGGCGGCGCTCGCCGCGGCCGACGAGCTGCTGGCCGGCCGCGCCGCGGCCTGATCCGATGCACCGCTTCCTCGACTTCGCGCTGGCGCAGGTGCCGTCGTTGTACAGCCGGCTGGTCGGGCTGCGCGCGACGCCCAACCGCGAGAAGGTCGTCTTCCTCACTCTGCTCCAGAGGGATGACGTCGTGCTCGACGTCGGCGCCCACGTCGGCTACTACACGCGCCTCTTCTCCAACCTCGTCGGACGCGACGGCCGCGTCCACGCCTTCGAGCCGGTGGCCTCCTCGTTCGCCGCCCTGCGCCGCGAAGTGGAGCTCGGCTGCCGCTACGACAACGTGACGCTCAACGAGTCGGCGCTGGGCGAGACGATGGCGGCGGCCGAGATGTTCATCCCGCGGGGCGACCTCGCCCAGGCGGCGCTCGTCCGCCACTCGCAGGGCTCGTGGGCGGACAACGGCGAGGTCGAGAGCCTGCGTTGCACGGTCGACACGCTCGACGGCTACGTCGCGCGCGCCGGCATCCAGCGCCTCGATTTTGTCAAGTGCGACGTCGAGGGCGCGGAGCTGTGCGTGCTGCGCGGCGGCGAGGCGACGCTCCGCAGCCGGCGGCCGCTGCTGCACGTGGAGGTCTTCGCACCCTGGACGGCGACGTTCGGGTATCGCCCGCGAGACCTCGTGCGCTTCCTGGAGAGTATCGGCTACCGGCACTTCCTGCTGCTCACCGAGTTCGGCCACGTGCTGCCGCTGGGCGAGCTCGAGCGCTTCGCCGCCGCGGCGCGCGAGTCCGCCAACCTGATCTGTGCGCCGCCCGAGCGGACCGAGCGGCTCACGCGGCTCGCCCGCCGGCTGGGCGCCGAGGTGGCGACGTGAGCTCAGCGCCGGCGCGCCAGCACCCGCCTCGCCTCGCTGACGGCGAGGTGCACGGCCGTGCAGGCGCCCGCTCGGTGGCTGCGCAGCGCCTCCGGCGGCGCGCCGCCGGGATCGGCGCCCTCGAGCTCCCGTCGCCAGCGTGGCAGCTCACCGCGCACGGCGCCGACGAAGTGCGCGCCGACGCAGTCGCGCGCGACCGCTCCGCCCGCCGCGGGCAGCACCAGCTGCCGCGCGCTGAGCAGCCGGCAGGGACCGCGGCGCGCCAGCAGCGCCCACCCGGTCTGCTCGACCCATACCGGCGCGAAACGAAACTCGGCATGGCCGAGGAACCACTCGAGCAGGTCCAGGTCCAGCCGCTCGCGCGGCATCGCGATCACCCCGCTGTTGAGCCGGCGGACGAGGCGCAGCCTGCGGTGCCGCAGCAGGTGCCAGGACCGCACCGAGTAGGCGTTCTGCCGGTCGGTCATGAACAGCCCGGCTCCCTCCGGCCGCGCGAAGAGGCCGCGAAACGGGCGGAAGAAGAGCACGTCGGTGTCGCAGTAGCAGAGCTCCTCGACCGCCCAGAGCGGGGCGTCGAGCAGCTTCAGGGCGAGGGCACTCTGGCGGCGGTAGCCTCGCAGCACCGGGTAGCGCGCCAGCTCCTCCTCGATCCGCTCGTCGGCCTGCCGGCGCCAGACGAGCTCGACGTCGCCCAGCGAGGCCCGCAACAGCTCGGCATCGGCCGCCGTCAGCGAGCCGTCGTCGTGCAGCCGCAGCGCCAACGGCTCGGCCGCGAAGCGCAGCAGGCTGCCCAGGCATAGGATCGCCAGCTCGACCTGGCCATGACCCAGCAGGCTCGAGACCCGCACCGTCGTCACCGGCTCGCGCATCGAGTGGACGGATTCTAGTCGGCGCGCGCAAGGCGCCTTCATCGGCTTTCCAAAACGCTCAGGGAGATCGTCGGCATGGAGTGGAACAGCAAACGCATTCTCGTCACCGGCGGCGCCTCGTTCATCAGCTCGCACCTGATCGACCTGCTCGTCGACAAGGGGGCGCGCACGATCCGCGTCGTCGACGACCTGTCGAGCGGCAAGCTGGAAAACGTGCAGCGGCACGTCGACTCCGGCGTCGTCGACTTCCGCAACGAGGACCTGCTGCAGCCGGGCGCGGCACAGCGCGCCGTCGACGGCATCGACGTCGTCTTTCACCTCGCCGCCATCCACGGCGGGCGCGGCTACGTCGATCTGCACCAGGCGCTGTGCGCGCAGAACCTGGCGATGGACGGCATGCTGATCAAGGCCGCTTACGAGGCGGGCGTCGACAAGTTCGTCTTCGCCTCCTCGGGCTGCGTGTACCCGAACTTCCTGCAGTCGGACGTGACGCAGGAGCTCTACCTCACCGAGCAGATGGTCGGGCCGCCCTACGACGCCGACAACATGTACGGCTGGGCGAAGCTGATGACGGAGCTGACGCTGCGCTCGTACCACCAGGACTTCGGGTTCAAGTCGGCCTCCTGCCGCTTCTTCACCGTCTACGGCGAGCGCGGCGTCGAGAACCACGCGGTGATCGCGATGATCGCCCGCGCCTTCGTCCGCCAGGACCCTTTCGAGGTGTGGGGCGACGGCACCCAGGTGCGCAACTGGACTTACGTCGGCGACATCGTCAGCGGCATGGTGGCCGCCGCCGAGAAGATCGACGACGGCACCGCCGTCAACCTCGGCACCGAGGAGCGCACGCGCGTCATCGACGCGGTGCGCGAGGTGCTGCGCTACACCGGCCATTCGGCGCAGATCAAGCTGCTGCCTCATATGCCCACCGGACCGCTCAACCGCGTCGCCAGCAACCGCCTGGCCCGCGAGCTGCTCGGCTGGGAGCCGCAGATGAAGTTCATGGACGGCCTGCATCGCACCATCGACTGGTACTTCGGCACCAAGAAGCTGGAGCGCGTCGAGGACTACCTGCCGGCGCTGCTCACCGAGCGGTGAGCGGCCGCGCCGGCACGCACCGGCTCTCCCTGCGTCACCTCGCCGAGCGGGCCAGCCGCGACGTCGTCCTGCGCCGGCGGCTGCCGGTGGAGCTCGGCGGCCACCGCGTGCTGGTGACGCCCGATGCCTCGTTGCGTTTCTGGCTGCCCGGTCTCTATCGCCGCGATGCGATGTTCGTCGACCGCTGCCGCGAGCTGCTCCGCCCCGGCGACGCGGTGTGGGACGTCGGCGCCGACGTCGGCTTGTTCGCGTACGCGGCGGCCTGGTTCAGCGGCGCGCAGGGCGAGGTGCTGGCGCTCGAACCGGACCCCTGGCTCGCCGCGCTGCTGCGCCGCAGCGCCGGCGCGCTGCCGGCGGCGTTCGCGCCGATCGAGGTGAGCGAGTTGGCGGTCGCCGACCGCAGCGGGCCGTCGAGCTTCGCGGTAGCCAGCCGCGGCCGGGCGACCAGCCACCTCAGCGAGGTCGCCGGCTCGACGCAAAGCGGCGGCAGCCGAGGGACGATCACCGTGCAAGCGACGACGCTCGACCGGCTGCTCGCCAAGCGCCGCGCGCCGCGGCTGGTGAAGATCGACGTCGAGGGCGCCGAGCTGCTCTGCCTGCGCGGCGCCGCCGACCTGCTGTGCGACGCGCGGCCCGTGCTGCTCTGCGAGGTCGATGCGCCCAACCGGCAAGCGATCGGCGAGCTGCTGGCGGCGGCCGGCTACCAGCTCTTCGACGCCGAGGCGGCGCCAGCCGAGCGGCAGCCGCTCGCCGAGCCGGCGTGGAACACGCTGGCGATCCCGCGGTGATCTCCCGATGACGACGACCCAACGATTCCCCGGCCTCGACAGCCTGCGCTTCTTCGCCGCGCTCTTCGTCGTCATCGGGCACGTGCCGATGACGCAGGCCGCCGTGAACCTCCCTGCCCCGGCCTGGAGCGCCGCCTTCTTCCGCGGCGCGCATGCCGTCTGCTTCTTCTTCGCCCTCAGCGGTTTTCTCATCACCTATCTGCTGCTGGCCGAGCGGGAGCGCACCGGCGGCATCGACGTGCGCCGCTTCTACCTCCGGCGCGTCTGCCGCATCTGGCCGCTCTACTTCGCGGTGGTCGCCGGCGGGCTCGTCTTCTACCGGCTGCTCTTGCCGCGCCTGGGCATCGAGTATCCGGTGGCGTACTCGCTGTCGACGGCGCTGCTGCTCTACACGCTGTTCCTGCCCAACCTGATGAACAGCCTCTATCGCGTCGGCGGCATCCTCAATCCACTCTGGTCGATCGGCCTCGAGGAGCAGTTCTACCTCGCCTGGGCACCGCTGCTGAAGAAGGTCCGCGACCGGCTGCCGGCGCTCTGCGCGCTGGTGCTCGCCGGCTCGTTCGCGCTCTTCCTGCTCAACGAGGCCGACGTGCTCGGCGGCGGCCGGGCGCACTACTTCTTCGCCCAACTGAAGTTCCACTTCATGGCGGTGGGCGGGCTGTGGGCCTGGGCGGTGTACCGGCACCGCGACCGGCTGCTGGCGCTGCCGCTCTTCCGCGGCCGCGCCGTGCGCCTCGCGCTGCTGGCGCTGCTCGTCGAGCACTACTTCGTCGGTCGGCTGGCCCGGCAGGCGGTCGTCGCCGAGGTGCTGCAGCTCCTGCTCTACGGCTGGCTCATCGTCGAGGTGGGCGTCAACCCGCGCCGTCTCGTGCGCCTCGCCAACCCTGTCTGCGAGTACCTCGGCCGCATCTCCTACGGCATCTACATGCTGCACATGCCGGTCGTCTACGCCGCGGCCGAGCTGTTCCGGCGAACCCGCTGGTGGCAGGGCGCGAGCGGGGCCGACGAGGCGCTCTACCTCGCCGCCTTCTACGCGATCGCGGTGGGCGGCACGATCGCCGCCGCGGCCGCCTCGTACCACTGGTTCGAGCAGCCCTTCTTGCGCCTCAAGGAGCGCTTCGGCGGCACGCCGATCGCGACGCCCGTGGCAGCGGATGCCGACAGCGTCACCCTTCCCATCGCCTCCGCCGACGCTGCTCCGTGAGCTCGCCGCACACACTGCTCGTTCTCTCGCAGGTCTACCCGCCCGACCCGGCTTCCGTCGGCCAGCATCTTCACGACGCGGCGCGCGAGATGGTGCGGCGCGGCTGGCGCGTGCGGGTGCTCACCTCGGCGCGCGGCTACGCCGATCCGTCGCGCCGTTATGCGGCGCGCGAGACGCTCGACGGCGTCGAGGTGCGGCGCATCGCGCTGGGCTCGTTCGGCAAGGGCAGCCTCGGCAGCCGCAGCGCCGGCGCTCTCCTCTTCCTCGCGCAAGCGTTCGTGCGCGGGCTCTTCGGCCCGCGGCCGACCCACGTGCTGGTCAGCACCTCGCCGCCGATGGCGCCGCTCTTCGGCATGCGGCTGGCGCGGCTGCGGCGCGCGCCGCACACGTTCTGGCTGATGGACCTCAACCCCGACCAGGCGATCGCCACCGGCGCCGTCTCGCCGCGCGCGCTGGCGGCGCGGCTCCTCGAGCGCGCCAACCGCGCGGCGGCGCGCAGCAGCCGCGCCGTCGTCGCGCTCGACGAGTTCATGGCCGATCGCGTGCGCGAGCGATGGCGCCTCGGTGGCCGCCTCGCCGTGCTCCCACCGTGGCCGCTCGAGGAGCACGTGGTGCCGGTGCCGCACGCCGAGAACCCCTTCCGCACCCGCCACGGCCTGCAGGGCAAGCGCGTGGTGATGTACTCGGGCAACCTCTCGCCGGTGCATCCGGTTGACACCATCCTGCAGGCGGCGCGCGAGCTGCGCGACCACCCGCGGCTGGCCTTCGTCTTCATCGGTGACGGCGGCGCGCGCGCCGCGGTGGAGGAGGCGATCCGCCGCGACCGCCTCGACAACGCGCAGCTCCTGCCCTATCAGCCGCTCGCGGACCTGCGCTACAGCCTGTCGGCCGCGGACGTGCACCTCGTCAGCATGGGGGCTAACATGGTGGGCATCGTCCATCCCTGCAAGGTGTATGGCGCGATGGCGGCGGCGCGGCCGCTCCTCTACCTCGGGCCTCGGCGGTCACACGTGGGCGAGCTCGTGGACGACAACGACATCGGCTGGCACGTGGAGCACGGCGACGTCGCCGGCGCGGTCGCCGCGCTGCGCGAGATCGCGACGTCGCCCGACGAGGCGCTGGCCGCCCGTGGCGCGCGCGCCCGCGAGCTCTTGACGGCCGAGCTGTCGCAAGCGCGGCTGCTCGCCGCGTTCTGCGACGTGCTCGAGCGCGGAGTCGCGGCCTGATGGTGACGGTGCCCATCTCCACCATGCTGCTGCTCGCCGCGGCGGCGGCGATCGCCGCCGCCGTGGTGAGCAATCTCGCGGCGCCGGTGGTCGCCAGGCTGGCGATGGCGGTGCGCGCGCTCGACTACCCGGGCGGCCGCAAGCAGCAGGAGACGGCGACACCGCGGCTGGGCGGCATCGCCATCGCCGGCGGCGTCGCCTTCGCCGCCGCCGGCGTGGCGCTCGCCCGGTGGGTGCAGCTCTCCACGACGATCCACCGCAGCGAGATGATCGCGCTGGCGATGTCGGGCGCGCTCATCTTCTTCGTCGGCTTCGTCGACGATCTGATCGGCGTCTCGACGTGGCACAAGTTCGCCGCCCAGGTGCTCGCGGCGCTGCTGCTCGTCCACGTCGGCTGGCAGTTCCAGGTGCTGTCGCTGCCCGGCAGCGGCGCCATCCTGCTCGGCTCGTTCGGGCCGCTGCTCACCGTGCTGTGGATCGTCGGCGTCACCAACGCGGTAAACCTGCTCGACGGCCTCGACGGGCTCGCCGCCGGCGTGGTGGCGATCATCGCCGCCAGCCTGCTCGCCTATGCGCTGATGCTCGGCAACCTGGGCACGGTCATCCTGATGGCGGCGATCACCGGCGCCTGCCTCGGCTTCCTGCGCCACAACTGGGCGCCGGCGAAGATCTTCATGGGCGACTCGGGGTCGCTGACGCTCGGCTTCCTGCTCGGGGCGATGACCGTGCACGGCGCCCTCAAGGCGCCGGCGGCCATCGCCATCCTGGTGCCGCTGCTCGCCCTCGGCGTGCCGGTGATCGACACGCTGCTGGTGATGGTGGTGCGCTTCCTGTCGCGCTCGCACGGCGCGCTCGGCGAGCGCATCCTGGGGATGTTTCGCGCCGACCGCAACCACATCCACCACCTGCTGCTGCGCCGCCGCGGCACCGGCCGCCGCGTCGTGGCGTGGATCTACGGCACCGTGCTCACCTTCTGCGTGCTGGCGGTGCTGGTGGCGGTGACGCGCAACCGCACGCTGGGCATCCTGGTGCTGGCGATCGAGGGCGCGGTGATCGTGGCGTTGCGGCAGAGCGGCCTGCGCGCGCGGCTCGCCGAGACCTCGAGCGAGCAGAGACAGTCGCTGCGCAGCGAGCTCGGCGTCGAGAGCCGCGACGGCGATTCCACCGGCGACCTCGCGGCGCAGGTGGTGGCCTTCCCCGAACCGAAGCGCCGGTCCGAGGGTGGCTGACGCCACGCGCCGCGCTCCGACGGCCGAAGCTCGCCGCAGCGGTCCTCCGCAGCTTTTTCACAGGTCCTCCACAGACCTGTGAAACGTTCGTTTCCCCAGAACGCCTTCTCCACGCTACACTAACGGCGACCGGACAAATGAGCGCTCACTCACGCTTCACCGCCCTGCGGGAGGTCGTGCGAGCTGCCGCTCGCGCTGCCGAAGGCGAACCGGCGATCTCCGTCGGCCTCGACCGGCTGTGCGCGCAGGCCCGCCAGCGCGGCGTGCCCGAGCGCCTGCTGCGGCCCTCGCTGGTGATCGCGGCGCGCAGCTGGAGCGACGAGACGCTGCCGTTGACGCTGAGCCGCCAGCTGGCGATCAGCGAAGGCACGGCGGCCTTCAACTCCCGGCTGCTGTCGATGCTCGCCGAGCGCGTCGGGCTCGCCGGCGAGTCGACGAGCGAGGCGCTGCTGCTCGGCGACGCTGCCCTGCTCGCCGGTCTCTACGGCAGCCTCGGCGCCTTCCCGCTGCGGCTGCCGCTGGCGGCGACGATGAGCGCCACCGACGGCGGTGGCGACGGGCCGCTCTATCTGCGCGGGCGTGGCGGCGTGCTCGGCGTCGTGCCGTTCGGGCCTCTCGCCGAGTTGGTGCGCCACAACAGCCGGCGCTGGAACGACGGCGCGCAGACCTGGCGGGTGCCGCGCCGCGAGCTGATGCTGACGCTGCTCGCGGCGCGGCTGGGCGATCCGCTGGCGCACCCCGATCCGCCGCTCTGGCATCACCTCGCGCTGCTGCTGCTGCTGTGGCCGGAGAACGAAGGACGCGCGCTGGTGCTGGAGCACGCCGCGCGGCTCGGCCTGCTGGCCCAGGTCGGCCGCGGCCTGGCGGTGCTCGGCCACCTCTTCCCCGAGCTGCAGGGCTGGGCGGGCGGCGGCCGGATCCAGCTCTCGCTGCTGGCGCGCTCGCTGGCGGTTCCCCTGGCGGCCCGGGCGCTCGTCGGCGCTGCTTTCGAGGAAGAGGCCGAGCTGGCGGAGACGCCGGCCGAGGCTTTGGCGCAGCCGGCGCGCTGAGCTCGGTGCGCGGAAAAAAAGCGGGCCGGCGCTCGCCGGCCCTGAGGGCATACACGGCTTCGGAAGGAGTCCGTGAGGTTTCGAGTTGCGCGAATCGTTGTTGCCTGTCGGGTACGTGCAGCAAGGCTCGTGCCCCAGCGTCGGAATCGTCCTACACGCGATGGAAATCATTCTTCCGCTTAGGATTCGAACGAGGTCGAGCGCCCGCTGCGCGCCCGCGTGTCGGCCACCGATGTAAGAACGACCAGTAGTTGCTACAAAGAAAACGCGGCCGGGGGAAAACCCGGCCGCGTCGTTGCGAGGCACGATCGACGAGGGCAGGCCCACAAGCCTGCCCTCGTTCGTTCTTGAGATCAGCGGATCAGTACATCCCACCCATGCCGCCGCCGCCGCCCGCAGGAGCCTTCTCCTCCTTCTCCTTGATCTCGGAGACGAGCGCCTCGGTGGTGAGCATGAGGCCGGCGATCGACGCCGCGTTGAGCAGCGCCGTCTTCGTCACCTTGGCCGGGTCGATGACGCCCGCCTTGACGAGGTCCTCCATCTGGCCGGTCGCCGCGTTGTAGCCGTTCGCGCCGTCGCCGGAGATGAGCTGGCGCACGATCACCGAGCCCTCCTCGCCGGCGTTGTTGATGATCTGGCGCGCCGGCTCTTCGAGGGCGCGGCGGACGATGGCGACGCCGACGCGCACGTCGCCGTCGGCCTTGACCGCCTCGACCGCCTTGATGGCGCGGATCAGCGCGACGCCGCCGCCGGGGACGATGCCCTCCTCGACGGCCGCCTTGGTGGCGTGCATGGCGTCCTCGACGCGCGCCTTGCGCTCCTTCATCTCGGTCTCGGTGGCCGCACCGACCTTGATGACGGCGACGCCGCCGACCAGCTTGGCGAGGCGCTCCTGGAGCTTCTCGCGGTCGTAGTCGGAGGTCGTCTCCTCGATCTGGTTGCGGATCTGCTTGACGCGGCCGGCGATCGCTTCGCGGCGCTTGGGGTCGTCGCTGTCGGTGACGATCGTCGTCTCGTCCTTGGTGATGACGACCTTCTTGGCGTCGCCGAGGTCGTCCCACTTGACGTTCTCGAGCTTGATGCCGAGGTCGTCGGAGATCAGCTTGCCGCCGGCGAGGATGGCGATGTCCTCGAGCATGGCCTTCCTGCGGTCGCCGAAGCCCGGCGCCTTGACGGCGGCGATCTGCAGCGTGCCGCGCAGCTTGTTGACGACGAGCGTGGCGAGCGCCTCGCCCTCGACGTCCTCGGCGATGATGAGCATCGGCCGGCCCTGCTTGGCGACCTGCTCGAGCACCGGCAGCAGGTCTTTCATCGACGAGATCTTCTTCTCGTAGAGGAGGATCTTGGCGTTCTCGACCACCGACTCCATGCGCTCCGGATCGGTGACGAAGTAGGGCGACAGGTAGCCGCGGTCGAACTGCATGCCCTCGACCACCTCGAGGGTGGTCTCGATGCCGCGGTTCTCCTCGACGGTGATGACGCCGTCCTTGCCCACCTTCTCCATCGCCTCGGCGATGATGCCGCCGATCTCTTCGTCGTTGTTGGCGGAGATGGTGCCGACGTGCGCGATCTCCTTGCCCTCGACCGGCTTGGCGAGCTTGTCGATCGCCTCGACCGCCGCCTTGACGGCGAGGTCGATGCCGCGCTTGAGCTCCATCGGGTTGGCGCCGGCGGTGACGTTCTTGCTGCCCTCGCGGTAGATCGCCTGGGCGAGCACGGTGGCGGTGGTGGTGCCGTCGCCGGCGACGTCGGAGGTCTTCGAAGCGACCTCGCGCACCATCTGCGCGCCCATGTTCTCCAGCGGATCGCCGAGCTCGATCTCCTTGGCGACGGTGACGCCGTCCTTGGTGATCGTCGGCGAGCCGAACTTCTTTTCGATGACGACGTTGCGGCCCTTGGGGCCGAGGGTCACCTTGACCGCGTCGGCAAGCTTGTTGACGCCGCGCAGGATGGCGGAGCGGGCGTCTTCCGCGTACGTGATGGTCTTGGCCATGACTCGTTCTTCTCCTGGGATTCTGGGAATGGATGCGGGTCGGATCAGGCGACGACGGCGAGGATCTCGTCCTCGCGGAGGATCACGTAGTCCTCCTCGTCGATGCGGATCTCGCTGCCCGAGTACTTGCCGATGAGGATCTTGTCGCCCTGCTTGACGTCGACCGGCGAGCGCTTGCCCTCGTCGTTGACCTTGCCGGGGCCGACGGCGATGACCTCGGCCTGCTGCGGCTTCTCCTTGGCGGTGTCGGGGATGATGATGCCGCCGCGCACCTGCTCCTCCTGCTCGAGGCGCTTGACCAGCACGCGATCTTGCAACGGACGGATGTTCACGATGCCACCTCCTTGACGGGTGTTCTTACGACACGTTTGACAACTGGCTGAAAAGGCTCGATTTGCGGTATTTGGCCGGCGCGGTCTTTACGAGCGCGATTAGCACTCACCGCGGTTGGCTGCTAACAAGATAGCGTCGCTCCGCCGCGGCTGTCAAGCCGGGCGGCCGACGCCTACTCGAGCAGGGTCTCGACCAGCGCGGTGAGCGAGCGCTGGTCCTCGGGCGCCAGGCCGACGAACGCCAGGCCGACGGCAAAGACGGGCGGCCCGTTGGGATCGCCGATGGCGGGCAGCACCGAGCGCACGCGGCCGCGCGTGTGCACGACGCCGCGGCCGGTCTGCACCTCGAGGTCGACGATGGAGTCGAGCGCCGGGTCCCAGACCGTCTCCACCATCATGCCGCCGAGGCTCAACCGGCGCACCTCGAAGTCGTGGCGCACGGCGAGCGCCGCGGTCGGCGCCTGGGCGAGGTTGAAGCGGCCGGTGAGCCGGCGGTCGACCTCGACGACGATGTTCTTCTCGAGGAAGGCGAGCACCTGCCGCGCGTGCTCGTCGAGCCCGTCGCGGAAGTCGAGCCCGGCCTGGTAGACGGCGCGCACCTCGCCGGCGGCGTCCTTCTCGTTGCGCACCAGGCGGCACCATTGCACCTTGGTCTTGAAGCGCAGCGGGTCGCCGTCCTGCGACAGGCGCAGCCAGTAGTCGCCGCCCACCTTGAGCACCGAGCTCGTCTCGATCGCCATGCCGGTCAAGCTCATGTTGAGGATGCGGGCGTCGAGCGAGAGCAGCAGGCTGCCGCGGACGTCGGCGACGTCGTAGCGTCGGTGGCGGCGCGCTTCGAGAGCCATAGATGCACTACGTTGCGGAAGGCCCGCTAGTTTGTCACGAGGCAAGGTCAGCGCGACGAGAAGGGCTCAGCGCGACGGCAGCCGCCGCGCGAGGTCGGCCTCGAGCCGCTCGAGGTAACTGCGCTCGCCCCAGAGCGCGCGCAGCAGGCGGTCGAGGAGCTGCTCGGCCTCGGGCGAGCCGAGCTCGGGCCGCGAGGCGCCCTCGTCGGCGACGGCGGCCATCATCGGCGCGGCGTCGCGGCGGCGCCCGAGCCGTGCAGCCAGCCAACGCACAGTGGCGCGCACGAGGTCGCGGCTGTTGCGCAGCACGCCGATGAGAAGTCGCCGCAGCGGCCGCGTGTTGGTGGCCGCGAGCGTGCCGTGGACGGCGGCTGCCGTGCTCGCGACGCGCGCGTCGTCGACCGCGCCGCCGCTGCCGAGCGCGCCGTGTGCGAGCGCGGCGTGCACCAAGTAGCCCTGGTGGAAGAGCAGCGAGAAGGTATCGACCGCGTCCTTGACCGCGAGGAAGTAGAGGATCTTCCGCAGCATCTCCTTGAACGGGTAGATGACGGCCTTCACCGCGAAGCGGGCGAGCCCGCCGCGGCGGGCGCCGGCGGCGAGCAGCGCGAGCTGCGCCGGCGCCAGCGCCACCTGCCAGCGGCTCACCAGGTGCTCGACCATGCGGCGGCGCATGCGGGCGAGCACGAGGTCGTCGAGGAACGGAATGGGCAGCAGCGGGCAGAGGCCGCCGAGCAAGCTGTCCCAAACGACGGCGCGGAACCAGGGCGGCGCCGCGGCGGTGTTGGGGACGGCGCCGCTCGCCGGCGGCGTCGTCGCGGGTGCCGCCGCGGCGGCGCGGGGTTCGGCGGGCGCGGTCACGTCGGCTCGATCTCGCGCCGCGGGCGCAACGCCTGGCGCACGGCTGTCGCCGCTTCCGCCGGCGTTCGGCAGGTCACGACCCAATGTCCGGCGCGGAGCTCTTCCACCGCCGTAGCGCAACCCTCCACGCGCTCGCGCTGCAGGAACTCGTCCAGGTGCCGAAGAAAGTGCCTGGCGGTACCCTCGGCGCGCGGACCGAAGAAGTCCCAGCAGAAGGTGGTGGCCGCGCCGTCGCTCGCCGGCAATGAAACGTTCGGGCTGCGCTCGCTCACGCCGGTGAGCGTAACGTAGGGCGCGCGATGCCCGAGCTGCCCGACGTCGTCCTCTACCTCGAGGCGCTCCAGCCGCGGGTCCTTGACCAGACGCTCGAGCGCGTGCGGCTGGCGAGCCCGTTCCTGCTGCGCTCGGTCGCGCCGCCGATCTCGAGCGCCGAGGGCAAGCGCGTCGTCGCGCTGCGGCGGCTGGGCAAGCGGCTCGTCTTCGCGCTCGAAGGCGACCTCTTCCTCGTCCTCCACCTGATGATCGCCGGGCGGCTGCGCTGGAAGCCGCACGCCGCCGGCGCGGCGCCGGTCGCGGTGCCGAAGAAGGTCGGGCTCGCCGCCTTCGACTTCCCCAACGGCACGCTGCTGCTCACCGAGGCGAGCCCGAAGAAGCGCGCCTCGCTCTACCTCGTAGCCGGCGAAGCGGGCCTGGCCACGCACGATCGCGGCGGCCTCGAGGTGCTCGACGCCACGCCGGAGACTTTCCGCGCCGCGCTCGCCGCCGAGACGCACACGTTGAAGCGGGCGATGACCGACCCGCGCATCCTCTCCGGCATCGGCAACGCCTACTCCGACGAGATCCTGCACCGCGCGAAGCTGTCGCCGTTCAAGCGCACGACCGATCTCGATGAGGAGGAGACCGCGCGGCTCTTCGCGGCGACGCAGGAGGTGCTGCGCGAATGGGTCGTGCGCCTTCGCGAGGAGACCGGCGACAACTTCCCCGAGAAGGTCACCGCCTTCCGCCCGCAGATGGCCGTGCACGGCCGCTACGGCCAGCCCTGCCCGGTCTGCGGCACGCCGGTACAGCGCATCCTCTACGCCGAGAACGAGGCCAACTACTGCCCCACCTGCCAGACCGGCGGCCGCCTGCTCGCCGACCGCGTGCTGTCACGGCTGATGAAGGAGGACTGGCCGAAGACGCTCGAAGAGCTGGAGGAGAAGAAGGAGCGCGCGCGGGCGTAGCCGCCGGAAGCCCCATCGTCATCGCGAGCGAAGCGAAGCGATCTCGATGCTGGTAGATCGAGATTGCTTCGTCGCCGCGCTCCTCGCAATGACGAGGCTGCCGTCAGCGGCGCGGCCCGCCGTTCATCTCCGGTTTTGCGAGCAGCAGGTAACCCTCGCGCGGGTCGGCGTCGCGCGCTACTTCGACGAGCGGCGGCCGGGACGCGAGCCTCGACCAATCGTCGCGTTGCGCGAGCACCCAGACGCGGCCGGGTCGAGCGGTGAACGCGCGCAGCTCCGCCTCGCTCTGCAGGTCCGCGGCGTAGCGGCCGCTGTAGAAGAGGAACGTCGAATCGAGGCGCGGGTAGATGCCGTAGACGTCGCCCGGCTGCATGCGCGCCACCAGCTCGCGCGACAGCCCGCGCGCCGACTTCACGGCATCGAAGCGCGGCAGGATGGCGAAGGCAAGCGCCAGCTCGAGCGCGCCCATCCCCGCGGCGACCGCGAACACCGCGCGCGGCAGCCGCCCTTGCCGCGCCCACCACCAGCCGAGCGCGGCGGCGAGCAGCAACGGCACCAGCGAGGCCGTCACCATCCAGACGAACGCGTCGCCGCCGAGCGCCGCCGCTTCCGGCCGGCCGCGGCCGGCGACGACGACTGCCGCCACGATGAGCAGCACGAGCACCGCGAAGATCGCGAACGGCCATACCGCCCACCGCCGCCGAGCCGGCCACAGTCCCGCGAGCCGATCGAGCGCCGCGCCGACGAGCAGCGCCAGAGCGGCGTACATCGACAGCACGTACACGTCGCGCTTGGCGGGCGAGAGGCTGAAGAACACCACGGTGACGATCGCCCACGACGCCCACAGCCGCGCGCCGCTCTTCTCGCGGCCGCCGGCGCCGCGCGCCGCCACCACCGCCGTCGGCAGGAACAGCGACCAGGGCAGGAACTCGGGCGGGATCACCGTCAGGTAGTAGTACCAGGGCTCCCGGTGGTGCCACGGGTTGGCGTAGCGCGTCACGTTCTGCCGCATCACGATCTGGTCGAGGTAGGCGCGGCCGCCGGCGATCCCCGCCGGCACCAGCCAGGCGAGCGCCACCGCCGCCACCACCAGCACGCCGCGCCCGAGCCGCAGCCGGCGCAGCTCGCCGCGCTCGCCGTTCCAGAGCAGGAAAACGATGATGGCGAGAAGCGGCGGCAGCCACCCCGCCGGCCCCTTGGCCAGGATCGCGAGCCCGCCGGCGAGGTGCATCAGCCAGTAGCAGCGCGGCCGCGACTCGGTGTAGCCGCGCGCGAACCACCAGAGCTGCAGCGCGACGAGGAACGCCAGCAGCATGTCGATCTGCCCGAAGCGCGCCTGCCAGAGCACCTTGAAGCAGGTGGCGAAGACCGCCGCGGCGAGCAGCCCCGCGCGCCGGCCGTGGAATCGCCGCCCGAGCCGATAGACGAGCAGCACCGCGCCGATGCCGGCGAGCGCCGACGGCAGCCGCGCCGCCGTCTCGTCGACGCCGCCGGTCAACAGCGAGCTCGCGGCGATGAGCCAGAAGAAGAGCGGCGGCTTCTGCGTGTAGACCTCGCCGTCGAGCCGCGGCAGCGCCCACGAGCCGGCGTCGCGCATCTCGCGCGCCACCTCGGCGTAGCGCGCCTCGTCGGGATTCCACACGTCTCGCCGGCCGAGCCCGGGCAGGAACAGCAGCGACGCCGCGAGCGCGAGCAGCAGCAGGTCGCGGCGCAGGCCCTCTTCCACGGCGCGCATCCTACGCCGCGGCCGGCGGGTCAGCTGACGGTGCGGCGCGAGGGAGCGCTCGGCGCCCGCACCGCTCTACGATGCGTCGTTGCGCCTCGCGCGTGGCTCTAATCCTGCAATGACCGCGCCCCCGCCCACCGCGCGCCGCTTCGCTCCCGAGCACCGCGCTCTCGCGCTGGCATTGCTCGTCGTCGCCGGCGTCTGGCTGTTCGCCGCGCTCGCCTTTGCCGTGCTCCACGGCGACAGCCGCGCGCTCGACGAGGCGGCGCTGCGCGCGTTGCGCGATCCTTCGGCGCCCGATCACCTGCGCGGGCCGGCGTGGCTCTTGAGCGCGGCGCGCGACATCACCGCGCTGGGCAGCCACGCCGTGCTGGTGCCGGTGCTGCTCGCCGCCGCCGGCTTCCTGCTGCTGCTGCGCAAACAGGCGATGGCGCTCGCCATGCTCGGTTCGGGCGGCGGCGCCATGCTGCTCGAGAACGTGCTCAAGCGCCTCTTCGCGCGCCCGCGGCCGGTGCTCGTGCCGCAGCTCGTCCACGTCGGCAACGCCAGCTTCCCCAGCGGCCACGCGCTGCTCTCGTCGGCCGTCTACCTGTCGATCGCGGTGCTCGTCGCGCGGCTCGTGCCCTACCGGCGCGTGCGGCTCTACGTGCTGGCGCTGGCGGCGGCGCTCGTCATCCTCATCGGCTTCACGCGCGTGCTGTTCGGCGTCCACTACCCGACCGACGTCATCGGCGGCTGGATCGTGGGCGGCCTTTGGGCCCTGACGTGCGGCGTCACGGTACGGGCGCTGCAGCACCGCGGCGCCGTCGAGCCGGCGGGTCTGCCGCCGGAAGTCACCGACGACGCGAGCCCGCCGGCCGCGCCGCGCGCGAATCGCGCCTCGCGCGCTTAGCCCCGACTACTTCCGATCGACGGGCGAAGCCGACGGCTCTCGATCGCCGCTTCGCGCTCGCGCCAGCAACTCCTCGGCGCCGAGCCGCGACAGCGAGCCGAGCGCCGCCTCCCACGCACCCTCGCCGCAGAGGCCCGCGACGAGTGCCTCCTCGTGCGCCTCGACGAGCGCGGCACGGCAGGCCTCGCGCACCGCGAGCGCCAGAGCCTGCGGGTCGTCCGCCGGCGGAGGCGGGCTACCAGGAACGGCGCGGTCCGCCGCCGCCACCGCCGCGAGGCTCGCGAGGCTTGGCCTCGTTCACCTTCAAGGCGCGGCCGCCGAGGGAGTAGCCGTTGAGCGCGCCGACCGCCGAGTCGGCGTCCTCCTCCTCCATCTCGACGAACCCGAAGCCGCGCGGCTGCCCGGTCTCGCGGTCGTTGATCAGCGAGCAGGAGTGGACGCGGCCGTGCTGCTCGAACAGGTCGCGGACCTCATCCTCGGTGGCACTGAACGGAAGGTTGCCAACGTACAGCCTCTTCATCGCTCCTCTCCAAGGGTAACGGGTGTCAGGCGGGAAGGCCTCTGGCGGAGAGCGGGGGGAAACGATCAGCGCCGGCATCGGGCCGGCAAACCGGGAGGACTGCAGCCATCGGAGAACAGGTAAGTCTCTACCGATGATAACACAAGCCTGCGGAAGGGTTTCCGCGGCGGCGCGATCAACCCGGCGAGGCGTGCACCGGCGGCGCCGCGATCCGCCCGACCGTCAGCACACCGATCACCTGGCCGGCGCTCTTGATCGGCACCGAGATCGGCACCACGTCGAGCCCGGTCGTCGCGTCGCGCTCGTTCTTGCCGACGACGACGGCGCCGGCGCCGCCCGCATACGCGCGCGTCCACGCCTCCTCGTCGCCGTGCCAGTAGTCGCTCGTGCGGTCGGTCATGCAAACGATGGCGCCCTGGTGGTCGGTGACATACGCGTCGCCGTAGCCGGGGTTGGCCGACATCAGCGTCTGCAGCGCCTGCGCGCAATCGTTCTTCGCCAGCGACGTGGCGAGCCCTTCGGGGTCCTCGCCGCGCTGCCACGCCGCGTCGATCGCGCGCACGCGCTCCATCGCCGGCGGCGACGCTTCCTGCGCCTTCACCGCCTGCACCACGCGCTGGATCATCGCCCAGCGGCCGACCTGCTGCGCGGCGCGCGCGAGCACGTCGCGGTCGGCGGCGGCGAGGGCCTCGTCTTCAAACTGCACCGCGGCGCCGGCGGCGGGCCGCGGAGGCGCTGCAGTGGTTTGCGACTGCGCGAGCAGCGGTGAGGACAGCGCGAGCAGCACGCAGGCGAGCGACAAACGACCGGTCAGCGCGATGGGCGGCTGGCGCATGAGTAGCACCTCGCTGGAGTGGGCGTGCCTAGTGTACTGCTGATAGCGTGTGCCCTTCTCCCCCATGGCCGCTTCCAACGCCTCCGCCCGCCCGGCCCCGGCGCCGAGCCGCCGCTCCTCGCCCGCGCGCCAATCCTCGCCCGCACGAGAAGTGTGCTTCGTCAAGTACTACCAGAAGGGCTCGACCGACATCGCCGCCGACCAGATGGCGGTGGCGTTGCGCCGGCGCGGCGTGGCGGCGCGTTCCATCTTCGCCGGCGAGCTCGCCGGCCTGCGTGATGCGATCCTCGTCTTCGTCAAGCGCATCGACCTGCTCGACCTCTGGCGCTCCAAGCGCGCCGGCAACCCGATCGTCGTCGACGTGCAGGACACCGTCGTCTTCAAGCGCGGCATCCGCTACGCCGCCGCCTGGGACGGCATGATCTTCCGGAGCCGCCGCGCGCTCGAAGACTTCGGCGGCGGCCGCCCCGGCGCCGTGCTCATCCCGCAGCACTGGGACGAGCGCTACCGCCCGCGCACCGTGCCCGACGACCGCCTGCGGCTGGGCTTCATCGGCGACCCGCGCTCGCTGCCGTTCAAAGAGGCGATCCCGGGCCTCACCACCGTCTTCGACGACTGGTTCGGCCGCGCATCCGAATTCAATGCGCACCTGTCGGTGCGCGGCACCAGGCGCGAGGTGCTTTACAAGCCCAACAACAAAGTGGCGACGGCAGCGGCGTGCAACGCCGTGCTGCTCACCAGCCGCGACGAAGCGGCGCGCGAGCACCTCGGCGACGACTACCCCTTCTACACCGATCCCGATCGCGAGGCGGTGATCGCGGCGATCGCCGTGCTCGAGCGGCGAATCGGCGGCACGGAGTGGAAGCGCGCGCTCGAGCAGCTCGCGGCGGTGCGGGTGGCGACGTCGCTCGACCGCATCACCGATCTGTACCTGGATTACCTGTCACGGTTCGGCGAGCTGCGGGCGCTCGAAAATAGTGAGGCCGCCGCGGCGTCGGCCGCGACGGCCTAGGTGGATCGCCGGTGCGCGTCGCCTACTTCGTACAGACGCACCGCCAGCCCGACCAGGTGTTGCGGCTGCTCACGCGGTTGCGAGAAGGCAGCTCCGACGCCGCGCTCGTCGTCGGCCACTGCCCGACCGCGCCGCCGCTCGACGAGGAGCGGCTACGGACGCTCGACACGCTCCACTTCCGCCACGCTCGGCAGGGACGCCGCGGCTACTGGAGCCTGCTCGAGCCCTACTTCACCGCCGTCGAGCTGCTCGAAAAGCGCGGTGTCGACTACGACTGGCTCGTGTATTTGTCGGGAGCCGACTACCCGCTGCAGCCGCTGGCGAAGACCGAAGCCGAGCTCGCGGCCGGCGAGTGGGACGGGTACATGACCTATTTCCCGATCCACGAGCCTTTCGAGGACGGCCGGCGGCGACAAGGGCGCGTGCGCTACTGCTACGAGTACGTCGACAAGCCGCGCGCGCTGCCGCTGCTGCGCGTGCTGCGCAAGGCGAACAGCTGGCAGCCCTGGTTCCAGGTGCACCTGACGTACGGACCGCGCCTCGGCCGGCGGTTGCGCGAGATCCCGGCGCTGCGCGGCAGGACCGTCTACCGCGGCTCGCAGTGGACGACGCTGCGAAGAGTGGCGGTCGACAAAGTGATGGCCGCGTACCGCGGCGAGCCCGACCTCGTGAGCTACTTCGAAGGCACCATCTGCCCCGACGAAGCCTTCGTGCAGACCGTGCTCCTCGGCGAGAAGGGCCTGCGGTTCGCCAACGACCACCGTCGCTGCATCGCCACGATCTTCGGCAAGGACGGCCACCCGAGCACTTGGCGGCTGAGCGATGGGCCGGCGCTGGTGGCGAGCGGATGCCACTTCGGGCGGAAGGTGGACCCCGACGTCGACGCTGCTCTGCTCGATTACCTCGACGAGCACCTTCGCAACGAGCGACAGGCGTCCGCTGCGATCGCGATCAGCCAGCGCTGACAGCCAGCTTGCTGCCGAGGAGGCAAACGGCGGGCAGCGGCTTCATCCGGCGCCGCTTCACCTCGAGCTCGTGGAAACCCGCGGCAGCGAGGAGATCGAGCGCCTCGCGGGTGGCGTCCTTCGCCTCGGCCTCGTCATGCGCCCACCGCGCCTGCGTGGTGAGGGCCAGTCGGCCGCCAGGCCGTAGCACGCGCGCCACCTCGGCGAGCCCCGCCGCCTGGTCGGGCCACTCGAAGAACGTGTTGACGCTCCACGCGTGCGTGAAGGTGGCGTCGACCCACGGCAGCTCCTCCACGGTGCCGCGGCGCAGGTCGACTCGCCCGCGGCGTACCGCGCGCTGGTTGCGCCACCGCGCTCGCCGCACCATCATCGACGATGGATCCACCCCGGCCACCAGGCCCCGCCGCGCTCGCGCCGCCGCCAGTCTCACTCCCACGCCGGGGCCGAAGCCGATCTCGACGATGCGGTCCTCGACGCCGAGGCCGAGCAGCGAGAGCGTCCAAGCGTTGACCTCGCGGTTCTGCCAGGCCAGCGCCTCGCCGGCGAGGAGGCCCAACAATCCGCGTGGCCGCGCCAGCTGGCGAGCGAAGGGCATGCGCTACTTCGACGAGCGTACCCTTGGCGGCTCGACTCCCGAAATCCGCCGGCAGCGGCGAGACGTACCATGGAGCGTTGCCGACGCCCCATCGTCGTGCAGCCCACGTCGAAGGGAGACACCCAATCATGCGATCGAAGCTGCTCGTCACCATCGCCGGCGCCGCCCTCGCCGCCGGCTTCCTCGCCCGCTCCTCCAGCGCCGATGCCATCGACAAAGTGATCCCCGCGCCGGCGGTCGACGCGCCCGTGGCGCCGGCCAAACACACCGAGGTCGCCGTGCTCGCCGGCGGCTGCTTCTGGGGGATGCAGGGGATGTTCGAGCACGTCGACGGCGTCACCAAGGTCGTCGCCGGCTACTCGGGCGGCGACAAGGCGACGGCGACCTACGACCAGGTGACCACGGAGCGCACCGGGCACGCCGAAGCGGTCGAGATCACCTTCGACCCCGCGAAGGTGTCATACGGCCAGCTCCTGCGGCTCTACTTCTCCGTCGCCCACGACCCCACCGAGCTCGACCGCCAGGGCCCGGACAGCGGGTCGAGCTACCGCTCGCAGATCTTCTTCGCCTCGCCGGCGCAGGAGCGCGTTGCCCGCGCCTACATCACCCAGCTCGGCAAGGCGGCGATCTTCGACGATCCGATCGTGACCAAGGTGGAACCGCTGAAGGCGTTCTACGCCGCCGAGGGCTACCACCAGGACTTCCTCATCCACAACCCGACGCACCCTTACATCGTGCGCAACGACCTGCCGAAGGTGGCGGCGCTCAAGCGGCTCTACCCGCAGATGTATCGCGACCAGCCGGTGACGGTCACCCGCTGACACCGGCCCGCGCGGGCACGCCCGCATCCCAGCCATACACTCTCTTGGCGGTCAACGAAGGAGACAGCCATGGCCAAGAGAGGCGAGAGGTTCCTAGTCGTCTATTCCGGCGTTCTGACCGTGGTCCTCGCGGGTACGGTGCTGCTCGCCGCCGCACCCGCGAAGCACCCGAGCTTCGACGAGATCGACGTGCAGCGCATCAACGTCGTCGAGCCCGACGGGACCCTGCGGCTGGTCATCAGCGATCGCACGCGCCTGCCGGGCGTGTACGTGCACGGCAAGGAAACGGCGAGCGAGCCCCGGCCGTATGCCGGGCTCATCTTCCTCAACGACGAAGGCAGCGAGAACGGCGGCCTCATCTTCGCGGGGCACAAGAACGAAAAGGGCGAGGTGGCCGACGCCGGCGGCAGCCTCACCTTCGATCGCTACGGTGCGAGCCAGGAAGTGCAGCTCATGGGCGTCAACGACCACGAAGTGCGGCGGGCCGGGCTCATCATCCGAGACAGCCCGCCCGGCGGACCGAACCAACGACGCGTCTTCGTGGGCCGCGGCGATGACGGCGTCGCGCAACTGGCGCTCGCCGATGCGGGGGGGAAGCAGCGCCTGGTCTTGAAGGTTGCCCCGGAAGGCGCCGCGTCGATCCAGTTCCTCGACTCCGACGGCAAGGTGCTGCAGGAGCTGCCCGCGGCTCCCGCCTCACCGCGGTAAGAAACTAGGGCGAGACCGAGCCGTGGGAGCCGAGGCTGAACCACACGACCGGACACGACGATGCGCCGCCGGACGGCGAGACTCGCCGTAGCTGCACGCTGTTGATGGAGAGACCCTCGACCGCGATCGGGCAACCCGTGGCGCAGAACCGATAGTCAAAGACCTGGAGCCAGTGCTCGCCGGGAGGCGGCGCGTCGAACAGCAGCGAGTGCACCCGGCCCTCTCGCGGCTGGAGCGTGCCGGCGCCACCCCAATCCGTCATCGCGTGCAGAAACGCCGGGGCGTTGTGGTGGGTACAGCCCGGGTCGCCCGGCGGCGGAAACGAGGAGGGCTCGCTGTAGACGAGAAAGAGCGTGCGGGCGCCAGGCTCCGTGGAGCTGCCGTGGCGGCAGGCGAACGAGGAAAGAAGCAGAGCGAGCGCGCCGAGCACGAGCAGATGACGATTCAGCGCCGGCAGACGACGATGCAGCGCGAGCGGACGACGGTTCGGCCTCATGGAGTGGTAACTGCGCGTCAGCGCGCAACGCGCGGAAGGGCACGCACCTTGGCGGCGGGCCCTACGCTTGCGGCTTCGCGGCGGCGTCCTCCTGGTTCTCGTCTTTGCCGCTCATGGGCTGCCAGAGCTCGACCTTGTTGCCGTCCGGGTCCAGGATCCAGGCGAACTTGCCGTTGTCATCCGACTGCGGCTCGCCCACGACTTCCACTCCGTCGGCGCGCAGCTGCGCGAGCAGCCCGTCGAGATCGTCGACGCGGTAATTGATCATGAAGGACGACTCGCTGGGGCTGAACCACTTGCTGTCGCTGCCGGCGACATGCCAAACGGTAAGACCCCCGTCCGCGGCTTTGTCCTCCGGCCACTTGAGGATCACGCCGCCCCAAGGCTCGGGCGCCATGCCCAGGTGCTTCTGATACCAGGCCGCCACGGCCTTGTGGTCGCCCCTGCTCTTGAAGAACACACCGCCGATCCCGGTCACTCTCGCCATCGCTGCTCTCTCCTGGTTGTCGCCGGCGCCGACGGGTGCTCGATGGTCCCTCAGGCGCCGGCCTTGGCAATCTACCCTAGGACGCTGTGGGCATCCGCGTCCGGCAGAAAGACCGGGTACAAGCAGGTCTCGATCCGACCGTGCCGTCCGATCAGAGTCAGCCGCCTGATCACGGTGTGCCCCGCCACCGATAAGGTCGGCAACCGAAGCGCACCGGCGAGCTCGAGCCGCGCATCGCTGAGCAGCTCGTAAGGCAGGTGCAGGCGCTCGACGCCCCCCCGCTGATAGGGAGTGTCCTGTGCTGACGCCGAACACCCGCGCGCCGAGGCGGGCCGCACCAGAAATCACATCCCATGCAGCAAGTCCGCCCGGCGGATCCTGATCCGGCAGGCCCGTCCGCGGATAGCAATAAACACCAGGCTCTCAGCGCGCTCTCCGCGAGCGAGCCGAGGCGACCAAAGATCGCCGGAAAGGCGACCTCCGGCCACGGAATCCTGCCAAGGCCCGCAGGCTCCGTCGTCTAGTGGAAACGGGAGGTCTCCCGAGAGGCTGTGCAAATCGTCCGATCCATGCATCGCGCCTCGGGATCCTCAGGCCCTCGGTCAACGCGGGGCAGCGCACGCAGGTGACAAAGAACCTCGCGCAGACTCCTAACTACTACAGTCACGTCGAAGGTGAGGCCTTCGTCGGCGGGGAAATCGCGTCCCCGCGTCCGTCTAAGTAGGAATGGCAGAAGCCAGCCACGAGGCCATATGGGAGAGCGGGCGAGCCTCTCTCGTCTCAGCGACGCGCATTTGGCCGCCGTAGGATGGGCAACATCGTCACTCTCTCGGAAGCAGAAGGGGGACGCTGGCCGGGTGCGCCGGTCTTGTCGCCTCCGTTGGTGGTGCTCTAAGCACATGTCAGGCAGCCCCAATCATCATTTTGCTCTCACTGGCAATGCTAGCGCAGCCCTGCCGGCGGCCGCGCAGCCCCGCCGGCGGCCCAGATTACAGCCGGGCCGCCGACGCCTCACCGACCATCCCTTGCTGAGGTCATGAATCTGTCGTTGGCGCCCCGCCGCCCTGAGGCGATCCTTGGCGAGTATCAGCACAGGTTCCAAATCTACGCCCGCTTCGCTACGGAGATGACAAGTCTCCTTCAAAGGCTCATAGAGCCCACTGCTTCAGCAATTCACTCAATAACCGGACGTCCGAAGACAGCCGAGTCGCTCTCGCTAAAACTACAAAGACATCCGTCCGCGTATCAATCGCTCGACGAGATCACTGACCTGGCCGGAATTCGCCTGATCACCTACTTTGCGGACGACGTGGACAGAATCGCAGAGCTTGTACAGGAAGAGTTCGAAGTGGACACTGACAATTCGGTCGACAAGAGAGCGATCTTGGATCCAGACCGGTTTGGGTATCTCTCCGTGCACTACGTTGTGTCGCTGGGAGAATCCAGGATAGATCTTCCAGAGTATAGGCGGTTTCGAGACCTTAAGGCAGAGATACAAATCAGATCCATTCTCCAACACTCCTGGGCCGAGATCCACCATGATCTCGGATACAAGACCAGGAATGCTGTGCCGCGACAGGCACAGCGAGCGTTCTCAAGGATTGCCGGTCTTCTTGAGCTTGCTGATCAAGAGTTTTCGCGTCTTCGCGATACATTGCACGGCTATCGGGCCGCCTTGGATAGTGACATTCAGGTCAGTCCTGGCGAGGTCACAATTGATGCGGACTCTCTCGACCGCTTCATCCGGGCGAGTCCGCTGGTCGCTAGAATAGACGTGCGATGGCCGAGGCTGCTTCAGTCCTCCTGGATAGGCTTGTACTATCTGGTGTTGCCGCAGGCCACACCGACCACTTTCTCTTGTTTAACGTAGCAACGATCGCCGACCTCGAGCATGCTCTCAGCGAGCATGAGGCCTTTCTCGTTCAGTATGCCGCTCGTCGGCTGACCACCAGGAGCTATACGCGCCTTTTGAGAGGCGTATCAGTCAACTACCTTCCATACGCTCTTTCTGCTCGGCGCCTGCAGAAATCCGACGTGCTAGAATACTTTAAGCGGTTCCATCTTTTTAGCGGGCGTGGGCACGAGGCCGAGGAGGTCGCTGGATTGGTCGTTTCGCTCATGGCTCAACTGTCTAGTATGTCCTGAGCGGCGCTGAGTCCGGCCGCGTTCTTTGCTGAGGACTATCGGCGCGCATCTCACGCGTAGAGGTTTGTAGCATCCTGACCGAGAGCCGACTTCGAGCAAACAACAAACAAGCAATAACCTGATTGGACCCAAGATAGAGACGGCATGATTGTCTCCTTAGACCGCAATTGGTTGTCTGTGGCGCGGAACGATCATCCCTGGCTCGCCCGCGAACTGGCGCACTTGGAAGAGCTCGAGCAGTCTGAGCTCTGCCGGGAGCTTTATCCCCAGGGTGGCTTTCTCGAGGAAATTCGACAGGTCCCTATCCAGCTGAGGGAATTGGCTGGCCTGAAACTCCCTCTCTATTCGTCTAGGGCGGTCTGGCGTCTTTTTATGGACTTCGGCGCGGACACCAGCAGCTTTCAGCCCGGCTTCTTCGCGCTGGATTTGGAGCTTCTTGAAATTTTATGTCTGGCCGGACACGAGCTCGCACACAAAGCGAGAGGATCGACGACTCGAGAGCTATCCGCGCGCGCGCGCGCTGGACTCCGGATAGCGGCGTTCTTTTACGGACCATTCCAGGAAAGCCTTCGCCGGGCATTGCGCGCGGCGCGATCGGTTTCCGCCGAATCGCCGCCGCCACACCTGCCCGTATCCCGCGCCGCCATCGATGCTGCGGGCTTTCTTCGGCAGCAGCTTCGTAGCTCGCTCGATCCAAGCCAAGCAGAGAGGGAGGCCGTCTATATTCTTCTCTTCTTCAGCACAGTGGTAGCCTCCGTCTCGGAAGTATCAGCTCTCGAAGTGCCGACAGCCTTGCGGGCTGAGTTGGCGAGCTTCGCTCTCCGAGTCCTGCCCCTTCTGGTCGGGGAGCACCGCTTCGGGGACAGAGCGAGAGACTTGCGCGATTTGGCATTTGCGGAAGTCGATCCACAGATATTTGCCGAGACGCGCCAAGACCTTGACGAGGCCCTGCCCGGAAGTCGCTTTCTCTGCGAGGTGGAACAGGCACTTGAGCTCGCGGCTGCAGAGTTGTCACCGACTCGTGTCGTCTTGCAGCGTAGGACGAAGTCGGTCTTCAGCGCCTACCAGAAATCACTACGGTACGAAGTCCCGGTATCTGGTCTCTGGGACAGCATTGGCTACCGAGCGGTTATCGATGACAGGAATCCAAGCACCTGTTACAAGTTTGTTGACGTTCTAAGCGCGCTTTTGACCCGCTGGAACAGTCCACGGGGATTTTCGGACTACATCGCTCGCCCGAAGAGTAATGGTTACCAGTCGTTGCACTGGGTTGCCTCGACCGCGAGGGGCGGTGATGTCGGATTGGCAGAAATTCAGACGCGGACGCTCGGCATGCACGCGGTCGCAGAGTTCGGCGAGGCGTCCCACGAAGACTACAAGGTCCGAGAGCCAGCGCGACCGTCCGCGTCTGAGACTGCCGATGTGGCGACCGGGCGGCAGCTATTGCAGCAGATGCTCGACGAAAATGGCCTCACGCTTAATGACTTTATCGCGCATCTAGGGCCAAGCCTGGAGCATGTGCCACTGTCGCATTACTTAGAGCTGATTGGAACGGGCCAGTACGATGCGCGACCGGCGATTCTTTGGCTCCGCAAACAAAGGGCCAGCAATGAAGAAAGAACTTCTGAGTGATCTCCTTTCTGCGGCGGTAGTCGCCTTGCTCGCGGCGGTAGTCTACGCGCTAATGAAGGCGTTTGGCAGGCCTCTTGGAGATCCTTGGCTAACCGCCGCAACCGGCATAACTTTGGCCATGATCGTCGTAGTCGCGCTGCGGCGACAGCTCCGCGATGCACTCCTCGATCGCCTGTCTGCCTACTGGGCGCGGCGAGCTGGAGGTGCTTTCGGCTTTGTGCGGTTCTATCCGAACTTTCGGCATGCCGAGAACGCAATTCGAGACAACTTTTCGAGAGCAAAGACCTCGCGAATCCTCATCCAACTTGGGCGGAACATCTTGGGAGGGCACGATAAGGCGCTACTATTCGATGCGGCTCGCCTGAAGAAACGATCAGATGAAACGATTCGGGTGCTGTGCGCCGGAAAGAACTCTGATCAATTCACTCGGCAGCGGGCGAAGGACCTCGGCAGTAGCTACGAGAGTTGGATGGCGGCTGTCGCCTACACTTTGACTAACATTCAGGCATTGGTGATGGAAGGAATTGCCATCGAGGTTCGCTGCCATCGGGAGCCGTATCTCTGGCGGCTTTTCTTCTTGGACGAAGTACTTTTTATCGTACCTTACATCGTGCGCAAGCAAAACGAGGAGCACGCACCTGTGATCGAGTGCAGAAAGATGAGTCAGGGTCAACCCTCTATCTACGCGCTCTTCGAGACCTATTTCGAGGATCTGTGGGATCGGTGCCAGCCGTATGCTTGTGTTGACCAGCCGGCCTCCGAGACACAATAGGAGCGCTGCGGTGTTCTGAGTGCTGGCGTCTCAAAGGCTCCAGTTCTAGGTCGCTCGCGTCGTAGCGATGACGGCCGGATCTGAACTGTGCGGGCGCGCGGCACGGCGCGGGAATGCTCCTAGCCCTCGTATGACGTACACCTGGTCAACCTGCGAACAGCCACCTACCAGCCCTGTCGCCGCCGGAACCCCGTGACATGCGCGACGTGATGGCGGCTGTGCCAGGCGTACATTCCCAGCATGGCGCGCAGGGGCATTTCGCCAATCTCGGGGTGCACGTAGGGGCGATCGAGCTCCGCTTCCCCGAGCGCGCGCAGGGCGAGCACCCATCGCTCGTGGAGCGCCTCGAGCAGCTTCAGCGAGACCTCGACCGGCGCGCTCTTCGCCTCTGGTAGCTCCGCCCAGAGCTTCTCTTCGTACGCTTTGATCGCCGGCCGGTCTTCGGTGAGGGCGAACTTGCAGCGGATGTAGGCGTTGAGGTGGCTGTCGGCGACGTGGTGGACGAGCTGCCGGACGGTCCAGCCGCCTGGGCGGTAGGGGGTGTCGAGCTGCGCGTCGTCGAGGCCGGCGACCGCCTCGCGCAGCCGCGTCGGCAGCGCCTCGATCGTCGCGATCGCTGCGGCCACCGCCGCGGGATCCGCAGCCGGCTGCCGGTCCCACTCTCCCACCGGATAGCGCAGGTCCTCGGCCGGCTGCGTCGCCACGGTTTCGCTCATGGCGGCGACGTTACACCCGGCAGCGCCACATCCGGCGCGGGGCCGACTTCCCCTCCGAGCTGGTCGCGGTACTGCAGCAAATACAGGCGGTAGTAGATACCGCGGCGGGCGAGGAGCTCTTGATGCGTGCCGAACTCGCGGAGCTCGCCTTTGTGCATGACGAGGATGCGGTCGCAGCGTTGCACGGTCGACAGGCGGTGCGCGATGACCAGGCTCGTGCGGCCGACCAGCAGCCGATCGAGCGCCTCCTGGATGCGCTGCTCCGTTTCGGTGTCGACCGATGACGTCGCCTCGTCCAAGATCAGGATCGCAGGGTCGAACGCCAGCGCCCGCGCGAACGACACGAGCTGCTTCTGCCCCACCGACAGCCCCGCGCCGCGCTCCTGCACCGCGGTGTCGAAGCCTTGCGGCAGGCGCTCGATGAAGTCCAACGCGCGCGCCTCGCGCGCCGCCCAGCGCAGGCGCTCGCCGCTGATCGCCGGATCGCCCAACGTGACGTTGTCGGCCAAGTTGCCGGCGAACAGGAAGACATCCTGCAGCACCATCGCGATGCTGCGCCGCAGCGTTCCGAGGTCCCATTGCCGCACGTCGACGCCATCAACGCGCACGCTCCCCGCCTGCGGGTCGTAGAAGCGCAGCAGCAGGCTCGCCAGCGTGCTCTTGCCGGCGCCGGTGTGGCCGACTACCGCTACCGACTGCCCGGGCTCGATGCGGAAGGAGACGTCGCGCAGCACCGGCTCGCCCGCCTTGTACTCGAACGAAACGTGGTCGAGCTCGACCTCGCCGCGCACGGCGCGGGCACGCGGGCCGGCAGGCACGGTCGCCGCGGCGGCGCTCGGCAGCGCCGGCAGCGCCTCAGGCTCGTAAGGCGCCGCCGGCGTCGCGATCTCCACCGGCGAGTCGAGCAGCTTGAAGATGCGCTCCGACGACGCCATCGCCGCCTGCAGGATGTTGTACTTGTCGGAGAGGTCGGAGATCGGCTCGTAGAAGCGCTGCGCGTACTGGAAGAAGGCGACGAGGGCGCCGATGGAGAGCGCGCCCGCCAGCACGCGGCCGCCGCCGTACCAGATGATGAGCGCCAGGCCGAGCGACGTCGTTAGCTCGACGGCCGGGTAGTATACGGCGTAATAGAAGATCGTCTTGACGTTGACGTCGCGGTGGGTCTTGTTGATGGCGCGGAACTCGGCGAGCGCCGGCTCCTCGCGGCCGAAGAGCTGCACCACCGCCATACCGCTGATGTGTTCCTGCAGGTAGGCGTTGATGCGCGCGATCCAGACCCGCACTTGGCGGTACATGTCGCGCGCCCGCGCCTTGAACCAGAGCGTGATGAGCAGCAGCAGCGGCAGGATCGAGAACGTCACCAGCGCCAAGCGCCAGTTGAGCGCGAATAGCACGCAGACAATGCCGAGCAGCGTGACCACGTCGCCGAACACCGACACCAGGCCCGCCGTGAACAGCTCGTTGAGCGCATCGACGTCGGTCGTCGCGCGCGTCACCAGCCGCCCCACCGGGTTGCGGTCGAAGAACGCCACCTGCAGGCGCTGCAACTTCGCGAACACCTCGCGCCGCAGGTCGCGCATGATGCGCTGCCCCATGAGCTGCATCACGTACGACTGCCAGTAGAGGACGCCGAAGGTCGACAGCAGCGACACCAGGTAGACGACGCCGCACCAAGCGAGGCCGGTCGCGCGATCGGGATGGAGCCCGGCTGCCGCGAGCCGGCCGAGCACCCAGCGCGACAGGCCGGACACCGTGCCGCCGCCGGCCGGTTTCACGAAGAGGTCGAGCGCGACCGCCGTGGCCAGCGGCCCGACCAGGTCGAGCACCGAGGAGAGCACGATGAGCGCGACGGCGAGCGCCATCTGTCCGCGGTAGGGGCGGACGTACGCCACCAGCCGGCGCATCAGATGCGCGTCGTAGGCCTTGCCGAGGGCTTCTTCCTGATGGGGATCTTCGGCCATCGAACGGGACGATAGCAGCGCGAGCGCTGGCACCTCACGTGAATGCCCTGCGCGCGTTTTTGCGCTGAAGCATTCGAAGGGCAGCTGACGGCGGCATGACAGGAAGGAGCGACGTGATGCGAACGAGAGCGTGGCTGGTGGCCTCGGCGGCGTTGGTGTTGGTCCTCTGCGTGCTCGGCGTCTCGGCGGCCGCGCCGCCGGCCGGCGGGCAGGCGGTCGAGAAGGCGCGCTCGGGCAATGCCGAGCTCGACCGCATCCTCACGGGCTTCAAGATCGCCCCCGTACCGCTGAACACGCGGCACAAGGACCGGGACCTCGTGGGCCTCGGCAGTTACATCGTCAATGCGCAGAGCGGTTGTAATGATTGCCACACGAACCCGCCCTACGCTCCCGGCGGCGACCCGTACCTCGGCCAGCCGAAGCGGATCAACACCGAGCACTACCTCGCCGGCGGCGTGTCCTTCGGTCCGTTCACCTCGGACAACATCACCCCCGACGCCGACGGGCTGCCGGCCGGCCTGACGCTCGCCGAGTTCAAGAACCTGATGCGCACCGGCCACGACCCCGACGACCCCGACGAGCTCCTCCAGGTCATGCCCTGGCCGGTCTTCGGCGAGATGACCGACCGCGACCTCACCGCCATTTACGAGTACCTGCGCTCGATCCCGCACGCGGAGCCGGGCACCTAGCAGCGGGATCTCCACTCGTTTTGGCGCGACGCCGCGCGCCGCGGCGTCGGTGAGAGGCGGGCCACAGGGCCCGCCTTTTCGCTTGTGCTACACTGCCGGCCGACAAAAATCGTCACATCCACGAGAGCCCTCTTGCGAGGCCGCGATCTCGTGGCGTCCACCTCGAAGGGAGTGGAGCCGGAATGCCGCCGACCCTGAACGAGCTGCTGAAGACGATGGTCGAGCAGGGCGCCTCGGACCTGCACCTGACCACCAACTCGCCGCCGCAGATTCGCCACGACGGCCGGCTCAAACCGCTCAACTACCCGCCGCTGACGCCCAGCGAAACCAAGCAGATCGCCTACTCGATCCTCACCGACAACCAGAAGCACCGCCTCGAGGAGAACCTCGAGATCGACTTCAGCTTCGGCATCAAGGGCCTCGCCCGCTTCCGCGCCAACGTCTTCCACCAGCGCGGCGCCATCGCCGCCGCCTTCCGCCAGATCCCCTACGAGATCCGCTCCTTCCGCGACCTCGGCCTGCCGACGATCGTCGAGAAGATCTGCGAGAAGCCGCGCGGCCTGGTGCTCGTCACCGGCCCCACCGGCTCGGGCAAGTCGACGACGCTCGCCGCCATGCTCGACAAGGTCAACCGCGAGCGCGCCGAGCACATCATCACCATCGAGGACCCGGTCGAGTACCTGCACTCGCACAAGAAGTGCATCGTCAACCAGCGCGAGCTGCACGCCGACACCCACAGCTTCAGCAACGCGCTGCGCTCGGCGCTGCGCGAAGACCCCGACGTGGTGCTCATCGGCGAGATGCGCGACTTCGAGACCGTCGAGTCGGCGCTGCGCATCGCCGAGACGGGCCACTTGACCTTCGCCACGCTCCACACCAACTCGGCGGCGCAGACGATCAACCGCATCGTCGACATCTTCCCCGCCCACCAGCAGGGGCAGATCCGTGTGCAGCTCTCGTTCGTGCTGGAGGGGATCCTCTGCCAGTCGCTCCTGCCCAAGGCGACCGGCAAGGGGCGCGTGATGTCGATGGAGATCTTGATCCCCAACTCGGCGATCCGCAACCTGATCCGCGAGGACAAGATCCACCAGATCTACGGCATGATGCAGACCGGCCAGGCGAAGTTCGGGATGCAGACGATGAACCAGTCGCTGGCGTCGCTGTACTTCCGCCGCCTGATCAGCCTGCAGACCGCGATGGGGCGGTCTTCGCACCCCGACGAGCTGCAGGAGATCATCGCCCGCGGCCCGGCGGCGCTCGGCCTCGCCATCGGCGGCGGAGTGACCCCCACTCCCGCGACCGCCGGCGCCGAACGCTGAGCCCGCGATCACTCGGACCTAGGAGCCACCGATGCCGAACTTCACCTGGAAAGGCAAGAGCCGCACCGGCGCCGTGCAGGAAGGCATCCTGCTCGCCGACAACCGCGCCGCCGCCGAGGCGGTGCTGCGCCGCCAGAACATCCAGATCACCAGCATCAAGGAGAAGGGGCGCGAGGTCGCCATCCTGCCGCGGCTGCCGCAGGGCGTCTCTTCGAAGCGGGTGGCGCTGTTCACGCGGCAGTTCTCGGTGATGCTCGACGCCGGCCTGCCGCTGGTGCAGTGCCTGGAGATCTTGGGCGAGCAGGAGGAGCAGCGCACCTTCCGCGAGATCATCCAGAAGACGCGCTCCGACGTCGAGCAGGGCGCTTCGCTCGCCGACGCCATGCGCAAGCATCCCAAGGCGTTCGACGCGCTCTACACCAACATGATCGCCGCCGGCGAGGCGGGCGGCATCTTGGACATCATCCTGCAGCGCCTGTCGACCTACATCGAGAAGTCGGTCAAGCTGAAGAGCCAAGTCAAGTCGGCGCTGATCTACCCGGCGGCCGTCATCTTCATCGCCATCGGCGTGGTGTGGATCATCCTCTGGAAGGTGATCCCGGTGTTCGCCCAGCTCTTCGCCGGCCTCGGCAGCGAGCTGCCGCTGCCGACGCGCGTCGTCATCGCGCTGTCGAACTTCCTCGCCAGCTACACGCTGTTCGTCATCCCGGTGCTGATCGCCGGCGGCATCGCCTTCTACCGCTTCTACAAGTCGCAGCCGAAGTTCACCCGCATCGTCGACGCCGCGCTGCTCAAGATCCCGGTCATCGGCATGCTGCTGAGAAAGATCGCCATCGCGCGCTTCTGCCGCACGCTGTCGACCCTCACCTCCTCGGGCGTGCCCATCCTCGACGGCCTCGAGATCACCGCCAAGACCGCCGGCAACACCATCATCGAAGACGCCATCATGGCGGTGCGCAAGGCGGTGGAAGAGGGCAAGACCCTCGCCGACCCGCTCGGCCAGACCAAGGTCTTCCCTGCCATGGTGGTGCAGATGATCGGCGTCGGCGAGCAGACCGGCGCCCTCGACCAGATGCTGTCGAAGATCGCCGACTTCTACGAGGACGAGGTCGACACCGCGGTGGCGGGCATGATGAAGCTGATCGAGCCGCTGCTGATCACCGTGCTCGGCGGCATCATCGGCTTCATCGTCGCCGCCATGTACCTGCCGATGTACTCGATCCTGCAGAAGATCGGGTAGGGGCCGGTGCGCCCATGCGCGCCGCGGGCGGGCGGGTGAAAGTGACCTCGCGCGGCGCGCCGCGCGACCTCGGGCTGCTGCGCCGGCAGCTCAAGTGGCTGGTCGCCATCCGCCTGGTGGTGGTGACCAGCGTCTTCCTGCTCTACTTCCTCGTCGCCCTGCTGCCGCGCGAGCCGGCGCTGTTCATCGCGCCGCGCTTCGTCTTCGTGCTCCTCGGCCTCGCCTACGGGTTCTCGCTCGTCTACCTCGGGCTGCTCGGCGCGCGCGCGCCCGCCGAGGTACAGGCGTATGCGCAGTTCCTGGGCGACCTGCTGCTCATCACCGCCCTCGTCTACTGGTTCGGCGGCAGCGGCAGCCCGTTCTCGATGCTCTACCTGATCGTCATCAGCGTCGCGGCGGCGCTGCTGCGGCGGCGTTCGGCGGTGCTGGTCGCCAACGTCGCCTACCTGCTCTATGCGACGACGCTGCTCGGTCTCCACTACGGCTGGTTCCCCGCCGCCGTCGACGTCGAGCAGATCTCCGTCTTCCTGCTCATCTACAAGCTCGGCATCCACCTGCTCGGCTTCTACGGCGTCGCCTTCTTCACCTCCTACCTGGCGAAGAACGCCACCCTCGCCGAGAGCGAGCTGCAGGAGCAGCGCGAGAACCTCGCCGACCTGCAGGTCGTCTACCACGACGTCGTGCAGTCGATCTCGTCGGGGCTCATCACCACCGACCGCGACGGGATCGTCACCAGCCTCAACCGCGCCGGCGGCCAGCTCCTCGGCCGGCACGCCGAGCGCCTTATGGGTTGCCACATCGCCGAGGCGAAGCTCTTCCCTGCCGAGCGCTGGGAGGTGCTCACCGAGGAGAGCCGGCGCAGCCGCTGGGTGCGCGCCGAGTACGACGGCGGCGGCCAGCAGGGGACGAGCTGGTTCGGCTTCACCGTCAGCCCGCTGACCGACGCCCATGCCAGCCTCGGCGGCTACATCGTCGTCTTCCAGGACCTGACCGAGTGGCGGGCGCTGCAGGCCGAGCTGCGCATGAAGGACCGCATGGCGGCGGTGGGCGAGCTCGCCGCCGGCATCGCGCACGAGATCGGCAACCCGCTCGCCGCCATCTCGGGCTCGGTGCAGATGCTCTCGCCGGCGGCCGAGGAGGACCCGCAGCGCAGCAAGCTGCTGCAGATCGTGCTGCGCGAGAGCCAGCGGCTCGACCGCACGATCAAGAGCTTCCTGCAGTTCGCGCGGCCGAAGGAGCGCGCCTGCGCCTGGTTCGACGTCGCGCGCCTGCTCGCCGAGCACGTCGAGCTGCTCTCCAACAGCCCCGAGCTGCAGGCGCGGCACCGGCTGGACGTGTCGCTCGACCCGCCCAGCGCCCGCATCTACGCCGACCCCGACCAGGTGAGCCAGATCTTCTGGAACCTCGCCCGCAACGCGCTCAAGGCGATGCCCGGCGGCGGCACGCTGCGCATCAGCGGCCGCATCGCCGGCGACATGTACCAGCTCTGCGTCGCCGACTCCGGCCGCGGCATGGGCGCCGAGGAGCGCGCCAAGCTCTTCCAGCCCTTCAAGTCGTTCTTCGACCAGGGCACCGGCCTCGGCATGGCGATCGTCTACCGCATCCTGCAGGAGCACGGCGGCCAGGTGCACGTGGAGACGGCGCCAGGCTCGGGCACCGCCATCACCGCCGAGCTGCCCATCGGCGGCGCGGCGCCGTTGATCGCCGACGAGCTGCCCGAGTACGCCGCCACCTCGGTGACGCCGTGAGGCCGCGTTCATTCGTGAAGACATGGTGACCCCGCAACTCCTCATCGTCGACGACGAGTCGAGCCTGCTCGAGTTCCTCGACCTGCTCTTCCAGGGCGAGGGCTACCGCGTCGCCACCGCCTCGTCGGTGGGCGCGGCGCGCGAGCGGCTCGCCGTGGGCGACGGCTTCGACCTCGTCATGTGCGACATCCACATGCCCGATGGCTCGGGGCTGGAGCTGCTGCGCGAGCTCAAGGAGCAGCACTCGCAGGCCTCGGTCATCATGATGACCGCCTACACCTCGACCAAGTCCGCCATCGAGGCGATGCGCCTCGGCGCCTACGACTACGTCAGCAAGCCCTTCGACGTCGAAGAGCTCAAGGTGCTGGTGCAGAAGGCGCTCGAGAAGTCGCGCCTGGTCGAGGAGAACGTCTGGCTCCGCCGCGAGCTCGAGCAGAAGTACACCTTCGCCAACATCATCGGCAAGAGCCGGCCGATGCAGGAGGTGTTCGCGCTGGTCGAGCGCGTCGCCAGGACCTCGTCGACGGTGCTGGTGCAGGGCGACAGCGGCACCGGCAAGGAGCTGATCGCCAGGGCCATCCACTTCGCGAGCCCGCGCACCAAGCACAAGTTCCTGTCGATCAACTGCGGCGCCATGCCCGAGAACCTGCTCGAGAGCGAGCTCTTCGGCCACGAGCGCGGCGCCTTCACCGGCGCGCTCAAGGAGAAGAAGGGGCTCTTCCACGAGGCGCACCGCGGCACCTTGTTCTTGGACGAGATCGGCGAGATGACGCCGACGATGCAAGTGAAGCTCCTGCGCGTGCTGCAGCACAAGACGATCCGCAAGGTGGGCGGCAACGAGGAGGAGGCAGTGGACGTGCGCATCATCGCCGCCACCAACCGCGACCTGGGCGAGATGATCGCCGCCGGCACCTTCCGCGAAGACCTCTACTACCGCATCCACGTCATCCCGGTGCGGCTCCCGCCGTTGCGCGATCGGCGCGAAGACATCCCGCTGCTGGTCGATTTCTTCATCCGCAAGTACGCCGACGAGCTGGGCATGCCGCCGAAACGCATCAGCCTCGCGGCGCTGGCGCTGCTCGAAGGCTACCGCTGGCCGGGCAACGTGCGCGAGCTGGAGAACCTCATCGAGCGCAGCATCGCGCTGACTACCGGCGACGTGATCGACGTGGCGGACCTGCCGCCCTACCTGCGCGAGCCCGGACCGTCGATGGGCGCGCTGGCGCGGCTACCGGCCGACGGCATCGACCTCGAAGCGCATTTGGAAGCGCTGCGCGCCGAGCTGATGCGTCAGGCGCTCGACCGCTGCGGCGGCGTGCAGACGCGCGCAGCGGAGCTGCTGGGGATGACGTTTCGCTCCTTCCGCTACTACGCGAAAAAGGCGGGGATCGTCGGGGCGCTCGAGGAAGAGGTCGAGGCGTAGTCGTCGCGGGCTCAGTGCTGCGCAGTTCATGCGCGCGCCCTTACGCAGCCACGCGAGCAGCTCCTCGCCGGCAGGGGCGCCGTCCGGATCGCGTCGGCGAGCGCGGCGGCGGCGTCAGCCAGGCGAGGCCGGCAGCGAGCGCGAGCGCCGCGAGCAGGCAGCCGGCGACAAAGCGGCGCGGGCGGTAGAGCAGGTCGAGGTGGTGCTCGCCGGCGGGGAGCCAGGCGCCGAAGAGGGGGCCGTTGGCGGGCACGGTCTCGTGCGGGCGGCCGTCGACGAGGAGGCGCCAGCCGCCGTCCTGGTAGACGGCGCCGGTGAGCAGGCGCGGCTCCGGTGCGCGCACGTCGGCGGTCCAGCGCGTGGTTTCGCGACGCGCGAAGGTGAAGGCGGCGCGGCCGCGGCGCGCGCGCCATCGCGGGGCGTCGGCGCCCGGCGGGCCGGCGGCGACGAGGGCGCGCGCGGCGAAGTCGCGCTGGCGGCGGAACCAGGCGGTCCAGTCGGCGCCGCGGTAGATGGTGGCCGCCGGCGGCAGGAAGAAGCGCGGCAGCGGGCGCGGATGCTCGTAGATCCACAGCGACCCGTCCCGGTAGGCCACGGGCAGCGGCAGCTCCCATCCGGGCGGGCCGAGCACGTAGCGGACGCCGAGCAGATCGTAGAGCCGCGCTCCCGGCTGGCCGAGCTGCGCGGCGTTGGCGAGCGTCACCGGGCCGGGGTCGCGCAGCGGGTCGATCAGCTGCACGTAGGCGTTGGGCCGCGCCGGACCGTCGATGCGCACGTCATTGAAACCGAGGACCTGGGCGAAGTTGGCGGGCAGCGTGTCGGCGAGCGCCACCAGGCGGTCGCCGCCGAGGTGCTGCGCCAAGTAGTCGAGACTCGGCGCGCGTGGATAGAAGAGCCGCGAGGGCGCCGGTACGAGGGCGCTCCGGTGCAGCGTCACCAGCTCGGCCGCGACGACGACGGCGAGGAGCCAAGGCGCCGATCGGCGCAGTCGAATGGCCGACCCGAGCAAGAAAGTCAAACCGACAACGAATAGCCCGGCCGCGACTTGCAGCGCCAGCCACCACGCCTGCACCGTCCGTTCCGCGCTGCCCGGAGGTAGGTGCCCGAGGTACGCCCACGCCAGCACGCCGACCACGATCGCGGCGCCGATCGCCAGCGCGCGCGGCGCGCGTTCGCCGCGCGTCCATCGCTCGACCTCGCACGCCGCCAGATAGCACGCAGCGAGCGCCACGAGCAGCATCAGCCGGTGGTTCTCGTGCACCGACGAGGGTCCGAGCAGCGGCAGCTGGCCGACGAACCGGTAGATCAGCGGCGGCTTGGCGATCAGCAGCAGCGCGACCGTGGAGAAGCCGATCAGCAGCGACTCCTGCGGCATCCGCGCCCGGCGCCGCATCACCGCCGCCACAGCCAGCACGCCGACCGCTGCGCCCACCGATGCCGACCCCTGCTCGACGAAGTTCGCCTCGCCCCAGAACAGCTCGTGGCCGCCCCACGCGCGCAACGCGAAGAGCGACAGCAGTTGCGGCTCGACGCGCGCCGCCCAGGCGCGCCACGCCTCGGCCCGCTGCCAGAACGACCACAGCTGCGTCAACGACGGCATCGCCAGGAACCAGCGCAGAGCGGTGGCGCGATCGGTCGCCGGCAGGTAGCCCTGCTGCAGCAACAGCAGCGGCGCCAGCAACAGCCCGGCAACCGCCGCCGCGCCGGCGCAGCGCAGCACGAACGGCGCAACCGGCGAGCCGTTCCGCCGCCGCTCCCATGCGCACGCGAGCACGAACAGTCCTATCAGCACACCTGACTGCACGATCGTCTCGGGATGGCCGCCGAGCAGCAGCGCCGCAGTCACCGCGGCAAGCAGCGCGACGTCGCGCCGGCCGCCGTCGCGGTGGCAGCGAACCACTGCGTAGAGGCCTAGCGGCGTCCACGCCACCGCGTTGGCGAGCGGCCAACCGAGCCAGAGCAGCATCGCGCCGCACAGGCCGTAGCCGACGCTGCCGACGAGCGCCGCGGCCTCGCCGATCCCCTGGCGCCGCAGCAGCACGAACATGCCGACCAGCGCCAGCAGGATGCGCAGCGCTCCGGTGACGCCCATCGCGGCCGACAGCGGCAGCGGCAGCGCCACCGCGACCAAAGGCTGGAAGACCTGCGACTGCGGGTCGGCCATCAGCGGCATGCCGGCGCCGGCGTGCTCGTTCCACAGCGGCCAGCGGCCGTCGGCGAGCGACCGCCGCACCTCCGCCTGCCAGGGCACGATCTGGTGCACGAGGTCGCCCTGGATCGCATGCGTCGGCGGCTGCGGCGGCGGCAGACCGCGCCAGGGCGGGAAGCCGACGAGGTTGCCGAGCGGCAGCAGCACCTTGCCGCCGACGAGCACCGGCCAGAGCAGCAGCACCAACAGCAGCGCGAACGCCGCCGCCACGCGCCAGGGCACGGCGTCGTACCAGCGGCGCAGCGCGGCGAGCAGCGCGGCGCCGCAGGCGAGCACCAGGGCGGCCGGCAGCAGCGCCGCGGGAGACCACGCCGCGTCCACGGCGCTAGCTCTCGTCCGTCAAGCGCAGCGCGCGCTTCACCGTGAACCAGGCATCGCGCAGCTTCCAGAAGCGGCTGGCGCGCATGGCGGCGACGGTGGCACGCAAGCCCTCGATCTCGTGCGCGGCCCAGGCGCGGTGCTCGGCGAGCTCGCGGCGCGCGACGTGGAGCGCGGCGCGCGCCTCGCGGGCCTGCAACGCCCGCGACTGCAGGGCGAGGACGAGTGGGCGCCCTACCCACACCGGATGCGCGTGGCCGGCGCGGTCGACGGCACGCAGCAGCAGCACTGAGTCGACCGGCGAGAAGCTCGGCGGCAACGCGAGGCGCAGGCCCCAGCCGCTGCGCTCCGCGCCGGGACCCAGCACGGCGGCGACGTCGGCACGCGGCTGATCCACCACAGCGGCGCCGAGCCGTACGCCGTCGAGGCTCGCCTCCACGCGCGCCACAGTCCCCTGCCGCGCGTGCGCCCAGCCCGCGAGCGCCAGCGACCCGCTGGCGAGCTCGCACTCCTCCACCACGACCTCGGGCTCGCTCTGCAACTGCAGGCCGGCGAACGCGTCGGCTCCATCCACTTCGTCCACGACGAGCCACAGGTCCTGGTGGTTGAGGAGAGCGCGCGTGAAGCGGCGAGCGGCCACCCTGCGGCCCGTGGCGGCGAGCGCGTCGCGCACGAAGGACTCGTCGACCCAGGTCGAGCCGTAGTCCTCGACCGCGAGGTCGGCGATCTCGCTGTGCGGCTGGAACACGAGGCCGCGCGCCGTCCGCTGCTCGGGCGGCAACAGCGCCAAGTCGTGGGTGCTGAAAGCGAGCACGCCGCCGGGCGCCAACCGCGCGAGCAATGCGGCGAGCCACGACCGGAAGCGCGCGTCAGGCAGGTGCGTGAACAGCGAGGTGACCAGGATGGCGGCGAACGGCCCCGGCAGCTCGAGCTCCTCCGGCCGGGTGGCCGACGCGGCCGCCTGCACGCCGAAGGTGCGGCGCTGGAAGGCAACGGCGCCGGGAAGGACGTCGGCGGCGGTCAGCGCCCGCGCCGGCACTGCGTCGAGCAGGAACCGGGTCACGCGGCCGTAGCCGCTGGCGAAGTCGAGCAGCGACGGCACCGCGCTCGCCTTGCCGAAACGCCAGCGCAGCACCTGCAGGTACACGGCGGCAATGGCGGCCCCGCTCCGGTAGTAGGCAGCGAGCGCCTGTTCCTCGTCGCCGCCGTGGAGCTCGCGCAGGAAGCCGAGCATCTCGTCGCGCGCGTCGACCTCGAGCCGCGGGTCGTCGGGGGACCTCCCCCACTCGGCGAGGAGCGCGCTCACCGCAGGCCGCGGCGGCGCCAGAGCGGCTTGCGGCATGGCCGCGCAGCTTATCCGCTCGCGCGCCGTGCGGCCCTGCGCCGCGCGGGCGATATCGTCTGCGCGCCGCTTCGCGCACCCTTCGATGATGGCCACGCCGTCGACGCCACCGAGTGATGCACGCGCCGTGGATGGCGCGACGCCACTTCTGCGTGCGCGCGGGCCCGGCTCGTCGCGTCGGCTGGCGGACGTGCTGGTCGCGCTGCTGCTCGTCTGGGCCGGCGGCACCTTCGTTTTCGAGGCCCGCGGCGCGCGCCACGACTGGCTTGCGGGCACGCTCCACCAGCCGAGCTCGATGTACTGGCGGCTCGGCAGCCGGCCGCCGGAGCGCCTGGACCGCTGCCTGCGGAGCGTCGACGCGCTGCTCCCGGCGCGCGAGCCGGTGCTGCTGTGGGACCCGACGAACGACTTCTTCCGCTGGCGCTGGGCCGCGTACTTCCTGCCGCACCGCGAGGTGGTGCAGGCGGGTGCGGCGACGCCGCCGGGCCGCGTCGTCGTCGCGAGCTCGCGTTCGGCGCCAGCAGGCGCGCGGCGCGTGGCGGGCGAGCCCTGGTGCGGTCTCTACCGGTTGCCGTGAGCGCGCTCGGCTGGTTGGCGGCGCCTCTGGTGCTCGTGCTGCTCGCCGCGGCTGGGCAGCCGATCGCCGCGCGGCTGCCGGTCACGCGACCGCTGCGACTCGTCCTTGGGTTCATCGCTGGCGCGCTGCTGCTTCACGCGCTGCTGAGCCTGCTCGACCTCCTCGGCTGGCGCTGGAGACTCGCTATCGCGCTGCCGTTCTTACTCGCCGCCGCGCTCATCGCGTTCGTTGTTCGCGCGCGCAGGCCGTCGCGGCGGAGCGCGAGCTTCGGCTGGGGTGATGCCGTCGCGATCCTGGCGGTGCTCGGTTTCGCTGCACTCGCCTGGACGGGGTGGATCGCCATCCCCGACTTCATCTACCACTGGGGTCTCAAGGGACATCGCTTCCTGCTCGAGGGCCATGTCGATTACGGCTACCTCGCGCAGCCGCTGGGCTGGGTGTTCCACCCCGACTACCCCAACCTCTACCCCGAGCTGCTGGCGGTCACCGCGATGCTTGCCGGCTGGCGCGAAGGTGCACTGCTGCTCTGGTCGCCGCTGCTGCTGGCGCTCATCCTGATCAGCGTGCGTGAGGTGCTGGTCGCGGAAGGCATCCCGCCGTTCCGGCGCCACGCCGTCGTCGCCTTCGTCGCGCTCTCCTGCGCCGGCTTCGCCGTCGCCAACATCATGGCGGGCGCCGCCGACTGGTTCCTCGCGCTGGCGCTCGCCGCCTCGCTGCCCGCGCTCCTCGCGCCGCTGTCGACCGCGGCCGACGTGCAGATCGGTCTCTGCGCCGCGCTCGCTGGCGCCTCGAAGCAGGAGGGCTTGGTGATGGCGGTCGGTCTCGTCGCCGTGCAGCTCAGCCGTTGGTTCTGGCACGGCCGACGCCCGCGCCCGGCAGGTTCCGCGGCGCTCCTCGTGCCACCGATGCTCATCGTCGGCTATTCGTGGTGGCGCATCGCGCAGCACCACCTGCTGCAGAGCTACGACAAAGGGCTGCCCATCCCGAGTCGGCTCGTCGCCACCCTCCGCATCGTCGCCGAACAACTGCTGGCGCCGGAGTGGCACGGCTTCGCGCTGCTGCTCCTCGTGCTGCCGCTGCTGCTGCTCGTGCCGCGGCTGCGGCCGTTCGTCGCCGTCGCCCTGCTCCACCTCGCCGGCTACCTGGCGAGCTGCGCCGGCCAGGACACCGACACGAGGCTTTTGGTCGTCACCACCTTCACGCGCATCGTGCTGCAGATCTTCCCGGCGACGATCGCGGCAATGGCTGTGGCGCTCTTCGCCGACGGCATGCGCACCGCGGCAGCGGCGAGCGGCGCAGCGGAAGCCTCGGCGGCTGCGATCGACGCCTAAGCCGACCGCGCGCCGGATGCGCTGGCGGCGCCGCTACTCGCCGCGGCCGCCGCCGCGCTGCGCACCTGGATCATCTCGGCGACGATCGCAATGGCGATCTCACCCGGCGTGTCGCCGCCGATGGGCAGCCCGATCGGCGCGCGCAGACCGGCGCCATCCAGCGTCAAGCCTCGGTCGAGCGCGAGACCCTGCTTCTCCACCTCGCGCCGCACGCGCGCGATCTTGCGCCGGCTGCCCATCAAACCGAGATAGGCGAGCCGCGCCGGCGCCTGCCGCACCACCGCCGCCAGCGCCGCCGAATCGGTCTCCCAGCAGCGCGAGACGATCGCCACGTAGAGCTCGCGGCCGGCGAACGGCGCGAGAAAGTCTTCGCGGTAATCGCGCGACACCTCGACCGGCCGCGTCGCCGCCGGGAAGAGCGCCGGCTCGCGGAAGCGCGGGCGGTCCTCGGCCACCGCCGAGTCGAAGCCGGCGAGCGCCGCCGCGCGCACGACCGCCTGCCCCACCGGTCCGCCGCCGCAAACGACGACCAGCGGCGGCGCCGCCAGCACCTCGAGCAGCACCTCCATCAGGCCGCCGCAGACCATGCCCGTGGGCTCGCCCTGCACCGCCTTCTCGGTCAGGTAGTAGCGCTTGACCTCCGAGCCCGCGTTCGACGCGGCGAGCAGCTCGGCGGCGTCGGCAGCGACCATCGCCTCGAAGGCGCCGCCGCCGAGGTTGCCCCACGAACTGCCGTCGGGTCGCACGAGCAGCTTCCAGCCCACCTTGCCGGGCGTCGACCCCTCGACGCGCACCACCTGGCAGAGCGCGGCGCGGCCTTGCTCGCGCACCGTGCGCTCGGCCTCGGCCAACACCTCGAGCGGTCCCGGTGTGGCTTGGGGATCCCGCGCCGTCATGCGATCAGGGTAGCACCGGCGTCCCGGCGCGCCTCGGCCGCGGCGGCAGGTGGCGCGGCAGGAAGCGCCAGATGTAGACGACGATGAGCAGGTCGGTGACGACGACCACCAGCCGGAAGATCGTCGCATGCGCCGCCAACCCGACGATGGCGAAGACGCCGGCGACGCCCATCACCAGCAGCGCCAGGTCGCGCACCAGCCACGACCGCCGCCAGATCCCGATCGCCAGCGCCCATTTGAGGATGCCGAGCGCCAGCAGACCGAAGATCGCCAAACGCAGGTGCTCCGGCTCGAGCGGCACGTGAGCCTTCAACCAGTTGGCGAGCTGGTCTTGCGGGTCGTCGGCCAGCCTCGCCGCGAGCAGCGACGGCACCCAGTGGACGGAGATGCCGGCCGCGATCTCGAGCGTGCCCCAGATCGCCTTGTAGGCGACGATGAGGATCAGGCCCAGCGGGCGATCGCGCCATGCCACGCCGCAAGGATACAGGCGCGCCGGCGGCGATTGGGCGCGCGCGTGACGCGCTCAGAGTCGGTACAACATCCAGTAGACGACGACGCCGGTCACCGATACGTAGAGCCAGATCGGCAGCGTCCAGCGCGCGATCAGCTTGTGGCGGTCGAAGCGCCGCCGCAGCGCGCGCGACAGCGTGACGATCGCCAGCACCGGCACGGCGGCGGCGAGCACCGTGTGCGTGGCGAGGATCGTTAGGTAGAGCGTGCGCACCCAGCCCTGCCCCGGGAAGCGCACGCTGCCCACCTGCGCGTGGTAGACGAGATACGAAGTGAGGAACACGCTCGACAGCACGAACGCCGTGATCATCGCCGCGCGGTGCGCGCGCCAGCGGCCGCGGCGGATGAGCCCGTAGCCGATGAGGAGCGTGATCGCCGAGGCGGCGTTGAGGGCAGCGTTGAGCGCCGGCAGATCGCGCAGCGTCACCCGCCGGCGGCCCCGTCGTTGCTGGCGGCGAGCCACGCCGCGTCGCGCAGCAACTTGCCCAGCGAGCCCTCGTCGAAGGCGTCGTACCACCCCCGCACGCGGCCCTGGCCGTCGACGAGCACGAAGCGCGTGCTGTGCGTCACCGGCTCCTGCGCGGCGCGCGGATCGCTGGCGTCGGCGGGAGCGACGCCGAGCTTGAACCCTTCGACCGCGAGGCGATGCATTTCGGCTTCGTCACCGGTGAGGAAGAGCCAATCGGGCGCCTCCGCCTTGTGCACCTTCGCGTACTCGGCGAGCACCGCCGGCGTGTCGTGCGCCGGATCGACCGAGATGCTGACGCGGCGCACGCCGGGCGCGAGGCGCTGGCCGAGCGACGCCATGCGCTCGGTCATCAGCGGACAGGAGAGCTGGCAACGCGTGAAGACGAGGTCGGCGATCCACGGCCGCCCGGCGAGCGTGGCGGGCGTGACCGTCGCGCCGCTCTTGTCTATGAGCGTGAACGCCGGCAGCTCGCTCATCACCGGCAGCGACGGCGGCGGCTGCCTCCCCCACCACCAGACGAGGCCGAGGCCGATCGTCATCATCAGCAGCAGCGCGCCGAGCGCGGCCGGAAGCCAGCGCACGGGGGGAGGAGCCATGGCAGCCATCGGCCGCGGATTCTAGCCGGGCGATGGCGGAGCGGCGCGGGCCTTCACTCGAAACGGATTGATGACTCGTACCGATCCGTAACGTTGGCCGTCCGACAGATCCTCGGAGTAGAGGATCTCAGCGCCAGAAGCGTTCGCGGCCTGTATCAGGAGGGCATCCCAGAAAGAGATGCGATGCCGCGCTTCGAGATCGAGCGCTTCGAGAACCGACTCCCCGCCATTCACGACAACGTGCCACGCAAGGTAGTCGGACACGACGTCACGAGTCGTCCTTGCATCGAGTGGCTTCTTGGCCTTCCTCCGCAAGTTGACCGCCAGCTCCTGAAGGACCTGGGTGCTGACGACACCCGACCTCGTCTCCCACAACTGCTCCACCAGCGCCCGGGCCATTTGATGCTTCTCGCCCGTGGCAGCGTCGTGGGCGTACATCAGGATGTTGGTGTCGACGAAGTGTCTATCGCTCATGGAGCTCGTCCCGCGATGCGGGCGGTGTCCACTGGAGGTCGAGACCCTCTCGGAGACGGGCAAGTGCCCGCCGCCGCGCCTTAACGAAGGCCTTCCGCTCGCGCACGATGCCTTCGAGTTGATCGGTGAGAAGAGCGCTCATCGATCGCCCCTCTTCGGCTGCCACCACGCGCGCCTCGCGGAGGAGATCCGCATCGAGCTTGAGCGTGACGTTCGTCTTCATGGCGGCTCCCAGATTAGCACGTGAATCACGTGCTGCCCCGCCAGGCGGTCCCGTATCCGCGCCGCCGCGCTCAGCTCAATCAGCCCGTCACCCGCCAGCGCGGCGACCACCGCCGGCAAGCAGAACGCCGAGACGAGCTGTCGGTGTGGTTGATCAGCCTGAGCCGGCGCCACGGTAGGTGTTGACCAGGCCTCCGGATCGCACGGCGCGCGACTCGGTCAGGGTGAAGTCTGGTGACGCGAACCTGTCGGAGAACAGCTTCTTGCCAGTGCTCAGCACGAGCGGGTAGCCGGCGAGCCGGTACTCGTCGACCGGTCGTACTCGGCCAGCGTTTTGATTAGCACGGTGCTCCCCCACACGCGCATCTCGCCACCCGCTCTGCTCGCAGCTTCTCCACCGCGGCCCGCGAAACTTGACATCGTTACCAGTCACCATCCGAGAGTGCCAACGGTGGGTGACCGCCACTTCCCCGAGGTGGTCCAACGTTCGGGACGCTCACTGAGAAGGAACAGTCCATGCGTTACCCTTCCGAGTGATTCGGACCGTTACCGTTATCACCAGTCTGCGCCGTTCTCTTGGGTCCATCGCCACGTCTCCAATTAGTATCCACGGTGTGGTTACCAACGAGCTACGTGTCAAGCCTGCGATTCAGGCGCGACGGCGGTCGAAGCGCAGAAGAACCTGAGAGCTAGGAGCAATGGGTCTCGCGTCTAGCGGCCGGTTGACCTCGATCAACTGTTGAACGAAGCCAGAGGAGACCTCAAACTCGCGCGCCAAGCGCTTATGGTCAACCGGCGCTCCGAAGATGCCCTCCGCCATCTGGCGCCAAAGCTTGGGGGCCTCTACCGGGATATGGATCGGCTCCGTATGCAGCCACCCGCGATCATGCAGCTTTGCCCGCACGTACCGCTTTTGGCGGTCGCTGATCAATCCCCGCTGCTCGGCAAGGTGTGCGATGGCAGCGATGGAGACGCCCCAACGCGCTTTGAGCTCGCCCAAGTGCGCGAGTGTTATCGGCAGCCTGAGTTGCTCCTTCATCTCGCTCTGCGGAAATAGAAACTCTCCTGCAAACTCATCGGCTTCCTGCTCCAGCTCCTTCAAACCGCCTAGGAAGTCCTGATGCATCATCAGGTGGCCCAGCTCCTCCGCCGCCGTGAGCCTAAGACGGTCGCCCGGCACGCCGTGCTTAAGGCAAATGATTGGGCGCCTCTCGTGTCCGTCGCCCTCGTCGGACCAAGCGGAGAAGCCGTCGAATCCGTCGGGCGCCGAGGGGAGGAATACGACAAGCACCCCGGCGCGCTCCAGGCGCCGAATGACTCCGGTCATCGGCCCGTCTGGCGATGCTCCCAGGACCGACCGGCCGACATGCGCGGCCTCTATCGGATCACCGCTGCCTACCAGCGGTATCCGCACGGGGATCGGCTTGAATCGAGTGCCGAGGGCTTGGACCAGCTCCAGAGCAAGCCGCGCCGACTGCCGCAACTGACTGGCTGGCGTGCTCGGTAGTTTCTTCGACTTGCGATAGAGCATAGACCCCGACGGAAAGTCCGGCCCCTTCCCTTTCTGAAAGAAGCCCACAGGAAAGCCCGTCGCCAGCACCAGCGCTTGCAGCACCCCTTCGGATGGCTGCTGCGCTCCTTGTTCGATGAGCGAAATGGTTGGCTGCGAGACTCCGATGCGCTCTGCAAGCTCACCCTGCGTAAGCGCTCGTATCTCGCGCGCCTGCTTGACGCGTTCTCCGTTGACTGCCGCCATGACTGCCTTAGGCTCCGCCGTTGGGCTCGCCGCCACCAGAACCCGCGTTTGGCAGGTCGATATCCAGATCTTCGTCCTCGTCGCCCTCGAGGAAGTCGGTACCGACGGTGACCAGCTCCGCCGGATGCGGCACCGGAACGGCCCACTCGAATAGACCCGGCTTCCAGATTCCTTCGATGCCGCTCGGCTTGACGAGGAACAGATTCATTGTCCCGGAGGGCAAGGCTTCCCAGACATACGCCAAGTTGTCCGGCTGAGGTAGCTGCTGCTCGACTGCGAAAGGCAGAGGGATCTGCTGCCAGTAGAAGGATTGGCGGACCTCCGACTCTCCTGGAGGCTGGAGATACTCATCCTCGGCCCTGGGCTTCTTCCAGATCCGAATGGAGCAACCGTCAGCGTGAATCTCCACGCCGCACATGGCGTTGCGTGTGACGCCGTAATCGTCCACGTTGACGATGGCGTCCGGTAGGTGCTCCAGCACCCCGTAGCGCACAATGTGAGCGAACAGCCACGGGTCAAGCTGGCGCCCTTCAAAGAACGCCTGAGCCAGCCCCACGCCGTGCTCCAGCGCGGCGTGGACGCAGGCGTTGAGCGGAGTGAGGCTGTCGCGCTTCGCTATCCCGTCGGGGTGGTGGTCGTTGTCGCTCATGGGCCTATTTTATTGGCGACATTTCGACAAGTCAACCCGGGGCGATTCGTGGCTTGCGGGATGTGCCGCCTGTCCGGAGGTCGGTCGCAGACCAGGGTCTGGCCGAGGAGTGCGCTAGACTGGCGGCCGGCGCATCCACGGCCGCCCGTGACGCCCTGGCTCCTCTCGTCACGATCTGCGGTATGGTCTGCCGTAGTCCACTGGTTCAACAGGTCTGGAGGGGGCGTGGCTCAGAATCCACTTGCCGTTCGCTTACTAGATCTGTATCCCCTTGAACAGCTGCGGCAGTACTTCGATCTACCGACCGGCACCAAGGCACAGGTCATCGAAGCAATCCTGGGCTCCCGCGACGGGGGCGAGGTCGACGCGTTTATCATCACGCACCATCTCACGACAAAGCACCATGTGCACCTCCACAGGTGTTCGGACGTCACAGTACGCGATCTGCCTGAGGGGTTGCTTGACGATGGTCGGTTGCTGGCAAGCGACCCCGCTAGGACGAGCCGTAGCTGGTTCTATCTGCTGGACCTTCCCTACGTTGTCTACCTTGCCGATCCACTAGAGAAGAAGGCCGTCGATTATCTCTGGCCCGTGCACGTCACGTGCGGTCGGAACAGTTTAGAACTGCGCTTTACGATTATGGAGAAGAATCTTGCAGCTCAGTACGAGCCGGGTCGAGTCATACGAAGCATCAAGGATCTAGACGAAGCGATGGTGGAGATCCTTGTGTTCGATTCTCTCGGCCTTTCCGATGTACATCCCGAGGACTTGAACGAGGGAGTGAAGGCGCTTTGGGACGAAGGTTTGATCGACGCCCCGGCTGTGCAGTTTAAGAAGGCGCGCGCGACGACGCGTCAGGTGATGGACGGAAACTACTTGGTGAAGAGAGACGATCCATCTCTATACGACGATCTGCGCGACAAGCCGCTGCTTGCCACCACTTTCAAGTGGATGGGGGACAGCATCGGCCTGGATCACTTCACAGTAGACCCGACCAAGGGCATCGTTAGCTTCAGGACGTTTTCCCATTTAGACCAAGGGGCGGCCTATGTGGTTCGAGAGATTCGTCGGCGCAATGGATAGGAGCTGGATTGGGGATGCGTTCGCACGCCGTGCCGAGCTAATGCGCAACACCGATCCACAAAACATCTACGTCGAGAATATCCGCAGCTTCTTTCGTGTCCCTTACCGTGTAGCTCATATGTTATGCGAACTCGCCGTGAGAGAGGGCCTATTCGCCAAGCGGCACGGCTATCTCTGCCCTCGCGACAAGAACATTGCTGAGTACGTGCCGGCGGGCGAGCGCGTGCCCGCAACCGTTGTTTGTCATGTGTGCGAGGCTGAAGGCGAGGAGTGCCAATTCGATCCGCGCAAGTTGCAGGTAATCGAAGTCTACAGCGTCGTTGCCTAGGCTGCCGACAGCCATGCCCGAGCGCATCACCGAAGAGCAGGCTAAGGCCTACAAGATTATTGCCGACATCGGTGCCAAGGTGTGGCTCGTTCTTTTGGCAGGATTTGTGTACTTGGGCCTCGCCGTGGCGCTCATCTTTTTTTGCCGTTCATGGCCAATCGCCCTAGTGGAGTCTTTCTTGACCGGGACTCTTTATCCGGTCTTCTGGCACTTCTTCCCTTCAAAGAAGCTGACGGCGACGACTAAGCAATAGCGCCCGTTTCTGGCGCGGCACCAGCCGACGCGACATAGCAGATGCACGCCGCTGCGTGCCACTCGTCTCCAGGGCGCCACAAGATGCCCACGGCGAGGAAGGCGGCGCAGGGCAAGCCATGCGGGCGGTGGTAGCGGCAGCGGCCGCTGAGGCTTCGCGCCGCGCCACAAGGCGGCGCTGGTCATTTGAAGTGACAGCCTGGCTTAGGGCGCTCTGCGGCAGGGCGATCCGCGCCAATCGCTCACGGTCATCTGCGCCTGTGGTGAACCCAAAGGCGGACTCCTCGCCGCACTTGGCGCAGTGGACGCACCTGACGAAGACCGCCCCGCTTGGCGGATAGTAATAGGCGAACAGGCCGGGATCGCGCTGGATGGCCAACTCTGCTCAGCGAGAGCGAGGTCATGCGTCGAGCGCTCCGGAAGTACCTCAAGGTGCCCGACTACCATTGGCGGACGCTGACTTGATGTGTAGCTACATCCGCCCACAATCTAACGCCGTGACCCAGGCGAAGAGGAGGGCCGGCCCGCCGGCCGGCAAGGCGCTCAAGGATGACGTCGTGCGCATGCGCATCCAGGCCGAGCAGAAGCGCGCTCTTGAGGCTGCTGCCGCGCGTGACGGCTTGAAGTTGAGCGCATGGCTGCGCCGGCTAGCGCTCCGCGCGGCGGACATCCTTCCCGACGCTAAGTGACCTTTGGCAGCCTGCCGATTATTTGGGCAGGAGCGATTTGCTGGGCAAAGCCCCGTCACTGGTAGCGGGCCGGACCGGCGTCACGGAGCAGCACGGCGGGCCTCACTCTGGGAACACGCTCTCGTGAGGGCATTACGACCCAGCACCGCGCAGCCGCGATCAGCTCAGATCAGCCGGTCGGCCGCCAGCGCGGCAAGCACCGCCGGCAGGTAGAACACCGAGACCAGCATCAGCCGCTTCGCGGCCGGCGCGCTGCGGTCGAGCGCGAACGCCGCGCTCGCGGCGAGGAACCAGCCGCCAGCAATGAGCGCGCCGGCGAAGTAGACGGCGCCTGCGAGCCCGAGTGCCGCAGGCAGTAGGCTCACCGGCACGAGCGCCGCGCAGTACAGAAGCGCTTGCCGCGACGTGCGCAGGCCGCCTTCGTCGTCCACTGACAGCATCGGGAAGCCGCCGCGAGCGTAGTCGGAGCGGTAGAGCCAGGCGATGGCGAGGAAGTGCGGCATCTGCCAGAAGAAGAGTAGTGCGAAGAGCGCCCACGCGCCGGGCCCGAGCGTGCCGGTCACCGCTGCCCAGCCGACCATCGGCGGCACCGCGCCGGGGATCGCGCCGATGACGGTCGACAGCGAGCTGACGCGCTTGAGCGGTGTGTAGACGGCGACGTAACCGACCAGCGTCGCGGCCGCCAGCGACGCCGCCAGCAGGTTGGCGCCCAGCGCCAGCTCGAGCAGCCCGCCGCCGCCGAGGAGCGCCGCGAACGCCACCGCGGCATCGGCCTGCATCCGCCCCGCCGGCAGCGGCCGCTGCGCTGTGCGGCGCATCAAGCCGTCGACGTCGCGCTCGACGACCTGGTTGAGTGCCGATGCCGCCGCAGCCACCAGTGCCGTGCCGAGCAAGGTGTGGAACCACAGCGCCGGCGAGGTCGGCCCGTCGTCGGCCGCGAGCAGCATCCCCGCCGCCGCCGAGAGCGCCACCATCGCGGTGATGCCCGTCTTGGCGAGGCCGAGAAAATCGCGCAGGCGCACTCCCGCCGTCGCCTGGAGCGTGCTCTCGCGCATCGGCGGCGAGCATAGCAGTCGGTCTGCGGCCGCTCATCGATCACAAGGCGACGCTGCATCCGTCAATCGCGCGGCATGTGTTGACCTAGCGATAGCCGCGCGATACCTTGTGCCGGCCGCGCACAAGGGGCGGGACGTGCCGCCGTGAGTGCTGGTATGTTGGGCGCCGCGTTTCGCGGGGCGCATCGCAGATTGGGCAGCAGTCAGGGAGAGCGATGGCGCAGATCTTCCACCCCAGCACGAACACGATCTCGCGGGTCAGCATCTTCGGGCTGATCTTCTTCATCGCGTTCGCGGGGTGGGTGGCGATGGCGATCGACCGCTCGCCGGCGGTGACGCGCGAGCGGCAGGTGATCGAGCAGCCGGTGCCGTTCAGCCACGACCATCACGTCGGCGAGGAAGGCTTCGACTGCCGCTACTGCCACACCTCGGTCGAGAAGAGCGCCTTCGCCGGCATCCCGCCGACGGCCACTTGCATGGGCTGCCACTCGGTGCTGTTCGCCGACTCGCCCATCCTCGAGCCGGTGCGGGCGAGCTTCCGCGACGGCACTCCCCTGCACTGGCGGCGCGTCTATGACCTGCCCGACTTCGTCTACTTCAATCACAGCATCCACGTCGCCAAGGGCATCGGCTGCACCACCTGTCACGGCGACATCGGCCGCATGCCGCTGACCTGGAAGGCGTCGAGCCTGAAGATGGAGTGGTGCGTCGGCTGCCATCGCGACCCGGCGAAGTACGTGCGGCCGCGCGAGGAAGTCTTCAACCCCAACTGGGACCCGGCTTTGATCTCCGCGGCGCGGCGCGCAGAGCTGATGAAGGAATACAAGATCGTCAGCCGCACGAGCTGCTCGGTGTGCCACCGATGAGCGCGAGCGAAGAAGAGAATGGTCCCGGCGACGACGTGAAGGACCCCGTGCTCGACGACCAGGCACCGCGCGCCGCGAGCTGCGCCGGCGGCGCCTGCGGTTGCGGCGGCGCCGGTGCGCGCGAAGACGCGGCGCCCGCGCTATGGCGCAACCTCGACGAGCTACAGCAGAGCGCCGCCTTCCAGCAGGCGGTGGAGAACGAGTTCCCGCGCCAGGCGGTGCCGCTCGGTCTCGGCGTCGACCGCCGCCGCTTCATGCAGTTGATGGGCGCCTCGCTGGCGCTCGGCGGCGCCGCGGCCTGCACCAAGCAGCCGCCGGAAGAGATCGTTCCCTACGTCAAGCAGCCGGAGGAGATCGTCCCCGGCAACCCGCTCTTCTTCGCCACCGCGGCGCCGATGGGCGGCGGCTATGCGCTCGGCGTGCTCGCCACCAGCCACATGGGGCGGCCGACGAAGATCGAGGGCAATCCCGAGCACCCGGCGAGCCTGGGCAGCACCGATGTCTTCGCGCAGGCCTCGGTGCTCGGCCTCTACGACCCCGACCGCAGCAAGACGATCGTCAACGCCGGTCGCATCCGCACCTGGGAGGCGTTCGTCGACGCGCTGACGATGGAGCTGGCGACGCAGGAGGGCAGCGGCGGCGCCGGGCTGCGCATCTTGAGCGGCGCCGTCACCTCGCCGTCGCTGGCGGCGCAGATGACGGCGATCCTCGCCCGCTTCCCGCTGGCGCGCTGGTACCAGTGGGAGTCGGCCAGCGATCGCAGCGCCGTGCTCGGGAGCCGCGCCGCCTTCGGCCGCGACGTCTCGGTGCGCTACGACCTCGCCAAGGCGCAGGTGGTCGTGGCGCTCGACTGCGATCTGCTCGGCAAGGGCCCCGGCGCGGTCCGCTACTCGCGCGACTTCGCGCGCGGCCGGCGCGTGTGGGAGAGCGCGCCGGAGGGCACTGCTCCCGGCACCATGAACCGCCTCTACGCGGTGGAGTGCACGCCGTCGCCGACCTCGACGCTCGCCGATCACCGGCTGGCGCTCAAGCCGGCGGAGGTGGGCGCCTTCGCCGCCGCGCTCGCCGCGGCGCTCGGCGTGCCCGGCGCCGCGGCGCCCGCGGGCTGGAACCACCCCGAAGCGGCGCGCCTGCTGCCGGTGCTCGCCAAAGACCTCCTCGCCCACCGCGGCAGCAGCGTCGTCGCCGCCGGCGACGAGAGCGCTCCCGAGCTGCACGTGCTCGCGCACGCCATCAACGCGCACCTCGGCAACCACGGCACGACGGTGCTGCTGGGCGAGCCGATCGCCGCGCGGCCCACCGATCCGCTGGCCGATCTCGAAGCGCTGGTCGCCGAGCTCCAAGCCGGCAAGGTCGAGGCGCTGCTGATGCTCGACGTCAACCCGGTCTACGACGCGCCGCCGGAGCTCAAGGTGGCCGACGCGCTGCTGTCGCCGGCGGCGCGGCTGCGCGTGCACTGGGGCCTCTACGACGACGAGACAGCGCGCTACTGCCACTGGCACGTCAACGCCGCGCACTACCTCGAAACGTGGGGCGACGCGCGCGCCTACGACGGCACCGTCACCTTGCAGCAGCCGCTCATCGACCCGCTCTACGGCGGCCGCTCGGCGCACGAGGTGCTCGCCGTGCTCGAGAACCGCCCGGGCACGGGCGCGCGCGAGGTGGTGCAAGGTCTCTGGCAGCCACGCCTCGGCGGCGAGCCACAGTGGCGCAAGGCGGTGCACGACGGTTTCGTCGGCGGCAGCGCGGCGCCGGCCGCGGGCGCGGGTGTGAACGGCGGCGCCGTCGCCGCCGCCGCGCGCACCATCACCGAGGCTCTCGCACAGCAGCAGGGCTACACGCTCGCCTTCCGCCCCGATCCCTCCGCCTGGGACGGCCGCTACGCCAACAATGCCTGGCTGCAGGAGCTGCCTCGTCCGTTCAGCAAGGTGGTGTGGGACAACCCGGTGCTGGTCTCGCCGCGCACCGCGCGCGAGCTGAAGATCGACGACGGCACCTCCGACGGGCTGCAAGGACGCCGCGCCGCCGTGCTGCGCATCGAGGTCGACGGAGCGTCGATCGAGGCGCCGGCGTGGGTCCTCCCCGCCCAGGCCGACGGCGTGTTGACGCTGACCCTCGGCTACGGCCGCACCCGCACCGGCAAAGTGGGCAAAGGCGTCGGCGTCGACGTCAACAAGCTGCGCACCCGCGCCGGCTTCTGGAGCCGCGCCGGCGCCGCCGCGCGCGCCACCGGCGACCGCTACGAGCTCGCCTCGACGCAGGGCCACTTCCTGGTCACCGATCCCGCGGGCGTCGAGCGCCCGATGGTGCGCCGCGCCACGCTGGCCGAGTACCAGCGCCAGCCCGAGCTCATGCATGAAGCGGTCGAGGCGCCGGCGCACGACATGACGCTCTACCCCGACTGGCCCTACGAGGGACACAAGTGGGGGATGGCGATCAACCTCTCGGCGTGCACCGGCTGCAACGCCTGCGTCGTCGCCTGCGTCGCCGAGAACAACATCTCGGTGGTCGGCAAGGACCAGGTCTTCCGCGGCCGCGAGATGCACTGGCTGCGCATCGACCAGTACTACGCCGGCGACTACGACGCGCCGAGCGCGGTGCTCAACCAACCGGTGCCGTGCATGCACTGCGAGAACGCCCCCTGTGAGGTGGTCTGCCCGGTCGAGGCGACCACGCACAGCTTCGAGGGGCTCAACGAGATGACCTACAACCGCTGCGTCGGCACGCGGTACTGCGGCAACAACTGCCCCTACAAGGTGCGGCGCTTCAACTTCTACAAGTTCGCCGACTGGACGACCGAGTCGCTGAAGCTGCAGCGAAACCCCAACGTCAGCGTGCGCTTCCGCGGCGTGATGGAGAAGTGCTCCTACTGCGTGCAGCGCATCAACGCGGCGCGCATCAACTCCGAGCGCGAAGACCGCAAGATCACGGACGGCGAGGTCAGGCCGGCCTGCGCCCAGGCCTGCCCCACCGAGGCGATCGTCTTCGGCGACATCAACGACGCCGAGGCGCGCGTCACGGCGTGGAAGAAGCAGCCGCTCTCCTACGGCATGCTCGAGGATCTCAACACGCGGCCGCGTACCACTTACATGGGCCGCCTCGCCAATCCTCATCCCGAGCTCGAGGAGAAGGCCTGATGGCCGGGCGCGACCTCGAGGCGCAGACCGCCGTGGCCGAGCCGGAGGTGCACCAGGAGTCGCTGCTCGAGAAGGGCGGCTACCACCGCCCCGGCATCATCGAGCGGGCGCCGGTGCTCGCTCCCGGCCACACCGCCGGGTCGGTCACCGACAAGATCAGCTCGGTCGTCCTCTCCGGCACGCCGCGCTGGTTCTACCCCGCCTTCGGCCTCGCCTTCACCCTCACCATGGTGCTCTTCGCCTCGCTGGCGAAGCTGTTCTGGGAGGGCACCGGCATCTGGGGCGTCAACCAGCCGATCGGCTGGGGCTTCGCCATCATCAACTTCGTCTGGTGGATCGGTATCGGCCACGCCGGCACGCTGATCTCCGCCATCCTGCTGCTGCTGCGCCAGGAGTGGCGCACCTCGATCAACCGCTTCGCCGAGGCGATGACGATCTTCGCCGTCGCCTGCGCCGGCATCTACCCGCTGATCCACACCGGCCGCCCCTGGCTCGCCTACTGGCTGATGCCCTACCCCAACACCATGGGGCTGTGGCCGCAGTTCCGCAGCCCGCTGATCTGGGACGTCTTCGCCGTCTCCACCTACGCCACGGTGTCGCTGCTCTTCTGGTTCGTCGGCATGATCCCCGACCTCGCCACCCTGCGCGACCGCGCCACCAAGCGCGTCGCCAAGGTGCTCTACGGCATGGCGGCGATGGGCTGGCGCAACTCGGCCAAGCATTGGCACGAGCACGAGGTCGCGTCGCTGCTGCTAGCCGGCCTGGCGACGCCGCTGGTGCTGTCGGTGCACTCGGTGGTGTCGTTCGACTTCGCGGTCGGCATCGTCCCCGGCTGGCACGCGACGATATTCCCGCCCTACTTCGTCGCCGGCGCCATCTACGCGGGCTTCGCCATGGTGCTCACCTGCACCATCCCGCTGCGGCGCGCCTTCGGTCTCTACGACTTCATCACCGAGCGCCACCTCGACAACATGGGCAAGGTGATGCTGGCGACCGGGCTCATCGTCGCCTACGGCTACGGCATCGAGGCGTTCACCGCCTGGTACAGCGCCAACCACTACGAGACCTTCATGATGTGGAACCGGTTCTTCGGGCCGTACCGGTTCCACTACTACGCGCTGCTGCTGTGCAACATCGTCGCGCCGCAGGCGCTGTGGTGGAAGTCGGTGCGGGTGTCGCCGGTCAAGCTGTGGATCGTCTGCATGTTCATCAACTTCGGCATGTGGCTCGAGCGCTTCGTCATCGTGGTGGTGAGCCTGAGCCGTGACTTCGTGCCCTCGTCGTGGGGCACCTACCACGGCACCATCTGGGACTGGGCGACGTTCCTCGGCACCATCGGCCTCTTCCTCTCGCTGCTCTTCCTCTTCGTGCGCTTCATGCCGATGATCTCGATCTTCGAGATGCGCACGCTGGCGACCGAGGCGCAGCTCAAGGAGCTGCCGGAGGACGACGGCGCATGAGCAGCCAGGACAGCGGCGGCCGCCTCTACGGGTTGATGGCGGAGTTCGAGACGCCGGGCGCGCTGATCGCCGCCACCGAGCAGGCGCGCAAGGCCGGCTACCGGAAGATGGACGCCTACGCGCCCTACCCGATCGAGGAGGTGGTGCACGCGCTCGGGCACCACCACAGCAAGCTGCCGCTGATGGTGCTCGGCGGCGGCGTCGCCGGCTGCCTCGCCGGGCTCGGGCTGCAGGTCTACGTCAACGCCATCGCCTATCCGCTCAACATCGGCGGCAAGCCGCCGCTGTCGTGGCCGGCGTTCGTGCCGGTGACCTTCGAGATGACGATCCTCTTCGCGTCGTTGACGGCGGTGCTGGGCATGCTGGCGCTCAATGGCCTGCCGACTCCCTACCATCCGGTGTTCAACCTGCCGCGGTTCTCCGCCGCTTCGCGCGACCGCTACTTCCTCTGCATCGAGGCGGTCGACGCGCGCTTCCACGCCGACGGCACGCGGCAGTTCCTGGAGTCGCAGGCGCCGACGGAGGTCTCCGAAGTTGAGTATTAGGGCGAGACGCTTCGTCGCGCCGCTGATGCTCGGCGGCGGGCTCGTGCTCGGCGGCTGCCGTCAGGACATGCACGACCAGCCGCGCTACGAGCCGCTCGAGGCGTCGAAGTTCTTCGCCGACGGAATGGCGTCGCGCCAGCTCCCCGAAGGCACGGTGGCGCGCGGCCACCTCGGCGAAGACGTGGCGTTCTCGACCGGCAAGGACGCCGCGGGCAACGTCGTCGCCGAGCTGCCGATGCCGGCGACGAGGCAGCTCCTCGAGCGCGGCCACCAGCGCTTCGACGTCTACTGTTCGCCCTGCCACGGCCGCCTCGGCGACGGCCAGGGCATGGCGGTGCGGCGCGGCTTCAAGCAGCCGCCGTCCTTCCACGACGACCGCCTGGTCAACTCGCCGGTGGGCTACTACTTCGACGTCATGACCCACGGCTTCGGCGTCATGCCGAGCTACGCGCCGTCGATCCCGCCCGAGGACCGCTGGGCGATCGCCGCCTACGTGCGGGCGCTGCAGCTCTCGCAGCGGGCGCACCTCGCCGATCTCGAGCCGACGGACCGCGCCGGCGTGGACCAGGCCGCTGCCGCCGCCGCGGCGCCGCCCGCCGCCGAGGCGGAGGAGCCTGGCGAGCACCACTGATGGCCATCGACGCGCCGATTACCGCCGACTCCTTCGCGCCGCCGTCCGAGCTGCGCGGCCTGCAGGGCCGGTTCCTCATCGCCGGCGTCGTCGGGCTCGTCGTCGCCGCGCTCGGCTTCGTCGTCGACCGGCCGCACTTTTTCCAGTCCTGGCTGGTGGCCTGGGTGCTGTGGCTGAGCGTGGCGCTCGGCTGCCTCGGGCTGGCGATGCTGCACCACCTCTCGCGCGGCGCCTGGGGGCTGATGATCCGCCGCCCGCTCGAAGCCGGCGCGCGCACGCTGCCGCTGCTGCTGCTGCTCTTCGTGCCGGTGCTGCTCGGGATGCACGATCTCTTCGAGTGGAGCCGCGACGAGGTGGTGCGCCACGACCAGGTGCTGCAGCAGAAGGCGCCTTACCTCAACGTACCGTTCTTCATCGGCCGCGCTCTCTTCTACTTCCTGATCTGGATCGCGCTGGCGTGGTCGCTGACGCAGCTCTCGCGCCGCCAGGACGAAACCGGCGACCCGGCGATCTTCCGCCGCTTGCAGGCGATCTCGGCGGCCGGCTTCCTGCTGCTCGCGCTCACCGGCAGCTTCGCCTCGATCGACTGGCTGATGTCGCTCGACCCGCACTGGCAGTCGAGCCTCTTCGGCCTCTGGTTCTTCGCCGGTCTCGGCCTCTCGGGCCTCGTCTTCGCCGTCGTGGTCGCCAACTGGCTGCGCCGGCACGCGCCGATGGCCGGCGTGCTGCGGCCGCAGCACTTCCACGACTACGGCAAGCTGTTCTTCGCCTTCACCATGCTGTGGGCGTACCTCTCCTTCTCGCAGTTCCTGCTCATCTGGGCGGGCAACCTGCCGGAGGAGATCCCCTTCTACCTGCGCCGCGCGCACGGCGGCTGGGGCCTGGTCTCGGCCCTGCTGGTGATCGGCCACTTCTTCCTGCCCTTCCTCATCCTGCTCTCGGCCGACGTCAAGCGCCGCGGCGCGATGCTGGTGAAGGTGGCGATCTGGATGCTCTTCATGCGCTGGCTCGACTACTTCTGGCACGTGGCGCCGACGCTGCAGGCGGTGCGACACGGTGCCGGCGATCGCGGCAGCGGGCTGGCCGGGCTGTGGATCGACCTCGCGGCGCTGGTCGGCATCGGCGGCATCTTCGTCTGGTTCTACCTGGGCCAGCTCGCCGCGCGGTCGCTGCTGCCGGTGAAAGACCCGTTCCTGGCGGAGGTGCTGGCGCATGAGTGAGCCGCGGCCGCCCGGCACGCACGGCACCGGCCTGGCGCCCGCCGGCGGCTACGCGCACGCCCACGAGGCGCCGTACGAGCCGCCGCACGAGTCGGTGGAGTTCGACCGCGAGATCCAGTACCACCAGCTGATCTGGATGGGCGTCGCGCTGCTCGTCACCGCCCTGCTGTCGGGCGTCGGCGTCTTCTTCCTGCTGCGCGGCTTCGTGAGCTGGCGCGCGGAGGCGGCGGCGGCCAATCAGCCGCTCGTCGCGCCGGCGGCCAGGGCGGCGGCGCCGCAGCTGCTGGCGCGGCCCGAGCGCGAGCTCGAACGCGTGCGCCGCGGGGAGAAGGAGCGGCTGGAGAGCTACGGCTGGGTCGACCAGGCCGCCGGCGTCGCGCACATCCCGGTGGAGCGCGCGATCGACATCCTGGCGGCGCGCGGGCTGCCGGCGCGGGCGGCGGCGCCGACTCCGGCGCCTGCCGCGAGGGCGACCGTGCCGGCGATGACCGCCGAGCCGGCCGCGGCTGGTGCCGCACCTGTCGTGACCACGAGCGCCACTCCTGCCCCGACACCGGAGGCGCACCGGTGAGCGCGCGGCGCGCACGCATCGTCGCGCTCGGCGCGCTCGCGGCGGCCGTCGCGACGGTATTCACTCTGGCGAACCCCGCGCCGCTGCGCGCCGACGACCCCGCGGCGTCGGTGCTGCCGCCGGCGTTGCGCGACGTCGGCATCGACCGCCACGTCGGCGGCCAGCTCCCGCTCGACGTCCGCCTCCGCGACGAGACCGGCGCCGAGGTGCGCCTCGGCCAGTACTTCGGCAAGAAGCCGGTGATCGTGGTGCCGGTCTACTACAACTGCCCGATGCTCTGCCCGCTGGCGCTCGAAGGCCTGGCGCGCTCGCTGCGCATGCTCACCTTCGGCGCGCGGACCGACTACGAGCTCGTCGTCTTCAGCTTCGACCCGCGCGACACGGCGGCCGACGCACGGCGCAAGAAGGCCGACGCGCTCGCCACCTTCGGCCGCGCCGGCGGCGACGCCGGCTGGCACTTCCTGACCGGCGACGCGCGCGCGATCGCCGCCATGACCCGCGCCATCGGCTTCCGTTACAAGGCCGAAGGCGGCCAGTTCGTGCACGCCTCGACGCTGGTGATGGCGACGCCGCAGGGCAGGATCGCGCGCTACCTCTACACCACCGAGCCGGCGCCGAAGGACCTTCGCCTGGCGATGGTCGAAGCCTCGGCGGGCCGCCTCGGCACCTTCGCCGACCAGGTCCTCCTCTACTGCTTCCACTACGACGCGATGACCGGCAAGTACACGCTGCTGACGATGCGTCTCGTGCGCATCGGCGGCGTGCTCACCGTGCTGGCGCTGGGCGCCTTCATCGCCTTCATGCTGCGGCAGGAGCGCCGCGGCCGCATTGCGATGAACCGCCCCTCCCGGATCGAGGTGTCCACCTAGATGCACTCCGGTTTCCCACTCTTCCCCGAGGCGGCCTCGACGATGGCCGGCCAGGTCGACGCGCTCTACGTCTTCCTGGTGGCGATGAGCGCCTTCTTCTCGCTGCTCATCGCCGCCTCGGTGGTCTACTGCGCCGTCCGCTACCGGCGCCGCTCGGCCGACGAGGTGGGCGGCAGCTTCCACGCCTCCATGCTGCTCGAGGTGACCTGGACGATCATCCCGCTCGGCATCGTGCTCTTCCTCTTCTTCTGGGGCGCGCGCGTGTTCTTCCTGCAGGTCGAGCCGCCGGCCAACGCGCTCGAGCTCACCGCCACCGGCAAGCAGTGGATGTGGCGCTTCCAGCATCCCGAGGGGCAGCGCGAGATCAACGCCCTGCACGTGCCCACCGGGCAGCCGATCAAGATCGAGATGATCGCGGAGGACGTCCTCCACAGCCTCTACATCCCCGCCTTCCGCACCAAGATGGACCTGGTGCCCGGCCGGTACACGACGCTCTGGTTCGAGGCGACCAAGCCCGGCACCTACCACCTCTTCTGCGCCGAGTACTGCGGCACGCAGCATTCGGGCATGGTGGGTTGGGTGACGGTGATGACGCCCGAGGACTACGAGCACTGGCTCGCCGGCGGCGCGCAGGCCGACAAGGCGCCGGCCGCGGCGGGCGCCGACCTCTTCGCCTCCATCGGCTGCAACACCTGCCACGTCGAGGCGGGCGGCGGCCGCGCGCCGTCGCTGCGCGGCGTCTTCGGCAAGCCGGTGCAGCTCGCCAGCGGACAGACCATCGTCGCCGACGCCAGCTACGTGCGGCGCTCGATCCTCGAGCCGCCGGCCGACGTCGTCGCCGGCTACCAGCCGATCATGCCGACCTACAAGGGGCAGATCAGCGAGGAGAACCTCTTCAAGCTGATCGCCTACGTCAAGAGCCTGGGCGAGGCGGGCGGCGGACCGGCGGCGCAGCCGCAGGCTCCGGCCGCACCGGCGCCCGCCGCGGCAGCAGCAGCGCCGGCCGCCGCTCCAGCCACGCAAGGAGGCGCCCGATGAGTGCCGCCGTCGCCGCGCGCACGCTGCGGCCCAACTACCTCAACGCCGCCTACGGCGTGAAGAGCTGGCTGCTCACCAAGGACCACAAGCGCATCGCGCTGCTCTACCTCGGCTCGGTGACGCTGTTCTTCGCCGTCGGCGCCATCTTCGCGGGCCTGGTACGCATCGAGCTTTTGACGCCGGAAGGTGACTTCGTCTCCTCCGACACCTACAACCGGCTGTTCACCATGCACGGCGTGGTGATGATCTTCTTCTTCCTGATCCCGGTGATCCCGGCGGTGCTCGGCAACTTCCTGTTGCCGCTGATGCTGGGCGCCAAGGACCTCGCCTTCCCGAAGATCAACCTGCTCTCCTGGTACGTCTACATGGTGGCCGGCTCGCTCGGCGTCTACGCGCTCATCCAGGGCGGCGCCGACACCGGGTGGACCTTCTATCCACCCTTCTCGACGCGCTTCTCCAACTCGCCGGTGACCCTCGTGGCCCTTGCCGGCTTCATCGCCGGCTTCTCGTCGATCTTGACCGCGCTCAACTTCATCGTCACCGTGCACCGCATGCGGGCGCCGGGGCTGTCGTGGTTCCGGCTGCCGCTCTTCGTCTGGTCGCTCTACGCCACCAGCGTCATCATCATGCTGGCGACGCCGATCCTCGCCATCACGCTGGTGATGCTGATGCTCGAGCGGGCGCTGCACCTCGGCATCTTCGACCCCACGCTGGGCGGCGACCCGGTGCTCTTCCAGCACCTCTTCTGGTTCTACTCCCACCCGGCGGTCTACATCATGATCCTGCCGGCGATGGGCATCATCAGCGAGCTCGTCGCCGCCTTCTCGCGCAAGCGGGTGTTCGGCTACTCGTTCGTCGCCTTCTCGTCGATGGCGATCGCGGTGCTCGGCTTCCTGGTCTGGGGGCACCACCTCTTCGTCTCCAGCCAGACGGCGTTCGCCGGGACGCTGTTCTCGGTGCTCACCATGCTGGTGGCCATCCCCTCGGCGATCAAGGTCTTCAACTGGACGGCGACGCTCTACCGCGGCTCGGTGTCGTGGCAGACGCCGATGCTCTACGTCTTCGGCTTCCTCGGCCTCTTCACCATCGGCGGCCTGACGGGAGTCTTTCTCGCCACCATGGGCTTCGACATCCACGTCCACGACACCTACTTCGTGGTGGCGCATTTCCACTACATCATGGTGGGCGGCACGCTGATGGGCTACCTCGGCGGCCTCCACTACTGGTGGCCGAAGATCACCGGCCGGCTCTACCCCGAGTTCTGGGGGCGCATCTCGGCGATCCTCGTCTTCGTCGGCTTCAACCTCACCTTCTTCCCGCAGTTCATCCTCGGCTACATGGGGATGCCGCGCCGCTACCACGCCTACGCGCCGGAGTTCCAGGTGCTCAACGTGCTGTCGACGGCGGGCGCCACGGTGCTCGGCGTCGGCTACCTGCTGCCGATGATCTACCTGGTGTGGGCGATGCGCTACGGCAAGAAGGCGGGAGCGAACCCGTGGAACGCGGTGGGGCTCGAGTGGGAGACCAGCTCGCCGCCGCCGACCTTCAACTTCGACGTCGCGCCGGTGGTCGACCACGAGGCGTACGACTACCACCGCAACGGTGAGGGGGAGAAGAAAGTTGCGGCCTGAGGCGGCGCGCGGAGAGGGGGGCCACCGTGGCCGCTGACGCCCGGCCGCACGGCGGCATCGTGCCGTCCGATACGCATGCGCCCGACGCGCACGCGCACGCCGGCGTGCTGCAGCACCACTTCGACAGCCTCGACCAGCAGCGCGACGCCTCGACGCTGGGCATGTGGGCGTTTGTGGCGCAGGAGGCGATGTTCTTCGGCGGCCTCTTCACCGCCTACCTCGTCTACCGCTTCCTCTATCCGCAGGCCTTCCACCTCGGCAGCCACCAGCTCAATATCCTGCTCGGCGGCATCAACACCGCGGTGCTCATCACCTCGTCGCTCACCATGGCCATGGCAGTGTGGTCGGCACAGACCGGGCGGCGCAAGCTGCTCACGTCGTTCCTGGTGCTGACGCTGCTGCTCGGCACCGTCTTCCTGGTCATCAAGTACTTCGAGTACGCCGAGAAGTTCCACCACGGGCTCGTTCCCGGTTACAACTTCAACCAGGCCCACTTCCCCGCCGGCGAGGGCGGGCACGTGCAGCTCTTCTTCTGCCTCTACTTCGCGATGACCGGGATGCACGCCATCCACATGATCATCGGCGCCGGCATCCTGCTCGTCTACATCCCGCTGGCGGCGAAGGGCAAGTTCACCGTCGAGTACGCGCACCCGGTAGAGCTCTTCGGGTTGTACTGGCACTTCGTCGACATCGTGTGGATCTTCCTCTTCCCGCTGCTGTACCTGCTGGGGAGGTATTGACAGTGCCCCGGTTGCACCTCGACAAGCCGGGCGACTACCCGCTCGCCCACAAAGTCATCCCGGTGAGCACCTACCTAGCGGTGTTCAGTGCGTTGCTGGTGCTGACGGCGCTCACGGTATTCGTCGCCTTCCACCACCTCGGCGATCCCTGGAACGACGTCGTCGCCATCACCATCGCGCTCACCAAGGCGACGCTGGTGGTGCTCTTCTTCATGCACGTCAAGTACAGCACCGCCATGGTGCGGCTGTGCGTCGTCGCCGCCATCCTCTTCCTGCTCACCATCTTCGGCATCACCTGGTCCGACTACTGGGCCCGGCGCGTGCCGGCGATCCGCGTGCAGCAGACGACCTACGGCGTCCGCGAGTAGGCAGGCGGTCGCGGCCGGCCAACGGCCCAACCACGCCACGGCTCCGACCTAGGCGTAGGTCAGGCGCCGGCCCTTGGGTTGCGGAATCGGCCGGTTGAGCTCCGCGGCCGTGTCGAGCCAGAGATCGATGGCCTCTTGCGCGCTCGCCAACGCTGCCTCGTAGGAATCACCATGCGCCATGCAGCCAGGCAGTTCGGGCACGTCGGCGACGAAGCACCGATCTTCGTCGCTCCAGTAGATGATGACCTCGTACCTGTGCGCGGTCATGGCAGCTCCAGGTTGTAACGACCGCCGAGGACGGCCTCGAAGAGCTTGTCGTAGCGACCCACGAGGGCATGTTATCGACTAGCGCGAGCGGCTAGGATCTCCGCACGCTGTCATGGCATCGTTCCGACCTTCCCTCGTCTCCTGGAACCTGACGAAGCGCTGCAATCTGCGCTGCCCGCACTGCTACATGGAGGCGGGGAAGGCGGCGGCGCACGAGCTGTCGACTGAGGAGTGCCTCTCGGTGCTGGCGGAGATGAAGGCGCTCGGGACGGAGATGGTGATCCTCACCGGCGGCGAGCCGCTGCTGCGCCGTGACATTTACGAGATCGCCTCGGCCGCTTCGGCCGCCGGCCTGTGGGTGGTGATGGGGACCAACGGCGTGCTGGTCACCGATGCGGTGGCGGCGCGGATGGTCGAGTGCGGCGTGCGCGGGGTGGCGGTGAGCATCGACTCGATCGACGCCGAGCGGCACGACGGATTCCGCGGCGGCCGCGGCGCCTTCGCCGCCTCGGTGCGCGCGCTCGAGGTCTGCCGCGCGCGCGGGCTCGAGGTGCTGGTGCAGACGACGGTGATGGAGGAGAACTACGACGAGGTCGAGCCGCTGCTCGAGCTGGCGCGGCGGCTCGGCGCCTGGTCGTTCAACCTCTACTTCCTCGTCCAGACCGGGCGCGGTGAGACGATGCACGAGCTGCCGCCGGCCCGCGGCGAGGCGATGCTGCGCCGGCTCGTCACCCTGCAGCAGCAGTACCGGCCGATGCTCGTGCGCGCCAAGTGCGCGCCGCACTTCAAGCGCATCGCCTACGAGGAGGGCGAGGCGGGGCTCGACAGCGGCGGTTGCATGGCCGGCGTCGACTACTGCCGCATCACGCCCGACGGCGACGTCACGCCGTGCCCCTACATGACCGCCGTCGCCGGCAACGTCCGCGACGACGGCGGCTTCGCGCGCATCTGGCGGGAGGCGCCGTTACTGCAGTCGCTGCGCGACACCTCGCTCCTCGGCGGCAGGTGCGGCAATTGTGAATTCCGCGACCTCTGCGGCGGCTGCCGCTGCCGCGCCTACGCGCACACCGGGGACGTGCTGGCCGAGGACCCCGGCTGCACCTACATCCCTACCGGCGTGCCGCTCGACGAACGCCCGCTGGTGTGGAACCCCGCCGCGCGCGCCCGCTTGGAGCGCATCCCCATCGCCTTCATCCGCGGCAAGGTGGAGCGCGGCGTCGAGGCCTTCGCCCGCCGCCGCAGTTCGCCCATAGTGACCCCGGAGCTGATGGAGGAAGCCATCCAGGGCAGCGGGCGGGCGCCCTCTTTCGGCGCTCCCAGCGTCGAGATTGCTTCGTCGCTGCGCTCCTCGCAATGACCTGGGGAAGGCCCTTCGCGGCGCCGGCATACGCTCCGCGCAGGCCCGGTCCGGCCGCCGCCGGCCGCCACTTGACCCGCCCCCGGACCCTTGGTAAGAAGCGGGCACCAAACGCGGGGCCCCCAACCACAAACGCGGTGACGCGAGGGAGCTGAATGGCCGAGGCCGTGCTTCATGACGTCGATGCGCACGTCGCTGCGTACGACGTCGACCGGGATGTCGATCCCATCGACCATCGCCCCCCGCTCATCCTCGGCGCCCCGGATTTCCATTCCATCACCGAGGCGGTAGCCCGCCCGATCGAGTGGAAGCCGCCGCTCGGCTGGTGGATCGTCCTCGGCATCTCGCTGTCGATGCTGGCCTTGCTCGGCGTCGCCGTCGCCTGGCTGTTCTGGGAGGGGATCGGCGTCTGGGGCAACATGATCCCCGTCGCCTGGGCCTGGGACATCACCAACTTCGTCTTCTGGGTCGGCATCGGCCACGCCGGCACGCTGATCTCAGCGGTGCTCTTCCTGGTCCGCCAGCGCTGGCGCACCTCGATCAACCGCGCCGCCGAGGCGATGACGCTCTTCGCCGTCGCCTGCGCGCTGCTCTTCCCCACCATCCACACCGGGCGGCCGTGGCTCGACTACTACATGCTGCCGGTGCCCAACCAGATGGGGATGTGGCCGCAGTTCAGAAGCCCGCTGATGTGGGACGTCTTCGCGGTGTCCATCTACGGCACGGTGTCCCTGATCTTCTGGTACGTCGGGTTGATCCCCGACCTCGCCACCATGCGCGACCGCAGCAGGGAGGGCACGCTGGCGCAGCGGCTCTTCGGCCTCTTCGCCCTCGGCTGGCGCGGCAGCCACCGCCAGTGGCAGCACTACGAGCGCGCCTACCTGCTGCTCGCCGGCCTCGCCACGCCGCTGGTGCTCTCGGTGCACTCGGTGGTGTCGTTCGACTTCGCCACCGCGCAGCTCCCCGGCTGGCACACCACCATCTTTCCGCCCTACTTCGTCGCCGGCGCCATCTTCTCGGGATTGGCGATGGTGATCACGCTGATGGTGATCTGCCGCGTCGCCTTCAAGATGGAGCACATCATCAACCTGCTCCACTTCGACCGCATGGCGCAGCTCATCCTCGCCACCGGCTCGATCGTCGGCTATGCCTACTCCACCGAGTTCTTCGTCGCCTGGTACAGCGGCAACCTCTACGAGTTCTTCACGTTCAGGAACCGCGCCATGGGCCCCTACGCCTGGGCCTACTGGACGATGGTGACCTGCAACGTCATCGTGCCGCAGCTGTTCTGGTTCAAGAAGCTGCGGGTGAACATCCCGGTGCTCTTCGTCGCTTCGATCTTCATCAACATCGGCATGTGGTTCGAGCGCTTCGTCATCATCGTCACCTCGCTGCACCGCGACTTCATGCCCGCCAACTGGGACTACTTCCATCCGACGATCTGGGACATCTCGACGCTGATCGGCAGCTTCGGCCTCTTCTTCACCCTCTTCACCCTCTTCGTGCGCTTCCTGCCGATGGTGGCGATGTCGGAGGTCAAGGGCGTGCTGCCGCAGGCGCACGCGCAGCCGCACGTGACGCCGCCCAGCGTGCCGTACCGGCAGGAAGAAGGAGCGCCGGCGTGAGCGCCGCGGCCGCAACGACCGGCACGGTCTGGGGAGCGTTGGCCGAGTTTGACTCGCCGGCGGCGCTCTACAAGGCCGCAGAGCGGGTGCGCGATGCCGGCTTCGAGCAGTGGGACACCCACAGCCCGTTCCCCGTGCACGGCCTCGAGAAGGCGATGGGCCTCAAGCGGTCGATGGTGCCGCTGGCGGTGCTCGTCTTCGGCCTCGCCGGCGCCGCGGCGGGCATGGGCCTGCAGTGGTGGGTGGCGACGCGCGCCTATCCGCTCGTCATCTCCGGCAAGCCGTTCTTCAGCTGGCCCGCCTTCGTGCCGATCATGTTCGAGTGCGGCGTGCTGGGCGGCGCCACCGGCGCGGTGCTCGGCTTCCTCGGTTTCTCGAAGCTGCCGCGCCACCACCATCCGCTCTTCGAATCGAAGCGCTTCGAGCGGGTGACGGACGACCGCTTCTTCATCTCCATCGAAGCCGCCGACCCGCATTTCGATCGCAGCGCCACGGTGCAGCTCCTCGAGCGCGCCGGCGCGCTGGCGGTCGAGCTGGTGGAGGAGCCGGCGTGAACACCGGGACGCACACCGGGATGCCGCACGGCGACGACGCGCACGCCGCGCCGTCGCTCGACCGCGCGCAGGTGACTCTGAAGCGCGAGGGCGCCGGCGGGCTGCCGCTGATCGCCGGCGCGCTGGGCGTCGTGCTGCTCGCCGTCGCGTTCATCGTCGGCAAAGGCGATCCAGCGCAGCTCTTCCACTCCTACCTCTTCAACTGGGTCTACTTCGCCATGCTGTCGCTCGGCGGGCTCTTCTTCGTGCTGCTGCAGCACCTGACGCGCGCCGGCTGGAGCGTCGTCGTGCGGCGCCTGGCCGAGGCGGTCGGCGCCACCCTGCCGGTGACGGCGATCCTCTTCGTGCCTATCGCCTTCGGCGTCCGCGCCATCTATCCGTGGGCGAGCGAGGCGGCGGCGCACGACCCGGTCATCGCGCACAAGTCGGGGTGGCTGGCGCCGGGGCCGTTCGTGGTCCGCGCCGCGATCTACCTCGTCCTCTGGTCGCTGCTCGGCTGGTGGTTCTGGCGGCAGTCGGAGCGGCAGGACCGCATGGGCGCGCTGCAGATCACGCGGCGGATGCAGTCGGTGTCGGCGCCGTCGATGCTGGTCTTCGCCATCACGCTCACCCTCGCCTCCTTCGACTGGGTGATGTCGCTGTCGCCGCGCTGGTACTCGACGGTGTTCGGCGGCTACCTGTTCGGCGGCCTGGCGATGTCGTCGTTCGCGCTGCTCATCGTGCTGGCGCTGCTCCTGCAGCGCCGCGGCGCCCTCGGCGGCGTGGTGACGATGGAGCACTTCCACGACCTCGGCAAGCTGATGTTCGCCTTCGTCGTCTTCTGGATCTACATCGCCTTCGCGCAGTTCATGCTGCAGTGGTACGCCAACATGCCCGAGGAGACCAACTGGTTCGCCGCGCGGCTCAACCCGGGTTGGCTGCCGCTGACGCGCGCCCTGGTCGTCGGCCACTTCGTGATTCCCTTCTTCTTCCTGCTGATGCGCGACGTCAAGCGCGTGCGCTGGGGGCTCTGGGCCTCGGCGCTCTGGCTGCTGCTCATGGAGTGGCTGGACATCTACTGGCTGATCATGCCGAGCCTGTACCATGACGGGCCGCGGCTGCGCCTGCTCGACGTGCTGACCTTCCTCGCGCTCGGCCTGCTCTTCGCCGGCGCGCTGGCGTGGACGCTGCGGCGGCGGGCGCTGGTGCCGGTCAACGATCCGCGGCTCGTCGAGTCCCTGGCTTTCGAGAACGTCTAGCGATCCGCAAACGCCTGAGGAGCTCCGAGCGATGACCGACGTTTCGACGCACGCCCACCCGGAGACCGCGGCGCACGCGCATGGCGACGCGCATCTCGAGCACCACCAGCTCGGTTTCTGGCGCCACTACGTCTTCTCCACCGATCACAAGATGATCGGCATCCAGTACGCCTTCACCGGCCTGCTGTTCCTGCTCTTCGGCTTCTCGCTGATGATGCTGATGCGCTGGAACCTCGCCTTCCCGGGCAAGGCGATCCCGCTGCTCGGCAAGATCCTCGGCGACACCCGCATGCCCGGCGGCTCGATGCTGCCCGAGTTCTACAACCAGCTCGGCGCCATGCACGGCACCATCATGGTGTTCCTGGGCGTCGTGCCGCTCGCCGTCGGCGGCTTCGGCAACTTCGTCGTGCCTTTGCAGATCGGCGCCCCCGACATGGCCTTCCCGCGGCTCAACATGTTCTCGTACCACGCCTACTTCTGGGGCGGCGTGGTGATGCTCGGCAGCTTCTTCGTCCCCGGCGGCTCGGCGCAGGGCGGCTGGACCTCCTACCCGCCGCTCTCGGACATCCTCCCCACCGGGCAGACGCTGTGGATCCTCGGCATGCTCTTCCTGATCACCTCGTCGCTGCTCGGCGCGGTCAACTTCATCACCACCATCATCCAGCTGCGCGCGCCGGGGCTCACCTTCTGGCGGCTGCCCTTCTTCGTCTGGGCGCAGTTCGTCACCTCGTTCCTGCTGCTGCTCGCCTTCCCGGCCCTGCAGGCGGCCGGCATCATGCAGCTCATGGACCGCGTCGCCAAGACGAGCTTCTTCCTGCCGCAGGGCCTGGTGGTCTCCGGGCAGGTGCTCAAGGTCTCCGGCGGCGGCTCGCCGCTGCTCTGGCAGCACCTCTTCTGGTTCCTCGCCCACCCCGAGGTCTACGTGCTGATCCTGCCGGCGATGGGCATCGTCGCCGAGGTGATCGCCAACAACACGCGCAAGCCGCTGTGGGGCTACCGGCCGCTGGTCTTCTCGGTGCTCGCCATAGGCGCGCTGTCGTTCGTCGTCTGGGCGCACCACATGTTCATGACCGGCATGGGCACGGTGATGTCGACCTTCTTCCAGACCACGACGATGATCATCTCGATCCCCTCGGTGATCATCCTCACCTGCCTCATCCTGTCGCTGTGGGGCGGCTCGATCCGCTTCACGCCGCCGATGCTCTTCGCGCTCGCCTTCCTGCCGATGTTCGGCATCGGCGGCTTGACCGGCCTGCCGCTCGGCCTCGCCAGCCCCGACATCCACTTCCACGACACCTACTACGTCATCGCCCACTTCCATTACGTGGTGGCGCCGGGGACGCTGTTCGCGCTCTTCGCCGGCATCTACTACTGGTATCCGAAGGCCACCGGCCGCTACATGAGCACCAGGCTCGGCCAGCTGCACTTCTGGCCCAGTCTTGTTTTCATCAACGGCGTCTTCATGCCGATGTTCATCCAGGGCCTCGCCGGCATGCAGCGGCGGCTCTACGACGGCGGCGCCAGCTACACCCACACCGCGCACGTGCTGTGGCTGCACAAGGTGATCTCGTTCTCGGCCTGGGGCCTGGGGCTGTCGCAGATTCCCTTCATCATCAACTTCTTCTGGAGCAAGCGCCACGGCGCCCTGGCGCCCGCCAACGCGTGGGACGCCACGACGATCGAGTGGTCCGCCCCGTCGCCGCCGCCGCACGGCAACTTCGAGGTGCAGCCGGTCGCTTACCGCGGCCCCTACGAGTACAGCGTGCCCGACCATCCGGGCGACTTCTTCCCGCAGAGCGAGCCGGGGCCGGAGACGGTGTCGCCGATCCCGGGCACTCCGCATCCCGCACACGCTTGAGGAGCTGAGATGTCCACGGCAGCAATCCCGTACACCGTCGACGCGAGGCCGGACACCGGCCTCAACAACGTCAAGCTCGGCATCTGGCTCTTCCTCTCCTCCGAGGTGATGCTGTTCGGCTCGCTCTTCGCCGGCTACATCCTGCTGCGCACCGGCAACCCGGCGTGGGGCGCGGGCTCGGAGCTGCTGTCGATCCCGCTCGCCACCCTCAACACCATCGTGCTCATCACCTCGTCGGTGACGATGGTGATGTCGTGGGTGGCGGCGATGGAGCGCAACCTCAAGAAGCTGCGGCTTTACATGGGCGCCACGGTGGGCCTGGGCGCCGTCTTCATGGTGGTCAAGAGCTTCGAGTACGCCGCCAAGTTCGAGCACCACCACCCGCCCTCGTACAGCACCTTCATGGCCTGCTACTTCACCTTCACCGGCCTGCACGCGCTGCACGTGCTGGCCGGGATGTGCGTCAACTTCTACTTCGGCTTCCCCGGCGCCAAGATGATGCAGACCGACCCGCAGCAGTTCGCCAACCGGGTGGAGGTGGCCGGCCTGTTCTGGCACTTCGTCGACCTGGTGTGGATCTTCCTCTTCCCCGTCCTCTACCTGCTCAACTTCGGGCCTCCGGTCTCGCACTGAACGAAGATGTCGCACTGAGGTGACCATGCAGCACATCGACACCGCCGAGCAGGGCGACCCGCACCTGCACGCCGACCTCAAGAAGCACGTCCGCACCTACATGCTGGTGTTCGGCAGCCTGATGGTGCTGACGCTGGTGACCGTCGGGCTCAAGTACCTGCACCTGCCGACGGTGCCGGCCATTCTCGTCGCCCTCGCCATCGCCCTGGTGAAGGGGTCGCTGGTGGCCTGCTACTTCATGCACCTGATCTCGGAGCGCAAGCTCATCCTCATCCTCATGCTGGCGACGGTGTTCTTCTTCTTCGGCGTGCTGCTCGGGCCGACCATCACCGAGCTCAACGAGATCAATCCCATCCACTGAGCCGGAACCGGTGTCGCTCAAGGCATTCCACGTGATCTTCATCAGCGCCGCCGTGCTGCTCGCGCTCTGGCTGGGCGTCTGGGCCTGGGACCAGCGCCAGGCCGTCGGCGGCGGCGGCTGGCTGGCGCTATCGCTCGGCGCCTTCGGCGCCGCCGCGGGCCTCGTCGTCTACGAGGTCTGGTTCCTGCGCAAGACGCGCCAGGTGAGCTCTTGGTGACTGGTTCTTTGATGCAGACCCAGATGCTGCTCGCCTGCAGCGTCTGCTGGGGCGCCGCGCAGGACCCGGTGGTGCACGGCACCAAGCTGTCGATCGTCTTCCTGCTCGGCCTCACCTACCTGCTGCTCGGCGGCGGCGTCGGCATGGTGCTGATCGTGCGCCGCAAGGCGCTGCGCGCCGCTGCCGCCGGCGGGCCGGCACCATCCAACGACGAACACGCCGTCGCTCCAACGCCCTCGGCATCCAAGGACTCAACGCCATGAGCAACTGGCTCGGACTGCCTCTCGAAGCCTCCGCCCACGCCCACGACATCGACGCCGTGACGACGTGGGTGCACATCCTGATGTTCGTCATGTTCGTCGGCTGGAGCGCCTTCTTCCTCTACATGCTGGTGCGCTTCCGCCGCTCGCGCCATCCGCAGGCGCAGTACGAGGGCCTGCGCACGCACGCCACCCGCTGGGTCGAGTGGGGCGTCGTCGTCGCCGAGCTGATTCTGCTCTTCGGCTACTCCATCCCGCTCTGGTCGCAGCGCGTCGACAAGTTCCCGCCCGAGGACCAGGCGCTCGAGGTGCAGGTCACCGGCGAGCAGTTCGCCTGGAACATCCACTACGCCGGCAACGACGGCATCTTCGGTCGCACCAGGCCCGAGCTGGTCGACGTCTCCACCAACCCGCTGGGCCTCGACCGCAAGGACCCGAACGGCAAGGACGACGTCACCACCGTCAACCAGCTCCACCTGCCCGCCGGCCGGCCGGTGATCGTGCGGCTGCGCAGCAAGGACGTCATCCACAGCTTCATGCTCAACGAGTTCCGGGTGAAGCAAGACGCCATCCCCGGCCTCTCGATCCCGCTCTGGTTCATACCGACGCTCACCACGGCCGGCGTGCGCGAGAAGACCGGCGACCCCAAGTACGACTACGAGATCGCCTGCGCGCAGCTCTGCGGCATCGGCCACTCGAAGATGCGCGGCTTCGTCACCGTCCACCCGGCCGCCGAGTTCGACGCTTGGCTCAAGCAGGAGTCGACGACGGCAGCCTCGTCGGGCGGCGACGAGTTCTGGCAGTAGCTCTTAGGCTCTGATCGGGGCGTAGCCCGCACGAGGCGGGGCGCCGCCGTTCTCGAGGCGCGGGCCGGCTGACTGGCTTTCTCCTTGCAAGATCGTGGGCGAGACAACCCCCGTGCGAGGCCCGTTTCGCGCCTACGTGCTGGCCGTCGCCGCCCTGGCGGCTGCCATCGGCCTGCGCTGGCTGCTCGACCCGTGGCTGGGCGATTCGCTGCCCCTCGTCACTCTCTTCGGGGCCGTCGCGGTAGCCGTCTGGGTGGGCGGCTGGGGTCCGGCGCTCCTCACGACGCTTCTCGGCTATCCCGCCTGTACCTGGCTGTTCATGGCGCCGCGGGGCCAGCTCAGCCTCGACCACGTCGTCAACGTGGTGGGGCTCGTCGCCTATCTGTTCACCTGCGCGCTCATCATCGCCATCGGCGAGGCGGCCCGGCGCGCCCATGCGCGCGCCGCCGAGCGCGGCGAGCTGTCGCGCCTGCTGGCCTCGATCGTCGAGTCCTCGGACGACGCCATCGTCCGCAAGTCGCTCGACGGCATCGTCCAGAGCTGGAACGCCGGCGCCGAGCGGCTGTTCGGCTACACCGCCGCCGAGGCCGTCGGTCGCCACATCTCGCTCATCATCCCCAAGGAGCGCCTCGACGAAGAGGACCGCATCATCGCCACCCTGCGGGCGGGACAGCGCGTCGATCACTTCGAGACGGTGCGCCTCCACAAGAGCGGCCGGCCGATCACCGTCTCGCTCACCATCTCGCCGATCCGCGACGACGCCGGCAACGTCGTCGCCGCCTCGAAGATCGCGCGCGACGTGACGGTGCAGCGCCAGGCCGAGGCCGAGCGGCAGAAGTTCGTCACCCTGGTCGAGAACAGCACCGACTTCATCGGCATCTGCGACCTCGACGGCGTGCCGTCTTACATCAACCCGGCGGGGCTCGCCATGGTGGGCCTCGACGACATGGACGCGGCGCGGCGCACGCACGTCGGCGACTTCTTCCATCCCGAAGACCAACCGCGCGTCACCGACGAGCTCTTCCCGGCCGTGCTGGAGACGGGACACGGCGAGGCGGAGGTCCGCTTCCGCAACTTCAAGACCGGCGGCGCGCGGTGGATGGCCTACAAGGTATTGACGCTGTCCGATGCGCACGGCCGGCCGGAGGCATTCGGGACGGTGAGCCAGGACGTCACCGAGCGGCGGCAGATGGAGGACGACCTGCGCAAGCTGGCGGCCGATCTCTCGGCCGCCGACCGCCAGAAGAACCAGTTCCTCGCCACCCTCGCCCACGAGCTGCGCAATCCGCTGGCGCCCATGCACAACCTGCTCGAGGTGCTGAAACGCTCCGGCGGCAACGCCACCCTGCGCCCCGCCCTCGACACCATGGACCGGCAGGTCGGGCACCTGGTGCGGCTGGTGGACGACCTCCTCGACCTCAGCCGCATCACTCACGACCGCCTCGAGCTGCGCAGGGTGCGCGTCGAGCTCGGCGCGCTGATCGCGCAGGCAGTCGACGCCTCGCGGCCGCTGGCCGAGGCCGCCGGCCACGAGGTGCGCGTCGCCGCCGCCGCCGAGCCCATCTACCTGCGCGCCGACCCCGTGCGGCTGGCGCAGGTCTTCGGCAACCTGCTCAACAACAGCTACAAGTACACGCCGGCCGGAGGCGCGGTCACGGTGCGGATCGCGCGCGAGGGCGACGAGGCGGTGGTGACCGTCGAGGACAACGGCACCGGCATCCCACCCGACAAGCTGCAGAGCATCTTCGAGATGTTCACGCAGGTCGACCGTGAGCTCGAGCGTTCGCGCGGCGGGCTCGGCATCGGCCTCACCCTGGTGAGGCGCCTGGTGCACATGCACGGCGGATCGGTGGAGGCGAAGAGCGCCGGCGAGGGCCGGGGCAGCGCCTTCGTCGTGCGGCTGCCGCTCGCCGCCGCCACCGCGTCCGCCGCGGCGCCGGATGGCGAGCCCGCTGCCGCAGTGCCGCCGCCGCGGCCGCGGCGCATCCTGGTGGTCGACGACAACCACGACGCGGCAGTGTCGCTGGCCATGCTGCTCGAGATGGACGGTCACACCACCTCGACGGCGTACGACGGTGCCGCCGCTCTGGCGGCCATTCGCGAGCACCGGCCCGACCTCGTGCTGCTCGACATCGGCCTGCCGCTGCTCAACGGCTACGAGGTGTGCCGCCGCGTGCGGCAGGAGCCCTGGGGCAGCGAGGTGAAGCTCATCGCCGTCACCGGCTGGGGGCAGGACGAGGACCGCGCCCGCACGCGTGAGGCCGGCTTCGACGGCCACCTGGTGAAACCGGTCGACTTCGGCGCCCTCGGCCAACTGCTGCGCTCCCTGCCGGTGAAGAGCTGAGCGCAGCGGCGATCGGGGCGCACGACCCTGTGAGAGACTGAATCTCCGCGTCATGCTCGTGCGCTACGTTCTGCTGGCGCTGCCTATCCACCAGCGCTCCTTCGCCGCCTACTACCAGGCGCACGACCGCGACGTACAAGCGCACCGCGCCGAGCTCGAGCGCGAGTGGGGTGGCCAGCCGTTCGACGAGCTGCCGGCGCACATCCGGCTGGCGTGGAAGGACCGCTTCTACTGGCCGCCCTGGTTCTTCAACGACATCGCCGGCTTCCTGAAGATCGGCACCGCCGACGACGCGCTGCTCGCCGACGTCTTCCTGCAGCGGCGTTTCTTTCCGGCCACCGCGCCGGAGCGTTTCAGCCGGCCGGGTTCATCCGGCGCCGACGCCGACGAGCGCGACGTCGTCTTCCTCGCCACCATCGAGCGGCGGCCGATCGTCGCCGGCGACAACGCCTCTTACGTGCGCTCGTGCGAGGAGATCGTTGCCGAGGCGCGCGACACGGTGCGGCTGCAGGCGCAGGGGCTCGCCGAGGCCGAGATCTGGCTGCCCGGCTTCGACTTCACCTGCTTCGACTTCGCCCGCGCCGACCGGCAATTGCGCGAGCGCTTCCCCGGCCGCACGGAACCTCGCTAGCGCATGCCGTGCTTGCGCAGGAAATAGCCGAGGTTGCGCTCGTCGACGCCGAGCAGCTTCGCCGCCTGCCGCTTGCTGCCGCCCGACTGCGCGAGCGCGCGCTCGAGCAGCCGCTTCTCGGCGCGCTTCAAGTTCGGCCGTAGCTGCAGGTCGGTGCTGTCCTCGACGGGCGGCAGACCGGTCGCCGGGAAGAGCAGGCTCGCGGGCGACAGCTCCTCGCCCTGCTCGAGCAGCACTCCGCGCTCGACGACGTTACGCAGCTCGCGCACGTTGCCCGGCCAGTCGTATTCCTCGAGCCGGCGGTAAGTCTCGGCCGCGATGCGGCGCAGCGGCTTGCCGAAGCGGCCGGCGAGCTCGGCGAGGAAGGCATCGGCGAGCGGCGCGATGTCCTCGCGGCGCTCGCGCAACGGCGGCACGCGCAGCGTCATCACGTTGATGCGGTAGAAGAGGTCGGCGCGGAAACGTCCGGCCGCCACCTCGCCCACCAGGTCGGCGTTGCTGGCGCAGACCAGCCGCACGTCCACCGTCGTGGGGCGGCTCTCGCCGACGCGCTCGAAGGTGTTGTCCTGCAGCACGCGGAGGATCTTCGCCTGCGCGATGGCGGGCAGCGCGTCCACCTCGTCGAGCAGCAACGTGCCGCCGTGCGCCACCTGGAAGCGCCCTTCGCGGTCGGCGATGGCGCCGGTGAAGGCGCCGCGGCGATGGCCGAAGAACTCGCTCTCGAAGAGCTCGAGCGGGATGGCCGCGCAGTTGACGGTGACGAACGGCCCGCGGGCGCGCGGCGACAGGCGGTGCAGCAGCCGCGCCGCCTCCTCCTTGCCGGTGCCCGACTCGCCGATGAGCAGCACCGGCGTCGGCACCGGCGCCGCCACTTTCAGCATGTCCACCACGCCGCGCCAGCCGGCGGACACGCCGACGGGCTCGCCCGCGGCGACGCGCTGCTCGGCGCGCAGGTAATCGACCTCGCGGGCCAGACGGCGGTTGGCGAGCGCGCGCTCCACCACCAGCACCAGCTCGTCGGGATCGATGGGCTTGAGCAGGTAGTCGGCGGCGCCCGCTTTGATGCACTCCACCGCCGAGGCGACGGTGCCGTGCCCGGTGAGCACGACGACCGGCGGGCCGCCGGGCGCGAGGCGCTGCACCAGCGCCAGGCCACTCTCTCCCGGCAGCTTCAAGTCGGTGAGCACCAAGTCGATGCCTTCGTGCTGGCGGCGCGCCGCGACCTCCTCGACGCTGCCGCTCGTCGTCACCGCGAAGCCGCGCCGCTGCAGCACGCTGGCCAGCGAGTCGCGCACGTAGGCCTCGTCCTCCACCACCAGCAACGTGCCCTTCGTCGTCGTCGTCACCGCGCCTCGACCTCCTGCTTCTCCACCGTCGCGGCCGTGCGGTCGCCGGCCGCGATCAGCGGCAGCTCGACCACCAGCTCGGCGCCGCCGCCGTCACGGTTCACCGCGCGGATGCTGCCGCCGTGGTCGCGCACGATGCCGGCGCACACCGCGAGCCCGAGCCCGATCGAGCCGCGCGTCGAGAAGAAGGGCTCGAACAGGTGCGCCTGCGCGTCGGGCGTGAACCCCGGTCCGCGGTCGGCGACGCGCACCACGGCGCGGCCGCCTTCATCGCGGCACGACACCTCCACCTCGCCGCGGCCGTCCTGGATCTGCGCCGCGTTGAGCAACAGGTTGAGGAAGAGCTGGCCGAGGGTGACGGCGTTGCCCTCGACGCGCACCGGCTGCGCGGGCAGGTCGAGCCGTATCGGCACCTCGCGCGCGGCGCGGTGCGAGCCGACGAACTCCGCGGCGCGGGAGATGGGCTCGCGCAGGTCGAGCGGCGCCTTCTCCACCCTGCCCGGGTCCGAGAGCGACAGCATCTGCCGCATCACGGCCGCGACGCGCGACAGCCCTTCGCGGATGCGCGCCACGCCGCGGCGCGAGCGCTCGACGTCGCCAGCCGCGACGTCCTCCTCGAGCAGCGACAGGTAGTTGAAGACGCCCTCGAGCGGGTTGTTGACCTCGTGCGCCACTCCCGCGGCGAGCCGCCCGACGCTCGCCAGCCGCTCGGCGTGGAGGATCTGCCGCTCGAGCTCGCGCAACCGCGCCTGCTGGCGGTTCTCGGCCTGGAGCGCGCTGCTGCGCTGCGCCTGCTGGAAAGCGAGGAAGCCGAGCAGCAGCGTCAGCGCCATCACCGCCAGGTTGAGCAGCGCCGTGCGCCGATAGCGGCCGGCGAGCTCGGCGACCGACTCGAGGATGCGACTCTCGGGCTCGTCGCGCACCAGCGTCCAGGCGACGGGAGGCGACCAGAGCGGATCGCGAACGCTGGCGGAAGCGACCAGTCGCCGTCCGGGCGGCGTCGCGGCCGACTCGTCGCCCGCCGCGCGCAACTCCAAGCGGTCGCCGAGCGCCGGCGCCGCGGCGTCGAGCAGCAGCCGCCGGTCGACCCACACCTCGAGCAATCCACGCTCGCGGATGCGGCCCGCCACCGGCAATTGCGCGACGAGCAGATCGCGGTCGGCGATCGGCGCCGGCGGATCGGAGGTGCCGGGCAGCAGCACCGGCGCTCCGTCGCGGCGGCCGACGAGCACCAGCGGCGCTCCGCTGTTGTCGCGCAGCGCCGCAGCCCGGATTGCGGCGTGCGACTGCGCGAAGGCAAGCAGCGCGCGCTCCGCCTCGGCGCGCGCCGCGTCGGCAGCCTGCAGCTCGCCGCCGCCCTCGACGAGAAGCTGGTGCAACGCCGCTCCGCGCGCCAGCGCCAGCAGGTCGCGGCGCAGCCCGCCGAGGACCGCCTCGAGCGCGCGCGCGTGCCCCTCCGTCTGCAGCCGCAGGTCCTGGAGCGCCGCTTCTCGCGCGCTGCGCCGCGCGCTCACCACACCGGCGATGGCGAGCGCGTTGACCGCGCCGAGGAGCAGCAGGAGCAGGATCGGCAGCGCGGAGGCGGCGAGGCGACGCCCGCGCGCGGGCTCGGCGGTGGCGAACATGACGCTGCAGTGAAGGTACGGGATGGGAGCCGGCCTGTCAACAATTTATGAGCCGCCGGCGTCGTACCTCATAGGAAACCCGGACGAGTGCCGGCCCGGCCGCCGCGACCGCACTCCCCAACCGGCTGTCCTGCAAGCACTTGCGTGTCTCATCGCTGTTCGACCGGCGGGCACAGCCGTTGCTCTCTCCCCCGCCGCCGACATCGCATTCTCGACAACTGCTTTCGGGAGAAAGGAGCCACCATGCTTCGCAAGCTCACGCTCACAGCGGCCGCCGTCGCCGGCCTGCTGCTCGCAGCGCCGCGACACGCCTGGGCCCAGGGTTGAGTCGCCGCGAGACTCGACGCGCCCGTGCTTGGCGCGCAAGGCAATTACTCGGGTCCCAACCGCTGGCAGGTCTCGCTCAGCAGCCGTTACCAGCGGTCGCATCGGCATTTCGTCGGTTCTGAGGAGCAGGTGAACCGGGCGGAGGACGAGAGCGAGGTCATCAACAACATCAAGCTGACCGAGCTCGGCATCCGCTACAACGCCACGCCGCAGTGGAGCTTCACGGTCGGCATTCCGTGGCTTCACGCCGACCGCTCGAGCCCCGTTCGCAACCAGCAGCGCGTGGTCGTCACGCGCAGCCACACGCAGTCCAACGCGCTGGGCGACATCGTGATCGCCGCCCATCGGCTGTTGTGGAAGCCGCTGAGCCATCCCAACGGCAATTTCTCCTTCGGCCTCGGGCTCAAGGCTCCGACCGGCAAGGACGACGTCTACGACAGCCGCTTCACGCTCGTCAACGGGCAGACCGTGAGGAGCCAGACGACCGTCGACCAGTCGATCCAGCCCGGCGACGGCGGCTGGGGCGTGCTCTTCGACTTCGGCGCCTACCAGCGGCTGGGAACGACGGGCGTCGCGGCGTACACCTCGGCGAGCTACCTCGCCAACCCGCGCGAGACCAACGGCGTACCCACCTTCCGCGGCGGCTCGGGCGAGGGCATCATGTCGGTCGCCGACCAGTACGTGGCCCGCGTCGGCTTCAGCGCATCGCGGGCGAGCTGGAAGGGCTTCGGCGCCAGCCTCGGCGGCCGCCTCGAAGGCGTGCCGGTCAAGGACCTCATCGGCGGCAGCGACGGCTTCCGCCGGCCCGGCTACGCGATCTCGGCCGAGCCCGGCATCAGCTGGTCGACGGGGCCGCACACGGTGTCGCTCACCGTGCCGGTCGCGCTCTACCGCAACCGCACGCGCAGCGTCCCCGACCAGGCCGTCCCCGGCCGGCACGGCGACGCCGCGTTCGCGGACTACATCGTGATGGTCGGGTACTGGCGGAAGTTCTGAACTGCAAGCCGGCGGCGACGGCGCCGCCGGCGAGCTTCACGCCGGCAGCGCGGCGCGCGCCTCGGCGAGCAGCACCTCGTCGACGACGCTGCGGCCGGCGCTCTTGGCGTAGCGCTCGATCCCCTCGCGCGCCATCGGCCGCACCATCTCCGGGATGCGATCGAGGCGCTCGAGCGCGCCGGCGGTCCAGGTGAGACCTTCGCCGACGGCCTCGGCCGGGCGGGCCGCGGCGATCATGGAGCCCCCGGCGGCGGCCTCCCGGGCCGTCGCCATCATGGAGCTCATAGGACACTTCGACTCGCGGCCGTTGCCGAGCTTGACGCCGAGCGAGCCGACGGCCTCCGTCTCCCACGCGTTGGTGAGCATGGCGACGCCCTGCCCGCAGCTCGGGCAGCGGAACGTGGCGGTGAAGCCGGCGCCGTCCGCGGGCGGCGTCGACTCCTCCAGCTTCATCGGCTCGTCGCAGGCGATGCAAAGGAACTTCATGGCGTGCTCTCCGTGCTGTCGAGTGCGGCGAGGAGGCGCTGCGCCGCCGTGCGCAGGGCGTCGCCGGCGGGGCTGTCGAAAGGCGGCGCCGCTCCGCTGTCGCAGGCGGCGGCGAGGGCGGGGTCGAACGGGATCGAGCCGAGGAGCGGTACCGGCAAGGGCGCTTCAGCGGCGGGGAACAGCGGCCGCACGGCGCCGCAGTCGCGGCACCAGTACCCGGCCATGTTCTCGACGTAGCCGACGACGCGGCCGGTAGGCGGCGCGGCCACACCGTTCCCAGTCAGCGCGTCGAGCGAGCGCGCGACCACCTCGCGCGCCACTGCCGACGGCACGGTAACGAGCACGAACACCGCGCGGGGCCCGAGGAGCTGCGCCACCTGCAGCGTGCGCTCGGCGCCCGGCGGCAGGTCGAGCAGCAGCAGGTCGAGCTCGCCCCAGCGCACGCCGGCGAGGAGCTGGCCGAGCACGGTGAGCTCGCGCGTGCCGCGCCAGACCTGCTCGTCGCCTTGCGACACTGTGTCGAAGCGCAGCGCCGCCGAGCGCTCGAGCACGCTGCCCATCGACAGCACGCCGAGCCCCTCGGCGGTGCGCGGCAGCTCGAGCCCATCTTCCCCGGGTATCCAGGGACGCCCGCGGACGCCGGCCATCTGCGCCTGCGTCGGGCCGTTGAGATCGGCGTCGAGGACGGCAACGCGCTGCCCTGCCGCCGCGAGCGCGCGGGCGAGGCCGATCGTCACCGTGCTCTTGCCGACGCCGCCCTTGCCCGACCCGACGGCGACGAGATGGCGCACGCCGGCAAGCGCGCGGGTCATCGACTGCCGCGCCGCCACGACCTGGGCGACGATCTGCGAGCCGCCGTCGCCGGTGATGTCGCGGTAAGTCTTCACGGGTTCTTCACTGGGCTACGCGGGTTGGGCCTCGGTGACGAAGCGGACGGTGGCGGCGCCGCCACCGCGAGCCGCGAGCTCCTCGCGCCAACCCAGCGCGGCGAAGAACGCGCGCGCATCGCCGAGCGCCGCCGGCACCTCGGCCACCAGACGCGGCGGCCCGAGCACGGCGAGCTTGCTGCCCAGCGACTCGAGGAGGTGCCGGCCGTGCCCGCGCCGCTGATGACCGGGCGCGACGCCGATGCGCTGCACGTGGACCTCCTCAGGCGCCTTGGTGCCGAGCACAACCGCCACCGGCTCCTCGCCGGCGGTCGCCACCATGCAGTTGCTCGGCCACAGCCGGTCGGCGCGCATCTCGCGGCGGAAGCCGTCGACCGTCAGCGGCTCGGCGCCGGGAAAGTGCACGTCGTAGCAGCGGTTCACCGCCGCAACGAGCATCGGGATGTCGTCCGGCCGGCAGAAGCGATACGCCACCATCGGTGGGCGGCGATGCTAGCAGGCGCGAGAGCATCGCCGGAGGGCTCCAGGCGCTCACGTGGTGACCGTCCGGTACGTCAGCCAGGCGACGCCGACGGCGAGCGCCAGTGCGCAGGCGAGCGCGCCGGCCAGCATCGGCGCCACACGGTGCTCCAGGGAGCCGCGCGCCGCGATCGAACGCGGGCGGAGGAAGACGGCGGCCGCCACGGCGGCCAGCGACACACCGGCCACGACGTCGACTACGTAATGCTGCTTCGTGAACAGCGTCGACAGGGCGACGAGCGCCGCCGCGCCGAAACAAACGTTTCCGACTCGCCGATGCACCCGCCGGCACGCGAAGGCCGACACGAACGAGTGCGCGACGTGCAATGACGGGAAGCAATTGAAGCGCGTGTCCGCGGAGTAGAGGAAGCGCAAGCCCGCGACGGGAAAGCCGGAGCCGGAGACCTCAGCCGGCCGCGCGGCCACCGTCGGATACGCCAGGAAGACGACATAAGCCAACAACCAGACGGTCAGGTAGGCCCGTGCCGTGTTCCGCAGCTCGACCTGGTCGCGGACGAGAAAAATCGGCAGGACGATGAGAAACAGATACAGCGAGCCGTAGACGACGGCCCAGCCGGGGACCAGCGGAATCGCGCCGTCGACGGCAAGCGCCAGCCGATGGAGCGTGCGGCCGTCCAGGAGCTGCGGGATGAAGATGTAGAACGGGACCAGCGCGCACAGCAAAACCATTTCGGCCGGCGGCCGATACGGGGCGGTGAAGACGGCGAGCAGCTCGGCGAGCCGCCCGGGCGGCCGAGAGCTCACCTATCGGCCACGAGCTCGCCGCCCCACTCGGCCGGGTCGGAATCGAAGATCGTCTCCGACAGCGTCCACGCGTGCCCCCAGGGATCGACGAACGAGCCCTGGCGCTCGCCATACATGTGGTCCGCCGGCTCGGCGAGAACGCGAGCACCGGCTGCCTTGCCGCGTCCGAAGAGCTCGTCGATGCCCGTAACTCGAAGCATGACCGAGTGAGCCGCCGCAGCCTGCGGCATCGACGGGGCGGCGGCGGCCGGCCCGCTGGGCTGCGCCACGACGAGAGCGCCGTCGCCGTAGACGAGCTGACACCGGTGGTCGGCGATGCGCAGGCGCTCGCTGAACGGCAAGACGCTCGTGAGCCATTCGACCGCTTGGCGCACGTCGGGGTAGTACAGCACGGGTATCACGGCAGCGTTCGGAGCCGAGCGATTCTTCTTCATCGTGCTCTCATGCGTCGTCGAAAGCATTCGCAAAACGCACCAGCCCCATCGCTCCTGGATCGCCGCTAACGGGGCGAAGGCATGACGAGAAGGACCGCGTCATAGCGGCGCATCGGCCAGACGAAGCGTGTGCTGAGGGTAGGGAGCCCGGCCGCCCGGACGTCGAGCTCGTGGCTCCCCGCAGCGATGTTCGAGGCGCTTAGGTCAATTTGAGCAGCGACCAGTCGATGAGGCGCGGTCGGAAAGCGCCGGCGGAAAGCCTTGTCCTGCCAACTCCCCGGAACGAGCTCCACGTTGAGCTCTCCCGCCGGCCTGTCGTCGAGCAGAACCGTAGCGCCGCGGTACTCGGCCGGTGCGACGAGAAATAGCTCGTCCGCTTTGGGATTGCACGACAGGGCCAACCAGGCGACCAAGCCAAGTAGCCATGAGGGTCGGAAGCGCGGCGTTCTCTCCATCGGCACTCTGCGGTGGCTATGCTTCAGGAGAGCTCTTCAGCTGACGCCACGATGATGCCCGCAGGGCCAGCGATGGCGGTCGCAGGTCGTCGACCACGACGCCGACGTGGTCCATTCGCTGGATCGTCATGTCCCCAGCATAGGACGGGCAGAGAGCGACTGTCGAGGTCGACCGTAGTGACGCCAGCAGACTATGAGTAGCGGCAACGACCGAACGCAAGTTGTTGTCCGCTGCAAGAGGAGTTCGGCGGCCCTGCACCTGTGCGGTTGGCGGCCCGCTGCAACCGGTTATGCGTCACTGTCTCTGGCGTCCGAAGTTGACTCTTGGTCGCTGCGACCCAGATACGCAAGCAGGCCAAACAAGAAGACCACCGGTGCAGCCACTACCAGCGTCAGAAGCACCTTGTAGCGATTATCTCTGCGCGCGCGCTCTAGTGTCGCCTGATCAACGTGACCACCTGCGAACTCGGCTGGTTCGTCGGACTTCTCCGGGTCGACAGTCATTGACTCGAGGGCTTGCCTGGCGAGTTGTTCTTGCTCGGCTGGAACCTGTAGTCCGACTTCGCCGATGCCGGTGGCCAATAGCCAATTGACCCCAATGGTGTATTCGTTGGTCAACTGCACTGTCAAGTCCGCTGCCTCGAGGTATTCCGACGCCAACCTCGCCTGGGCCGGCTCCCGATACGTAGCCACGGTGATCCAGTCGATAGGCGGCCGCTCAGGCTCTTCGGGGAGAGCATCGACGAGCGCGATGTCGCACGAGTTGCAGACCTCGACGCCCGCGACGAACTCTCCTCGGCAATTAGGGCAATACATGACCGGATCGACGCCTAACGTTGCGTGCGCCCGTGAACAGAAGCCTCTTCGAGCAGCCTATCGGCTTCTGTCCGTAGCGGTGCGAGAGTACTGGCGTGACGCCTAGCGGGATGTGAGCTCAGGGCGCCGTCCGGGCGAACGCCCGGTAAGTGTCCGCCGCAACGAAAGGGTTAGGCGACCGGTCAAACCTGGCCCGCGAAAGAACTCAGACGGCCACCACCGTTTGGTAGCGCGTCGCCCGCGGCAACGAAGCTTAGGCCAGATAGAGCTCAAAGCTCAATCGCGTTCCCTCCGACGCCTGAGCGGGAATGGAGTTCAGCGGCCGCACCGGGCGACGCCGGGTGTGGTCCGCTGCAACGACGGGTTAGCCGACAGATCACTATGACCGGGAGGCATCCGTGACTGGTCGCGTGGCGACACTCAACAGGCGCAACTTGGCCGCCATGGCGAGGTACGTGACGCCACCGCCGACCCCAAGAGCCATGTCCAGGAGGGTGTCGGCGAGGCCGAGCTGTGCGTGCGTGGCGAACAGCCGGTCGGACAAGAACTCCGCGAACTCCCAGAAGACCGTGGCAGTGCCGGTGAGCGCGAAGACCAAGAGCGCCACCAGCCAAGGACGAAGCGACGGCGAGACTGCTCCGACAGGCAAGGCTCTCGCGCAACTCGCGAAGAAGTAGGCGATCGCAACGCCGCCGAAGAAGTGCATGGGGATGTCCAGAGGTGGGAACAGTACGTAAGCATTGAGGACGCGCGAGATGAAGACATGAAGACCGAAGACGAGTACGGGCGCCCACGACGCGCGCAACGGCCCGGCGATAGCGCTCCTGATCTGGGGTGTAACGCTGACCACGGTTGCTGGCTCCTGTCGGCTAGCGGTACTTGAGTTCAGCGGCGGCAACCGGGCGAACGCCGGGTTGTCGTCCGCTGCAACGAAGGGTTAGGCGCGCGGCCGGTAATGATGAAGGGTCTCTTCAGTCGAGCGCCTCTGCTGGTGGGTCTACGCACTGAGGGCGCCGGTGGCCTATGACGGTGGGGGCGGGGGCGGAGGCGCAGACGGAACAGCTAGCCGCGCTGCTGGGATGCGACGGGCGAAGTGTGTGCCAACGCCAGGAGAGAAGAGCAGGATCCCCACGACGATGGCGTAGGTGGCAGTGAGCCCGCCGAGAAACGCGAGGCCTACGAGGTTGGCCGATTGGAGGACCGACCAGAGCGACGGCAACGAGACCAGGATCGCAAGGCCGAGCAAGCCCACTGTGAGCCACCGGGCCCACGTCTTGCCTTGCACCAAGAAACACGCGAGGGCGATAGTCAGTAGTAGACGAACGAGCTGCGTCGAGATGCGGGTTGGACCGACGCGCCATACGAAGAACGCGATGGACAGAACGGAGCTACCTACCAACGCTACGGCAGCGGCAACAACCCATGCGCTCAGCTGATGAGCCGGAGCCTCTTCTCGGGTCACTAGCATGTCGTTTACCACTGGGGTGTCACGTGCGCCTAACGGTACTTGAGTTCAGCGGCGCTGCCCGGGCGAACGCCCGGGTAGCGTCCGCTGCAACGAAGGGTTAGGCAACTAGCCCCAGTTGCCAAAGTAGAACGCCCTGCCGCCAGGTGTGTTGCATGCAATGGAGAAGCTCGTTGGCTTGTACTGTAGAGGGTTGAACCGCTGGCCGTCGTCGTTAGCGAACTGAAGAACGCCCACGGTGTAGACGCTCCCGGCGGCGAGTGAGCCTGCGTGGTACGTGAAGCCCGAGGAGAAGGTCTTAGGGTTCACCTCGAGCTTGCAGTCGGTCCAAGTGAACGTGTCGTTGTTGGTGATGACGAACTGCGTGCCGGTGAAGTTGACGTGGGCCTTAAGATCCGGAGGTGCAGCGGGCTGACTTGCGCTGGAGTTGGAGTGATCACTCAACGAGTTCGAGATCGCGCCGATGACACCGAGAATGATGAGGACCAGACAGCCCCAAGTGACGCACGACGTCTTCTTTGGAGCTGGGACCGTCTACACCACCACGGGTGCCGGGCGCGCATGGTTGATAGGCCGGCCGCAGCTGGGGCAACTTGGCGCCTGGTCCGAAACCTCTCGACCACAATCGGGACACTTCATGAGAGCCACGGCCCCCTCCCTTCTTCTCTGTGGCAACAGCCCGAAATGCACGGTTGATTCATAGTCGCCTAACGGTACTTGAGTTCAGCGGCGGCAACCGGGCGAACGCCCGGTTGTCGTCCGCTGCAACGAAGGGTTAGCCGACACTGAGGCTAGGTTGGCAGGCCAAGCGACGGAGTCAAGACGACGAGAGTCGCTCGTGGGTC
>DASYQD010000017.1:0-24460 GCA_036005845.1 Thermoanaerobaculia bacterium | reverse complement strand
CCACCAGCTGGTTGCGCGGGATGGCGAGGTCGACGTTCTTGAGGTTGTGTTCGCGGGCGCCGCGGATGGAAATCGTGTCCATGGGGGCGGACACTTTAGCAGGCGGAAGTGCGGCGGTAAATCGGCGCTGGAAGCACGAAGGGAGGGGCCGTCCCCTCCCTTCGAATCGCTGCGCGGCGCGAAGCGCCGAGGCTCAGTGCTTGGGGTGCCGGCGCGGCTTCGCCGGCTGCTTCGCCTTGACGAAGACGTCGATCACGCTGTGCGTCGCCTCCGGGCTGAAGACGACGCTCTCGGGCTCGAAGAAGTCCGCCGACGCGGCAGTCGGGTTGCCGATGCCGTTGGTGCCGAAGACGAACGGGAAGAGGTCGACGGGCTCGATGTTGCCGCCGAACTTGTCGTTGATCGCGTCGATGAAGAGGTTGGCGATGTAGGCGTAGCCGAACGCCGTCGGGTGCACCGCGTCGTACGAGAAGAGGCCGCCGGTGAGGAACGCGTTGGTGTAGGTGATGCCGCCGACGTTGATGCCGTGCGCGCGCACGTCGTTGAGGAACGCGTTGGCGTCGACGAGCGCGGCGCCGTACTGGCTGGCCACCGCCGAGATGGTGGCGTTGTACGCGTTGACGCGGTCGCGGATGACGGCCGCCTCGCCGGCGGTGAGCACCGCGTTCTCGGAGAGCGGGATGCCGGAGCCGCCGATCGACGCCGGGATGCCGCGCCCGGCCTGGATCTCGCTGACCGCCGAGAGCAGCACGAAGTCGCCGCTCTGCAGCGGGCCGTCCTCGCCGATGAGCGGGATCGGGTTGCCGTTGATGAGCAGCGGCTGGCCCGTCGCCGGGTTGGGCACGAAGCGCGACACCGTGGTGACGAACGGGATCGAGGTGACGTCGGGGATATTGGCGACCGCCATCTTGGCGCCGGTGCCGGCGATGGCGCCGGCGATGGCGCGGTACTCGGCGTCGAACTGCGCCGCCGGCGTGAGCAGCCGCTCGTCACCGGCGGTGGCGGCGCCGAGCGCGTCGTTGTTGCCGATCCACAGCGTCACGAAGGTCGGATGCGTCGAGAGTCCCTGCTGCAGCGCCGTGAAGCCGGGCGGGCTTTGGTTGCGCAGGATCAGATCGTGGAAGCCGCCGCTGGTGGTGAACAGCAGGTCGTGCACGGTGGCGCCGGGCACGCCGAGGTTGTCGTAAGGGCGCTGGAGGGTGAGGTTCTGCGGCACCGCCTGGCCGGGGATGGGCAGGATCGTCGGCGACGCTCCGGCGAGGCTCACCAGGCGCAGCACGCCGCAGGGGTAGAGCGGGCTCGCGGGGTTGCGGCAGACGGCCTGGCCGCTGATGCCGGGCGAGCTCACCAGCGGCTGCTGGAAGACCGTGGCCGCCTCCTGCGGCGAGCGGCCGGTGGCCTGCGCGAAGACGAGCAGCGGGTAGCTGCCGAGCTGGCAGTTGCGCACCAGGCCGCCGCTGCAGAAGCCGGCGGTCAGGCTGTCGCCGAAGGCGACGTAGCGGGTGAAGTCGGCGCTGCCGGTATCGACGGCGGACGCCGTCTGCGGCAGCAGGCAGAGCGCGAGGATGGCGAGCGCTGCAGCGAAGCGGAAGCGGTTGCTCATGGGTGTTCTCCTACCGGTTGTCGTGCAGCGGAGTGGTTACTTCCAGCCGATGGTGAGGCCGAAGAGCCACGCGGTGGTGTCGTAGGTGCCGTTGAAGGTCGGCTCGTTGGGCAGCGAGCGGTGGCGCTCGCGCTGGTCGAACTTGAGGTACATCACGGAGACGTCCCACTTGAGGCCGGGGCCGGTCGAGCCGTAGCCGGCGGTGAAGCCGTTGCGGTTGGCGTCGGGCAGCAGCGGGCTCACCACCTCCTCGGGCTGCGGCGTCTCGTCGTAGACGTAACCGAAGCGCCACTGCGTCGTCGGGCCGCTGTCGAGCCGCACGCCGAGGCGGTAGTTCATCGCGTCGTCCCAGCCCTCGGGGATGACGGTGCCGCGGCTCTGCGCCGGGGTGGCGTTGGGGCCGAACACGGCGCTCGCGGTCGGATCGTCGCCCTTGATGACCACCTCTTCGAACGAGCTCCAACCGGTCCAGTTGGCGTCCACCTCGACGAGCAGGCGCGGGGTGATGCCGACGGCGACGCCGACGCTCGCCATGTCGGGGAAGTCGATGCCCGTCTTCACCGGCAGCTTGGTGTCGAACGGCGTGCGGGCGCGGATGATGGCGTCGAGCTGGGCGTTGCCGGTGGAGATCTGGGTCAGCCGGCCATCACCCGAGTAGTCGATGCTGATCTTGCTGCGGTAGGAGAGGCCCCAGGAGATGCGCGGCGTCACCTTGTGCAGCAGACCGAAGTTCCAGCCGTAGCCGCTGTCGAAGCCGTCGCTCTCGATCTTCACCTTGCCGACGTCGACGGCAGTCTGCGTGAAGGGGTTGATCGCCCCGATGTTGCGGTTGAGCTCGACCTTCGAGAAGCGGCCGATGGCGCCGAAGCCAAGGCCGAAGTTGGGCGAGATCTGCCAGCCGATCGTCGGGTTGACGTCGAAGGCCTGGAGCGAGGCCTTGGTGGAGAGGAAGCGGCCGGGGAAGGTGTTGGGGTTCTTCCACTCGGTGACCAGGCCGAACGGCGCGTTGACGCCGATGCCCCACTTCCAGGTCTGGTTGATCGGCGCCACGTAGTAGAGGTGCGGCGGGAACTCGGAGAGCAGCTCCTGCTCGCCGCGCGCGCCCGGGCCGGGGAACGGCGCGGCGCCGGTGAAGTCGGCCTTCTGGCCCTTGATCCAGGTGGCGCCCGCCGCGATCTCGTCGTTGTCGACGAAGGCGAGGCCGCCGGCGTTGTGGAAGAGCAGCGACGGATCGTCGGCCTGGGCGGTGAACGCGCCGGCCATGCCCATCGCCTTGCTGCCTTGCTCGAAGATGCCGAAGCCGGCGCCGAAGGCCGGACCGGAGGCGGCCAGCAAGAGCGCCGCCGCCACCACCCACCGCACCGAAGCCAAGCGTCGCCAGCTCATCAATCTCCTCCTATCACCTGGTTGGGCTAGGCACCATATGCCCCGGTCGAGGAAGGGTCAAGGACGACTCCACGCCGCCGCGGCGCGCGCGGGATAGGGAGTAGAGTCGCCGGTGGAGGGGTCGCATCATGGAGTTCGCCAACGCCGCCCACCGCGAGACGCACGACCGGGTCGAGGAATATCTCGGCGAGCTGTTCGAGGACCCTTACCTCGATCCCGAGACCGCCCACTTCTACGTCCGCTACGGCACCACGGTGCTGGAGCTCGCCGTCGACCCTTACGGCCCCGAGGACACCACGGTACAGGTGATGGCCTACTGCGTCCAGGGCGTGCGCCTCGAATCGGACCTGCTGATGGGCCTACTCGAGCTCAATCACCATCTCGCCTTCGGCGCTTTTTCCGTCGTCGGGCGCGACATCTTCCTCTCGCACACGCTCTTCGGCCGCGGCCTCGAGCGCGCCGCGCTGCTCTCCGCCATCGCTGCCGTCGCCAACACCTCGGACGAGTACGACGACCGCATCGTCGCCAAGTACGGCGGCCAGACGGCGCTCGACCGCATCCGCGACACCGGCGGCAAGCGGCGGCGCGCCGGCGACCGGCCGGAAGCGTCGCATCCGCGGACGTCGTGAGCCGTCCGGTCCCAGGCGCCGCCGCCAAGAAATCCGGCGGCGGCGCCAAGCGCGACAAGGATGCGGTGACGCCGCTCGCCAGCAACCGCAAGGCGCGCCACGACTACGAGGTGATCGAGACGGTGGAGGCGGGAGTGCAGCTCGCCGGCACCGAGGTCAAGTCGGCGCGCCAGGGCCGCGTGCAGCTCAAGGACAGCTACGTCGACTTCCGCGATGGCCAGGCCTTCCTCGTCGGCGCCCACATCGGCGCCTACAGCCACGGCAACCGCGAGAACCACGAGCCCGAGCGGCAGCGCAAGCTCCTGCTCCACCGCAAGGAGATCGACCGCCTCTTCGGCCAGGTGCAGCAGAAGGGGCTCACCGTGGTGCCGCTCGAGGTCTACCTGCGCGGTGGCTGGGTGAAGGCCGAGCTCGCGCTCGTGCGCGGCAAGAAGCTCTACGACAAGCGCGAGACGGAGAAGCGCAAGACGATCGACCGCGAGATGCGGCAGGCGCTCAGCGACCACGGTTAGCGGGCATCGAGATCGCTTCGCGGGATTGTAAAGATGCTCGCGATGACCGCACGAAGGTCATCGCGAGGAGCGCAGCGACGAAGCGATCTCGATGCTGCTGCTAGAGTTAGCTCATGCTGTCACGGCTCGGCCTCGTGCTCGCGCTGATCCTGCTGCGCGCCGCGCCGACCCTCGCCGCCGAGCTGCGTGACTTGCAGCCGGCGGTGGTCGACGGCCGCGTCGAGGTCTCCTTCCAGCTCGCCGACGCCTTCGGCGACGGCGTGATGGAGCGCATCCAGAGCGGGCTGCCCACCTCGTTCGTCTATCGCGTCACGCTGCTGCGCGATCGCCACCGCTGGTGGAACGACGAGCTCGCCGAAGCCACCCTCGAGGTGGTGGCGATGTACAACGCGGTGTCGCAGGAGTACCTCGTCAACTTCAAGCGCGACGGCAAGCTGGTGGAGTCGCGGCTGGCGCGCAGCCGGGCCGAGCTCGAGTCGGCGATGACGCGCTTCGAGCGCGTGCCGATGTTCACTACGAGCGATCTTCAGGGCGGCCCCGGCTCACGCTTCCTGCTCAAGGCCCGCGCCGAGCTGGGCAGCAAGACGTGGCTGTCCTTCATCCCCATCCACGTCGACACCGACTGGACCGCTTCGCGCAAGTTCCAACTGCGCGAGCCCTGACATCCTGAAACCTTGAGACTCCTCGAGAGCTTCCACAAGCGGCGCCGCGATGCCCGCTTCATCCTCCGCATGCTGGTGGTGCTGCTCATCTGTCTCACCGCCGTCTTCTATCTGCTGCAGAAAAGCCGCGATCTGCCCTCGCTGCTGGTCGCCAACCGGGTGCTGCTCTTCGTCCTCTTCTACATCAACGTCGTGCTCATCCTGGCGGTGCTCTTCGTGCTCGCGCGCAGCATCTTCAAGCTGCTGCTCGAGCGGCGGGCGCGCATCCTCGGCGCCAAGTTCCGCACCAAGCTGGTGGCGACCTACGTCGGGCTGTCGCTGGTGCCGGTGCTGGTGATGTTCGTCTACGCCAACGTGCTGCTGCAGCAGTCGGTCGACCGCTGGTTCGCGGCGCCGGTGGAGTCGGTGCTGCGGCAAGGTTCGGCGGTGGCGGAGAACCTGCTGCGTTCGAGCGAGCAGGCGACGCTGCACGACGCGCGGCTGATCGCCAGCGAGCTCAGTGGTCTCGAGCTCGACCGCCCGCGCCAGCGCGCGCGGCTCGATCGCCGCCTGCAGCCGGCGCTGGTGCGCGAGGACCTCGACTTCCTCGGCGTCTACCGCGAGGCCGACTTCGTCACCGCCGTGGTGGACCCCGACGCCGGGCTGGGCGACCTGCCCGAGCCGCACCGCTCGATGCTGCTCGAGGCGGCGGTGGGCGGCGAGGCGGCGCAGCCCATCCCGCCGCCGCGCGGCGACGGGCAGCTCGTGCTGGCCGCCGTGCCCATCCCCGGCAGCGTGCCCGCGGGCGGCGTGCTGGTGGCGGGGCGGCTGCTGTCGCCGGGCGTGGCGACCCAGACCAACCAGCTCATCGATGCCTATCAGCAGTATCGCCAGCTCGAGACGCAGAAGCCGGAGCTGCGCACGAGCCAGGTGCTCATCTTCCTGATGGTGACGCTGCTCGTGCTGCTCGCCTCGACGTGGGTCGGTTTGTATCTCGCGCGCCAGGTCACGCAGCCCATCGAGGCGCTGGCCGAGGGCACCCGGCGCATCAGCGGCGGCGACCTGAGCCACCGCGTCGAGGTGCCGGCCGACGACGAGCTGGCGGTGCTGGTGAGCTCGTTCAACATGATGACGGCAGAGCTGCAGCGCTCGCGGCGGGAGCGCGAAGAGCGCACGCAGGAGCTGCAGGCCGCCAACCGGCAGCTCGCCGAGGAGCGCGGCCTGCTGGTGGCGGTGCTGCAGAGCGTCGCGGCGGGCGTCATCGCCGTCGACCGCGAGGAGCGCGTCTTCCTATGCAACGACGCGGCGCTGGCGATGCTGCGGCAGAGCGAGGCGGAAGTGCGCGACCGGCCCATCCGCGAGGTGTGGGCGGACGACGAGCGGCGCAAGTTGCTGCCGCTCCTGGAGAGCGACGCGGCTGCCGACGACGGCGCCGGCAATGGCAGCGTCGGGCGGCGCGACGCCGGCTCGCACCAGGTCCGTCTCGTGCTCGGCGGCGAGTGGAAGACCTTCGAGGTCAAGCGCGCCGCGTTGCGCGAGCCCGACGGCTCGCCGCTCGGCCAGGTGCTGGTGCTCGAAGACTTGACCGAGCTCATCCGCGCCCAGCAGCTCGCCGCCTGGAACGAGGCGGCGCGCCGCATCGCCCACGAGATCAAGAACCCATTGACGCCCATCCAGCTCGCCGCCGAGCGCGTGCTGCGCCGCCACCGCCAGGGGCAGGACGTCGGCGAGGCGCTCGAGGACGGCGTGCGCATCATCGTGCGCGAGGTGGAGACGCTGAAGGCGATGGTCGACGAGTTCTCGCGCTTCGCGCGCATGCCGCGGCCGCAGCCCGCCGACGTCGACCTCGCCGGCATGGTGCAGGAGACGGTGAAGCTCTACCGCAGCGTCAAGCCCGGCGTCGAGGTGGCGGGCGACGTGGCCCCCGACGCGGCCCACGCCTGGGCCGACCCCGAGCAGCTCCGCGGCGCCCTCATCAATCTCCTCGACAACGCGGTCGAAGCGACCGAAGCGCCCGGCCGCGTCGACGTGCGCACCGCGCGCACCGACGGCCGCGTGCAGCTCGTCGTCGCCGACACCGGCCGCGGCATCCCTCCCGAGGCGAAGGAGAAGCTCTTCCAGCCGCATTTCTCGACCAAGGGGCGAGGCACCGGTCTCGGGCTGGCGATCGTGAACCGCGTCGTCGCCGACCACCACGGCACCATCCGCGTCGAGGACAACCCGCCGCGCGGCACGGTATTTACCATCGAGCTGCCGGCACGATAGCGCGGGCCGGTCCACGATCGAATTGCCGGCGCGGTAAACGCTACCGGCCAGCGTGAGGCAAGTGTTAGACTTCCCGCCGCAAACAACTGGGAGGAGCCCTACACATGTCTCGACGTGCCCTGCGATCGACGATCCTGGCGGCTGTCGCCGCGGCCCTGCTCTGCGCGACCTCTTCTTTCGCCGCTCCGCTGCACGAAGTCCAGTTGCCGGCCTCGAACCTCGTCGTCGTGAAGTACGTCCCGCTCTCTCAGCTTGCCGGGCACGCCGCAGCCATCGACGCGGTCGATGCCAACGCGATCTACTCGAACGTCACCAACTTCCTCGGCCAGGCCGTGTCGCAGGGACCCGCGTCGGGCGGCATCACGCGTCTGTTCATGGACGACGTGACGTTCACCACCAACCCCGGCGTCAGCAACGTCACGACCATCCGCTTCTCCGTCTACAACGGCAACGCCACATCGCAGTCGGTGCGCGCCCGGATCCGCTTTTGGAACGCCGACGGCGCGGCGCTAGGCGGCGGCCTGCCCAATGGACCGGGGACCTACTACGCGCCCGGCGGCGCCGGTACCGAGGTCGGGTTCTCCTTCAACGCCTTCACCTTCGCGCCCGGCGTCACCACGCTCACCGGCAACCTGGGTGCGGGGTTCGCCGTCCCCGCGGGAACGACCACGACGTTGTGGGCGGGAGAGACCTTCGACAACGTCGGCACGACGACGGGTGCCACTAACACCGAGCTGAGCAACTTCGGACAGGGCTTCTTCAACCCGGTCGACCTCGGGTCGAGCACCGACACCATCTTCGAGACGACCGCCGCAGGGAGCTTCTTCACGGTCAGCAATCCGGCCGGCGCGGCCGCCAACTTCGGCGGCAGCCCGGTGGCGAACTTCGGCTGGGAGTTCGTGGTGACGACCCTGCCGGTCGAGCTGATCGACTTCAACGTCGACTAGCGCGGCGCGCTGCTGGACGGAAAACCCGTCCTCGGTCCGTCTCTGGTGGCATGGGCGCTGAAAAAAGCTTTGCCCAGCTGCTCCGCGATCTCGTGGCCGGCCAACCGGGCAACGGCGCCGGCCTCACCTGGATGGGCGGCACGCCGAACCACTTCATCGAAGCGAAAGCGGCCGGCTACGGATTCGATCCCGCGAGCGGCCGCAAGGAGCTGTCCGACTATCTCGACTGGATGTGGACGCACGGCCACATGTGTCACGCGCAGGCGGACGAGACGTTCACCAGCTCGCACAACGCCTGGCATCAGGCAGGCATCAGCGCCGCCTGGTACTTCGCCCGCAAGCACCTCGATCAGCCGCTGCTCGCGCAGGTCATTCGATACCAGCGCGCCGAGTTGGCCGCCGAAGAGCTCTGCAGCACGCCGGCGGGCAGAGTGGTCATGCCGGGCGCGCGCTGCTTCCTCGGCGGCATCGATGCCGACCAGCGATCTCAGCGCAACCGCACGCGGCGGCTCCTGCTCGGCCAGCAGGTCGCGTTGCCCGCCACGCTCGACACCGCCTTGGACTGGACTGGCCTCTGGATCCTCACCCAGCTCGAGCGCGACTTCCCCGGGGAGCTCGCAAAAGTCCGCGGCGCTACGGTCGCCGAGCTACCGAAGCTGCGCAACGCCCTTCACGTGGAGCGGGGGCCGAGCGGGCACGTCGCATGGTTCGAAGGTACGCTGGTGCAGGCCAGGCCCGCCTTCTGGGCTGCCGCCGACTGGACGACGAACATCGAGAGCTATGGCTGTGATCCGAGCTGGAAGAAAGGCGAGAAACCGGGCAACCTGCCGGCGAACCTGCCGATCCCGGCGTGCCCCGGAGGCCCCGGACAGCGCACGCTCATCCACGCCGCCGAGAATTAGCGCACGAGCTGCCGGTCGTCGCCGACGCGGCGAGTGACGGCGATCGAGTCGAGGTGCTCGAGGAGTGGGATGGCCCACTTGCGCGACAGCTCGAAGCGGTCCTTGAACTGCGGCACCGAGAAGCGCTCCCAGCCGGTGCCGCGCAGCGCGGCGACCAGCTTGTCGAGCGCGTCGCGCGAGACCAGCAGGCCGCCCGGCAGCTGCGCCAGGCGGCCCTGCTGGCGCAGGTAGCGGACGACGCCGTCGAAGATCTGTTGCTTGGCGTTGAGGCCCTTCGCCAGCTCGGCCGGCGACGGCGGCGTCAGACCGGCCGACTCGTAGGCGGCGAGCACCTGCGTGGCGAGCCGGGACTCGTCGCCGGAGAGCTCGGCGCGGCGGCCGGGCAGGTTGATGCGGTCGCCGGCCACGGCGAGCACCCGCTGCGCCGCGAGCCACTCGAAGTAGCGGTCGGCGACCTCGCCGCCGCGGCCGCGCAGGATGCGGCGCACCGCTTCGGCGCGCGGCATGCCGTCGGCGAGGCGCTCGCGCTGGAAGTACTCCTTGAGCACGCGCTTGGCTCGCGCGGTGACCCGCTGCACCACCGCAGGCGACAACCAGCGGACCTCGCCGTTGGGCGCCGGCACCTTGAGCAACCGCTGCTCGCCGGCGAGCGCCGAGAGCTCCGGCCGCACGACGTCGGCGGCGACACCGAGCCGCCGCGCCAGCTCCTCGGCCGTGGCGCCGCCCTCGCCCGCCTCCTCCACCCACAGCCGCAGCGCTTCGCGGACGCCGCCCGCGAGCGCCGCCGCGGCCTCGTCGCGCTGCCTGCCGCGGCGCCGCCGCCAGAGCGGATCGAGCACCTCGCCGCCGCCCAACGTCGCCGGCGGCGACGGCCGCCGTAGCACCAGGCGATCGCCGCGCACGGCGGCCAGCGGCCGGTCGAGCCGCAGCTCGACGATGCCGGTGGCGCCCGGCGCCAGCTCGGCGGGATCGAGCGCCCGCGCCTTGCCCAGCGTCTCCGCCGCGAGCAGGTGCACGCGCACGGGCATCCAACCGGCGAGCGGTTTGCCCGCATCGGGCAGCCACGTGCACCGCGCCAACAGCCGGTGCGTGGTGGCGAGCGCACCCGCTGGCGCGAGCTGCTGCCCACGCTCGAGCTCACCAAGCTCGACGCCCGCGAGCTGCAACGACGTGCGCTCGCCCGCCAGCGCCTCGTCGCGAGGCGACCCGTGCACCTGCACGCTCCGCACGCGCGCGCTGCGCTCGCCGGGCACCACCGCCAGCTCGTCGCCCACGGTCACGCGCCCCGAGGCCAGCGTGCCGGTGACGACCACGCCCAATCCCTTCAAGTGGAATGCGCGGTCGATCGGCAGCCGAGCCGGACGCGCCGCATCCGCCGGCACCGCCACCTCACCGGCGCGCTCGACCAGCAGCTCGCGCAACCGCGGCAAGCCGTCGCCGGTCACCGCCGACACCGGCACGATCGGCGCCCCCGCGAACGGCGTCGCCTGCAGCAGCTCCTCCACCTCGAGCTGCGCCAGCTCAAGCAGATCACCGCTCACCAGGTCGCTCTTCGTGAGCGCCACCACCGCCGCCGGAATGCCGAGCAGCGAACAGATCGCGACGTGCTCGCGAGTCTGCGGCTTCACCCCTTCGTCGGCCGCGACGACGAGCAGCATGAGCCGAATCCCGCCCAACCCCGCCAGCGCATTGTGCAGAAACCGCTCATGCCCCGGCACGTCCACGAACCCGAGCTGCGGGTCCCCCTCGACCAACCAGGCAAACCCGAGATCGATCGTGATCCCTCGCGCCTTTTCCTCGGCCAACCGATCGCAGTCGATCCCCGTCAACGCCTCGATCAATCGAGTCTTGCCGTGATCGATATGCCCCGCTGTGCCAACGATCGCCCGCCGCATCGCGCGCACTGTACAGGTTTACGCCAACCACGAACTACGACCTCGCGCGCTTGCTAAGTCGCGGTCATGACGAGTTCGCGGCGCAGCGGTTGCGGCTCGGCGGCGCCGCCGACGGGGCGCGCCGGGCGGAGGGCTCCCACCGCGCGCAGCGAAGCGAGCACGGTGGGATACCGACCGGCAGGCGGGGACCACGCAGGCGGCGCCGCCGAGATGCGCAACCGCCTCGAAGCGCTCCGAGCTCCGAACTCCCTCTTCGCTGGCTAGCCGCCCAAGACGTCGCGCGCGATCTGCTGCAACGCCTTGCCGTCGAACCGCCCCTTGAAGCGCGGCATCACCGCCGACATCACCTGCCCGATCGCCTTCGGCCCCGCGAGCCCCTGCTCGCGCACCACCGCCTCGACCGCGGCCCGCACCTCGTCGGCCGGCACCTGCGCCGGCAGATATGCGGAGAGCAGCGTCGCCTCGCGCTCCTCCTTGCCGGCGAGGTCCTCGCGCCCGCCCTTGCGGTACTGCTCGACGGAATCCTGCCGCTGCTTCACCCCGCGCTGCACCACGGTGACGAACTCGTCTTCCGTCACCTCGTGCCCGACGCTTATCCGTTCGTTCTTGAGCGCGGCGAGCAGCATCCGCAGCGTGCTGGTGCGCTCGGCGTCGCGCGCCTTCATCGACTGCTTGAGGTCTTCCTCGATGCGTTGCTGCGGAGTCGCCATGGGCGGCGATTATAGGCGGGGCGCCGGCTCCCACCCCGCCGAACATGCGGCGGGAACGACTGCGAGGGGGCGCAAACTAACGAGAGGCGCGCCCGGTATGCGACCATGATGGAACTCCCCGCGAGCCAGCAGGTACCTACCGCACACGGCAGCCTCGCGGAATTGCCGTTCGAGATCCAGGCCGAGATCGAGGAGAGACCGATGCGACCATCGCCCACTCGCTGCACGACCACCTGTCTCCTGCTCGCCGCGGCGCTCCTCCTCACCACGCCCGCCCTGCGCGCCACCTGCGGCGGCGGCGGCGGTGGCGGCATAGGCGGCTTCACCGACCCCGTCGAGCCCGGCGTAGATCGCGTCTACCACGTGCCGTGGAAGGTGATCGCCAACGGCGAAACGGCGCCCGCCGGCAAGCTCGTCCTCTACTGGTTCCCCACCTCGCCCGACGAAGCGCGCGCCTCCTCCCTCGTCACCTCGCGGCGCTTGTCGGCGTGGAGCGGCGAGTGCGTCGGCATGGGCCTCGTCACCGCCAACAACGCCGACCTGCGCGCGCGCTTCAAGGCCGTCGACGGCGCGCCGACCGCGGTGCTCGCGGCCGACGACGGCAGCGAGATCGCGCGCGTCGAGGCGAACGCCGGCAAGCTGGAGACCGATGCCGTCGAGAAGGCGGTGAGCGCCGCGCTCGACGCCCGCGAGGATTCGCTCAAGGCGGCCCTCGACGAGGGCAAGCGCAAGGAGAAGAGCGGCGATGCCGACGGCGCCGCGGCGCTCTACACCCAAGTGCTCGGCGACCGTTGCTTGTTTCCGTCGTTGGGCAAGAAAGCGGCAAAGGCGCTGAAGGCGATGGGCCGGCCGGTGCCCGAGGAAACGTCCTCCCTGTGGGAGGGCCCGCTGCCCGACCTCTCGGCGGCGATGAACGCGCGGATGACGGCGGTGATGGAGGCCGGCCTGGCCGCCGAAGAGCTGGGCAAGATCGGCGAGGCGCAGAAAGCGTACGAGCGCGCCCGCGACATGGATCCCGGCGACTGGGTGCCGCTGCGCTTCCTGGGCGAGCTGCACCGCCACCACACCGGCGACTGGGCGCAGGCGCACGCCATCTTCGACTCGATCCTGGCGCGGCCCGCGGACCCGCTGTCGCGCGCCGTGGCGATGCACGGCCTCGGCAAGATGACCATCCACGCCGGCGACTTCGCCGCGGGGCTGGCGCTGTTCGAGAAGTCGCTCGCCGAGTTCCCGCTGGCGCTCACCTATCGCAACCTCGCGGTGTACTGGGCGTCGGAACGGCAGCCGCAGAAGGCGTACGGCTACGTCGAGAAGGCGCTCGCGCTGGCGCCCGACGATCCCTACAACCTGATCTTCGCCGCCACGCAGTACGTGGCGCTCGGCCATCCGGCGGAGGCCGAGGCGGTGGCGAAGAAGAACGAGGCGATGCTGTCGGGGTCGTACAACCTCGCCGCCATCCACGCCCAGCTCGGCCACCGCGAGAAGGCGCTCGAGCTGCTGCGCCGCCACTTCTTCGTCTACGAGCAGTTCGACGCCGTGCGGCGCATGGAGATGCAGGAGGCGCGCGACGACGTGGTGTTCGCCCGCTACCACCAGGACGAGGCGTTCGTGGCGCTCACCGCGCTGGCCGATGGCAAAGGCGGCGCCATGCAGGGCCGGTCACGCTAGCTCTCAGTGTCTGACCGCGTTCGCGGCCTCGTTTCGCTGCTCGGGATCAACGCCATCCCGCTGGCCGGGGTCTTCTTCGGCGGCTGGAGCGGCGCCACGGCGCTGTCGCTCTACTGGTGGGAGAACCTCGTCGGCTGCCTGCTGGTGGCGCTGCGGCTGCTGCTCCACCGCCGGTGGACCCGAAAGCGCGGCTATGAGCGCCTCCACCTCACCCTCGCCTCGCGCGATGGAGGCGGCCAGTCGCCGCAGCCGTGGAGGCCGGGGCGGCGGCCGAAGGTCGAGCGCAAGGGCAACTTCGTGCAGGAGTTCGCCGTCTCCGCGCTGGCGGCGACCGCCGTGCACGGCCTGCTGCTCTGGTTCGTCATCCGGAAGGTGCTCGAACGCTCGCCCGACGGCGAGGCGCTGCGGCAAGGCGTCCTCGGCGTCGCCGCCGTGCAAGTGGCCACCTTCCTCTGGGACCTGCGCGGCTTGCGCCAGCGCCCGTTCGCCTGGGTGCGCGAGCAGGCGCAGACCACGCTCAACCGCGTCACCCTCATCCACCTCTTCCTCATCGTCGGCACCTGGGTGGCGCTGAAGAGCGAGACCATCACCTTCTTCGGCCCCTTCGCCGTCCTCAAGGCCGTGGCCGACGCGGGCAATCTCCTGACGCGCAGCGGCGTCAACGTCGCCGGCCCCGAAGCCCCCCGCTGGCTCGCCGCCACGATCAACCGCATCTCCCCCGGCCGCGACTTCGGCGAGTACTGGCGCGAGCTCAAGGGAGAAGAGCGTCGCCTCGAGGCTCAGGACGAGCAATCGCGCCGCTGACTACTCTCGGGAGTCGCGACGGATCGGCAGGATGCGGACGCGCGCCGCAGCCGCGTCGATGACCAGCAGCGCTCCCCGGTCGAGCAAGTCGCGGTGAGCGACAACGGCATCCACGACGAGCTCGCCGACCTTTGCCGGCAGCAGATCGTGCGTGCGGAGCTGAATGACGCTGGGTCCAGCCGCTCCGGTCAACGCGAGGATGCGGCCGAAGTCGAGGTCGTGGGTGAAAACCACGAGCTCCCGTTCGCGCGCCCAGTCGAAGATGCGCTCATCCGGCGCACGCGGATCGCCGACGGCGCTCCAGTGGACGGCCCCGATGCCGGCGCGACCCAGTTCCTCCACCCACAAGGGTGAGAGGTTCATGTCGACGAGGAGCTTCAACGGCCGCCTACGGCGACTTCCTGCTCCTCGAGCCGCCACGCGGCGTAGGCGAGCGCCTGCCGGATGTCCTCGGGCTCGATGTAGGGGTAGGCGGCCAACACCTCAGACTCGCTGTGCCCCTCGGCCAACAAGCCTACGATCGCGCCGACCGTCACGCGCAAACCACGGATGCATGGCTTGCCGCCCATCACGTCGGGATCGCGGGTGATCCGCTCGAGCGTCGTCATCGTCGCCTCGAATCGATTATGGCGCGTGGGCGGCTCCGCCGCTACGCCTTCGCTTCGTACCAGTTGCGGCCCCAGCCGGTGTCGACGGCGAGCGGCACGCTGAGCTGCGCGACGCCTTCCATCTCGCGCTTGACGACTGCGGCCACGGCCTCGGCTTGCGAGTCGGGGACTTCGAGGACGAGCTCGTCGTGGACAGTGAGCAGCAGCCGTGCGTCGAGGTGCTCGTCGGCGAGCGCGCGGTGCACGGCCACCATCGCGAGCTTCAGGATGTCCGCCGCGGTGCCTTGGATCCTCGCGTTGATGGCCATGCGGCGGGCGTTCTCGCGCACGGCGTAGTTGCGGCTCTGCAGCTCAGGCAGGAAGCGGGCGCGGCCGTAGAGGGTCTCGACCTTGCCGGTGACGAGAGCGCTGCTTACCGTTTCTTCGGTGTAGCGCACGACGCCGGGGTAGCGCGCGCGGTAGGCGGTGATGAACGCCTCGGCCTCCTTGCTGGAGATCTTCAGGTTCTTCGCCAGGCCGAAGGCGCTCATGCCGTAGATGATGCCGAAGTTGATCGTCTTCGCCGCCCGCCGTTGGTCGGGTGAGACGAGCTCGGGTGAGATGCCGAAGACGCTCGCCGCGGTGGCGGTGTGGATGTCGCGGCCGGTGCGGAACGCTTCGAGCATCGCCTCCTCGCCGGCGATGTGGGCGAGCAGGCGCAGCTCGATCTGGCTGTAGTCGGCGACCAGCAGCGCGCGGCCCGGCGGCGCGACGAAGGCGCGGCGGATCTGCTGGCCAACCGTCGTGCGCACCGGGATGTTCTGCAGGTTGGGGTCCTTGGACGAGATGCGCCCGGTCGCCGCCACGGCCTGCTCGTAGCGCGTGTGCAGGCGGCCGGCGCTGTCGACGAGCACCGGAAAAGCGTCGACGTAGGTGCCTTTGAGCTTCGACAGCTCGCGGTGCCGCATCACCACGTCGGCGAGCGGGAAGCCCTTGGCGGCGAGGTCCTGCAAGGTCTCGACGTCGGTCGAGTAGCTCTTCGTCTTCCGCGTGCGCTTGAAGATCGGGTACTGCAGCTTCTCGAACAGCACCTCGCCGAGCTGGCGCGGCGAGCCGAGGTTGAACTCCTCGCCTGCTATCTGCCACGCCTCCTTCTCGAGCTTGGCGAGCTCGTCGCCGAGCTCGACGCCCATCTTCTGCAGGAACGGCACGTCGAGCGCGACGCCCGCCTCTTCCATCGCCATCAGCACGCCGACGAGCGGCGCCTCGATGTCGGTGTAAACCTTGGCGAGCGGGCTGTCCGCGAGCTGCGCCGAGAGCCGCTCGTCCAGGCGCCCGAGCAGCTCGACACGCTCGCCGGCCAGCGCCAGCAGGCGCGGGTCTCCGGGCGCCGGCTCCTGCGGCTCCCCCCGCGCCCCGCGCGGGCTTGCCGCCGCCCACTCGACTCCTTCTCCCAGCTCTCCCTGCGCATCCGTGAGCGCGGGTCGCGCCCGTCCCTTCGCCCAGCCCGCATCCAGGTACGTCATCGCCCGGTGGTGCAGAGCTTCGAGCGCGATCTCCTCGAGGCTGCTGCCCTTGAGCGCCGGGTTCAGCAGGTACGACCAGAGCATCACGTCGTCGAGGCCGCAGCAGGCGCGCACCGTCGGCACCAGCCGCAGCACCTCCTTGACATCGTGGCCGAGCAGCCGCCGGCCGGGCTCCGCCAGCCAACTCGCCAGCGTCTCCACGAAAGCGCCACGCAGCCCGTCGCGCCGGAAGTCCACCCAGCGCGCACCACCTGCCGCGTCGGGGATCGCGACGCCGATCGGCGCCTCGGGCCCGAGCGCCAACAGCGACACGCGCTGCGGCAGCGCGCCGAGCAGCGCCGGCAGCTCGGCGGCGCTCGTCACTTCCTCGGCCTGCTTGAGCTCGGACACCGCCGTCACCGTCGTCAGCTCGGCGAGCAGCGAGAAGAACTCCAGCTCCGCGAAGATCGTGCGCAAGGTCTCGGTGTCCTGCGGCTGCCGCTCGAGCAGCGCCGGATCGAAGGTCAACGGCAGGTCGGTGCGGATCGTCGCCAGCTCCTTCGACAGCAGGGCCTGCTCGCGGTGCTGCTCGAGCCCTTCGCGGTAGTTCTTGCGCTTCACCTCCGCCGAACGGTCGAGCAGCGCCTCGAGGCTGCCGAACTCGCGGATGAGCTGCGGCGCGCCCTTCTCGCCGATGCCGGGCACGCCGGGGATGTTGTCGATGCTGTCGCCGATGAGCGCCAGCAGGTCGACGACGCGGTCGGGCGGCACGCCGATGTCGGCTTCGACGAGCTCGGGCGTATAGACCTTCTCGCGGAAGGTGTGCGCCACCGAGATCCCCGGCCGCACGAGCTGCAGCAGATCCTTGTCGGCCGAGACGATGGTGACGTCGTAACCCTGCGCGCAGGCCTGCAGGGCCAAGGTGCCGATGACGTCGTCCGCCTCCCAGTTGGGCAGCTCGAGGATGGGGATGCGGTAGCCCTCGAGCACTTGGCGGATCCGCTTGATCTGCGAGCGCAGGTCGTCCGGCATCGGCGTGCGGTTGGCCTTGTAGGCCTCGAACTTCTCGCTGCGCACGGTGCGCGAGGAGACGTCCCACGCCACGCCGATCAAGTCCGGCTGCTCCTCGCGCAGGAGCTTGCGCAGCATGTTGTGAAAGCCGTAGACGGCGTTGGTCGGAATGCCCTTCGAGTTGGAGAGGTTGGGGATCGCGAAGTAGGCGCGAAAGATGTTCGAGTAGCCGTCGATGAGGAAGAGACGCTTGCCGGGCATGGCCGCGATTGTAGTGGGCGCGCACGCGCGGGACGCGCGGCGTCTAACAACTCACCACGATGCGGTGGCGACATGCGTTTCGCCCGTATTTCGCCCTTGCGCTGCACCTCTGCGCTGGCTACGATGCCAGTCCCTTCTCGGAGGTCCCCGTTTGCGCAAGCTCGCCTCTGCGGTCGTCGGGTTCGCCGCCCTCGTCATCCTCGTGTCTACCGCTCCGGCGCACGCCGAAGTGCGCGGCGCGTATCTCGAGGCGCGCAACGCCGACCTCTACCCGGGGAGCTGCGCGCGCGAAGCGGAGGGCGACGGCCGCGACGCCATCGTCGCCTGGCAGGTGGAGAGCGGCGACTTCGGCGGCGTGCCGCTCGCAGGCCTGTCGGTGGTGGCGGTGATCCGCGGCGAGGCGGCGCTGTCGGTGATCCCGAGCGCGAGCGCCAAGCCGCACTCGGTGATCTTCGTCGACCAGGCCGCCAGCCTGCCGCAGCGCGCTGCCCTCGAGGCGATGGTGCGCGCGCAGGCCGGCCAGGCCCTCGGCGACGTGGTGAAAGTCGAAGCGGCGCCCATCGAGCTCGCCGTCGATCCCAGCCGCGCGCTCGGCCGCCTGCACGTGGCCGGCCTCGCCGAGCTGCGCACGCGGCCCTTCAACCGCCTCGACTCGCTCTGCGGCGACGAGAAGGTGGCGGCGCCGCCGCTGGCGCAGGGTGTCGATGCCACGCCGGCGGTAGCGCTCGAGCACGCGTATCTCGGCGACGCGCTGGGCACTCCCTGGGACGCCCTGAACGGCCGCGGCGCCTTCGTCGGCACCTTCGGGCGCTGAGACCATTTCACCCCTGTCCCCCCGTCCCCCTGCCCCTCCAGGTGCAGGGGGCGCCACCACCCTCCCTCTCTTGGCAGGGGGCGTCCCCACCCGTCCCTCTTCTTAGCGCCGCGCGCATAACATCCGCGCGATGCCGAGCGCCGCCGCCCCGCGCACCGCCGCCAGCCGCACTCGACGTCTCGCGGCGCTCGCCATCGCTCTTCTCATTGCCGCAGCGTCGATCGCCGGCTGCTCCCGTGCACCGCTGCCGCGGCGAGCGCCGCCGCCGAAGCCGAAGGTCGCGGGCGTGCGCCTCCTCGTGCTCGTCGTCGTCGATCAGCTCGCCTGGGACACGCTGATGCGCTACCGGCCGGCGCTGCGCGGCGGCCTCGCGCGCCTGCTCGACTCCGGCGTCACCTTCACCGAAGCGCACCACCGCCACGCGATGACGGCGACGGCGCCCGGCCACGCCACGCTGGTCACCGGCCTGACGCCGCGCCACCACGGCGTCGTCGCCAACTACTGGTTCGACCGCAACGCCAACCGCGAGGTCTACTCGGCCGAGGACCCGGTGGCCGAGGAGATGGGCCCAGCCAACCTGCTCGCCACCGCGCTTCCCGACTGGGTGCGCCAGCGCGACTGGTGGGGGCGCACCTTCAGCGCCAGCGGCAAGGACCGCGCCGCGGTGATGCTCGGCGGCAAGCGGCCCACCGGCGCCTTCTGGTACGACCCCGACGCCCGCGGCTTCGTCACCAGCCCGCGCTACCACCACCCGCCGGGCTGGCTGATGGCCTTCAACCGCCGGCCGCTGTTGCGCGAGCGCTTCGGTACGCTCTGGCAGCCCCTGCCGCTGCGCGTCGACCCGGCGCGTCTCGGCGTCGTGCAGCTCGAAGGGACCGGCCTGCCGCTCGGCTTCCCGCACACCTACGGCGGCGCGGTGACGCGGCCCGGCAAGGAGTTCTACGAGGCGATCTACGACTCGCCCGCCGTCGACGAGTACCTGGCGCAGTTCGCGGCGGAGCTGGTGGCTCACGAACGGCTGGGGCTCGACGACCATCTCGACTACCTCGGCCTCTCCTTCTCGGCCGTCGACAGCGTCGGCCACGAATACGGGCCGCACAGCCGCGAAGTGCTCGACACCGTGCTGCGGCTCGACCGCGCGCTCGACACCCTGTTGACGTCGATCGAATCCAAGGTCGGGCGCAACCGCATGGTGGTCGTGCTCTCCGCCGACCACGGCATCGCGCCGATGCCCGAGCGCCAGCGGCAACTCGGTCTGCGCGGCACCCGCGAGGCCCCCGCCGACGTCGCCTGCGTGCAGTCGGTCCTGCGCAAGCTCGACACCACCTACGGCCAGCGCGACTGGTTCTCCTACGACCTCTACCTCGACGCGGTGCAGGTGGCCCGCAGCCGCGTGCCGCGCGCGGAGCTCGACCGCCGCATCCAAGCCTGGCTCGGCGCCTGCCCCAACGTCGAGCGCGTGTGGACGCGCGCCGAGCTGACGCCCGACCGGCCGACGAAGGACACCTCGCTCGCCTTCCAGCGCGCCAGCTATCTGCCCAGCCGCAGCCCCGACTTCGTCATCCAGTGGAAGCCGTGGTTCGTCGACCGCCTGACCGGCACGACGCACAAGACGCCGTACCCGTACGACACGCACGTGCCGCTCGTCATCCGCGTGCCGCGGGTGCCGCCGCACGCGGTGCGCGAGCCGGTGGCGACGGCCGACCTGGCGCCGACCCTGGCTTCACTGCTCGGCTTGCGGCCGCCGCGCAAGCTCGACGGTGTCGACCGCTCGGAGCTGGTTCTGCAGCCGAAGCAGTAATGCGGGCGGGGGCGCCCCTGCCCATCTTTCAAAGATGAGGGGCAGGGGGACGGGGACAGGGGTGAATAAACCCATGGGAGGGGGTCGGGTGGGGGGCGGCAGCGGGCTTTGCCCGCGGGGGGGTTAACCGCTGCCGAGCTGATACGAGGTCAGCTTCCACTCTCCGCGTTCCTTCGTCAGCTTGAAGGAAGCGGGCTTCACGCTGCCGTCGGTGAGCGTCACCGATCCCGACAGCTCGGCGCGCTGCAGGTCGATCGAGCGGTTGTTGAAGGTCGTCTCCTGCACCTGGAAGAACCGCTGGTGCGCGGCCGCCTCGGCGGTGAACTGCTCGAGCGACTGCACGGTCTTGAGATCGCTCGAGAAGTAGTCGTAGGCGGCGCTGAAGTCGCCGCGGCCGGCGGCGGCGAGGAACTCCTTCACCGTCTTCTCGGGGCCGGCGGTGGCCTTCTTCATGAAGACGAAGAAGACCGAGCCGGCGACGACGCCGAGCAGCAGCAGCGCGCCGCAACCGAGACCGATCGCGCGCGCCCACCCGGGCAGGGCGCTCGGCGGCGGCGCCGGGGGCGGCGGCGGTGCGTAGCTCGGCTGGGTCATCCGGCAACCTCCGTGGCGGTCGGTGCGGCGCGATTCTATGCCGCGACACCGCATGCTACGGTGCGCGGCCGTGGAGATTTGGTGGGGAACCGTCGCCTGGTCCGGCGCCGGACTGGTGCTCGCGTTGGTGCTGCGCCTGCTGCCGCCCTGGCGCGGCAGCTCGTGGCTGCTGGCGCTCGCGATCGGGCTCGCCGGCGCGCTCGCCGGCGGCGTGGTGGCGACGGCGCTGGGCTTCGGCGGGCTCGCGGCGATCGACGTGCGATCGATCGCCACCGCGGCGCTGGGCGCGCTGCTGGCCCTGCTCGGCCTCGCGCTCGCGCGCGTGCCGAAGAGAAGCTAGCGGGCGCGGCGAAGCTGGCCGACGAGGTGGGCGGCCACCGGCAGCACGAGCTTCGATAGCCCGAGCTCGGCGGCCGCGGGCGAGCCCGGCAGCACGAAGATCGCGCGGCCGCGCGCGGTGCCCGCCATGGCGCGCGAGAGCAGCGCGGCGGCGCCTACCTGGTCGAAGGAAAGCGCGCGAAAGAGCTCGCCGAAGCCGTCCAGCCGCCGTTCGAGCAACGGCGTCACCGCTTCGGGCGTGACGTCAGTCGGTGAGACGCCGGTGCCGCCAGTGATCACCACCACGTCGACACCCGAGGCATCGACCAGCTCGCCGACGGCGGATGCGATGGCCGCCGCATCGTCGCCCACGAGCCGCCTCTCGACGCGCCGTTGACCCGCCGCAGCCAGCATCGCCGCGATGCGATCGCCGGTCTTGTCCTCCGCGAGCGTGCGGCTGCTCGTCACCGTGAGCACGGCCCAGCCGAGCTGCTGCGGCGCGTACGCCTCGTGCTCCGCGACGGGATCGGTCACGGCGTCGCGACTCGCATCTAGAAAGGCATCTCTTCGTCTTCCAGCCCGAAGTAATGCCCGAGCTCGTGCACCACCGTCTCGCGCACCTCGCGCACCACCTGCCGCCGGCTGTCGCAGCAGCGCAGCACCGGACCCCGGTAGATGGCGACGCGGTCGGGCAGCGCCTGGTACTGCGAGTCGCGCTCGGTGAGCGGCACGCCGAGGTAGAGGCCGAGCAGCTCCTCGTCCGCGTCCATCCCCATCTCGGCGAGCACGCGCGGCTCGGGCTCCTCCTCCACCACCACGGCGACGTTCTCGAGCAGCTCCGCGAACTGCGGCGGCAGCCCGTCGATCGCTTCGGCGACGAGCTTCTCGAAGGCGTTGCGCGAGAGCCAGAGATCGTTGCGCGGCATCGCGGCGATTATCCACCGGTGGCGTTAGTCTGTGCCGCAGGAGGTAGCGGCCATGCGACTCGACCGACGCTCCCTGCTCTCCGGCGCCGCCGCCAGCCTCGTGCTGCCTGGCTTCCGCGTCGATGCCGGACGGCGCTTGCTGGCGGCCGCCGCCGGAGCGGCCGGCCGCCCGGCATCCGACCTCGCCGCCGACGAGGCCTACTGGTCCGAGATCCAGCGCGCCTTCGACACCGACCGCACCCTCGTCAACCTCAACAACGGCGGCTGCAGCCCGACGCCCTCGCACGTGCTCGAGGCGATGATTCGCGACCTCCGTTTCACCAACGAGATGCCGGTCCACCACCTGTGGGACATCCTCGAGCCGCGCGTCGAGTCCGTGCGCCGCGACCTGGCGGCGGCATTCGGCTGCGATGCCGAAGAGATGGCGATCACCCGCAACGCCTCCGAGGCGATGGAGACGCTGATCCTCGGCATCGACCTCCAGCCGGGCGACGAGGTGGTGGTCACCAACCAGAACTACGGCCGCATGCTCACCACCTGGGAGCAGCGGACACGGCGCCACGGCGTGGTGGTGCGGCAGATCTCCTTCCCGGTGCCGCCGCCGTCGGCCGCCGACGTCGTCGAGCGCTTCCGCCAGGCGCTCACTCCGCGCACGCGCGTCATCGAGGTCCCGCACATCACCAACCTCAGCGGCCAGATCCTGCCGGTGCGCGACATCGTGCGCCTCGGCCGCGAGCACGGGGTGGAGGTCTTCGTCGACGGCGCTCACGCCTTCGCCCACTTCCCGTTCCGCCGCGACGACCTCGACTGCGATTACTACGGCACCAGCCTGCACAAATGGCTGCTCGCTCCCATCGGCACCGGGTTCCTCTACGTGCGCAAGGAGAAGCAGAAACGGATCTGGCCGTTGATGGCAGCGCCCCAAGCGATGGACGAGAACGTGCGCAAGTACGAGGAGATCGGCACCCATCCCGCCGCCAATCACAACGCCATCGCCGGCGCTCTGGCGTTCCACGCCGGCATCGGCGGCGAGCGCAAGGCGGCGCGGCTGCGGCTGCTGCGCGACCGTTGGGCCAAGCGGCTGCTCGCCGTCGACTCGCGCATCCGCGTGCTGACGCCGCTCAACGACGTCGACTCGTGCGCCATCGGGCTCGTCCATGTCGAAGGCATCGACACTCGCGCGCTGCAGACCCACCTCTGGGAGCGCCACCGCATCATGACCACGCCCATCGTGCACGCCGAGTTCAACGGCCTGCGCGTGACGCCCAACGTCTACACCACGCTCGCGGAGGTCGACCTCTTCGCCGAGACGATGGAAGGGATCGTCCGCAAGGGTTTGCCCGCCTAGCGCCTCGCGGCTACGGCCGGTGCGGCCCGCTCGCCGCGGGCGGGCGGCCCGCGCCCGCCGGCAGCGTCGCCGGCCCGTAGCGCCGGATGTACGCGAGCAGGAGCAACGCCACCGAGGCAAGCCCCAGGCGGGCTCGCGGCGCTCGACGTGCGCTCGATCGCCATCGCGGCGCTGAGCGCGCTGCCGGCGCTGCTCGGCCTGGCGCTCGCACACGTGCCGAAGAAAAGCTAGCGGGCGCGGCGGAGCTGTCCGACGAGGTGGGCGGCCACCGGTAGCACCAGCTTCGACAGACCGGGCTCGACGGCCGCGGGCGAGCCCGGGAGCACGATCGCGCGGCCGCGCGTGGTGCCGGCGACGGCGCGCGAGAGCAGCGCGGCGGCGCCGATCTGCTCGAACGAGAGAGCGCGGAAGAGCTCGCCGAAGCCGTCGAGCCGCCGTTCGAGCAGCGGCGTCACCGCTTCGCGTGTGACGTCAGTCGGCTAGACGCCGGTGCCACCGGTGACGACGATCACGTCGACATGCGCGCACCCGAGCAGCTCATGCAATGCCACCGTGATGGCCGCCGCATTGTCACTCACTACCCGCCGCTCGATGCGCTGATGACCCGCTGCGGCCAGCATCGCCGCGATGCGGTCGCTGCTCCTGTCGTCGCCAAGCGTGCGGCTGCTCGACACCGTGAGCACGGCCCAGCCGAGCTGCTGCGGCGCGTACGCCTCGTGCTCTCGAACCGGGTCGCTCACCGCGCCGCTCGCATCAGAAAGGCATCTCCTCGTCTTCGAGCCCGAAGTAGTGCCCGAGCTCGTGAACGACCGTCTCGCGCACCTCGCGCACCCCCTGCCGCCGGCTGTCGCAGCAGCGCGGCACCGGGCCGCGGTAGATGGCGACGCGGTCGGGCAGCGCCTGGTACTGCGAATCGCGTTCGGTGAGCGGACGCCGACGTAGAGGCCGAGCAGCTCCTCGTCCTCGTCCATCCCCATCTCGGCGAGCACGCGCGGCTCGGGCTCCTCCTCCACCACCACCGCGACGTTCTCGAGCAGCTCCGCGAATTGCAGCGGCAGCCCGTCGATCGCTTCGGCGACGAGCTTCTCGAAGGCGCTACGCGAGAGCCAGAGATCGTTGCGCGGCACAGGGTCGATTATCGCTCGCCGCAGCGGTCGGATTCTGCCAGAGTGACCACCGACTTCACAGCACCTGTGCGCACCCTGTCCGATTGCTGTATCGTTGTGTCCATCCGGTCGAGTCAGTTGTGGTGCGCGTGTGTGCCAATCGGCCGGTCGGAGGCGGCAATGACGAAGGGTGATCTCATCAAGGCTGGTGCGGGGGCTATAGTCAC
>DASYQD010000016.1:0-64713 GCA_036005845.1 Thermoanaerobaculia bacterium | reverse complement strand
CGCCTCCATCGCCTCGTGCTCGACGGTCTTGTCTTCCTTGCCGTGCTCGGCGCAGAGCTGCTTGAGGTAGTGCTCGACGAGCAACGGCACGTCGGCGCGGCGCTCGCGCAGCGGCGGGATGCGCAGCGTCACCACCTTGAGGCGGTAGTAGAGGTCCTCGCGAAAGCGCCCCTCCGCCACTTCCTTCTCGAGGTCGCGGTTGGTCGCCGCCACCAGGCGGAAGTCGACGTCGATCAGCTCGCCGCCGCCCACGCGCATGACCTGGCGCTCCTCGAGCACGCGCAGCAGCTTCACCTGCAGCTCGGGGTAGAGCTCGCTGATCTCGTCGAGAAACAAAGTGCCGCGATGCGCCAGCTCGAACTTGCCGATCTTGCGCGCCACGGCGCCGGTGAATGCGCCGCGCTCGTGGCCGAACAGCTCGCTCTCCAGGATGTCGCTGGGGATGGCGCCGCAGTTGATGGCGAGGAAGCGCTCGTCCTTGCGCGGGCTCGCATGGTGCAGCGCGTTCGCCACCAACTCCTTGCCGGTGCCGCTCTCGCCGGTGATGAGCACCGTCGAGCGCGTCGGCGCCACGAGCTGCATCTGCTCGAACAACCGCTCCATCGGCGCCGAGCGGCCGATGATCGATTCGAAGCCGTAGCGTTTGTCGAGCATCTGCCGCAGCGTGGTGACCTCTTCCTTGAGCCGGCGGTTGTCGAGCAGCGTCGTCACCCGCTTGCGCAGCTCGTAGAGGTCGACCGGCTTGGTGAGGTAGTCGTCGGCGCCGACGCGCATCGCCTCGACCGCCGACTCGATGGAGCCGAAGGCGGTGATCAGCACGACGCCCAAGTCGTAGCCGCGGGACCGCACCTGTTGCAGGAACTCGATGCCGTCCATCCCCGGCATGCGCAGATCGCAGAGCGCGAGATTGGGGCCAGGGTTCGCCTCGAGGAACTCGAGCGCGCGGCGAGCGTCGTCGAAAGTGCGCACCGGCAGGCCCGCCTTCTCGATGGCCAGCGCCATCGACTCGCGGGAGCCGGTCTCGTCGTCGATGATGAGGACTTGCGGGCGATCCATTTCGAGATTCCTGCGGACGGGCGCCATTTTGGCACACGGGCGCGGTGGCGTCGAGCGATGGGGTTCGCAGCCACCTCGCTGATGGCTCGTCACTTGCACCAGCGGCCGGCGAATACAGCTCTGCCCTGCATCGGCGGGGTGAGCGCTCAAGGAGGTCCGACAAGTCATGACGAAGCTCACGAAACCCATCGCTCCGCTCGCCGCCGCGGCCGCGGTGCTGCTCATCGGCACGGCGCTGTTCGCCGCGCAGCCGCTCGCGGCGCAGACCACCGACACGGTACGCTCGGTGCGCATCGCCATCGTCGATCCGTCCAGCGGCGACGAGCTGGCCGTCCTCGATCCCGACCAGGAGATCACCCTCGCCCCCGGCGAGCAGGTGCTGGTGCGCACCTTCGAGCCGGTCACCACGCGCCGCGCCGACCGCCGCCCGCTGGCGGCCACCTTCGGCTTCGGCCCGACGCCCACGGCGCTGGAGGTGGTCAACAATTCGCCCGAGCGCGGCGAAGCCCTGATCCGCCTCAACGACGCGACGCCGGGGCAGCGCCTGCACATCGGCTACAAGCTGGCCGACCGGCTCAAGCTCGCCAACTCCGGCATGCAGCTCGGGCGCATCCTGGTGCGCGTGGCCGCACCGGGCTCGACCTCGGTGACCGGCGCGTCGAGCTCGGCGTGGACGAACACCAACCAGTTCTCGCGGCCGGCGGACGCGGTGGTGGCCGCGCTCTATCGCGGCATCCTGCTGCGCGAGCCGGATTCCGGCGCCGCCGGCGCCATCGACGACCTGGCGCGGCACGGCTACGACGCGGTGCGCCGCGTCGCCGCCAACATCGCCAACAGCGAGGAGAGCCGCACCCGCATGTACGACAACGGCGTCTCCAACGTGCGACGGCTCGAGGCCCTGTACGGACACCTGCTGGGCTGGAGCCGGGCCGACGCCGGGCGCGAGCGCTGGGAGAGCGACCTCGCCGAGATCGACCGCGGCAACATCGCCGGCGTGGTGGATGCCATCGTGCGCTCGCAGCAGTTCCGCAGCCGGTTCGGCATCTGACGCAGCACACCAGCCTTTCGCGTTGCGATGATCTCGCCGGCGGCGCGCTTCTGATGCGGCGCCGCCGGCTTCTGTTGCGGCCGCCTTAGATCGCGTCCTCCATCTCGTTCGTTGCGGTCGCATGCCCCGCCGTTTCCACCTCGGTTCCGCAGCACTGTCCCTGGCGGCCGGCGGTCTGGCGCTGCTCGCCGGCGCCTGGCTCGCCGTGCACGCGCCCGAGCGCGTGGCACCGCCGGTGTCCGCGGCGATCCAGCCGCGCGAGCCGTCCGGCGCGGGTGAGAACGGACGCTCGCCTTGGCGCGCCGGCGAGCACCCGGTGCTGCGCGCGCAGCTTTGGACGCCGCGCTTCCGCGCCCTCGAAGAGCGCGCGGCGTGGGAGGAGCTTGCGGACCTGCTCGCCGACGTCGAGGCACGGGCGCCGGTGCTCTATCGCGCCAACCGGCTGGGCTATCTGCACGCGCGGGCGCTGATCGGCGCTGGCGAGGATGAGGAGGCCGCGGCACACCTCGAGCCCTTCCTCGAGCCCGGCGATCCGTACCGAGCGCTGGCGCTGCACCACGCGGCGGACCTCGCCGCGGCGACGAACGACGAGACGACCGCGGCGACGCGGCGGCGCGAGCTGCTGCTCGACCATCCGGGGTCGCTCTACTGGCACGAGACGCTGGCCGAGCACCTCGAGTGGCTGGAGAAGAACGGCAATCCACCGGCGCGGCTCGCCTTCATCGACGCCGTCGAGCCGCGCGCCGACGACGAGCGCACGCGGCGCGAGCTGGCGGCGGCGCGCGTCGCCGCGCTGCTCGACGCCGGCGACGTCGAGACCGCGAGCGCGGAGGGCACGCGGCTGCTCGACCAGTCGACCGCCGACGACGCCGCGGAGCAGGTAGCGCTGCTGCTCGACCGTCCCGACGTCGTGCGCCGGCTGCCGCCGCCGGCGCTGCGCGACCTCGGCGACAGCATGCTGCACCACCGCCAGTGGCAGCGCGCCGTCGACCTCTTCCAGCTGGCGCGGCGCGGGCTGCCGAACGCGCACGGCGATCTCGACTTCGCGATGGGCCGCGCCCGCTTCTTCGCCGAGGACTTCGCCGAAGCCGAGCGCCTCTACCGCCGTGCCGCCGCCAACGCCGCCAACCGCGGCGACCAGGCGCGCGACCTCTACCACGCGGCGCGGGCGGCGCAGCTCCGCGGCCATGACGCCGACGCCGAGCGGCTGCTCGGGCAGGCGATCGGCGTGCCGGGACGCTTCGACGGCACCGCCGCCGCCATCACCAGCCGCATCCGGCTGCGCGTGCACCACGGGCAATTCGGCGGCGCCGGCGCCGACCTCGCCTTGCTGCGCAAGACCTTCCCGCGCCAGCGCGTCGTCGCCGAAGGCGCCATCGCCGTCGCCATGGGCCAGCTTGCCGCCGGCCACGCGACGGCGGCAACGAACACGCTGGGCCCCATGCCGCCGTCGCTCGACCCCTACGACCAGGCCGAGGTCGCCTACTGGCGCGCGCGCGCCGCCGAGTCGCGCGATCCGTCACGCGCGCTCGCGGGCTATCTCGAGGTGCTGCGTGCCAAGGTCCCCACCCATTACGCGTACCTGGCGCGGCACCGGCTGGCGAAGGGGCCGTTCGCCGCCGCCGCGAAAGCCGCGGCCTTGGCGCGCCGGCAGCAGGCGCGCGCCAAGCTGCAGACCGGCGACGCCGAAGCCGCGCGCAAGCTGCAGACCGACGCCGTGCTGCTCGCCGACGCCTCCGACGCCGACCTCGACCTGTTGCGCGAGATCTACCTCGCGATACCGAAGTACCGCGCCGTGCTCCTCGCCCGCCCGCTGCCGCTGCCGGCGTTTCCGCTGCGCGACCCGACTCCCGACGAGCTGCTCGCGGCGATGGGCCTCTACGACGAGACGGTGCAGACGACGGGTGAGAGCTACCCGCTCCAGCCCTTCCCCTCCGGGCTCACGCGCTCGGTCGTCTACCACCGCGCCGGCGCCTCGCGGCTCTCGATCCAGGCCGCCGAATCGCTGATGGAGCAGGTGCCCGACGACTACGTGCCGCAGCTGCTGCCGCGCGAGCTGCGCGAGCTGCTCTTCCCGCGCTACTTCTACGACTGGATCGCCGACGACGCCGAGACCTACGGCGCCGACCCGCGCCTGCTGCTGGCGATCATGCGCGAGGAGTCGCGCTTCAACCCGCGCGCGAAGTCTTCCGCCGCGGCGCGCGGGCTGCTGCAGCTGTTGATCACCACCGCGCGGCAGGTTGCCGAGGGGCTCGGGCTGGTCGAGGTGGCGCCCGAAGATCTCTACGACCCGCGGCTCGTCATCCAGCTCGGCGCCAAGTACCTCGGCGACTTGCAAAGGCAATTCGGCGGCGACCCGTATGCGGCAGCGGCGGCCTACAACGCCGGGCCGGCGCAGGCGCGGCTGTGGCGCCAGCTCCAGCCGGCCGCGGGGCACGACTACTTCCTCTCCACCGTCAGCTTCGCCGAGACGCGGCACTACGTGCGCAAGGTGCTCAACAGCTACGAGCGCTACGGCGAGATCTACCAGGGCGAGCCGCCGACAGGCGGCGTGCGCGCCGAGCCTTAGTGCGATCCGAGCAAGCTGCAGTCGTCACCGCGTCATCGCGAGCGCAGCGAAGCGATCTCGACCTGTCGAGATCGAGACCGCTTCGTCGCTGCGCTCCTCGCGGTGACGAGTTGGGTTACGGCCGCCCGCCGCTCTCGGCTGCCGGCGCAACCGGCGCCACCGCCCACAGCAGCTCCGTCGGCTCCAGCCCGAGCCACGGATCGCTCGTCGGCGTGAGGAACAGGGTCGTGTACACCCAGTCGTTGAGGTCCTGCCAACTCCACAAGCCGTAGGTGCGCGACAGGATGTCGTGGATGCGCCGGTGCAGGAATGCCTCGTTGCGGAGCCCGTCCTCGGCGAGGCGGACCTCCAGCCGCATCATCGCGGCGTTCACATCGTCGTCGGCCGTCGACGGCGCGCGCGCCACGATCAGCCGCCTGCTCTCGGGCGAGATCCGCGCACCCCAGCGCTGCGTGGGCACGAGCGAGGCGACGGCGTTGGAAGGCGCGGGGAACGTTGGCGAGGCGCCCATCGCCGCCAGGAGCGGGCGCTCGGCCACTCCCTTCGACAGCGCCAGCCGCGCCGCGTCGCCCGCGGTGGGGTTCGCTGCCTGCTCGGCCTTCTCCGGCTCGCCCCAGGCCTCGAGCGCCGCCGCCTTCGACCAGCCGCGCTCGGTGAGCTCGCCGACGAGATCATCGAGGATTTGTTGGTAACGATGCGCATGTTCTTCGTGCGACACCGCGACGAAGCGCGCGTCGGGCAGCGGCGCCCAACGCGTGGCGAGCTGCGACGCGTCCTGCAGCCAGGCGAGGAAGCGCTGCGGGGTGTGCAGCCCCGGCATGCCATCGACGATCCGCCCGTGCGGGTCGAGCATGTAGTGGATGCTGTTGCCGGTCACGGTGCCGACGAGACGGCGGCCGTCGCCGAAGTCGACGGTCACCTTCGGCACCGGACGCTCGGAGGTCCAGTAGAGGACGGCGTGCTCGCGCAGCCAGCCGGCGATCGACGGATCGCTGTAGAGCACGAGCCGGAAGTAGCGGCTGTTGGCGCAGGAAAGCTGCTCGTCTAAGCGGCCGAGGAGGCGCAACACGACGATCGGCTTGCCGCTGCGCTCGGCCTCGGCCCGCGCCGCCGCGAAGTCCGTGTACCAGTAGAGGTGCGACGCCGCGCAATCGACCTGCGCGCAGACGAGGTCGAGTGCGCGAGGATCGATCGCGCGCTCGTCGATCGCGCGCGTCGCGTCATCGCCGCGGCCTGCTTCGGCGACGCCGGCGTCCAACAACGCGGACAGGCCTGCGGGGCCGGCGGCGCGCAGCACGTGCGCGGCGTCGAGGTCTCCCGCCGCGGCACGCGATGCGACCGCCGCGAGCTCGGAAGTCGTTGTCGCGCCTGCGTCAGCGCCCCTCGCCACCGCCGTAGCTCCGACCATCCACACCACCGCCGCACCGCACGCCAGGACCGCCGGATGTCGCATGGGATTTGCCCTCCAGCCGGTGTCGAGGGGCAACGGCCGTGCCTGCGGAGAAACGATAGGATTCGCCGTACCATGGCCACCGTCCGACCCTTCCGCGCCGTCCGGCCGGCGACCGCCGAGCTCGCCGCGCGCGTCGCCAGCGTGCCCTACGACGTCGTCGACACCGCCGAGGCGAAGCAGCTCGCCGCCGGCAATCCGATCAGCTTCCTTCACGTCATCCGCCCCGAGATCGACCTGCCCGAGGGCACCGACCCGCACGACGACGAGGTCTACGCGCAAGGCGCCACCGCCTACAAGCACCTCCTCTGCGACGGCGTGCTCGCGCGCGACGACGAGCCCGCGCTCTTCGTCTACCGCCAGGTGATGAACGGCCACGCGCAGCTCGGCGTCATGGGCTGTGCGTCGGTCGACGAGTACGACGACGACCTGATCAAGAAGCACGAGAAGACGCGCCCCGACAAGGAGGACGACCGCGTCCGCCACCTGCTGTCGCTGCCGGCGCACAGCGAGCCGGTGTTTCTCGCTTATCGCGACGAGGCGGCGATCGACGCCGTGGTGGCGCGCATCGTTGCCGGCGAGCCGCTCTACGACTTCACCGCCGTCGACGGCGTGCAACACACCGTCTGGCGGGCCGACGCGGCGGCCGCGGCCGAGCTCGAGGCCGCCTTCGCCGGAGTGCCGGCGCTCTACGTCGCCGACGGCCACCACCGCTGCGCGGCCGCCAGCCGCGCGCGCGCCGCCGTACGCCGCTCCGCCGGCGACGCCGCCGGGCACGACGTCGGCGCCGTCGAGGCCGACAACTTCCTCGCCGTCGTCTTCCCCGCCGGCCAGCTGCAGATCCTTCCCTACCACCGCGTCGTCCACGACCTCAACGGCATGACGGCGGACGAGCTGCTGGCGCGGCTGCGCGAGTTGATGACGGTCAGCCCGGGTGGTCCAGTGCCGTCCGGCCGCGGCCGCTTCTCCATGTACCTCGCCGGCGCGTGGCACGAGCTGGCCGCGCCGCCAGCCGCCATCGGCGATCCCGATCCGGTGGCGAGCCTCGACGCCGCCATTCTGCAGTCGCTGGTGCTGGCGCCGCTGCTCGGCATCGACGATCCGCGCACCTCGCAGCGCATCGAGTTCGTCGGCGGCATCCGCGGCCCCGAGGAGCTGGTGCGCCGCGTCGACCGCCGCGGCGAGGGCGTCGCCTTCGCGCTCCACGCGACGTCGATGGCCGAGCTGATGGCCGTCGCTGACGCCGGCCGCATGATGCCGCCGAAGTCGACCTGGTTCGAGCCCAAGCTGCGTTCCGGCCTCGCGGTGCACGAGTTCTAAAGGTTTGCAAAAGGTTGCTGAGGAGATCCCCATGACCCACCGCGTCCATAACCTCAACCCCGGTCCGGGCACGCTGCCGCAGGAAGTGCTCGAAGAAGCGCGCGAGGGGCTGCTCGACTACAAGGGCACCGGCATGGGGGTCATGGAGCTCTCCCACCGCAGCAAGCCGTACGAAGAGATCCACTTCGGCCTGATGAACGGCATCAAGGAGCTGCTCGGCGCCGGCGACGAGTGGGTGGTGATGCTGATGCAGGGCGGCGCCAGCACCCAGTTCTCGATGGTGCCGATGAATCTGATGAGCGGCGGCCGCGCCGCTTACGTGGTGACCGGCGAGTGGTCGCAGAAGGCGGTGGCCGAAGCGCAGAAGCACGGCACGGTGGAGATCGCCGCCACGAGCGAAGGCGACAAGTTCCGCCGCATCCCGCGCGCGGACGAGATCAAAGTCGCCGACGGCGTCGATTACCTGCACGTCACCAGCAACAACACGATCTACGGCACGCAGTGGGCGGGCGACCCGCCGCCGGTGGCGCCGCCGGTCGTCGCCGATGTCTCGTCGGACTTCCTGTCGCGGCCGCTCGATCTCTCCCGCTACGCGCTCCTCTACGCCGGCGCGCAGAAGAACCTCGGCCCCGCCGGCCTCACCGTCGCGGTGGCCCGCAAGGAGCTGCTCGCCCGCGGGCCGAAGACGCTGCCGACGATGCTCAACTACCGCACCTACGCCGAGAAGGACTCGCTCTACAACACGCCGCCCACCTGGCCGATCTACATCTCGTACCTGTGCACGCAGTGGTTGAAGCGCAACGGCGGGCTCGCCGGCGTCGGCGAGCGCAACGAGGCGAAGGCGAAGCTGCTCTACGACGCGCTCGACGCCACCGACTTCTACCGGCCGACGGCGGAGAAGGACAGCCGCTCGCGGATGAACGTCACCTTCCGGCTCGCCGACGAGTCGCTCGAGGAGCGCTTCGCCAAGGAGGCGACGGCGGCGGGGCTCGTCGGGTTGAAGGGCCATCGCGCCGTTGGCGGGTTGCGCGCGTCGATCTATAACGCGCTGCCGGTCGAGGGCGTCGAGGCGCTGGTCGCGTTCCTGCGCGAGTTCGAGAAGCGCGCCGCGTAACCGCCGCGGCGGAGCCCGCTGCTACCCTGCGCGGATGGACCCGGCCGACCCGCGCCCCAACCAAGGCAGCGTCGCACTCGGCGGCGCTTTCCGCCCGGTGCCGCGCACGGGTGTCATCTTCGTCACCGAAGAGGCGGCCGCGCGCGGCTACCGCGCCGGCCATCCCGAGTGGGCCAACCTCGGCCAGGGGCAACCGGAGACCGGCGAGCTTCCCGGCGCGCCGCCGCGCGTCGAGGCGGTACCCGTCGACCCGCGCGACCAGGAGTACGCACCGGTCGCGGGACTGCCCGAGCTGCGCGCGGCGGTAGCCGACTTCTACAACCGCACGTATCGCCGCGGCCTGCGCTCGCAGTACAGCGCCGAGAACGTCTGCATCGCCGGCGGCGGCCGCGCCGCGCTGACTCGCGCCGCAGCGTCGCTCGGCCAGATCCACCTCGGCCACTTCCTCCCCGACTACACCGCGTACGAGGAGCTGCTCGACATCTTCCGCGCCTTCCTGCCGACGCCGATCCTGCTCGACGCCGAACGCGGCTTCGCCTTCGACGCCAGCGACCTTCGCCGGGAGATCCTCGGCCGCGGCCTCTCCGGCGTGCTGATGTCGAACCCTTGCAACCCCACGGGGCGGCTGGTGTGGGGCGACGAGCTCGCCGCGTGGGTGTCGACGGCGCGTGAGCTCGGCTGCGCGCTCCTCATCGACGAGTTCTACTCGCACTACGTGTGGGCCGCGGGCGCGCCGCCGATGGAGAGCGCCGCGCGCTACGTCGAGGACGTCGACCTCGATCCGGTGGTAATCCTCGACGGCCTGACGAAGAACTGGCGCTACCCCGGCTGGCGCGTGAGCTGGACGCTCGGCCCGAAGCGCGTCATCGAAGCGCTGGCGAGCGCCGGCTCGTTTCTCGACGGCGGCGGCTCGCGGCCGCTGCAGCGCGCCGCGGTGCCGCTGCTCGAGCCGGCGGCGGTAGAGGCGGAGCTCGCGGCGCTACGGCGCGCCTTTCTCGAAAAGCGCGCACTGATGGTGCGCCGCGTGCGCGAGCTCGGCCTGGGCATCGACCTCGAGCCGCAGGGCAGCTTCTACGTGTTCGCCTCGCTCGCGGGATTGCCGGAGCCCCTCGACGACTGCATGACCTTCTTTGGCGCCGCGCTGGCGCAGAAGGTGATCTGCGTGCCGGGCGTCTTCTTCGACGTCAACCCTGGGCAGCGGCGATCGCGAAGACTTGCGCGCTTCCGGCAGCATGTGAGGCTTTCTTTCGGCCCACCAATAGATGAAGTCGAACGCGGCCTGAAGCACCTCGAACGAGTGGTGGCAGCGGCGAGTCGCTGAGCACTTGATACGTATCTAGAATTCAAGTACAGTACGTACATGGCCAAGTTGACTCTGAGCGTCGACGACGACGTCATCGCTCGCGCCAAGCGCTATGCCGAGGCTCGCGGAACGTCTGTGTCGGCGATCGTCGAGCGCATGCTCGACCGCATCAGCCAGCCTCTCGACGACGTCGAGCTCACGCCGATGGTGGCGCGGTTGCGCGGCATCGCCAAAGGCGCCGACCCGGAGGACTACTACCGTTATCTCGAACGGAAGTACCGGTGAGAAGGGTCCTCATCGACACCAACGTCGCGCTCGACGTGGTCCTCGATCGACAGCCGCACAGCGCGATGTCCGCCGCGTTGCTCTCCGCCGTCGAGGCGGGCCGCTGCGAGGGCTATCTCGCGGCTCACGCTTTCACCACCATCTTCTATCTCACCGCCAAACAACGGAACCGTGCGACGGCGCACCGGGCCGTGAGGTATCTGCTGTCATTCTTGAGAGTGGCGGAAGTCGACGACGCTGTCGTGCGACGTGCGGCCCTCGTCGAGCACGCCGATTTCGAGGACGCCGTGACGGCCGCGGCGGCAGAAGCGGCACGCTGCGACGCGATAGCGACGCGCGATCCAGCAGGGTTCAGACACGGACCCGTGCGCGCCATAGCTCCCGACCTCATTCTTGCCGTACTCGCCGAAGAGGTGCACGAGTCGGCGGGTGTCTACGGCGGCACATCCAAGCGCCGCCGGCGCCGCAAGACCAAACGGGCCTGAGCCTGGTGGTCAGCCGCCGCCAGCGCTCGCCGACCGCCCCTGCCCGTTCGGCCAGCGGCTGAACATGCCGTCGCTCATCACGATGTCGGAGTCGTAGGCGGTGGGCTCGAACGACTCGTGCTCGTATTCGCCGGGCGCGTGCTCGAAGGCGCCGTCGCGGCCGCCGCTCGCCAGCTCGTAGCTCGAGCAGCCGTCGCCCTCCTGCTGCAGACAGGTGTAGCGCAGCGGACGGTTCCACCCGTCCTGCCCCTTGCCGCTGTAGCCGTGGCCGGCGAGCGCCGTTCCCAGCGCCGCCGCGTCGTTCACCGCCGGATAGTGCCCGGCGTCGGCGCGCGCCGACTCCAGCGCAGTGGCGATCGTGCGCACGTCGGCGATCGTGCGCTTCTGCTTCGCCTTCTGCAGCGCGTCGAGGAAGTTGGGAATGACGAGTGCGGCGACGATGCCCGCCACGGCGATCGCCACCAGCAGGCAGCCGCCGGCGACCGCGATCCAGACCAGGGCCTTGAGGTTCTTGTCGGGCTTCGCGGCAGCGGGCGCCAGGACGTTCGCGACCGGCTGGCCGCAGGTGGCGCAATAACTGGCGCCCTCCGGATACGGCGTGCCGCAGTACGGGCAGTTGGCCATGGTCGGCTCATCGTAACGCACCGACGACACGGCGGCTCCGGCCCCCGCCGCTTGCTGCATGGCCTTGCATCGGCTAGGCTTCCAGACCGGTGGGCAGATCTTTCGTTCCCAACTTCGCTCGCCCTACCCAATCTCTCAACACAGCCGGGAAGCCCGGATCATCCGGACCCTGAGCCCATCGGGACGAGCGCGCGCATCGCGCGCCCCCGCAACATAGCCAGACGGAGAGCGCCGTGACGCGACGCATGCTGATCAACGCGGAGAACCCGGGAGAGGTGCGCATCGCCGTGCTCGACGGCGGATTGCTCGCCGGCTACCAGATCGAGGTAGCCGAGGGCGCCCTGCAGCGCGGCAATATCTTCCGCGGCGTCATCGCCAACGTGCAGCCGGCCTTGAACGCCGCCTTCATCGACTTCGGCGCCGAGAAGCACGGCTTCCTCGCCATCCAAGACGTGGTGCCCGAGGCGTACTACCGGCGGCCGTCCAACGCGCACCGCGCGCGCATCGACGAGGTGCTCGAGCGCGGCAAGCCGATCGTCGTGCAGGTGCAGAAAGAGGCCGAGGGCAGCAAGGGCGCGGCGCTGACGACCAACCTCTCGCTCGCCGGCCGCTACCTCGTGCTGACGCCGTTCGACCCGGTGCTCGGCGTCTCGCGCAAGGTGGAGGACGAGGACCAGCGCAAGCAGCTCAAGACCATCGTCAGCAGCCTCAAGGTGCCCGAAGGCTGCGGCGTCATCGTGCGCACCAACGCCCTCGAGCAGACCAAGGCGACGCTGCAGAAGGACCTGCAGGCGCTGCTCCGCGTTTGGAAGCGCGTCGAGACCGAGGCGCGGCTGGGCAAGGGCACGCGGCGCCTCTACAGCGACCAGGACCTCGTGGTCCGCGCGCTGCGCGACTCGCTCGACCAGAGCGTCGCCGAGGTCGTGGTCGACGACGACGACGCCTTCGAGCGCGCCGAGGAGTACATGCGCGCCTTCATGCCGCGCACCAAGACGCGCCTCGTGCGCTGGGGCGAGCGCACGCCGCTGTTCTCCGCCTACGAAGTCGAGCCGCAGATCGACCGCATCTACGAGCGCAGCGTGCCGCTCCCCGGCGGCGGCAGCATCGTCATCGACCGCACCGAGGCGCTCACCGCCATCGACGTCAACTCCGGCCGCGCCACCCGCGCCGCCACCCAGGAAGAGACCGCACTGCACACGAATCTCGAAGCGGCACGCGAAGTGGCGCGGCAACTGCGCCTGCGCGACATCGGCGGCCTCGTGGTCGTCGACTTCATCGACATGCGGGCGCAGAAGAACCAGCGCAAGCTCGAGAAAGAGCTGCGCGAGGCGATGAAGGCCGACAAGGCCCGCTTCACCGTCGGCAAGGTGAGCCCCAACGGCCTGCTCGAGATCAACCGCCAGCGCATCCAGCAGGCGCTGCTCGTGCGCACCCACCGCTCCTGCCCTACCTGCGGCGGCATGGGCCGCATCGCCAGCCCGGAAATGGTGGGTCTGGCGCTCGTGCGCCGCATTCAAGCGCGCGCGGCGACCGGCACCTTGAAGTCCGTGCGCATCGGCCTCCACCCCGAGCTTGCGGACGCCCTGCAGAACGGCCGTCGCCGCGAGCTGGCGGAGATGGAAGAAGAGTTCGACATCAAGATCGAAGTCGTCGCCGCCCGCCACTTGCGCCGGTTGGAGCAAAAGGTCGAGTGGTTCGACCGCGAGCCCGGTGACGAGCGGCCGGTGAAGCCGGCGAAGCCGGCGCGCGTCGTCGAGCCGCAGCCGGAAGAGCCGGAGCTCGAAGCCGGTGAGCTCGAGGACGAAGAGGACGAAGCGGAGGTCGAGGCTGAAGCGCAGGCCGAGCCGAACGGCGACGAAGCGACCGGCAATGGCAAGCGGCGCGCGCGCCGTCGGCGCGGCGGCCGGCGACGTCGCGGCCGCGGCGCCAATGGAAACGGTGATGCGGCGGCGCAGGGTCAACCCGAGACAGGCGGCACGATTCAGCCCGCGCAAGCTCCCACACTCAACGGTGCAGGCCCCGACGTCGAAAGCGGCAGGGTGGCCGCGGGCGAGCCCGGCACCGGCAAGTCCAAGCGCCGTCGCCGCCGCGGCGGCCGCAGGCGCGGGCGAGGCGACCGCGGGGACGCTGCAGCGACGAGCGACGCGCCTGGCGAGAGCGACGCCACTACCGCTGCCGAGAGTGTGAGCAGCGCGCCGCCGGCCGAGTTGCCGCCGTTACCGCCGATCGAGCCGTTCTAGGGAGGTGAGGTTTGGCGTTGGCCGCCCCTCCAGCGCGGAAACGCTCGCCGCTGCGGAGACGACCATCCACCGGACCTGGTCGTCACTGAATCCTGGTCGTCTCTTGTCGATGGACGTCGATTTCCGACAAGCTCGTTCGACGTCCCCATCAGCCGCCAAGAGAGGTCGGCTCCAACCAGGAGACAGACGATGCGGGTAATGGTGTTCGCGAAAATGAATGAGAACAGCGCAGCCCTGGAGCCCACGCCCGAGGCGATGGAGGCGTTCGCGGAGATGGACCGGTTCACCGAGGAGCTGGTCAAAGCGGGCGTCTTCGTGGCCGGCGCCGGGCTCAAGCCCAGCGCCGAGTCCAAGCGCATCGCCATCGACGGCAAGAACCGCAGGGTCATCGACGGGCCGTTCACCGAGGCCCGCGAGATCGTCGCGGGCTTCTCGATCTGGCAGGTCAAGGACATGGACGAGGCCGTGGCCTGGGCCATGCGCAGCCCGAATGCCATGTCGGGCCCCAGCGAGATCGAGATTCGGCCGTTCTTCGAGGCGCCGGACCTGGCCGACTTCGTGACGCCCGAGGAGCTCTCGACGTCCCGCGAGGGCGATCGCGGCAAGCTCGGCGTCGCCTGACACTGCCGGCTGAGGCCGGCTTGTCTCCCCTGCGGCTGTGGCCGACAATGCAGTGTGACCGCAGGCGAGACGCACCAGGTCATCGAAGCGACGTTTCGCACCGAACGGGCCAGGCTCATCGCGGGCCTGGCCCGCATGGTGCGAAATATGGACCTCGCCGAGGAGCTGGCGCAGGACGCGCTGGTCGTCGCTCTGTCCGAATGGCCGCGGATCGGCGTTCCGGCCAATCCGGGCGCCTGGCTGATGTCCCTTGCCAAGCGCGCGCCATCGACGCCTTCCGGCGCGACGAGATGCGCGAGCGCAAGCATCAGGAGATCGCGCGGACGCACACCGCGACGCTCGACGGCGCGGCCGAGGCGATCCAGGCGGCCATGGACGACGATCTCGGCGACGAGTTGCTGGGCCTCATCTTCACGGCTTGCCACCCCATACTTTCGCCCGACGCCCGCGCGGCGCTCACCCTGCGGGTGGTCGGCGGCCTGACCACCGACGAGATCGCCCGCGCCTTCCTGTCGACCGAGGCCACGATCGCGCAGCGGATCGTCCGCGCCAAGAAGACCATCGCCAAAGCCGGCCTCGGCTTCGAAGTGCCGCGCGGCGCCGAACGGGCGGCGCGGCTGCTCTCGGTGCTCGAAGTCATCTACCTCATCTTCAACGAAGGCTATGCGGCCACGACGGGCGACGACCTCGTCCGACCAACCCTGTGCCTGGAGGCGCTACGGCTCGGCCGCATCCTGGCCGGGCTAATGCCCGAGGATGCCGAGGTGCTCGGCCTCCTGGGCCTGATGGAGATCCAGGCATCGCGCCTCGGCGCGCGTACTGGGTGGACGGCGGCTTCATACCGGTAACCGAGCAGGATCGCGCCCGCTGGGACCAACTGCTCACCCAAAACGGGCCTCGGGCTGCTGGATGACATCGCCGACGCCGACGCCGTCCGCCACTACGCGCCCTTGCCGGCGGCGAGAGGCGACTTCCTGTTCCGGGCCGGCCGACTGGCGGAGGCGCGTGCAGAATTCGAGGTCGCGGCCAGGCTTACCGTCAACACCCGGGAAAAGGCATTTCTCCTCGCACGGGCGGAGGCCTGCGACTCCAAGAGTTGTTCAAGACCCCCTGATTCACAGAGGTCTATAATCAGAGAGCCGTTGCCGAAACACGTAAGCCTCCAGATTCCGCTGCTCCTCGGGAGTTTTAGCGGCATCAAGAAGAAGTCGTATCCGAAGAAACTCGTCGGCTAGTCCGTAGATCTCACCACCCGGAGTGGTCAGAATTCGGTTATCAACAAGCCATTGCAGGTCGGTTTCCTCGCACGCCTGCCGCGCAGTGGCTCGAACTATCCGAGTGGGAAGGCCCGGCTCCGAGAGCGAGAGCAGCTCCTTGAGGTGATCGAGCTGCTGGTTGACCTCTAAGAAGTGTAGGAGTCGATCATAGACAAGCTTTCTGTCGGAATAGCAAATTCGGGCTAGTGAGTCGTAAAGGTCGTTTGAGTCGAGAATCCCGTCTGGATTCTGATCCTCATGCTCGACTAAATGGGAGCCGAGCAGCTGAAGAATATGAGGATGTCCACCTGACAATGTAAGCAGCCGAGACACGACCCGATTCTCCAGACGAAGAAAAACGCCGCGACGCTGGGCATCCTCAATGACGCGCGAGAGCTTGGTCTCAAGCAGTTCAAGTGCATCGTCCTGGGACATGGACTCCAATGGGATTGTCTGATAGATGAAGCGCGTCACGCCGGGGTCAGCATCAGCGATTCTCTGAAGGAACGGAGTAACACCCGCCAACAGGAAGCGCAGGCGCTGAACGCCGTGCTGCTGAGCGTGAGTCGAGAGGCTTCGAATCAATCCCGCTAGCGGGGCGGGACACTTGTCGGCTTCGTCAAAGGCGAGTATAAGCGACTCGCCACCCTTAAGAACTCTTTTCATATTCTGCTTTTCGATCAGTCGCTTCATCACAGCGAGATGGCGGCCAGCGACATAGTTCTTGACTATCTCGGAAGATTCAATCTCGAGGAGCCCGGCGAGCTTGAACTTGATTAGATTCTTCGCCTCGTCGACCACTACGAAGCTTTCGAGCAAGAGCCGTGCGGCGTCATCGATGGTCTTGATGTCAGGATCACACACCGAGATTGAGACCGTACATTTATGGTCGCTGTCGAACCCCTCCATCATCAGGCTCGCCCGCGCAAGGAGAGAGGACTTGCCAATGCCCATTGGTCCTTCGATTGCAACGGAGCCTTGGTGCAGAGACCGCTCAATGATGGCGAGTTCGTCCCTCCGGCCGAAGAAATCCTCGGGCGAGCTCGCGATCTCCGATGGGGTAAACGGATTGATGAGCATTGCGTAGGCCCAGAGATGGTCGTTAGTCTGAGACGATGGGAGTTATCTGACCTTGCGCAATTCTAAGGGAAACCTAGGCCAATTTCTACTAGGCGGAGCTGGCGCGTAACCATCCAAGTCAAGAAGCGCCGCGAGGATTAGCGGCCCATTGAGGCGCTTGTTCTTATGGCGCCTCTGGGGGAGCACCGGAGGAACGCAGGAGTTCTTCTACCCCACTCGCTAATCCCGGTCCCACTTTCGAGTGTCGGGAATCGGGCTACCAGCGCGTGGCGTCGGTTCCCCCATTGGGGCGCCGGCGACGAGTAGTCACTCGCGGCCAAGATGTGAGCCCCCGCGATCGACTACCTCTTGCACCGCTCTCGGCGCCTCCTCGTCCTCAAGCAGCACCTCGGTCCCGCCCCGCTTCGGCGCGAAGAGCCACGACAGCAGCACCGACCCGGCTAGCAGCGCGCCCACTACGCCTAGCGACCACTGCACCGGGATCTCGATCCAGTGCGCCACGAGCATCTTGGCGCCGATGAAGGCGAGGACCAGTCCCAGCCCGTAGTGCAGGTAGGCGAAGCGATCCATGAGGTCGTGCAGCAGGAAGTAGATGGCGCGCAGGCCGAGGACCGCGAAGATGTTCGAGGTGAAGACGATGAACGGGTCTTGGGTGACGCCGAAGATGGCGGGGATGGAGTCGATGGCGAAGATGACGTCGACGACGTCGATGACGAGCAGCACCGCCAGGAGCGGCGTGGCGAAGAGCTTGCCGTCCACTCGCACGACGAACTTCTCTCCGACAAGGTCCTTCGTCATGCGCAGGCGCTTGCGGAGGAACCGCACCACCGGGTTTTCCTCGGGGTGCATCTCCATCTCGGACTGGCTCAGCAGCTTGATGCCGGTGTACACCAGCAGGGCGCCGAAGATGTACAGAGTCCAGTGGAAGAGGGCGATGAGCCCCAACCCGGCGACGACGAAGAGGCCGCGCAGCACGACCGCGCCGACGATGCCCCAGAAAAGCACGCGATGGCGGTGCTCGGCCGGGGTGCGGAAGTAGCGGAAGATGATGATGAAGACGAAGATGTTGTCGACGGAGAGCGCGTACTCCACCAGGTAGCCGGTGGCGAACTCGAGCGCCGACTTGTGCCCGGCGGCGTACCAGATCCAGCCGCCGAAGGCGGCGGCGAGGGCGATCCACACCAGCACCCACACGCCAGCCTCGCCCGCGCGGACACTGTGCGCCTTGCGGTGGAAGACGAAGAGGTCGAGCGCCAGCGCGCCGGTCACGACGACGGCGAAGATCGTCCACATCAGCGGACTGCCGACGCTGTGCATCACGGACGCGCACTACCTCCCCGCCACCGCCGCACGGCCGCGTAGCGTAGCAGTGCGCTCTACCAGCCCGGCGTGATCAGGAAGCCGAAGACACCGCTCTCCTGCGGCCGCTGGAATGGCTTCGCGTAGTAGAACTCGAGCGGGAGCGCCCCGAGCAGCAGGATCCTCGCCGCCACTCCCGCCGATGCCACCGGCACGCGGTCGGTGGCGTGGCGGTCGAAGCTCCAGCGCACGCTGTCGCCCTGGTCCCACGCCGCGCCGACGTCGGTGAACAGCGCCAGCTCGGTGGGGAGCTGGCGCAGCTTGATGAGGCCGAACTCCTCGACGCCGAAGAGCGGGATGCGCAGCTCGGCGTTGAAGACGGCGATGCGGCTGCCGATGAGGCGGTCGAACTCCGGGCAGGCGTTGCTGCCCGGCACTTGCGTGCACTCCGACAATCTGATGTCGCCCGCCGCGTAGCCGCGCACCAGCCACTCGTCGCCGACGTAGAGCGGCGAGATGCGGTTGCTCTCGGCGTCGTTGCCGTAGCGGCCGTAGTGGAGGACGCGGAAGGCGAGGGTGAGCGGCCGCATGAAGAAGTAGCGCCGCAGGTCGGCGAGCGCGGTGGTGAACGAGAGGTCGCCCGAGGTCTGGTCGACCTCGAGCCGCATGCGCCCGCCGCGTACCGGCGAGAGGAAGCCAAACTGCGAGTTGTCGCCGACGTAGGCGAGCCCGCCCTCGACCAGGCTGAGCGACGATCCGGAAGGCAGGCGGTGCGTGCTGTCCTCGATCACGTTGTTGCCGACGAACACCACGCGCTCGATCTCTTCCTTGAAGCTGTAGCGGGTGTAGGCGGCGCTCGCCTCGAGGCGCCGCGTCTGCGACAGCGGGTACTGCGCCAGGCCCTGCGCCTCGTCGACCGTCTGCGTCAGCGTGTCCTGCTCGATGACGTCGGCGAGCACGGTCTGGCCGTTGCCCGCTGGCACCTGCTCCTGCCCCACCGCGGTGATGATCGAGGTGTAGGGCAGGTGCGAGCCGCCGACGCCCCACACGTAACGGCTCGAGCGGTCGAGGTAGAGCGCCTGGATGCCGAGGGCGTCCTGGAAGCTGCTGGTCGAGGAGCCGCCCTGGATGCCGACGACGAGCTCGTGGCGCTCGAGCACGTCGCTCCAGTAGGCGGCGACGCTGCCCCCGACGCCGGTCCCGTAGGTGTCGGCGTAGAGGCCGACGCCGATCGGCGCGACGTAGGTGAGGCCGAGCTTCGACTTGTAGTCCTGGATCGGGAACTCCGCCGCGGGCGCCGGCTGGCCGCCGCGGGCGAGCAGCGACTCGAGGGTGGCCTGCCGTGCCGTCTCCGCCGGCGGCAGCACGGCGGCGGTGCGGTCCGCGGCCGTCGGCGCCGGCGAGGGCGCGCCGGTCAGCGGCAGCGTGCGCAGCGTCAATGCGCGCTCGTCGAAGACCGAGAAGACGATGCGGTCGGAGGCCACCGCCAGCGCCGGCGACTTGTCGGTGATGCCGGCGACGCCGGTGGCGATGTGCGTCAGCCGTTCGGCGGCGCCGCCGGCGGCCGGCATGCGGTAGACGTCGCTGACGCCGTCGGGGTCGGCGAGGAAGTAGATCCACTGCCCGTCGGTCGAGAAGTGCGGATCGATCTGCGTGCCGCTGGCGAGACGCGGCAGCGCGTGGATCTGCTTGCTGGCGACGTCCATCACGAAGAGGCCCATCGGCGCGTACCGCAGCTCGGCGAGGTCGGCGCCTTCCCCGCGATCGGAGACGAAGAGCAGGCTCTTGCCGTCGGCCGACCAGGTCGGCTGCAGGTCGGCGTAGCGGTCGGCGGTGAGCTTGGTGATGCGGCCGCCGTCGAGCTCGTAGAGGTAGAGGTCGCCGACGCCCTGGGAGAGGCCCGAGTAGACGAGGCGTCTCCCGTCGGGCGACCAGGCGATGCTCGACATCTCGCCCACCTGCGGATCGATGCGCTCGCGCACCTTGCCGGAGTCGACGTCGACGACGAGGAGCCGGTTGTTGCCTTGCGCCACGACGGCGAAAGCGAACTGCTTGCCGTCCGGCGACCACGCGCCCGACGACTCGATGAAGCGCAGCTCGTCGACGTGCGGGTCGCGGTCGGCGCTCGCCAGCTTGCGCACCACCTCGCCGGTGTGTGCGTCGGCAAGGTAGAGGTCGACGTCGAACAGCTCGCGGCTGGAGAGGAAGGCGAGCCAGCGGCCGTCGGGCGACAGAGCGGGCGACACCGCGAGGCGGCCGCCGGCCTTGCGGCCGATCAGCTCGGTGCCGAGCTCGCCGGGCTTCTGCCGTTGCGCCAGGATCGGCTGGTAGTAGGCCTTGACGTCGCGGTGCCACTCCTCGGCGAACTGCTTCCAGTCGAGGCCGAGGACGTTCTTGAACGCTTCCTCCGGCCCGAAGCGCAGCGCGGCGCGGAAGAGCTCCGCCACCTTGGGGTCGCCCCAGCGGCCGCCGACGTAGGCCCACAGCGCCTGCCCGTACTGGTACGGGTTGTAGCGCAGGTCGCGCGACATCTTCTGCAGCGTCGGCAGGTCGTCGCGCAGCACGGCGTCGCGCATCCACGAGCTGGTCAGCGTGTCGTTGCGCCCCTGCGACAGGTACTCGGCGAGGCCTTCCACCATCCACAGCGGCAGGCTCTCGAGGCCGACGGCGCGCTGTCCGCTCTGCTGCCCCACCGGCGACATGCGCTGCGCGATGTCGAACTGGAAGACGTGCACCAGCTCGTGGCCGAGCACGTGGTCGGTATCGGCGTAATCCGCGGTGAGCGGCAGCACGACGCGGTCGCGGTAGGGCTCGGTGAAGCCGCCGGTGCCCTCGCCGATCAGCTCGCCGCCGGAGAGCGCCGTCTGCTGGAAGTCGGCGTGGTCGTTGTAGAGCACGATCGCCTTCTTCTCGGCGAAGTCGTGTGAGAAGGCGGTCGAGTAGCGGCCGTACCAGCGCTCCGCCATGCGCGCGGCGTCGGCGGCCGCCGGGTTGCCGGCCGGGTAGTGGTAGACGCGGAAGTGCGGCGTCTCCAGCACGTGGAAGTCGAACTTCTCCCAACGCACCTGGTTGCGGCCGAAGTACTGCGCCGCGGCAGGCAGCGCGGTGAGGAACCACGAGGCGATGGCGAGGACGAAAGACACACGAAGGGCGTGCGAGGCGAGGGCGGCTGGCTTCACGGTGACGGCTCCTGACGCGTAAGAGGTTCCACGTCGTTGTAAGACTTGCATGAAGCAGTCGGCCGGAGTCGTCTCCGGCGCCCGCTGCGGAGGCGGCGGCGCCATCCGCGAGCAAAAAGGTTGCCGCGGCGGTGCCGTCAGCCGTAAGTGGGCCCCGCGACTAACATGGTTCGATGCCACCCGTGCAGCGATCGCTGCTCGCCCCCGCCGCCGGGGAGGCCACGGGCCTCGAAGGCATCCTGGAGCGGGTGGTCTACGAGAGCGCCGAGGCGACCTTCTGCGTCGTGCGGCTCAAGGTCGCCGGCCGCCGCGACCCGGTGACCGCCGTCGGCACCCTCTTCGGCGTGCAGCCTGGCGAGTCGCTCAAGCTCACCGGCCGCTGGGTGCAGGACAAGAAGTACGGCGAGCAGTTCCAGGTCGAGAGCTGGCTCACCATGCAGCCGTCCACGCTGCAGGGGATCGAGCGCTACCTCGGCTCGGGGCTGGTGCAGGGCGTCGGCCGCGTCATGGCGAAGCGTCTGGTCGCGCGTTTCGGCATCGACACGCTCGACGTCATCGATCGCGAACCCGAGCGGCTCACCGAGGTCGACGGGATCGGCGCGACGCGCAGCCGCGCCATTCAGCGCGCCTGGCAGCAACAGCGGCAGATCCATCAGGTGATGGTCTTCCTGCAGGGGCACGGCGTCGCCGCGCACCACGCGGTGAAGATCTACAAGACCTACGGCGACGACGCGCTGCGGGTGGTGTCGGAGACGCCGTACCGGCTGGCCACCGACGTGTGGGGGATCGGCTTCCAGACCGCCGACTCGATCGCCTCGCGGCTGGGCCTGCCGGCGGAGTCGCCGGCGCGGATGGCGGCGGGGCTGCTGCACGCGCTGTCGCGCGGCGCCGACGAGGGGCACCTCTTCCTGCCGCGCAGCGAGCTGCTCGCTGCCGCGAAGGAGCTGCTGAGCGTCGACGAGGCGCTGCTACCGCCGGCGCTGGCGCAGCTCGCCGCCGAGGAGAGGGTGGTCATCGAACGCCGCGCCGGCACCGACGCGGCCACCGGCGCGCTGTTCGAAGCCGCCGCCACCGCGGTGGCGCGCGCCGGCGGCGCCGACGACGCCGTCTACCTGATGCCGTTCTTCGTCGCCGAGCGCGCCGCCGCGATGCGTTTGCGCCGGCTGATCGGCTTCCCGCTGCCGCCGGTGGCGATCGACGTCGAGCGCGCCTGCCGCTGGTTCGAAGAGCGCTTCCAGGTGGCGCTGGCGCCGGCGCAGCACGAGGCGATCCGCCGCGCCGTGCTCGGCAAGGTGCTGGTGCTCACCGGCGGCCCCGGCACCGGCAAGACGACGCTGGTGCGCGCGCTGGTCGAGATCTTCGGCAAGAAGGGCGAGAAGGTGCTGCTCGCCGCGCCCACCGGCCGCGCGGCCAAGCGGCTCGCCGAGGCCACCGGCCAGGAGGCGTCGACGCTCCACCGGCTGCTCGAGTGGAGCCCGCAGGGCAACCGCTTCGAGCGCAACGACGAGCGGCCGCTGTCGTGCGACCTGCTGGTCGTCGACGAGGTGTCGATGGTCGACATGCTGCTCGCCCACCACCTGCTCAAGGCGGTGCCGGAGCAGGCGCGCCTGGTGCTGGTCGGGGACGCCGACCAGCTGCCGTCGGTGGGGCCCGGCAACGTGCTGGCGGAGCTACTCGGCAGCGGCATCGTGCCCAGCATTCGTCTCTCGCGCATCTTTCGCCAGGACGGCGCCGGGCTCATCGTCGGCAACGCCCACCGCGTGCTCGGCGGCGAGATGCCGATCGATCCCGCGGAAGGAGTGCCCAGCGACTTCTTCTCCATCGAGCGCGAGGACCCCGACGAGTGTCTCGACACGCTGCGCCGCCTCGTCGCCGAGCGCATCCCCGGCCGCTTCGGCTTCGATCCGCGCGCCGACGTGCAGGTGCTGGCGCCGATGCGGCGCGGGAGGCTCGGCACGATCAGCCTCAACACCGAGCTGCAGGCGCTGCTCAACCCGCACGGCGCGCCGGTCGAGGGCAGCCGCGGCCGCCTGCGCCTCGGCGACCGCGTGCTGCAGACGCGCAACGACTATCAGCTCGAGGTCTTCAACGGCGACCTCGGCCGCGTCGAGGCGGTGGACGAGGTGGCGGCCGAGGTGCTGGTGCGCTTCGACGAGCGGATCGTGCGCTATCCGTCAGGCGAGCTCGACACGCTCGAGCTCGCCTACGCCTGCTCCATCCACAAGTCGCAGGGTAGCGAGTACCCCTGCGTCATCGTCGTGCTGCACCGTGAGCACTACGTGCTGCTGCAGCGCAACCTGCTCTACACGGCGATGACGCGGGGCAAGAAGCTCGTCGTGCTGCTCGGCAGCAGGAGCGCCGTGCGGCGCGCCGTCAAGAACGCCGACCCGCAGAAGCGGTACACGCGACTCGCCGAACGGCTGCGGGCCTAGCAAGCATCGAGATCGCTTCGCTGCGCTCGCGATGACGTTGTGGCCTTGCCCGCGGCCGACGGAGCCTGATCGAGATCGCTTCATTGCGCTCGCCGTGGTCGTGTGAACGTCATCGCGAGGAGCGCAGCGACGAAGCGATCTCGATCGTGGCGCGCCGCCTACGCCTGTTGGCGCTTCGGCTCCTCGACATCCTCGTCCGGCTCGTCCGTCGCGGAAGCCGGCGACTCCGATACCGCGGTCACCGCCGTCGCGCTCGTCGCCGGCTCGGGCTCGTCGAAATCGGCGAAGGGCTCCTGCCAGTCGCCTTCGTCGCTGCGCAGCGACTCGACCGCCGGTCCCTCCACCACGGGCAGCTCGTGCCCGCGCGACGACGGCGGCGGCGGCAGCGGCGGCGGCGTAGCGATCAGCGGTTGCACCGGCGCATAGCCGCGGCGACGCGCCAGGATCACCGCGCCGATGCCGACGAAGAAGGCGCCGATGTTCACCAGCAGCCAGAAGAGCAGCAGGATGAGGCGCAGGAAGCCGCCGACGTTGCGCGAGCTGTCGACCACGTCGACGAGGCGCGCCATCAGCCAGGCGCCGTGGAGCAGGAAGAGGCCGAGCACCACCGTCGTCACCGGCCCCTGGATCCGCCAGCCGAAGCGGTACTCGCTCCAGCGCGCCAGCGCGTGGGCCGAGGCGATGTAGCCGAAGAAGGCGGCGAAGAAGCAGCCGATGATGGCGAAGGGCCAGAGCAGGATGAGCGGGATGCCGATGATCGACACCGCCAGCAGCACCAGCACGATGATCGCCGCCGGGACGAAGAGGATCACCGCCAGCATGCCGACGATCCCCGCCTTCCACGGCTCCGCCGCGGCCGCCGCCGAGGTGCGCTCCAGCGGATGGCGCGCGATCACCGACGCCAGCACGCCGAGCAGGATGAGCACGAGCACGAAGACGATGCAGCGCACCATACGCATCAGGGCGCCGTCGAAGTAGGAGTTGCCGCCGTCGACGCCCCAGGCGCCGCGGCGCCAGTTCCAGTTGCCGCCCAGGGTGCCCATGGAGAGCCCTTGCCAGAGGCTCACCTCGGTCACCTTGCCGAGGATCTCGGCGCCCGGCTCGCGCTCCACGGAGCCGCCGACGCTCACGACGTCGCCCATCACCCGCGCGTTGGGGCCGAGGTGGACGGTGCCGCCCACCGACACGGCGCTGCCGCTGACCAGGCCGAGGATGTCCTCGGAGCCGCCCACCGACACCGCGTCGCCCATCACCTCGCCCTCGACGGTGATGCCGCCGCCGATGGCGACCACGTCGCCGGTCGACTCGCCGGGGCGCACGTGCACCGGCGTGCCCATCACCACGCGGGCGTCGCCGTCGCCGCGGTGCATGCCGCGCCGCACCGCGTGCTCGACCTGGCGGGCCACGTCCTGCTGCACGTCGTCGGCGTGGCGGTTCATCTCCTCCTCGATGCGGCGGCGGATCTCCTCCTGCTGCCGTTCGATCTCGGCGCGGCGCTGCTCCATCTGCTGGTCGACGCGCTCGTGGAGGGCGTCGACGTCTTCGTTGTCGGAAGGCGGCGGCGCCGTGGAGAGGCCGAAGAGCGTGCCCAGCTCGTCGGGGTCGAGCTCGAGCAGGGCGCGGACCGGCGTCGCCGCGGCGCGGCCGATGCGGCGCTCGAGGTCGTCGGCCTCGGCCTCGCGGCCGTCGATGGCGAGCTGGCCGTCGCGCACCTCGAGCGCGCGGATGCCGTCCATCGGCTGCTTGGGCTTGAGCAGCAGCCCGTCGGAGACCGGCAGCACTTCGAAGCGCTCCTCGACCTGCTGCCGCAGCGGTTGGCCGGCGGCGGGGACGGGAGGCGCGGGCGCCGCCGGAGGCGCGGCTGCCGCGGGAGGCGCCGGCGGCGCGGGGGCCGGCGTGCGCTGCGCGGTCGCAGTCGTCGCCGTGGCCGCCGCCAGCATCAGTACGAAACCGAAGCGATACGCCAGGGCGAACCCCGGCGAGAGATGGCTATCCGACCTGCGCATGACTAGCGCTCCTTTCGTCGAGCACACCCAGCAGGAGTCGGCCCGCCGTCGCGGCGAGCAGGGCACAGAGGGCGACGGCGGCGAGCACCTGCGGGCTGCCGGCGGCGAGCGCCACCCAGCGAGCCACCCGTGCGAAGCCTTCCCACAGCGGCAGGAGGGCCGCCACCGCGTGCGCCGTGCGCACCAGCAGCGTGGCCAGCCCGCCGATCCACGTCTCCGGCGCCAGGCGGTCCCAGAGCTCCGGCAGCCACCGCGGCACCAGGTAGAGAGCCGCGGCGCAAACGGCCAGCAGCCACAACGCAGCCCGCTCGAGCGGCCAGGCCGGCCGCGCGAGCTCACCCGCCATCCGGGCCATCACCCGGTCGGCAAAGCCGGCCGGCGCCGCGGGGCGCGGCAGGGCGGCGAACAGCTGGGCGAAGGCCCGCTCGGCTGCCGCTTCCTCGCCGCGGGCTTCGGCGTCGAGCCAGCGGTTGGTCAGGTGGTTGTGACTGTCGCGCATCGCGTCGTCCTCATCCGCCCCTACGAGCCCTCGGCGCCCTCGGTTTCAGCGCTACCGGCGGGCTTCCAGCCTCTGGCGGCGAGCAGGTCGGCCAGCCGCTTCCTGCCGCGGTGGAGGCGCACCTTGACGGTACCGAGCGGCAGGCCGGTGACCTCGGCAATCTCTTGATACGCAAGGCCTTCCTGGAAGCGCAGCAGGAGGAGCTCGCGGTAGGCGGGGTCGAGGCTGGAAAGCGCCGTCTGCAGGTCGCGGGCGAGGGCCCGGCCGCGCAGCTGCTGCTCGGCGTCGAGCACCGACTCGTCGGCCAGCCGCTCGATCGGCGAGCCGGTCTCGGACTCGGGCCCGAGGTCGAGCGGCGTGGTGTCGAGGCGTTGCCTCCGCAGGTGGTCGATGGTGGCATTGTGGGCGATCTTGAGCAGCCAGCTCGACAGCTTCCAGCGCGGATCGTAACCGGGGAGCGCGCGATAGGCCTTGAGGAAGGTCTCCTGCGCGATGTCCTCGGCGATCCCGGGGTCGCGCACCATGCGGAGGACGAGACGGTAGACGTGGTCCTGGTGGCGCTCGACGATGGCGCGGAACGCCTCGGCCGAGCCCTTGGCGGCGGCGACGGCGAGGCGGGCGCCTTCCGGGTCGGCCGTCACCGGCGCCTCGGCGGCGCGTTCGTCCGCCCCACCCGCGGCGTTGGTCCGGAACGCGGTCATCACCGCCACTGCCTCCATGGGGACCAGTACGCGAGCGGCCCTCGCAAGTTGCCTCTGCGCTAAACCCTGCTGCCAGAGCCCCCAGGCTATACTCGCCGTCGCCCGGCAACACAGGAGACCGCCTGATGCGTCGATTCGCCGCTCTCGCCATCGTCGCCGCCGCCCTCCTCGCCGCTCCACTCTCAGCCGCCACGCTGGCCGGCGTCACCATGCCCGACTCGACGAAGGCGGGCGACCACCAGCTCACCCTGAACGGCATGGCGCTGCGCAGCAAGGCGATCTTCAAGGTCTACGTCGGCGGCCTCTACCTGCCCGACAAGGAGCACGACTGGAAGAAGGTGCTCGCCGAGGACGAGCCCCGCCGCATGGTGATGCAGTGGGTGCGCAACGTCGGCAAGGACTTGATCTGCGAGGGCTGGGAGGAAGGGCTCGAGGCCAACACGCCCAAGCCGTCGGCCGAGATCAAGCAGAATTTTCAAGCGCTGTGCGGCTTCATGCAGGACGCCAAGACCGGCGACCGCTTCACCTTCACCTACCTGCCGGGCAGCGGCACCGAGGTGGCGATCAACGACCAGGTGAAGGGAACGCTGGGCGCCAAACCATTCGCTGATGCGCTCTTCGCCTGCTGGATCGGCGCCCATCCCGGCCCCGGCGAGGCGTTTCGCGAAGGGCTGATGGGCAACGAGAAGTAGCGAACTGGAATCGTCGGGGCGGTGAAATCGTTCCTAGCGACGAGGTTCGCCGCCGGTTAGGTTTTCCTTAGGTTGCGGATCTCGCCAGGTGGCGACTTTTTTGCATGACCGCTGCAGGCTGTTTTCAAGGAGAGTCACGGTCATGACCCACCGTCGCCTGGTCTGTGCCGCGCTGGCCGCCGCCGCGCTGCTCATCGTCCTGCTCCCCGGCGCCGCGAGCGCGCAGCTGCCGCCCACCGGACCGACGGTCACGATCGACGGCAACAAGGCCTCCGTGACCCTCGCCGCCGGTGGCGTCTCCATCGACGTGACGCTCACCTTCGAGCAGGTGGTGGGGCTCAACGCCGCCAACCTCGGCATCTCGGCGCGCGTCGTCTCGCCGAGCGAGCTGGTCGGCCGCATGCCCGACGCTTCGCTCACTTCGCTGCCGGCGGGCTTCCCGCTGATGGTCACCGTCGAGCCGCCGGCCTCGGGCGGGCTCTCCTTCTCGGGCGTCGCCGCCGTCGACGTGCACACCCACGACCTCTCCTTCACCGCCGACTCGCCGCTGCGCCTCTTCAAGGCGCCCATCGGCGGACAGTTCGCCGACATCACCGAGACCATGGGCATGGGCAGCTACCGCGCGCGCGGCAGCAGCGGCGGCTTCTCGCAGTTCTTGATCGTCGCCGACCTGCGCTCGGACTCCGACGTGGTCGAGCGCAAGCTCGACGCGCTCGACGCCGCTTTCGCCAAGGGCGCCGGCGCGATCCCGCCGTCGGTGCGCAACGTGCTCCAGAGCTCGCTCGGCGCCATCCGCACGGCGTGGAACGGCGGCGACGTGCGCGGCGCGATCTCGGCCGCCGAGGCGTTCGCCACCGGAGTGAAGGCGGCGGCCGACGCCGGCAGCGTGCCCAACGTCTGGCGCTCGGCGCGCGACCTCGACAACGTCGCCGGCAACCTGCGCTCGGCGGCGGGGACGCTGCGCTTCAGCCTGTCGATGGCCGAGTGAGGCCGATGCCGGGGCGCCCGGCCTTGTTACACTTGCCGTCAGCTAGTCCCTGAGCCTTCGCACGGCTGGTGGTGGAGCGTTGCCGGCACGTCTCACGTTGTTCCTGGCCGACCGTCCCGCGCGCGTCTACACGCTGCGCGAGGGTGCCGAGCACGTCGTCGGCCGCGACCCCGACTGCGCCGTGCGCATCGACGACGACCGCGCCTCGCGCCGCCACGCCGTGCTGCGCCCCGGCCGCAGCGGCTGGAGGCTCGTCGACCTGCGCAGCAAGAACGGCACGCAGCTCGACGGCACCGCGGTGCGCAGCGTCGGCGCCTCGCTGCAGGACACCAGCTGGATCAGCTTCGGCGGCGTCCTCTCCCGCTTCGAGCGCCTGTCCGAGGAGGACGCCGCGCGCCAGCAGGAGGAGCAGCTTCGCCGCTGGCAGAGCTCGGTCGAGATGCAGCGGCAGCTCACGCCGTCGCTCGGCCTCGCCGCGCTGCTCGACAAGCTGCTCGACTCGGTGCTGCAGCTCTCGCGCACCGACCGCGCCTTCGTGCTGCTCGCCGAGCCCGACGGCGGGCTGGTGCTCGCCGCCAGCCGCGGCATGCCGGCGGGCACCGTGCTCGCCGAGGAGTTCGCCGGCAGCGTCGGCGCCGTGCAGCTCGCGCTCGCCGAAGGGCGCGCGGTGGCGACGAGCGACGCGCAGCTCGACAGCCGGCTGGCGCACCGCCCCAGCATCGCCGAGCACAAGATCCGCGCCCTCGTCTGCATGCCGCTCGTCGCCGCCGACCGGCTGGTGGGCGCTCTCTACGCCGACAGCTCGCGGCCGGGCGCCGAGCTGACCGAGCTCGACGTCGACATCCTCTCCGGCCTCGCCGCGCACGCCGCGCTCGGCATCACCGTCGCCCGGCTCGACGCCGAGCTGGCGCAGGTGGCGGCCGGCCTCACCGGCGCCGGCGGGCCGCGCAGCGCCGCGCCGCTCGCACCGGCGGTGCGCGAGGAAGTGCGCGAGCGCCCGAGCACCACCGTCACCGTCCCCGCCGACGACACCGGCCTGCGCTGGGACGAGCTGGTACTGGCGCACCGCGGCCGCCCAGGGGCGGCGCGGTGAGCGAGCCGCCGCGGCAGCCAGATCCCGACGCGACGGTGGCCGGGCGCGGGCCATCGATAGAACCCGGCGATTCGGCTGGCGGCCTTCGCTCCCCTTCGTCCCCCACCCGCACCCACGTCGGCATCGACGCCTACCTGTCGACCGGCACCATCCTCGCCGGGCGCTACCGCATCGAGGGCATCGTCGGCATCGGCGGCATGGGCATCGTCTACCGCGCCGCCGACCAGCAGCTCGGCGTGCCGGTGGCGGTCAAGGTGCTGCGCACCGAGCACGCCAGCGACCGCCGCTTCCGCGAGCGCTTCCGCCGCGAGCTGATCCTCGCCCGCCAGGTGAGCCACCGCAACGTGGTGCGCATCCACGACCTCGGCGAAGACGGCGAGATGGTCTTCCTCACCATGGATCTCGTCGAGGGGCGTTCGCTGCGCGAGATGCTCGAGCGCGAGGGCGCGATGCCGCTGCCGCGCGCCGTGCACCTCGTCAAGCAGCTCGCCCGCGCCCTCGCCGGCGCCCACGCGCAGGGCGTCATCCACCGCGACCTGAAGCCCGACAACGTCCTCGTCGACGCGCACGACAACGCCTTCGTCAGCGACTTCGGCATCGCCCGTTCGCTCGGCGGCGTCGCGCTCACCCGCACCGGCATGGTGGTGGGCACGCCCAACTACCTGTCGCCCGAGCAGGCGCGCGGCGAGGAGGTCGACGGCAGGAGCGACCTCTACACGCTCGGCATCATCTTCTTCGAGATGCTCGCCGACGCGCTGCCCTTCCGCGGCGGCAGCGACTCCGAGGTGCTGGCGCAGCGGCTGGTGGCGCCGCCGGTCTTGAGCGCCCTCGACGGCAAGGTGCCGCCGCACGTCATCGACGTGCTCGCACACCTGCTCGAGCGCGACCCGGCGAAGCGCTACCAGACGGCGCAGGAGGTGCTCGCCGACCTCGACGAGTTCGAGGAGGCGCAGACGCCGAAGACGACGAGCCGCGGGTTGCTGACCGGCGTGCGGCGGCGGCAGCTGCGGCGGTGGGCGCCGCGGGCGGCCGCGGTCGCCGGGATCGCCGTCCTCACAATCAGTGCCGCGCTCCTGTTGCCGCGGCTGCGTGGCGAAGGGGCGAAGGCGGGCGCCGCGCCAGGAAAGGCCGCGGCGGCCGCGCCGGTGACCTCCGTCGCGGTGCTGCCACTCGTCGACGAGACCGGCCGCCCCGAGCTCGCCTGGACCGGCCGCGGCGTCGCCGAGATGCTGGCCGCCGAGCTGGCGGAGAGCCCGAAGCTGCGCGCCGTCGACAGCCTACGCGTCTTCCGCACCCTCGAGGACCTCGGCCTGCATGGCGAGGCGCTTTCCGGCGCGCGGCAGCTCGCCACGGTGAGCGACCTGCTCGAAGCCGACCGCCTCGTCACCGGCCGCGTGCGGTCGGTCGGGGGCGGCATCGAGCTGCAGGCGCGGCTCGTGGGGTCCGAGCTTGCGAGCGGAGGCACGCCGCTCGACGCGGTGGCGCCCAGCGCGCGCGAGCTGCCGGCGGCGGTGCGCGCGCTCGCCGACGGCATCCGCCGCGCGCTCGCGGTGCCGACGACGGAAGGACCCGCTCAGGCGTCCGCCGGTGCCTCACCGGGCGCTTCCTCAGCAGCGATGGCTGCCTACGGCGACGGCCTCGATCGCCTCGTCAAAGGCGACGCGCTCGGTGCAGTGAGCGCGCTGGAGAAGGCCACCGCGGCTGCGCCGAAGCTCACCGCGGCCTGGCTGCGTCTCGCCGACGCCTACCAGCTCCTCGGCCGCGGCGACGACGCGAGCACCGCGCTCGAGCACGCCGGCGAGAACCTGCAGGGCGCCTCGCCACGTCTCGCCACCGAGGTGCAGGCGCGGCGCGCGCTGCTCGACGGCAACCCCGCCGAGGCAGAGCGGCTGCTCGCCGGCCTGGTGTCGCGCTACCCCGGCGACGTCGAGCTCTTGGTGGCGTTAGCCACCGCCCGCGGCGAAGGCGGCAGGCTCGACGAGGCGAAGGCGGCGCTGGTGCGCGCCACCGCGCTCGACCCCAAGCACCCCCGCGCCTGGTACCTGCTCGGCAAGTACGCGATCCAGTCGGGCGATGCGCGCAAGGCGCTCGACGACTACCTGGTGCGCGCGCTGGTGATCCAGAACCAGCTCGAGAACCGGCAGGGCCGGGCCGACGTGCTCAACGCGATGGGCGTCGGTGCCGAACAGCTCGGCCGCCTCGACGAGGCGGAGGACAACTACGCCAAGGCTGGAGCGCTGCGCGAGCAGATCGGCGACAAGCGCGGCTGGGCGACGACGCTGCGCAACCTGGCGCGGCTCGCCACCGTGCGCGGCCGCTCGGCGGAGGCGGCGGCGCGCATCGCCCAGGCGCGGCAGCTCCTGGTATCGCTGGGCGACAAGCGCGGCGCCGCGGACCTGCTCAACGAGATCGGCGTGCTCGAAGAGGAGCGCGGCCACTACCGGCTGGCGCTGGATCAGTATCGGCAAGGACTGCAGGCGCGCGAGGCGCTCGGCGACAAGCGGTCGCTGGCCGAGAGCTACAACAACGTCGGCTTCGCCTACTTCCTGCTCGGCGAATACGACAACGCCTCGGTCTACGCGCGGCAGGCGCTCGACCTCTACGAACAGGGCGGCGACAAGGAGGGCGCCGTGCAGGCGCGGCAGAACCTCGGCCTGCTGCAGCTCGCGCAGGGGCGCTGGGAGGCGGCCGCGAAGTCGCTGCTCGCCGCGCTCGACGAGAGCCGCTCGCTCGACATGCCCGACTCGACGGCGGCGGCGCACGGCTCGCTGGGCAGGCTCGCCTACCTGCAAGGGCGCTACGGCGCGGCGCTCGACTCGTACCGGCAGGCGCTCGACGTGGTACGGCCGCTGGGCGACCAGCGCGGGCTGATCGAGTTCAGCCTGCTCGAAGCGGAGACGCTGCTGGCGCTGGGCGACGGGCCGGCGGCGGTGAAGCGGCTCGACCAGGCGGCGCAGTGGCTGGGCGCCGACGGCAACCCCGAGCAGCTCGCGCACCTGCTGGCGCTGCGCGGCCGGCTCGAGCTGCAGAAGGGCCGCTTCGCGGTAGCGGCCGACGACTTCGCCAAGGCCGGCGCGGCAGCGGCGCAGAGCGATACGCCGGTGCTGCGGCTGGAGGCGCGGCTCGGCGGCGCGCTCGCCACGTTGGGCAAAGGCGATGCGGCCGGCGCGGCGAAGAGCCTCGCCGCCGCGACGGCCGAGGCACGGCGGATCGGCGACGTGCCGCTGCGCTTGGAGGCGGACGCGGCGCTGGCGCGCGCCGAGCTGGCGCGGGGACGTGCCGCCGACGCGGCGGCCGCCGCGCGCGACGGTCTCGCCGCGATGCCGACCGGCCCGGCGTGGGGCGAGACGTGGCGCCTGCAGGCGGCGCTCGCCGACGCGTCGGCCCGGCTCGGCCAGAAGCCTGCCGCCGACGCGGCGCGGGCGCAGGCGCGGGCCGAGCTCGATCGCCTGCGCCGCGAGTTGCCGGCTGCGCAGCGGCAGACCTTCGATGCGCTCACGGAGGTGCGCGACCTTGCCGTCGCGAATCCCACCGGTTGATCCGCCGCCCGCCGCGGACTGGGAGGAGGCGACGGTCGTGCGCCCGCCGGAGCCGGCGCTCGAGGCGAGCGACCGCGTCGAGCTGCTCGCCGCGAGCCTGCGCGAGATCACGCGCCAGAACGAGAAGCTCTTCGGCGAGCTGGTCGCCGGCGAGCGCCGCTTCCGCGGCCTCGCGCGCTCGGTGTGGAACGTCCAGGAGGCGGAGCGGCGCCGCCTCGCCCGCGACCTCCACGACGGCATCGGCCAGACGCTCACCGCGCTCAAGCAGCAGCTCGACGTCGTCGAGCAGTCGGCCAGCGAGCTGCCGGCCGCGGCGCGCACGCGGCTGCGCGATGCCGCCGAGCTGGCGGCGCAGGCGCTCCACGAGACGCGCGAGCTGTCGCGGCTGCTGCGGCCGCAGATCCTCGACGATCTCGGCTTGGAACCCGCCTTGCGCTGGCTCACCCGCACCTTCTCGGAGCGCACCGGGCTGGCGCTGGAGGTCGATCTCGTCGGCATCGACCGTCGCCTGCCGCCAGACCTCGAGACGCTCGCCTATCGCGTCGTGCAGGAAGGGCTGAACAACGTCGGCAAGCACGCCGGCGCCGGCCGGGCGCAGGTGTGGGCGCGCTGCGAGGGCGGCCAGCTCGAGCTCGTCGTCGCCGACGACGGCAAGGGCTTCGATCCCAACGCGCCGGAAGGCGACGGCTCCGGCCTGCGCGGCATGCGCGACCGCGTCGAGCTGTTCGGCGGCCGCATCGACATCGGCTCGCGGCCGGGCAAGGGCACGCGTATCGTGGCGCGCGTGCCGTGCGCCGAAGCGGAAGAAGAAGACGGAGGTGGCGGGTGACGATCCGCGTGCTGGTGGCCGACGACCACACGATCGTGCGGCAGGGCGTCGTCAGCCTGCTCGAGGCGGGCGGCGACTGCGAGGTGGTGGCGCAGGCGAGCGACGGGTTGGAGGCGGTCGAGAAGGCGTTGCAGACACATCCCGACGTGGCGGTGCTCGACATCGGCATGCCGCGGCTGTCGGGTCTCGAAGCCGTGCGCCGCATCCGCCAGGAGGCGCCGAAGGTGCGCGTGCTCGTGCTGACGATGCACGAGGAGGAGGAGTACGTCGTCCACCTGGTGCGCGCCGGTGCCAGCGGCTATCTGGTCAAAGACAGCGCGGCCGGTGAGCTGCTCGCGGCGGTGCGCGCGCTGGCGCGCGGCCACGGCTACTTCGGACCGTACGCGGCGCGCGTGCTCGCCGAGCAGTACCGGCACCCCGAGGGCAGCGCCCAGGACCCCTACGGCACGCTGACCGCGCGCGAGCGCGAGGTCTTCCACCTGGTGGTCGACGGCAAGACGACCAAGGAAGTGGCGAAGGAGCTGGGGATCTCGCCGAAGACGGCGGAGAACCACCGTACGCGCTTGATGGAAAAGCTCGACGTGCACAACACCGCGGAGCTGGTGCGCTACGCGGCGCGGCGCGGGCTGCTGCCTTAGAACCAGACGAAGAGCAGCACCGCCAGCAGCACGCGATAGACCACGAAGACGAGCAGGCTGCGCCGCTGCAGGAAGCGCAGCAGCCACGCGATCACGACGAACGAGGTGATCGCCGAGACGGTGAAGCCGAGCACCAGCGGCAGCGTGCCGATGCGGGCGCCCTCACCGTGCAGCAGATCGAGCCCTTCTTTCGCGGTGACCAGCAGGCCCACGGGCACCGAGAGCAGGAACGAGAAACGCGCGGCGCCCGGGCGCGAAAGGCCGGTGAAGCGGCCGGCGGTGATCGTGGCGCCCGACCGCGAGGTGCCGGGCAGCAGCGCGATGGCTTGGAAGAAGCCAATGAGCAACGCCTGCGGCCAGCTCACCTGGTGCTCGTCGCGTTGGCCGCGCCCCATCCAATCGGCGACCCCAAGCAGCAGCCCGAAGATCAGCGTCGTCCACGCGATCAGATGCGGATCGCGCGCGCCGTTGGCCACGAAGTGAGCGAAGAGCAGTCCGGCGATCGCGGCGGGGATGGTGCCGATGCCGAGGTTGAAGAGCAGCGCCGGCTCGCTGCCGAAGCGCACGGCCTCGCGCGAGAACAGGCGAGGCACGGCGGCGAGCAACTCCATCAACTCCTGGCGGAAGTAAACCAACACCGCGATCAGGCTGCCGATGTGCGTCGCGAGATCGAACACCTGCCCTTGGTCCGGCCAACCGAGGAAGCGCGGTACGAGGATCAAGTGCGCGGATGAGCTGACCGGCAGGAACTCCGTGAGACCCTGCACGACGGCGAGGACGATGGCCTGGAGCGCGGTCACGGCGTGGAGCCCATGGCTTGGGACAACCACGCGGCCACCTTCGTGCCCTCGCGCGCGCGTAACGCCACGCACTCGGCCACCTGGTCGCCGACGCGCGCCACTTGGGCGGCGATGGCGTCGGTGCGCCGCTCGGGCGCGAGGAAGAAGGCGCGGCCTGCGGCCAGCCGCTCCGCCGAGCAGCCGCCGGCGAAGCGGGTGAGCGAGGCGATGCGGTCGGGCGGCAGCCGCTGCACGAGCGGCGTCCAGTTGGCGCGCACCCAGTCGAAGGCCTGCTCGCGGCGGGCGTCGTCGGTGCTCATCGCGAACGCCACCGTGCGCAGCTCCTGCGGGCGCAGCGGTCCGCTCAACGTGTAGGCGAGCGCGCGCTGCGCAAGCTCGGGGCTGCCGAAGCGGCCGAGGGCGCCGAGGAAGCGGCCGCGCTCCTCGGAGCTGGTCGCCGCTTCGAAGCGCGCGCGGTAGGTGTCGAAGAGCGCCGCGTCGCCGTCGAGCGCGGCGAGCACGAGCGCCGTCGAGACGAGGCCGGGGTCGACCGCTGCCGGCCGCTCCATGTACTCGCGTGCGAGCCGTTGGCCGAGCGCCCGCACCTCGGGATCGCGACCCTCGTCGCCCAGCCAGGCGAGCAGCTTCGGTCGCAGCAGGCCGACCGCCGCCGGCTCGCCCGCGCGCGTCAGCGCGCTATTGCCGGCGGACCCAGGCGGCAGCTCGCCGATGCGGTCGAGCGCCGGCCGCAGCGTGCGCCGCACGTAGCCCGCGAAGGACTCGCGCAGCGCATCGGTGACGAACGCCGTCTCCACCCGCTCGAGGCCCGAGAGCACGCTCTCCAGCACGTGCGGGTCCGGGTCCGCCGCCGCGGCGGCGAGCACGCGCAGGTACTCGTCGCCGCCGATCTCGCCGCCGTCGAGCAGCCCGGCGACGTTGCCGAGGAGCGCGATGCGCTCCTGCTCCGTGAGCCGCTCGGTGGCGTGCGCCGCGAGATCGGCGAGCATCGCCGGCGGCAGCGTCCAGCGGTAGTAGCCCTGCCCGCCGGCGTTGGGGAAGAGCCAGGTCACCGGACCGCCGAGGTCGATGCGCTGCTTTGCCTCCGTAAGCAGCAGCGGCCGTGTCTGCCGCTTCGCGCCGTTGGACCACGCGAGCACCACCGGCACCTGCCAGCTCTCGGGCCCGGCCTGCGAGCCCACCGCGACGAAGCGCCGCTGCGCGATGTCGACGATGCCGCGCGCCGGGTCCACCACGTCGACGGTGAGCAGCGGGAAGCCGGGCTTGTCGAGGAACGAGCCCATCACCGCCGCCACGTCCTTGCCCGACGCCTGCTCCAGCGCCTGCCAGAGGTCGGCGGCCGTGGCGTTACCGCCGGCGTGCGCCTTCACGTAGGCCTGGATGCCGCGCCGGAAGGTCTCCGGCCCCAGCCACTGCTCGACCATGCCCAGGACCGCGCGCCCCTTGGCGTAGGTGAGGTCGACGTTGCTGAACACGTCCTTGGCGCGCGGCACGGGCCGCCGCACCGCCGGCGCGCTCGGCCGCGCGTCGCTCGACAGCGTGCCCTGGATCGAGGCCAGCATGTCGCTGCCGACGCCGAGCTCGGGATAGACCTCGTCGGCGACCTTTGGCCCCAGCCAGTCGGCGAAGCCCTCGTTGAGCCAGAGGTCGTCCCACCACTTCATCGTCACCAGGTCGCCGAACCACATGTGCGACATCTCGTGCGCGGCGACGTCGGCGAAGCGGTTGCGCGCGGCGAGGCTGGCGCCCTCCGGCGAGGTGAGCAGGATGCGGTCGAGGTAGGTGATGAGCCCGGGGTTCTCCATCGCGCCGCTGCCGTACTCGGGGACGGCGACGAAGTCGAGCTTGGCGAACGGATAGCGCTGGCCGAACCAGCGCTCGAGCGCGGCCAGCAGCGGCGCCGTCGACTCGCGCGCCATCGCGGCGTTCTTCCCCTGGCCGGCGACGGTGAGGATGCGCGTCGGGATCGACGTGCCGGGCACCTCGACGACGTCGAACGGGCCGACGGTGAAGGCGACGAGGTAGCTCGGCAGCGGCGGCGTGGCGGCGAAGGTCAGCTTCTCCCAGCCGGCTTCGCTCGCCTGCATCGACTCCACGGGCGCGTTGGCGGCCGCGAGCTGGCCCGCCGGCACGGTGAGCTCCAGGCGCCAGGGCAACTTGAAGCCGGGCTCGTCGAAGCAGGGAAACGCCTCGCGCGCGTCGACGGTCTCGAAGTCGGTGAAGAGGTACGACTTGCCGTCGACCACGGCGCGGTAGAGGCCGGCGGTGCGCGTGCCGTAGTCGTTGCGGAAGTCGACGCGCAGCGTGTAGCGGCCGGGCGCCAGCGGCTGTGCGGCGGTGACCTCGACGAGGTCGTCGATGGTGGGTGCGGCTTCGACCGGCACGCGCTCGTCGCCATCGACGCGCCGCAGCGACAGCGCACCGAGCTCCATCTCCTCGGCGTGGAAGGCGAACGAGCGCGCCGGCCGCTTGACCTCGAGCGCGATCTCGGCCGTGCCGCTGTAGTTGGTGAGGGCGGGATCGAGGCGGAGCTGCAGCCGCTCGCCGGTGGGCACGACGTCGTCGCCGAGCCGCACCTCGCCCGCGCCTGGCGCGGGTGCTGTCGCGGCGGCGGCCGTGCCCGGGCCCGTACCACGTTCTCCGCGCAGCAACGCGGCGACCCGCGCCCCTTCGCGCTCGCGCAGCGCCAGGCACTGCGTCACCTGATCGGCGACGCGCGACAGGCGCACCTGGAGCTGCGGCGTGCTGCGCTCCGGCGCGCCGAAGAGCTCGCGCGCCGCGGCCAGCCTCTCGGCCGAGCAGCCGCCGGCGACCGAAACGTAGAACGGCACCAGCTCGGGCGGCGTGCGGGCGACGATCGCCGGCCAATGGTCGCGCGTCCAGGCGAACACCGCGTCGGCGAGCTCTGGCCTGCCGCGCAGAACGGCGGGGATGGTGCCGATGTCGCGATCGCGCAGCGGTCCGGTGAGCACGTAGTCGAGCGCGCGCTGCACCAGCTCGGGCCTCTCGAACCCGCCCAGCGCGCGCAGGAACCGCGAGCGCTCGCCCGGGTCCTTCGCCGCTTCGAAGCGCTGGCGGTAGGTCTCGAAACGCGCCGCGTCGCCGTCGAGCGCGGCGAGGCGCAGCATGACCCCGGCGACGTCGGCGGGCACCGACTTGGGGTCGGCGAGATAGGCGTCGGCCTGCTCCTTCGCGAACGCGCGCACGGCGGGATCGCGACCGGTCTCCGCGAGCCAGGTGAGGAGCTGCGGCCGCAGCAGCGCGATCGCTTCGGGCTCGCCGCTCTGCGGAAGATTGCCGACGCGGGCGAGCGCCGGCCCCACCGTGCGTCGCACGTAGGCGGCGAACGGCTCGCGCAGCTCCGGCGTGACGAAGGCCAGCTCGACCTTCGACAACCCTTCGAGCGCGGCGCCGACGACCGCGGGGTCGGGATCGCCGACCGCGGCGCCGAGGATGCGCAGGTAGTCGTCGCCGCCGAGCATGCCGGCATCGAGCAGGCCGCCGGCGTTGCCGAGCAGCGCGATGCGCTCGACGACGTCGAGACGCGCCGGCGCCTCCGCCGCCAGCGCGGCGAGCGCCGGACCCGGCAACTTCCAGCGGTAGTAGCCGGCGGCGCCGGCGTCGGGGAACACCCAGGCGACGGGAGAGCCGAGCTCCACCGTCTGCCGCTCGCGGTCGAGGAGCACCTCGCGCGTGCGCACCGCCTTGCCGTCGAACCACTTGAGGGCGATCGGCACCTGCCAGCGCTGCGCCGGCACCTCGACGCCGGCGGCGTGGAAGCGCGACTGCGACAGCTCGATCCGGCCGGCCTTCGCGTCGACGACCTCGACCCCGATCAGCGGGTAACCAGGCTGGTCGAGGAAGCCGCGCATCACGGCCGACACGTCGCGCCTCTGTTGTTGACCGGATGCCGCGGCTTTGCCGAGGGCGCCCCACAGGTCTTCGCCGGTGGCGTTGCCGCGCGCGTGCGCCTTCAGATAGCTGCGCACGCCGCGCTGAAAGGTGTCGGCGCCGAGCCAGCGCTCCACCATGCCGAGCACCGCGCGGCCCTTGGCGTAGGCGATGCCGACGTTGCCCAGCGCATCGCCGGCGCGTGCGACGGGCTGGCGGACGGCGGGGGCGCTGGGACGCGCGTCGGCGTCGAGGATCGCCTGCACGCCGCCGAGCTCGTCGGCGGCGATGCCGAGCGCCGGGAAAACCTGGTCGGAGACGCGGTTGCCCATCCAGTCGGCGAACGACTCGTTGAGCCACAGGTCGTCCCACCACTTCATCGTCACCAGGTCGCCGAACCACATGTGCGCCATCTCGTGAGTGAGCACGGTGGCGAGGGCGCGGCGGTCGGCGGCGCTGGCGCCCTGCGCCGGCGCCAACAGGATGCGGTCGGCGAAGGTGATGAGGCCCGGGTTCTCCATCGCGCCCGGCCAGAACTCCGGCACCGCCACGAGGTCGAGCTTGTCGAACGGGTACTTCTGCCCGAACCAGCGCTCGAGCCCGGCGAGCAGCGCCGGCTCGACCTCGCGCGCCAGGGATGCGAGCTGACCCTGGCCCGCCGGCGCGAGGATGCGGCCGGGCACCGACAGGCCCGGGACGTCGACGACGTCGAACGGGCCCACGGCGATGGCGACGAGGTAGCTCGGCAGCGCCGGGGTCTTCGCGAAGCGCACCGTCTGCCAGCCGGCCTCTTCGACGGTCGTCGATACCGCCGAGGAGTTGGTCGCGGCGACGAGGCCGGCGGGCACCGCCAGCTCGAGAGTCCACGGGATCTTGAACTCCGGCTCGTCCCAGCACGGGAAGCTGTGCCGTGCGTCGGCGGATTCGAGCTGCGTGAACACGTAGTGCTTGCCGTCGGCCTCGACGTGGTAGATGCCCACCGAGTGCGCGTCGTACTCCTGGTGGAAGTCGAGCGCGAGCACGTAGTCGCCGGCGGCGAGGGCGCGGGCCGCCTGGAGCTCGACGATGCCGTCCTGCAGCGGGCGCGCCTGGAGGTGCACGGGCTCGCCGCCCGCGCGCGGCCGCACGCTGACGTTCGAGAGATCCATCTCCTCGGCGTGGAGGCGGATGCGCGCCGTCGGCGCCGGCACGCGGAGGTCGATCTCGGCGCTGCCGCGGTAGTCGGGCGCGGCGGGGTCGAGCCGCAGCTTCAGCCGTTCGGCGAGCGGCGCTGGATCATGGATGGCGTCGCCGAGGCGCAGCTCGGGGGCGCTCGTCGCCGCGCCCTGGCTCGCGGTGGGCGGCGGCTGCGCGGGTGCGCGCCGAGCCGCCAGGGCACCGACTACGGCGATGGCCAGCGCCAGCGAACTTGATGATGAGCTCCGACTGAAACGGTGCCGCAACTGCATGCGAGACTCCTCTCGTCGAGCAGCCGCGAAGTGTACCCGGCTAAGATCGCCCGCGTGCTGCAGATGGCCGTGAAGCCCAAGCGGCGGCCGGCGGTGGGCTGGCGCGAGTGGGCCGCGCTGCCGGCCCTCGGCATCCCGGCGATCAAGGTCAAGGTCGACACCGGCGCGCGCTCGTCGGCGCTCCATGCCTTCGACGTCGTACGCGTCGACGATGAAAGCAGCGCCTGGTTGGAATTCGCCGTCCACCCGCTGCAGCGCGAGACCTCCGAGACCGTGCGGGCGCGAGCGCGGCTGCTCGACGAGCGCTGGGTGCGCTCGTCGTCAGGCCGCCGCACCTTCCGGCCGGTGATCGCCACCACGCTCGTGCTCGGCGGCGCGAGCTGGCCCATCGAGCTGACGCTGGTGCGCCGCGACCTGATGGGCTTCCGCATGCTGATCGGGCGCGAGGCGCTGCGCCGCCGGCTGGTCGTCGACCCCGGCCGCTCGTTCCTCGCCGGCGAGCCTGTTCTTGCCGACGCCGCGGAGCTCGACGCCGACGCGAAGCCGAGCACCACGCATTTCCTCGCGGCGGAGCGGCGGCGGTGAAGATCGGCATCCTCTCGCGCCGTCCCGACCTCTATTCGACGCGCCGCCTGCGGGAAGCGGCGGAGGCGCGCGGCCACCACGTCGAGGTGGTCGACTACCTGCGCTGCTACATGAACATCACCGCCGAGCGCCCCGCCGTGATGCTCGGCGGCCACGAGCTCGACTTCGACGCCGTCATCCCGCGCATCGGCGCCAGCAACACCTTCTACGGCACCGCGGTGGTGCGGCAGTTCGAGGTGATGGGCGTCTTCCCGTGCAACGAGAGCACCGCCATCGTGCGCGCACGCGACAAGCTGCGCTCGGTGCAGCTCTTGGCGCGCGAAGGCATCAGCCTGCCGGTCACCGGCTTCGCGCACTCGACGAAGGACGTGCCGGCGCTGGTCAAAGCGGTGGGCGGCGCGCCGCTCATCGTCAAGCTGCTCGAGGGCACGCAGGGCATCGGCGTCATGCTCATCGACAGCGACGAGGCGGCGCGCTCGGTGATCGCCGCCTTTCGCCAGGTGCACGCCGACATCCTCGTGCAGCAGTTCGTCGGCGACGCCGCCGGCGCCGACTACCGCGCGCTGGTCGTCGGCGGCGAGGTCATCGCGGCGATGCGCCGGCAGGCGGCCGACGGCGAGTTTCGCGCCAACCTCCACCGCGGCGGCACCGCCGAAGCCGTGGAGCTCAGCGACGAGGAACGCGAGGTCGCGGTGCGCGCCGCGGCCGCCGTCGGGCTCGTCGTCGCCGGCGTCGACCTGCTGCGCACGCAGCGCGGGCCGCTCGTCATCGAGGTCAATGCCTCGCCCGGGCTCGAGGGGATCGAGGGCGCCACCGGCGTGGATGTCGCTGGCGCCATCGTGCGCTACCTCGAGACGCACCTGATCGAGCAACGAAGTGAGGGCCGGCGGAACGATGACTGAGCCGCCGCCAGAACGGCTGTCTGAGCCGTCGCCGACCGAGGGGCCCACCACGCCAGCGACGCCGTCGGCCCAACCGACCGCGGCTGAAGAAATCGCGCCATCAGCTGCTTCACCCGATCTGCTTCGAATCGGTGACAAGGTCGTACCGCAAGGCAGCGCGGTACGCGTCGACCTCCCGGTGGCGCGCCTCTTCACCGGCGGCTGGCTGTCGCTGCCGGTGACCGCGTTGCACGGCGCGAAACCAGGACCGCGGCTGTGGCTCGATGCCGCCATCCACGGCGACGAGCTCAACGGCATGGAGATCATCCGCCGCGTGCTCGCCGTCCTCGACCCGGCGAAGCTCGCCGGCGCCGTCATCGCGGTGCCGGTCGTCAACGTCTTCGGCTTCGTGCAGCAGACGCGCTACCTGCCCGACCGGCGCGACCTGAATCGCTCCTTCCCCGGCTCGACGCGCGGCTCGATGGCGGCGCGGCTGGCTCACCTCTTCATCGAGCAGATCGTCGCCAAGTGCGGCTACGGCATCGACCTCCACACCGGCTCGCAGCACCGCACCAACCTGCCGCAGATCCGCGCCCACCTCGCCGATCCCGAGACGCGACGCATCGCCGAAGCCTTCGCGGCGCCGATGATGTACACCGCCGCCGAAATCCCCGGCTCGCTGCGCGCGGCGGCCCGCAAGCGCGGCGTCCACCTGCTCGTCTACGAGGCCGGCGAGCCGCTGCGCTTCGACGAAGGCGCCATCCGCACCGGCGTCGAAGGCGTCCTACGCGTTCTCGCCGCGCTCGGTATGTGGGAGACGCCCGATCCTCCAGGAGGCCCCGCGCCGCCGCGCTCCTTCGAAGCCGAGGAGGCGACGTGGGTGCGCGCCACCAGGAGCGGCATCTTCCACCACTCCGCCACGCTCGGCGAGCCCGTCAAGCGCCACCAGCAGCTCGGCTATATCACCGCCCCTTGGGGCGACGACGCGCAGCCGGTCAAAGCCCCGTTCGAAGGCATCGTCATCGGCTTCACCAGCAACCCGCTGGTCTACCGCGGCGACGCGCTGCTGCACTTGGCGCGGCGAAGTCAGGGCCGCAGCGGGTCGAGACTCGACAGCCGATAAGCAGAGATCGCGCGGACCGACGGCGCCAGCAGGAACGACGAATCCCCGGCGTGCACAACGTCGAGACTGTCCAACGACAGGTCTCTCATCGCTTGGCGCATCGACGCCGTCAGACGAGGTGTCGTCGTGCGCTTGATCTCGAACCCGAGTCGGCGCTGGCCGCGGACGATCAGAAGATCGACTTCGGCGCCGCCGTGCGTCGCCCAGTAGAAGCACTCCTCGTCCTTCACATCGAGCCGCTCGATGATTTCCTTCAGAAGAAACCCTTCCCACGAGGCGCCGACTTTGGGGTGCAACTCGAGCTCCCGGTGATTTCGGATGCCTAGCAAGGCATGCAGAATGCCCGAGTCCTCCACATACACTTTTGGCGCCTTCACTTGCCGTTTCGAGAGGTTCTCAAACCAAGGCTGGACTTGGCGTAGGACAAGCGCGGCCGTGAGCAGGTCGAGATATCGACGAACGCTTCGCTCCGAGAGACCGAAGGCACGTGCCAGCTCAGCCCCGTTCCATCGCTGCGCGTGGTAGTGAGCCACCATCGTCCAGAACCGGCGCAGAGTCTCGCTCGGCGTGCGAACGTCGAGCTGTGCCAGATCGCGTTCGAGGAACGTGCCGATGAAGGCCGTTCGCCACTCCAGGCTTTCGGGCTCTCCGGCGGCAAGGAAAGAGCGCGGAAACCCGCCTCGGACCCAGAGCGTCTCCAATGATCCGGTGCCCACTTCATCCAGTGCCAGCCCGCGAAGGCGATGGTAGGCAATCCTCCCCGCGAGCGACTCGGAGCTTTGCTGCAGCAGCTCTGGGGATGCGCTACCCAAGACCAGATACTGAACGTTTGCATCGGGACGATCCGCCAGGACGCGCAGCACGGGAAACAGATTCGGCCGACGCTGGATCTCGTCGAGAATCACCAATCCGCGCAGCGGCTCGAGGGTGAGAAGAGGATCTTCGAGGCGGGCCAGGTCGGCTGGGCTCTCGAGATCGAAATGACTTACCGGGCCCTGGGAACGAGCTGCGAAGTGCCTGGCTAGAGTGGTCTTTCCGATCTGCCTGGCACCAAGGATCCCCACCACAGGAAAAGTTCGAAACAGCCACTGCAGCCGCAGGAGATGTCGCTCGCGGTCGACCATGGCCACAGTTTACCTTGAAAACCAGGCAACTGATGCCCGATTTTCAAGGCAGCCGCGCTTCAGACGGTTACGGTCGTGCCGTCGAACTTGCTGAAGGTGAAGCCGCCGAAAGTCTCGTTGTAGCAAGCGCGCTGGTCGCGGAGGATGCTGATCGCCAGCGCCTCGCCGGCGCGCAGCGACTCCAGGGCGTCGGAGCGCCAGTGCACGCCGGCGATGTTGCGGCCGGTGGCGACGTTGCTGGCGAGCTTGTTGAGCTCGTTGCGCACGGTGAGCGGCGGTCCGGTGTAGGGCCCCAGCGCGAGCCCGTCGGCGGTCGGCGCGACGGGGTTGGGGATGACGAACGTCTCGTCGAAGAGCGCCTTGAGGATGGTCGCGCAGGCGCCGGCGACCGTCGCATGGCCCGCGGTGTACGACGGGTGGGTCGGCGAGCCCTCGGCGAACGCCATCGGCAGCAGGTAGCTGCCGTGGCGGTCGAAGGTTGCGGCGAGCGCCGGCGAGTCGAGTTGCTTGGCGTGGATGGCGCCGGGATACCTGTCGTGCGCGATCTGGTTGTGGACGAGGCCGCCCCACGCTTCCGGCCGCAGCCGCCGGTTGACCTGCCACTTCTTGTGCCACGTCACCTTGAGCGCGCGCGAGGCGACCTCGCACATCAGTGTCTTGAAGTGCGGCATCCCGAAGGTGGTGAAGCCCACCTGCGTCGGGTTGTTGCGGTAGGGGTTGCCGGGATTCACCGGACAGCCGATGCCGCCGCTCAGCGGGTCGTCGCTCGGCGGCGTGCCGAGGATCAGGCAGGCGTTGAAGTAGGCCTGGAAGAGCACGTCCATGTGCACCCAGGCCGCGAGGTCGCGACCGTTGCGGACGTAGCGGCGCACCGGATCGAATTCGCCGGCGGCGGATTCGGGAAAGTGGCCGTTCTGCGCCGCCAGCCAGTTGTCGTAACTGGTCAGGTGGTCCGTCTCCGCCAATGCCGTCCGCATGCGGCGCTCGACGTACTCGGCGCCGAAGGGCGTGTTCAGCCAGAAGAACTGCGAGATGTACGGCCCGGTGCGCGTGCCGACGACCGGGTCGCGAAAGAGCGTCTCGGGCACCACGCTGCCGTCGACCTTGAGGCCGTGGAAGTCGGCGCCGAAGCGGTTGAGGTCGGCGCACGCGGCCGCGACGCCGGCGTTCGTCGCGTAATCGAGGAACGACACGTCGCGCAGCAGCGCCATCCAGTAGAGCTCGACCCCTTCGCCGGCCGCCTCCACGCTCGCCAGCGCCGGCGGCGGCGGTACCGCGATCTCCTGCGCGTCGGCGCCCTCGAGGTCGAGGGCGAGGCCGCCTTGCGGGCTGGTCAGCTTGTTGGTGCCCGCGAGGATGATGTCGTCGTAGTCGCCGGGATCGCCGGAGGCGACGGCGCGCAGAAGGCTGTCGTACGCGGCCGGCTCGACTTCGCCGAAGGCGTTGTGCGGCAGTCCCTTCGAGTAGTTGCCGATGCGGCTCGCGTAGCGCGTCTCGTCGCCGTTGTTGCGATGCACCGCCGGCGCGAGGTTCTTGTGGAAGTCGGCGGCGTCCTTGCGCATCCTCCAGGCGAGGTGGCGACGCCGGACGCCGGGCGAGCTCGAGGGAAGCGTCAGCTCGGCTTCGCCAGGAGCACCGACGGCCGGCGCGCTGGTGACTGCCGCGAGGCCGCTCGCCGCAACAGCGGCCGCGCTGCCGAGGCCACCGAGGAACCTGCGGCGGTTGAGATCGGTGGAACCCGCGTCCGCGGTCGCGAAGACGGAATCGTCGCGCGTCGACATGAACACCCCTTGCGCATGGAGTCGTAGCCGTTCGCTGTCGGGTCGTCGCTGGCGCGACTTCAACCGACAACGGGCCGACTGTCAAATGCAAGGGACGACGCGCGGGTGCGCGCCGCGGTGCTCAGGCCGCACCGACTAGAACGCGCCGTTCTCGTTCGGCGAGTCAGCCGGGAGCTGCTGGGCGATGTCCCACAGCTCGGCGATCTGGTCGCCTTCGAAGCGGAACAGGTGCACGACGGCGATGCCCGCTCCGCCCGGCTGCATTTGGACGAAGGAGTGCACCGCCACGTAGTCGCCGTCCTCGAGCACGTGGTGGACGGTGAGGTCCTTGTCGGGAAACTCCGCGGCGTTCTCCTCTATCCCCGCGGCGAGCGAGTCGGCATCGGCCGGGTAGTAGGGGTTGTGATGGCGGAAGCCGGTCGCGGCGTGCTTCGCGAACGCGTCGCGCGCGCGGCCGGCGGCCGCCGCACGCAGGAAGGCGATCGCCACCTCGCGGTGCGTGCGGCTCGGACGCTTGGCGTCGGCGTTCGCGATCGCGGCGGGCTCGGTGGTTGCGGTGCTCATGAGTACCTCCATTCGGTGGAGGCGTCGCGGTGCACGCCCAATGCCACGAGCGACGCTATCGCGGCCGCGCGCTGCTGAAGAAAGCGCGGGCTCGCCCCGTGGTCAGCACCCACAGCAGCAAGGCCGCGACCGGCACGCCCACCCATGCCCGCGGCTCGAGCCCGAGCACCGCGTTGGCGAGGTCGCCGAGCAGGCTGACGAGAAGCATCGTCACGCCGAGCACGAAGCCGAGCCGCGAGCCGCGCCAGAGCCCGTACGCCGTCGCCGCGCAGAGCACCGAGACGACCGCCATGAGCAGCAGCGCCCAGCCGCCCATGGTCGCGAACTGTTCGCGCGCCCGCGGGTTGAGGCGCCACATCGGCTCCAGGAAGCTGCCGGGCAGCGCGAGAGCGACCAACGACAGGCCGCTGATCGTCGCGCCGAAAGCGAAGAAGACGCTCAGCGCGGTCACCGTCCACGGCCGCGATCCGCGCGCTGGCTGAGCTCGCGACACCTGATTCGTCGACGAAGCGATACCCATCTCGGATCTCGACATCGCCGAGGAGCCTAGCCGAGCCGTCACTTCCAACGCATGAAGGTGCCGGGGTCCCGCAGGTTTCGACACGTCGCGTGGTTCCAGACTGTAGGAGGTCACACCCCGTGAACACCCAACGACGCACCGCTCTCTCGTGGCTCTTCGCAATCGCCCTCCCGCTGCTCGCCCTCTCCGCCCTGGCGATCTCCACCACGGCCTGTGTCGCCGCTCCGGTGGGCGTCGGCTTCTCGGTCCGCGTCCCGGCCCCGCCCCCGTTGCGGGCCGAGGTCATCGGCTACCGCCCCGGCATCGGCTACGTGTGGATCCCCGGTTACTGGGACTGGCGCGGCTCGAGCTACTTCTGGGTCGGCGGCCGCTGGAGCGTGCCGCCCTACCGCCACGCCTATTGGGTGGCGCCGCGCTGGGAGCGGCAGCGCTACTACCGCGGCCACTGGCGGCGCTGAGCGCGAGGGATCCCGCAGAGCATCAGCACGTTTCGATCTGATCGCCGGTCGAAGATTCGCGCGCGTCCTTGTTGGACGACTTCGACCGGAGGCCCAACGTGCGCATCCATCATCTCCTCGGCGGGGGGCTCGGCCTCGTCTTCGCCTCGCTGGCCTGCGCACGGGCGCAGAACCTGATCACCAACCCGAGCTTCGACCACGACCTCAGTGGTTGGACCGTCGAGCAGGGCACCCCGGTGTGGTCCGCCCAGGACGCGGAGTCGTCGCCATCCTCAGGCTCCTTGGCGACGCCCTCCGCAACGCTCACACAACCTGCCATCGTCCGGTCCAACTGCTTCGCGGCCTCACCCGGGAGCTATACGCTCGAGTACAAGCACAGGGAGTCGGGGATCTATGGGGTGACCGCGTTCCTGCGCTGGTACTCGGATGCGAGCTGCAGCGTGAACTTCGCCAACAGCACGTCCATGGGCGGTTCCTCCAACCCCACCTGGGAGAGGCTCAGCAGCGCTGATTGGGGCTTCGACCTGATCGCGCCGGCCGGCACTCGGGCCGCCGCCCTCGAGCTCTTCGCCGACACGCCGGCTTATTTCGACGACGTGGTGGTGGAACGGCGGTCTACCTGCGCCTCGCACGCTTGCTTGAACGACGGCCGCTTCGCAGTCAGCGTGCGCTGGTTCACCGCCACGGCCGACGGCGAGGGCAGGCCGATCCAGCTCACCGGCGACAGCACCGCCTTCTGGTTCTTCGACCCCGACAACGTCGAGCTCGTCGTCAAGGTCCTCGACGGTTGTGCCGTCAACGGGAAGTACTGGGTATTCGTCGCCGGCCTCACCGACGTGGCGGTCGAGGTCCTCGTCACCGAGGTCGCCACCGCCTCGGCTTGGGGTTACGTGAACCCCCGGGGCGAGCCCTTTCCGCCCGTCCAGGACACGTCCGCGTTCGCCACCTGTCCCTGAACGGGCCGCCAGCCGGGTGTCGCGCGTGGAATGATCTGATCGTCCATCGACGATCGCTGCGCGTCTTGGCTACACCAACCCGACGGAGGACTATCCGTGCGAATGAATCGTCTGCTCGGCGTGGCGCTCTGCTGCGTTCTCTTCCCACTTGCCGGCGCCCAGGCCCAGAACCTGGTGAGCAACCCGAACTTCGACCATGACCTGAGCGGCTGGATCGTCCAGGAGGGCGCCGCCGTGTGGTCGGCCGACGACGCCGCGGCGTCTGCGTTCTCCGGCTCCATGGACGCAATGGGGACGAGCGATCAACCCACACGGGTCCGATCGAACTGTTTCGCCGCCTCGCCCGGGAACTACCTGTTCGAGCTCAAGCACCGGGAGCCGAACGCGGCCGATCCATTCGGGGTCAATGCGTTCTTGCGCTGGTACTCGGACACGGAGTGCACGATTCTGCTCACCAACAGCGTCTCTCTCAACAGCACCTTTCACGGCCCGGGCTGGCAGACGATCAGCACCGCGGTCGGCGTGGACGTGATCGCGCCGCCCGGCGCCCACAGCGCGGCCCTACAGCTCAACGGGTCTGCACGGGCTTCCATCGACGACGTGGTGGTAGCGCGAGTGGGGACTTGCACCTCGTCCGTCTGCTTGCACGACGGACGGTTCGCGGTCGACATCCGCTGGTTCACCAACACGAGCAACGGTCAGGCCAGGCCGATCCAGGTAACCAGCGACAGCGCCACCTATTGGTTCTTCGGCCCGAACAACATCGAGCTCGTCGTCAAGGTCCTCGACGGCTGCGCCGTCAACGGCTACTACTGGGTGTTCATGGCCGGGCTCACCAACGTGCGCGTGGAGGTCACCATTACCGACGTGGCTAGCGGCGAGACCTGGACGCACGTGAACCCCGCAGGGACGCCCTTCCCGCCTATCCAGGACACCTCGGCGTTTCTCACCTGTCCGTGAGGACTAGTGATCCGGCCGCGCGCGGTCGACCCTTGATCCTCCACGTCGATACGTGCTTCGTCGTCGTCCTCCTGCTTTGATCTGACGAAAGGCGATCTGGTGCGCGATACCGACTGGAAGAGTCGTCCCTGGGGCAGCAAATCGGACTTCAATAGGCTTTCGGGGATCCTGGCAACGGCAGAGCGCGAGGACTTCCAAGTCCGCGTCCTACCGCTTTTACGGGCGATGTGGCCAGCGGCCATCGGCACGCCTTCTTCCCGATCGTTCGACCGCTCCGGCATCGACCACCTGGTCTGGGGCAATAGCGACACGCTCGCCTTGGTGGTTCAAACCAAAGGCTTCCAGGCAGGCACGCTGCACCTGGGAAGCGACCAGATCCGCGCCTGCCGCGATTCCATACGATCCTTTGCGGCCAGCGGACTACGAACCGCTCACTACGTGCTGGTGCACAATCGTGACGCGCGCGATGCTCGCTTTCGCACGCAAGTCCAAGCCGAGCTCGAGGAGCTGGAGCGCCAGCGAGTTGCCGTCAGAGCCGAGCTGTGGGACCGACAAAGCCTTCTGCGAGCGGCCTTCGACGCCATGTACGACCGAATCCGCGATGCCATTCGGAATTCGGGCCGCAACCGACTTCCCCGCAAGGCGGATACTGGCCTGCCGACGGCAGCACCGCTGGAAGGAGTACCAGTCCAAACCTCGCTGCTGGTCGTCGATCAGCACCACTTGCGGGGAGCGACTGTCGATCCCCCGGGTCATCGCGATCCAGTTGAATTGCTGTTGAAACACGCCGCATCAAACCTGACCGTCCTTCTGGGCAGTTTCGGTATGGGAAAAACTACGGCCGTCGAGCGTCTCATGGACGGCTCAGCTCTATCCGTGATCTATGTACCAGCGGCCCGGATCTCGGGTGACGTGAGCGGCGCTAAGCAATTCTTGACGCTCTGCGTCGATCTCGATGAGCTGCTCTCGCCGTTCCCTGCTGAGGACTGGCCAGTGCTGGAGCAACTTCTACCGCCGCCGATTGAGTACTTGTTCAAGGATCAGAACGCAGATGTGATCTTGATCCTCGACGGGTTGGACGAATCGGCTTTTCTGGCGAGAGCGGGCGGCCTTCAGACGCTGTTCAACATGCTGCAGCCGATCCAGATACCCGTAGTGCTGACCATGCGGACTGAGTTCTGGGACCGGAGACGAGGCGAGTTCGAATACCCGATGGGCATGGAGGCGCGCCATGGCGAGCGCCGGCACCGCAGAGTCGCTCTGATCGAGCTTCTGCCCTGGAAGGATGCTGACATCCTCTCACTGGTGGAGCGAATCCGCTCCGACGCAGCACCGCAACAAGCCGACCGCCTCGCGGCGCTCCTCGACCTGATCCAAACGGAACAATTCGACCGCATCTACGGAGACATTCCTCGACGCCCTCTGTTCCTTCAGCAAATCATCGATAGCGTTTCTGAACATGGCCTTCCGGGCCAGACTGTTAGCCGAGTATCGCTGATGACGGACTGGGTACGGGACAAGGTTCGACGTGATGTCCTGGCGCCGCGGGCGATCGGGGGATCAGGTCGAGCTCCCGTCGTGGAAGCGGACGAGGAAACCGAGACCGTGGTGGAGACCTGCTGGACAGCGATGACCGTGGCAGCGGCGGCCATGACCATGGTCCAAGAGGGTCACCTGCTTCTGCTGCCGGACTGCGGAGTAGACGAGATCCATCGACATCTCCCCTATCTCCGGCGCGAGCCGCTGGGCCTCCTCCTGCACAGCCTCCTTCAGCCGGTGGCGCAGCACGGCTCCAGCAGGCCCCTGCGAGTTCAGTTCGCCCACCGCAGTTTCCAAGAGTTCTTTCTGGCCCAGTCGTTGATCTCTCGCCCCAACGTCGTTCGAGGATTGACCATTCCCGAAGCCATCGAAGCGTGGATTCGCGAGATCAAGGAAGCTCAGCGCGATAGCGATCTCTCCACAAGTCACAACGGCTCGGCGATGAAGCGGTAGCCGACCCAGGGCTCCGAGCCGATGTAGCGCGGGCGCGACGGGTCGGGCTCGAGTTTCCTGCGCAGCGTGCCGACGTGGACGCGCACGGTGTCGTCGGTGGTGCCCGGCGCCCCTTTCCACACCCGCGCGATCATCTGGTCGAGCGTCACCGGCTTGCCGGCGTTGAGGGCCAGCAGCTCGAGCAGCGCCATTTCAGTAGGCGTGAGGTGCACCTCGCGCTCGCCCTGCATGACGTGGCGGCGCTCGAGGTCGATGGTGAGGTCGTCGAAGCGCAGCACGGTCGACGGCCCGCCGGAGCTGCGGCGCAGCTGCGCCCGCACGCGCGCCAGCAGCTCGCCCACCGAGAACGGCTTGGTGACGAAGTCGTCGGCGCCCAAGTCGAGGGCGCGGATCTTGTCGGGCTCGCCACCGCGCACGGAGAGGACGAGGATCGGCGTGCGCGCGACGCCGCGGATGGCGGAGATGAGCGCGAAGCCGTCGCTGTTGGGCATCGCCAGATCGGTGAGCACGAGGTCGGGATTGATGGCGCGGACGGCGTCGAACGCTTCGCCGCCATCGCTTGCCGTGGTCGCCGTGTAACCGGCGGCGCGCAGCTCGCGAGCGAGGCCCTCGCGGATTCCCGGGTCATCGTCGACGACGAGAATCAACGGCGCCAGCGGCATCACGCCGGCTCCGCGCGCGGCAGTTGGGCGGCGGGAAGGTCGAGCTGCGCCACGGTGCCGCCGCCGGGCCGCTCGACCAGCTCGAGGCTGCCGGCGCTCGCCTTGGCGAGACTGCGTGCGATCTCGAGGCCAAGACCGCGGCGCGGCAGGTCGCCCGCCGCCGTTGCGGAGGCCGGTGCTTCGTCGCGCCGCTCTGTCGACGCCGCGAGACCCGGCCCGCGGTCCAGAACCTCCAGCCGCACCTGCTCGGCATCGGTGGGATGCTGCCGCGCCAGCAGCTCGATCGCCGTCTCGACTGGTGCCGCATGGTGTGCGTTCTCGATCAAGTTGACGATCACCTCCAGTGCCAGCGACGGATCCACGTGGACGTCCGGGCAGTCGTCATCGACGCGAATCGTCACCTCGCGGTGGGCCCACACCAGCGGCAGGTTCTCGCCCGCGGCGCGGAAGAGGTCGGCGGGCGAGGTGGGCTCGGGCCGCGGCGCCGCGCGTCCGGCATCGAGCCGCGCCATCGTCAGCAGGTTGTCGACGCGGCGCCGCAGCCGCGCCGTCTCGTCGGCGATCGCCGCCGCGGTGTCGCCGAGCTCCGCCTTGCCGGCAGCCTCGCGCCGCAGCGCCTCGGTGTGGAGCGCGATCGCCGTGAGCGGCGTCTGCAAGTCGTGCGACACGGCGCGCAGCAGCGACGTCTTCAGCTCGTCGCTCTCGCGCAGCGCCTGCAGGTGGGCGCGCTCTTCGAGGAAGCGCTCGCGCTCGGCGGCGAGCGCCTCCACCTCGCGCTGCCGCTGCTCGGCCTGCTGCGCCTGCTCGCGCGCCCGCACCACCAGCCGGCTCACCACGACGGAGGTGACGAGGAACGTGGTGAGCGCCACCCAGTTCGAAGGGTCCGCGACGTTGAACGTGTAGAGCGGCGGAAAGAAGAAGACGTTGTAGCAGGCCGTCGCCAGCAGCGAGGCGACGGCGCCGACGACCACCCCGCCCCACATGGCGAGGAAGAGCACGGCGAGCAGGTAGACGAATCCGGCCGTCGGCTCGTTGAGATCGGCCAGGCGCGCGACGCCGCTGACGGCGCCGATGGTCAGCACGGCGAGGAGGACCTTGCGCGGGCGGTCGTCGCGCACCGTCCGAGTCTAAGAGCAACGGGCGCTCAGCCGCCGGCAGGCTCCGCGGAGCGCAATCTTTCGACTTTCTTTCGGTGCTCTTCCGCGTCCGCTTCGGAAATCCGCCGCGCGGTTTGCAAGCGTTGCCGGCGATGGCCATCACCGCCGCAGCTCCCGGCGCCCTCATCGGGCATCACCCCCACGCACCGGTCGACCGCAAGCGGCTGGCGGCGCTCTCGCTCACCGCCCTCGGCGTCGTCTACGGCGACATCGGCACCAGCCCGCTCTACGCGCTGCGCGAGTGCTTCTACGGCGAGCACGGCGTGCGCGTGCTGCCGCAGAACGTGCTCGGCGTGCTCTCGCTCGTCTTCTGGGCCCTGGTGATCGTCGTCACCGTCAAGTACCACGTCTACGTGCTGCGCGCCGACAACCAGGGCGAGGGCGGCATCCTGGCGATGATGGCGCTCATCCCGGCGCGGGTGCGCCAGCGCGGCAAGGGCGTGCTGGTGGCGCTGGGGCTCTTCGGCGCCGCGCTGCTCTACGGCGACGGCATCATCACGCCGGCGATCTCGGTCTTGAGCGCCGTCGAGGGCATGCAGGTGGCGACGCCGGTGCTGTCCCATTACGTGGTGCCGATCACGCTCGGCATCCTCGTCGGCCTCTTCCTCTTCCAGAAGCGCGGCACGGGCGGCGTCGGCGCCGTTTTCGGACCGGTGATGCTGGTCTGGTTCTCGACGCTCGTGGTGCTCGGCGTGCGCTGGATCGTGCAGGCGCCGCGGGTGCTCGGCGCCCTCAACCCGTGGCACGCGGTGACCTTCTTCGCGCACAACGGCCTGCGCGGCGTGCTCGTGCTCGGCGCCGTCTTCCTCGTCTGCACCGGAGGCGAGGCGCTCTACGCCGACATGGGGCACTTCGGCGAGCTGCCCATCCAGATCGACTGGTTCGGCCTCGTCGGCGCCTCGCTGATGATCAACTACCTGGGGCAGGGCGCGCTGCTGCTCCTCCACCCCGAGACGGCGACCAACCCGTTCTACCTCATGGCGCCGGCGGCGGTGCGGGTGCCGCTGGTGGTGCTCGCCACCGCCGCCACCGTCATCGCCTCGCAGGCGATCATCTCCGGCGCCTTCTCCCTCACCCGCCAGGCGATCCAGCTCGGCTACCTGCCGCGGCTGCGCATCGTCCACACGTCGGCGCGCGAGACGGGGCAGGTCTACCTGCCGGCGATCAACTGGCTGCTGATGGTGGCGACGCTCGGCCTGGTGATCGCCTTCCGCGAGTCGGCGCGTTTGGCGGCGGCGTACGGCGTGGCGGTGACGCTGACGATGATCATCACCACGCTGCTCGCCTTCCAGGTGACGCGGCACGTGTGGAAGTGGCCGCTCGCCGCGTCGCTCGTCGTCACCGGCGGTTTCCTGGTGCCCGACATCGCCTTCGGTGTCGCCAACATGGCGAAGATCCTCGACGGCGGCTGGTTCCCGCTGCTCGTCGGCGCTCTCGTCTTCCTGGTGATGACGATCTGGCGCCGCGGCCGCGCGCGCCTCGAGCGGAGCCTCGCCGGCGAGGGCGTGCCCTTCGAGGCTTTCGTGGCAATGAGCAGCGGCATTCCGCGCGTCGAGGGCATGGCGGTGTTCATGGGACGGGACCCCGCGTCGACGCCGGCGGCATTGCTGCACAATCTCAAGCACAACCAGGTGTTGCACGAGAAGGTCGTGCATTTGACGGTGCGGGCAGAGGACGTGCCGTACGTGGACGAGGCCGAGCGGGTCACCGCCGAAGACCTCGGCGAAGGCTTCTATCGCGTCGTCGCCCGCTACGGCTTCATGGAGTCGCCGCAGGTCGAGGAGGTCCTCGCCTCGCCGGCGGCGCGCGCCCTCGATCTGCAGCCGAAGAAGGCGTCCTTTTTCTTGAGCCGCGTCTCTGTGCTGCCCGCCCGGCCACTTGGCCTGCCGTCGCCGGTGCGCCTGTTCATCTGGCTGTACAAGAACTCGCTGCGGCCCGTCTTCTACTTCGGCCTGCCGCCCAACCGCGTCGTGGAGTTGGGCCGCCAAGTGCGGCTGTAGCGGCTGGGGCGGAGGTGAGTGAACTGCGGTCGACGGTGACCACCCGGCCGGCGGGCGCGGAGCGGATCCGGAGGCCGCCGCTGCGGCACCGGCGGGCCTACATTGCTTTATGAGAGCAGGAGGGCCCGCCTCCACCTCCAGGCGCCGCTTCTGTCGTGGTACCGGAACAGCTGCACAAGCGCCTTCCGGAGGTGCCGCTGCGGCGGCCTCCGGATCCGCTGGGCGCCCGCCTACATGAGTGGACGCTGAGCGACCTGTTGGCGAGCTCGACTGTCGCCGTGGTGAATGAGGCTCTCTACCTCGCGCTCCTTTGTCGCTGCGACGGCGAGTCCGTCGTGCCGCTAGTGCAACATCGTCTCGCCGATCTCACAGCGTGGCCCACTCGCGCTCCAGTCGCGGTCGCCGAAAGCGGCGATTCGCTTCGCTCTCGCCGCGAGCAAGCACGAGAAGCATGGCCGCAACGCATGTGGTGCCAGCGAGTGCGAAGCGATTCGCCGCTTCCGGCGACCACAGCAGAGCGCGAGTGGCGATGGAGAATGGGCGGCGCGTCTCACGGCACCCGAGCGGCACGATGGACTCACCGTGGCAGCGACAAAGGAGCGCGAGGTATAGCGCCGTGTTCACCACGGCGGTACCCGAGCTAGCCAACAGGACGCTCGTCATCCACTCATGTAGGCGTTCGCGTCTACGGGTCCGGAGGGCGCCGCGGTGGGGCCTCCGCCGGGCGCATTTGTAAGACGATCGAAGGGAACCTGCGTGCTACGCGCCCGGCGGCGAGCGAGCCATCCTCGCTTGGATACCTCGTGTGGCGAGCGTGCCCCACAGCGGCGCCCTCCGGACCCGTAGCGAACGCCGGCCGGCGACCAGCGATCGCTCAGCGACCACTCACCCGTTTACGCTCGGCTGGTGGTAACGAGGAACCGCGCCAGGCGCACCCGCTCCTCCGCCGTCAACACATCGCGCAGCCACTCGCGCAACGCGGCGGCATCGCGAAACGCCCGCCGGTTGGGACTCGCGGCGTTGCGGATGATGCGCTCGACCTGCATGCCGAAGGTGGCGCCCTCGCCGACCAGGATCGCCGTGCGCTCGACCTGCTCGGCCGCGCGCGACAGCAACTGGATGAGCGCCTCGGCCACCGGCGCAGGGAACAGCGTCGCGTGGGTGATGTCGACGACTCCCACGTACTTGCCGTGGATCGCGCTCGCCTTGCGCGTGTACTCGAGCGCGAACTGGTGCACCTCCTCGAGCGACAGCGGGCTCGCCAGGCGCACCTCGACGAGGCGGCCGACGGCGTGCTCGACCCCGTACATCCCCGCGGGTCAGCCGAGGACGGGCAGCGGCTCTGGAGGAGCCAGCGGCGCCGGCGGCGGCTCGGGCGGCGGCGGCGCCGGGAAGAGGTCGTAGCCCGCCTGCCGCAGCAGGCAGAGCGACCAGGCGCGCTCGAAGTAGTAGAGCGGCTGCAGCAGCGTGTGGTGGATGACCGGCAGGAAACCCAGGCAGCAGGTGAAGCAGCCGGCGAGCAGCGCGGTGATGCCGGCAACGATGGCGAAGACCATCTTGAGCACGACGTAGATGACGAAGCTGCCGACGTTGGCGCGGACGATGCCCGAGGCGACGCCGAGCGCCTTCCCGCAGCGCACGTCGAGCAGCATCTGCAGCGGCGCCGCGAAATCGCGCAGCACGAGCGAGAAGAGGTTGACGACGATCGCCCACAAGATGAGCAGCAGCCCGAGGGCGATGATGCCGAGGATGGCGAGCGGGCTGGCTCCCGAGCTGAAGAGCGAGATGACGAAGAGGACGATGGGCGCCACCAGCACCAGCGCGCCGAAGCAACCGACGAGCGACAGCCCGAACGTCCAGCCGAAGTACGACCAGGCATGGCCGGCGTGCTCGCGCCAGGGGCGGGCGATGTCGAAACGGCCGCTGGCCACGTTGTCGGCATACATGAAGACGCCGCGGCTGTTGAGCCACAGCACGATGGCGATGATGGTGACGATGAGCACCAGGACGATGGCGCTGATGGCGACGACGACCAGCAGGTGCTCGCCGATCCAGTCCTTGGCGTTCTGGATGACCTCCCCGACACTGGGGCCGCCGTTGCCGATGTCGCTGCTGCTGCCCGGCAGCCGGCCCGAGCCGCCCGACGTGGGGCCGCCGCCGGTGCGCCCGCAGCGGTCGAGGAAGGTGACGAAGCCAAGCGGCAGCCAGCGGTCGAGGCGGAAGGGGAAGAGCCGCGCGCGGACGAGGTCCATCGCCTCGCTGGCGGCGCTGCCGACCGAGAGCCTGCGCGGTGCGGGCTGCTGCGGGATCACTGGCGGGGGATTCTACCGCTGTGCGCCGGCGTCGGACGCTACCGCGCGCGGAAGCGCGGCCAGGGCCAGCCAGGCGACCGGCAGCAGCACGACGGCGAGCGCCAGCGCGCCCTGAAGTCGATAGGAGCCGCCGGGCTCGGCGAGGAGGCGGATCGCGCCGCCAGCGCCGACGCCCAGCCACGCCGCCGTCACCCAGGCGAGCGGGTTCTTGCGCAGGAAGCAGATCGCGAGCAGCAGCACGCCGGCGACCAGCACCGCGACCGACAGCAGGCCGGAGGCGTACTCGGCGGGGGTGCGCGCGAGCGCCGGCAGGAACGACAACGCGACGAGCAGCGAGAGCAGCGCGCGGCGGCCGAGAGTGCGGAAGTGGCGCCCCAGGACGGCCACCACGATGGCGGCGAGCGCCGCCACCAGCAACGTCGACGACACGGCGCGGGCGACCGTGGCGAGCCAGGGGACCGCAGCCTCGGCGCCGTTGGGCCATGAGACGCCGGCGAAGAGCCGTCCCGCCGGCAGCAGGTTCTCGATCAGGCCGCGCAGCACCGGCAAGCCGAGCGCCATGGCGAGCGCGACGACGCCGCCGACCAGCGCGTCGCGCGCCAAGGCTCGGCGCGCCGGCGCGCGCCACATCGCCAGCGCCTCCGGATAGAGCGCGGCGGCGAGGCCCGTCGCCAGCGCGGCCGCCACGGCGCTGCCGAGCGCGCCCACCGCGAGGCTCACGCCGATGACGATGGCGAAGGTGGCGGCGGGGATCGCCGTGTCGTAGGCGCTCCACAAGGTGTCGAGCGACAGCAGGAGCCGCAGCAGCACGGCGGCCGCCGCGATGGCGCCGAAGACCGCCGCCGTCTTCCAAGGAAACTCGCCGGCGCGGATCTTCGTCACCAGGAGGAGGATGGCGAGCGCGGCGAGGACGCCGAGCAGCGGCAGCTTGAGCCAGCGCACGATGACGGTGAGCGCCGTCTCTTTCTCGCGCGCGCGGCGCCACGCTTCCGGGATCTTCACCTCGCGCGTCCACGAGCCCACCTTGCCGCCCTGCACCACCACCTCGTGCCGCAGCTTCGCCTCGCCGGCGCCGGGGACGGCGATCTCCCAGGTGAGGGTGTGATCGCGGCGCGCCTTCTCGTCCTTCTGCGTCTGCTCCTTGAGCTCGGCGTGCGCGAGATCGACGCCGCGCGCGAGCAGAAACGCGCGGGCGAGCGCCAGCGTCTGCTCCTTCGGCAGCCGCGCGCCCGGCGCGTCGTCGAGCAGCGTGCGGCGGAAGCCCACCGCCTTGCCGCTGTTGGCGTCGACCGAGACCCAGTGCTCCTCCTTCTGCCCGGGCACGAAGAAGCGCACGCGCCAGAGCGGCGTCGGCGCCAGCGTGCCGTAGACGCGCGTCACCGCCGGCGCGCCGCCGGTCGCGAGCAGGTACGCGGCGGCGGTCTCGTCGGTGCGGTCCATGACGCGCGCGATCCGCCGATAGGCGCCGACGTCGAATCCCGCCTCGCGGAGAAACGCCGCGGCCGCGTCGCGCGCCGACTCGCGCGTGGCGCGGAAGGCGACCCAGTCGCCGAGCCGCTGGACGGGTGTGACGGCGAGCGCGACCAAGCCGGCGGCGAGCAGCAGGCCCCACGCGATGCGCATTCCGGACAGGGGCTGGTAGCCGATCGCTCCCGCCGCGGACTCTGTGATCGCGGCGGGCTGGAGCGCAGGTGCCGGCGCAGGCGCCACTCCTTCGACCGCATTCGTCACCGCCGGCGGCAGGAACCCGCCGCGCACGCGGTAGGCCACCGCCGCGGCGATGAAGACGAGGAGGAAGATCCCCGCCGACAGGCTGCCCGACACCACGTAGTAGACGTTGGGCGAGCGGATGAGCACGAACGCCGTGTAAAGCGCGTCGACCGAGAAGTGGCAGACGAGCACCGAGAGGATGCCGAAGCGCAGGAAGGCGAGGCCGAAGACGATGCCGGCGAGCCCCACCTCCAGGCCGCGGATCCACCACGGCTGGTTGGGATACGCGGCGTGACCGAAGCCCCAGACGAACGCGGCGACGACGATCGCGAAGGCGGTGCTGCGGAACAGCCGCTCGAAGAACGGCACCGAGAACACGCGCGAGATCAGCTCCTCGGAGATCGCCGGCAGGAAGCCGAAGAACAGCACGTAGATCCACGGGAACGTCGTCGACAGCAGGTCGGAGTAGGCGACCTCGCGCGGCGACCAGGCGCCCAGCCGGTGGGCGATCAGGTAGAAGACGTTCTCGTAAGCGAAGAAGAAACAGGTGAGCGTGAGGCCAACCAGCGTGGCGATGAACGTCTCGCGCGTGCGCCAGGCGCGCAGGCGCAGCAGCGAGCTCACCGACAGGCGCGCCGGGAAGCGCTCGCGGTAGATCGGCTCGGCGGCAGCGGCCAGCAACAAAATCAGCACGCCGACGGCGAGCCCGCCCGCGATGCCGAGCAGCACCTTCGAGATCAGGTAGCCGGCGAACGACGCGGTGGTGTCGTAGTCGTAGAGCTCCGACGGCAGGCTGTTGAGCTGCGACACCGCGAGCAGCACGAAGGTGATGCCGCCGAGGACCGCCGCGGCGCGCCAGCGCACGTCGCCGCGCCGCACGCGGGTGGCGAGGAAGCCGAGCATGGCGAGCACGGTGAGCAGCAGCAGCAGGTTGTCGACCAGGTTCGCCGTCTCGTTCTTCGAGCGCAGCTTGCCGTAGCCCCGCACCCAGGTGTCGGGCACCTTCAGCCACTCGCGGTAGCCGCTGACGGCGCCGCCGGCGACGTCGACGGCGACGCGGTAGTCGGCGCCCTTCACCTCGCTGCCGATGACCTTCCAGGTGAAGGAGTGGTCGGTGCGATGCGGGCGCGTCTGCGACGACGCCTCGACGAAGGCGAGCGAGGCGAGCGGCCGGCGCATGGTACCGGCGAGGAAGGTCTCGGCGAGCTGGCGTGCGCTCTCGGTCGGAAGGTTGGGCCCCGGCGCGTCCTCGGCGAGCAGATGCTGAAAGCCGACGACTTCGCCCTTGGTCGTCACCTCGACCGACAGCTCCTCCTTCTGCAGCGGCCGGAACCAGCGGTGCTGCCAGCGCCAGAGGCGGACCGTCGTCTCGAGCAGGCGGTTCGACTCGGCGACGCCGAGCTCGCGCTCGAGGAAGGTCTTCTGCTCGTCGTCGAAGCCGAAGATCGCGGCGTGGCGGTAGGGCTTGGGGTCGAGGTGCAGGGCGCGCAGGAACGACTCGGCGACCGGGACCGAGCTCTCGCGGGTGACGCGGAACTCGATCGAAGCTTCGGGGAAGGCGAGGAAGTAGTAGCGAACGCCGACGAAAAGCGATAGCGCGGCGACGGCGATGCAGGTGAGGAGGAGGCGCTTGTCGGCGCGGGTGAGCTTCTCGAGCATCGCGGCGGAGCCTACGACGTTCCGCGCCGTGCTGCGCTCGATGCGTAGTTACTCGCGCTCGGCGCGCAAGCGGATGGCGCGCAGCCACATGCGGCGGATGAGCGCGCTGCCGGGGTAGATCGCGCGCCAGTAGGCGGCGAAGCGCCGTCGCGCCTGATCGTCGGTGGCGAAGACGCGAGTTTCGGTCGTCAGGCGCGTCCAGCCGTTGCCCTCGTCCTCGAGCCGGAAGTTCATCGCCGCCTTGGCGTAACCCGGCTTGTCGAGGGCTTGAAACTTCGCCGGCGTGAACTCGCGGCGCAAGCGAGCACGCTCCTTGAGTGGCAAGCGGCGAAGCTCACTGGGGACGACGACGAGCGTGCCGAACACCAACTCCTGTTGCGGCACTTCGGCGAGCACCATGAAGCCGCCCTGCAACGCCACGTCGAGGATCGGCCGGTCGGCTGACGGCGCGAGGATGCTCTCCCGCTGCCGGCTGCCCGGCAACCGCGGATTGCGGATCCAGGTGAGCAGCCGAAACAGCCGGATCTCGCGCGCCGTCACCGCGCGGATCGCCCGCTCGACGCGAGCCGGATCGGCGTGCACCCGGATCTCGTGCCGCTCGCCGAACTGCCACACCGGCACCATCGCATCGAGCTGCGTCAGGGATTGCGTGACTCGCATCGCCGGCGCCGGCAGCAGGACGGCAACGATAACGAGCAAGACGCCCGTGGCAAGCACCGCCGCCGCACGGCGCCGCGTCGCAATGCGCAGCCACCGCAGCGGCCGCACCAGCGTGACGAGCCCGACGGAAGCCAGCACGAGGCCGGCGTAGAGCAGAACACTGCCGAGCACGGGCCTAGCCTACGACGGCCGCGTGCACTGCAGCTCTCGTGCGCTGCCACGACGCTAGGATGCGCCCATGGATCCCGCGCGACGACGTGAGCGCCTCGAAGCGCTCGCCGACGAGCCCAACCCGGCCCGCCGCCGGCTCGTGGCGCTGGCGCTCGTAGCCGACCGTCTGGCCGAGGACGCCATCGAGCCCATCCTCGTCGGCGGCGCTGCACTCGAGGTCTACACGCACGGCGGTTACGCCACCGGCGACGTGGACCTCGCTCTGCCGAACGTGCCCGAGGTCGACCGGGCGTTCGCCGATCTCGGCTTCCGCAAGCAGGGACGCTTCTGGGTCCGCGAAGACCTCGACCTCCTTTTCGAGGCGCCCGCGCCGGCCGGTCTGCCGGGCGAGACATCGCCGCGCACCGAGCTCGATGTCGAAGGCCTGCGCGTCGTCGTCATCGGGCTCGAAGACCTTCTCCTCGACCGGCTGCGCGCCGCGGTCCACTGGCAGAGCCTCGAGGATCGGCGCTGGGCGCGCCGCCTCGTCCTGCTTCATGCTCAACGTCTAGACTGGAGCTACCTGCGCGACAAGACCGCGGCGCAACCAGCCGAGCGCGAGGAGCTGGATCGATTGCAATCCGAGACCAACGACTCTTGATCCCTTACGAAGAATTCAGCGCCGAGATCCAGCGGCTTCGCCGCGAGCGCTGGGCCGCGATCCTCGCCGGCGAGCCGCCGGGCAGACCGCCCGGACGCCGCCCGCGCGATCCCGAACAGGAAGCAATGTTGCTCGCCCTCGACCGCGCTCGCATCGAGCGTCAACGGAAGAAAGACGGCAGCGGGACCTGAGGGCCAGCGCGCGACGCGCGGATGGTTCCGCGGTTCAGCGCTTCTTACCGCGCGAGAAGAAGTCGCCCATGGCGCCGAAGCCCGGCGGCTCGGGCGCCGCTTGGGCAACTGAAGCCTCCGCTTCGTCGGCAGCGGCGGCGAGGGTCAGCGAGATCCGCCGCCGCTCGACGTCCACGGACTTGACGGCTACGTCGATCGTGTCGCCGGCCTTTACCGCTTCCCGCGGGTGGCGGATGGGCTTGCCGCCGCCGAGCTCCGAGACGTGCAGCAACCCATCGATGCCGGGCGCCAGCTCGACGAAGGCGCCGAAGGTCTCCAAACGCGCGACGCGGCCGGTGCGGCGCGTGCCGGGCTTGAGCTTCGCCGCCTCGTCCTGCCACGGGTCGCGCACCAACGAACGACGAGACAACGAGATGCGCTCCTCGCCTTTGGCGTCCTTCTTGATGTCGAGCACCTGCACTTCGACCTCCTGGCCGACGGCGAGCACGTCCTGCGGGTGCGCAACTCTTGCGTGGCCGAGCTGCGAGACGTGCAGAAGGCCTTCGATGCCGCCGAGGTCGACGAAGGCGCCGTAGGCGGCGAGCGAGGTGACGGTGCCGCGCACCACCTTGCCGGGCGCGAGCTGCGCGCGTGCGGCTTCGGCGCGGGCCGTCTTCTCTTCCTCGAGCAGCGCCCGCCGCGACAGCACGAGGTTGACGCGCCCGCGACCCTCCTCCATGCGGGTGATGCGGAAGCTCAGCCGCTGGCCGACGAACGACGTGGCGTCGGCGACGTAGCGGTCGTCGAGCTGCGAGATCGGGCAGAACGCGCGCACGCCGGCGACGGTCACCTCGACGCCGCCTTTGATCACCGCCGCGACGGTACCTTCGACGGGCAGCCCGTGCGCGTGCGCCTGCGCCAGCTCGGCCGGCGCCGCCTGGCCGCGGCCGCCGCCGCGCACGCGCAGCACGACGCCGTCGTCGCCGGTGCCGACGACCAGCCCTTCGATCTCGTCGCCCACGTTCACCGTGCGTTGCCCGTCGGCGTCGAGCAGCTCGGCGAGCGGGATGACGCCCTCGGACTTGCCGCCGAGGTCGACGAACGCGCTCTCCTCGCCGAAGCTGACGATGCGTCCGCTCACCTTGTCTCCTGCCTGCGGCCCGCGCTTCTTGCCGCGCTCCTCGCCGTCAGCGCTCCCCTTCTCCTTCTTCCGTTTCGCCGCCTGAGCCTGCTCGGCCTCGTAAGCCGCGAAGAGCGTGGCGAAGTCCTGGGGCTTCTCGTCGTGGGCGTCGGCCATTGGATCTCCAGGAATGGTGGCGGGTGCGGCGCGGCTCGGACGCGAGAGAGCGGGCCGCGATATTAGCCGAGCACTGACTCGCCGGGGTGCAGACGCGGTGCGTCAGAGCGGCAGGAACAACACGCGCCCGCGAAGCTCGGCATCATCGCTCGCGCGAGCTGCCAGCTCCAACTCGTCGATCAAAAGCGGTGAGGACAAGACGGTCCTGGTGGCAGTACACCACTCCGCGGAACTCGATCCCGAGCCGGTTCCGCCGCGCCGCCTCGCGCAGCAGATGACGGTCGTGGCTTACGAAGACGCGACCCAGCTCTTCAGCGCGATCCAACAGCAACGGATCGGAGAGCTCGTGGCGACCGTCCTCGAACGCGGTGACCACATCCACTCCGCGCGCGCGGAGTTGCCCCGCCACCAGACCGTGGAGGTTGTGGTCGAGGTAGAGCCGCAGCACGCGGGCGATCAGGAACGACGCATACGGGCGAGCCGCTCGGCGACCGGCGCTTGACCCAGCTCGGCTCGCAGCGCGTCGGCTTCGTCACGCGAACGCGAGATCTCGTCGTCGAGCTCGCTCTTGTGGTCCCCGTAGTACGCGAGCGCGGAGTGGATCTGTGCCGGTGACAGATGCGGCAGATCGGCGCTTAGCTCCTCGGGGGACTCACCGGAAGCACGACTCAGCAGCACGACCTCGACGACCTTCGTGTTGGCGCCCGCTATTTGGGCAACACCCTCCTCGTCCAGGAAGATGTACTGATAGGTAGTTGCGGTGCTCATGTTTTTCGCCCTTGCACCGGTGGCAATTGTACGACCGCGGGGACGATGGCCCGCCGTCTATACTACGCGCCGCCATGACAT
>DASYQD010000015.1:0-4735 GCA_036005845.1 Thermoanaerobaculia bacterium | reverse complement strand
TGGCGTTCTTCAACGCGTTGCGCCGCGGCCTCGGCGGGCTGCCGATCGTCGCCGAGGACCTCGGCACCATCACCGCTGACGTCGAGGCGTTGCGCGACCGCGCCGGGCTGCCGGGCATGAAGGTGCTGCAGTTCGCATTCGACGAGGAGGACAGCACGCACCTACCGCACCACCACCCGCGGCGGTCGGTCGTCTACACCGGCACGCACGACAACGACACCACCGTCGGCTGGTTCTCGCGCCTGAGCGGCGAGGCGCGGCGGCGGCTCGTCGACTATCTCGGGCGCGACGGCGACGGCCCGCACTGGCAGCTCATCCGCGCCGCCTACACCTCCTCGAGCCGCCTCGCCGTGGTGCCGATGCAGGACGTGCTCGGCCTCGGCAGCGAGGCGCGCATGAACGTGCCCGGCCGCGCCGAAGGCAACTGGGCGTGGCGGGTGCCACCGGGGCTGCCGCGCGGCGACGAGCCGGCGCGGCTGCGGCGCCTGGCGCAGGTCAGCGGCCGCCTGGCGCCGCAACTCGACGGCGAGAGCGAACCGGCGCGAGCTGAGACAGAATCGGCCGGTGCCCGAGCCTGAGCGACCCGACGACGCCGAGCGCGTGCGCTCCGGCTCGCCCTACGAGGAGCGCTACGGCTTCTGCCGCGCCATCCGCCGCGGCCGCCGCGTCGAGGTCGCCGGCACGGCGCCCATCCCGCGCGCCGGCGAGCCGCTGGCCGGCGACGCCTACCGGCAGATGCTGCGCTGCGGGGAGATCGCCGCCGAGGCGCTGGCGCGGCTGGGCGCGCGGCCGCAGGACGTCGTGCGCACCCGCATGTACATCACCGACCCGGCCGATGCCGACGAGGTGGGGCGCGCGCACCGCGAGCTGTACGGCAGCGGGCCGCCGGTGACGACGATGATCGTGACGCGGCTGCTCGACCCCGCGTGGAAGGTCGAGCTCGAGGTGGAGGCGGAGCTCGCCTCCGCAGAGGAGGTGCCGTGATGTCGGAACCGATGGCCGAGTCCCCCTTCGCCAACGACTACGCCGAGGCGCAGCAGCCGGGCGGCACGACGTCTTACGTGCGTGCGCTGCTCGATCTGCTCGGCGACCGCGATCCGCTGGCGGTCGTCGAGGCTACGCCCGCGGCGCTCGATCGCGCCACCGCCGGCGTCGACGAGGCGAAGCTGCGCCAGCCCGAGCGCGAGGGCAAGTGGTCGATCGCCGAAGTGGTCGCCCATCTTGCCGACAGCGAGCTGGTGTGGGGCTACCGGCTCCGCCGCGTGCTCGCCGAGGAACGCCCGCAGATCATCGGCTACGACCAGGACCTGTGGGCGAACCGGTTGCGCTATCGCGACGCCCAGCTCGCCGATTCGCTGGCGACGTTCTCGGCGTTGCGCGCTACCAACCTGCGGCTCGTGCGCGCGACGAGCGCGGAGGACATGCAACGCGTCGGCGTGCACACCGAGCGCGGCGAGGAGTCGGTGGCGCACATGCTGAAGCTCTACGCCGCGCACGACCTCGTCCACCTACGGCAGATCGAGCGCATCAAGGCAGCCGTGACTGCCACGGGCTGACCACCGTCGTCATTGCGAGGAGCGCAGCGACGAAGCAATCTCGATGCTCGACCATCGAGATCGCTTCGCTGCGATGCTCGATTCGCGCGCTGCGCGCCGGCTCGCGATGACGAGGCTGGCAGCTAGTGCGAGGCGGGCGTCGGCGCGGCGGCAAGGAACTTCGACTCGTACTGGCGGCGGAACTCCGCCGCCATCGCCGGGTCGATCCAGCGCTCGATCGCCTGCCGGTATTCCGGCCGCGGCCGCTCGGCTGCGAGCGCGCGGTTGATCTCGGCGATGACGCCGCGGCCCCACGGCGTCTTCGGGCAGACGACGTGCGCCAGCGTGTAGTCGGGCAGCTCGGCGACCGGCAGCGTCACCACCTGCTCCTCGACGCCGCGCAGTCGTGCGACGTAGCGCGCCTCGTACGGGTAGCCGATCAGGTAGTCGACGCTGCCCCGCATCAACATGTCGAAGAGGCTGCGGTAGATGTCCTCGCCGTGCCGCCAGTAGACGTGCGGGCTGCCTTTCGCGTGCTCGAGCAGCGCGTCGAGCGCCGGCCCGTACGAGCGCCCCACGGCCACCGCGAGCTTGAGATCGTGGTTGGCGAGCAGCTTGGCGAGCGACACCGGCCCCGCCGCGCCGCCGGTGAGCCGCGCCACCGTCTCCTTGCGCGTGGTGATGCCGTTGGGCGGCAGGATGAGGTCGGGCAGCGAGTACTCGAGCACGCGCTCGCGCTCGGCGGTCCTGATGTAGGCGGCGGTGCAGACGTGGTCGCCCGCCTTGAGGCGGGTCATGATCGTCGCCGGCTCGGCGAGCTGCTGGCGGTGAACGTGGCTGTCGAGGTGGCGCGCCAGCAGGTGGGTGACGCCGTCGGCGATGCCCTGGCCGCGGTCCTTGCCCTCGTGGATGAAGAAGGGCGGGAACTCCATGGTGAGCCAGGTGATCTGGTCCGGGCCGGCCGGCGCCGCCGGGACAGGTCCGGCCGCGAGCGCGGCCGCCAAGGTGAGCGCGACGAGTAGCGAGGCGCGCATCGGCTCTCTCCAGGATCGCCCAGAGCGAGTATCCCACGCTCGCCGCCGACCAGGCGGGGCGCGTCAGCCGGCGTCCGCGTCGAGACGCTCGCGGACCAGCCGCTGTACGAGCTGCGGATTGGCGCGGCCGCCGGTCTCCTTCATCACTTGGCCGACGAACCAACCGAGGAGACCGCTGCGCCCGCCGCGGTAGGCGGCAACGTTAGCGCTTTCTCGGGTGAGAACCCGACCGACCGCACCTGCGAGCGCCGCCTCGTCACTAACCTGTGCCAGTCCGCGTTCGACGAGTATGGCGGACGGGCTGCCACCCGTGCGCACCAGCTCGGCGAGGACCGTCTTCGCGGCCGTCGCCGACACCGTGCCGCTGTCGACGAGACCGAGCAACTCGGCGAGCGCGCCGCCGTCGAACGGAGCGGCTTCGGCGCCGACGCCGGCCGACTCCAGCTCGCGCTGCAGCTCGTTGGCGATCCAATTGGCGGCTGGCCGAGACGGCGCACCGGCGGCAACGGCTTCGTCGAATAAGCGTTGCAGCGCCGGCGCCGCGGCGAGCGCCCTAGCCGACTCGACGCCGACGCCAGCGGAGAGCAGCGTCGCAACAGTCTCGCGCTGTACAAGCGAAAGTCCACCGAGCGGGTCGACAGCCTTCCGCTCCGCAGCATGTTCAACTTCGGCTTCGACCTTGTCTCCTGCGACAAGTCGTTCGCTGAGCTTCGCTGCGTGCTTGACCTTGGCTTGGACCTTGTCTCCTGCGACAACATTCGCGCTGAGCTTCGCCCAGGGATCCTTCAGGGTGACAATGCGATTGAACACGGGCTTGCCGGCGCCGTCGCCCTGCGACGACTCCGGCTCGAGATAGAAGTAGCCCTGCCGCTCGAACTGGAAGCGGCTGCCGGGCTCGGCCGCCGCGAGTCCCGGCTCCGCCTTCGCGCCGGCGATCACCGCCAGCGAATCGGGGTTCAACCCCTGCCGGTAGTCGCCCGCAGCGTCGGGCTGCTCGTCGCGGAAGAGGCGGTCGTAGAGCCGCACCTCGACGTCGACCGCGTGCGCCGCCGACACCCAGTGCAGGGTGCCCGGCACCTTGCGCCCGGCTGGCGCGGCACCGCCCTGCGTCGCGGGATCGTAGGTGCAGCGCACCTCCACCACCTCGCCGCGCTCGTCCTTCACCACGCCCGTGCAGCGCACCACATAGGCGTACCGCAGCCGCACCTCGGCGCCCGGCGCCAGGCGATGCCATCCCTTTGGCGGCACCTCGGCGAAATCGTCGCGTTCGATCCACAGCTCGCGGGAGAACGGTAGCGGCCGCGAGCCCTCCTTCGGCACGTCGTGCGGCCAGAACGGAGCGTCGAAGCTTTCGACTTGGTGCTGCGGCCAGTTCTCCACCACCAGCTTGAGCGGCCGCAGCACGCAGAGCACGCGCGGCGCTTTGGTGTTGAGGTCCTCGCGCACCGCGTGCTCGAGCAGCGCCACGTCGACCGTCGAGTGCGCCTTGGCGACGCCGATGCGGTCGCAGAAGTTGCGGATCGCCTCCGGCGTGTAGCCGCGGCGGCGCAGCCCCGAGAGCGTCGGCATGCGCGGGTCGTCCCAGCCCTGCACCAGCCCCGACTCCACCAGCTCGAGCAGCTTGCGCTTGCTCATCACCGTGTAGTTGAGGTTCAGGCGCGCGAACTCGTACTGGTGCGGCCGCGGCTCCGGCCAATCCACCGCTGCGAGCAGCCAGTCGTAGAGCTCGCGGTTGTTCTCGAACTCCAGCGTGCAAAGAGAGTGGGTGATCCCTTCGATGGCGTCGGAGAGCGGGTGGATGAAGTCGTACATCGGGTAGATGCACCACGCATCGCCGCGGCGGTAGTGCTCGGCGTGGCGGATGCGGTAGAGCAGCGGGTCGCGCATCTTCATGTTCGCCGCCGCCATGTCGATCTTGGCGCGCAGCACCGCCGAGCCGTCGGGCAGCTCGCCGGCGCGCATCTTGCGCAGCAACGCGAGGTTCTCTGCGATCGGGCGATCGCGGCAGGGACTCGGCTTCCCCGCCTCGGTCACCGTGCCGCGGTAGGCGCGGATCTCTTCCTCGCTCAGCTCGTCGACGTAGGCGAGCCCCTTGTTCACCAGCAGCTCGGCCAGCTCGTAGAGCCGCTCGAAGTAATCGGAGGCGAAGTAGAGGCGGTCCTGCCA
>DASYQD010000014.1:0-33940 GCA_036005845.1 Thermoanaerobaculia bacterium | reverse complement strand
TGGATCAGGAACCATTCCGCTGACGAGCTAAGGGTGGGAAAGAGACTGAACGGGCAGACTTCCGTGTGATTCTTGGGGTGGGCAAAGGCCTCGCGGGCGTCGGTCAGGGCCTTGAAACCGCGGAACGCCTCGCCTGAAGTGTCGATAACAAATTCGACGCCGAACAGGCGAGCAAGCGTCCGGAATGCAAGCGGAGCAAGCTTTTCAAGTGGCGTGCGCGACTGTGGATCGAGGGCGCGTTGCGCCTTGGCTGAGAGCTCAACGCCGCAAGAAGCAGCGCTGGCCGCGATCGCCTCGCGAACAGCGAAGCAAATGCCGTCGGCGAATGCTAGGAAAGCTCCGGCCAGAGCTTGGTGCCAGTAGCACACCGTTTCTAGGTCCAGTGCGCCGCTCTTAAACAGTTCCACTTGGGGAGTTACTTCGGCGCTGAGTGCGGCCACATCCTGCTGAAGGCTAGTGCCGATCTGGCCAAGATTTACCAGGATGGCAAGCCGCTCGTCTGGCCGGTGCTGGATGGGCATCCTTGCTCCGAGAAGCGCCTAAAGGGTATGAGTCAGCGGTGTGTCTGCTGCGACGCGGGTTGGGCGTGAGGTCAAATAACCTCGAGAGGGACTATCTGGAAACCCGAATCGTCGCGCACCACCATCTTTGAGTCAGTCAACAGAAGGACGAGGCCGAACGTGATGGTCCCACTGGCCATGGATGGCGCATCGAGGAAAGTCGCACCGCGTGCCAGATTCAGCGCCGGGCCCGGGGCGCTCGCGTATGCCGCTAGCCCAGTTGTCGGCGTAGAGCTGATAGCCGGCTTGGTTAAGTTTTGCCGTTTTGGCCTTTACGGCGTCGTTTGCCGCCGCGGCCCACTCGCGCTCAACGGAATCCCCCGCCCAGCCCGGGCCGGTGAGACCGGTGGACTTGGCGAGGTGGTCGTGGATTTGCTTGGTAGTGAACGACCTGCCCCAAGTGAAGATGGAGCGATCTACCACGGCGTTCGGGTAGTGCTGGTTGGCGATCGCGTGCGCTTGGGCGAAGGCCGGCGGGATCATCTCCGTAAGCTCGATTCCGATCTCGCGGCCCGCCGACGAGATGCGAAGATCTGGGCGGTCGCGGTCCTCTACGTCCAGCGGGAAGGCTAGGAGTTGTAGTTTGGCCAAGGTAGGGACCAGACGGGAGCCACCCAACCCTCGGTCTGCACCTTCGTACGCCCCTTTCCCCGGGGATTCACTGTAGGGCTTCCGGAGGAGAGCTGCGTGACCAAGTCGGCGTAGGAGGCTGCAGAGATCTTCATGACCTTGAATGGTAGAGGATGGTCCGGCTGGCGCCCAACGTTCCGGATAATGCGTGATTGTCGATGCCAAGGCCATTGCTCGCGTCGCGCTTGCGGACGGGAAATGGCGCGAATCGACCGAGTCTTCAACCAGTCAACCGCCGGTAGGCGTCGACGTACTCCTGCACCTGCCGATCCCACGAGAAGTCGCGCTCCATGCCGCGCTTGCTCATCCGCGTCCACGCTTCGCGGTCTTCGCGGTAGAGCCAGAGCGCGTAGCGCAGCGCCCAGTTGAGGCCCTTGGCGGTGAAGTGTTCGAAGACGAAGCCGGTGCCGGTGTCGGCCGCGCGGTCGTAGGGCTCGACAGTGTCGGCGAGGCCGCCGGTCTTGCGCACGATCGGTACCGTGCCGTAGCGCTGCGAGTACATCTGGTTCAGGCCGCAGGGCTCGTAGCGCGAGGGCATGAGGAAGGCGTCCGCGCCCGCTTCGATGCGATGGGCGAGCGGGTTGCTGTAGCCCTCGTGGAAGGCGGCGCGGCCCGGAAAGCGCTGTGCAAGCCAGCGCAGGAAGTCGACGTACTTGGTCTCGCCGCTGCCCAGCGCCACGAAGCGCAGCTCGTCGGCGGCGAGCAGCGGCGGCAGGGTGTCGAAGAGCAGGTCGAAACCTTTCTGGAAGGTGAGCCGCGAAACGACGCCGACGAGCGGCTTGTACACCGTGGGATCGAGCCCCGCCTCCGCCAGCAGCGCTGCTTTGCACCGCGCCTTGCCCGCCATGTCCGCGGCCGAGAACGTCGCCGGCAGGTGCGGATCCGCCTCCGGGTTCCATTCCGCCGGGTCGATGCCGTTGACGATGCCGAGCAGCGCGCCGCGCCGCTCGCGCAGCAGCGCGTCGAGGCCGAAGCCCTGCTCGGGAGTCTGGATCTCCTGCGCGTAGGTCTTGCTCACCGTGGTGAGCAGGTCGGCGTAGACGATGCCGGTCTTGAGGAAGTTGATGCGCCCCGCCTGCAAATCTTCCTGCCAGAAGAGATGCGATTCGTTCCTGAGCCCGAGGTCGTCGAGCAGCGACGCCGCGAAGATCCCCTGGTAGCCGAGGTTGTGGATGGTGAGCACCGTCTTGGTATCGACGAATAGCCGATCCCACGCCAGGCTCGTCTTGAGGAACAGCGGCCCCAGCGCCGTGTGCCAGTCGTTGCAGTGGAAGATCTGCGGCGACCAGCCCAGGTGCTGGCACGCCGCGAGGGCTGCGCGCGTCAGGTAGGCGAAGCGGATCCCCTCGTCCCAGTCCTCGGTGTAGAAGCCGGCGCGGCCGTAGAGCTGCGGGCAGTGGACGAAGCTCGCGGGCAGGTCGCTGCCGGGGATCGCCGCCTGCCAGAGCGAGAACGGCACCTCCCACGGCCCCAGCCGCAGCGGCACCGACTGCACGCGCTCGACCGGCGAGAAGTCGGCGCCCGCCTTGTCGCTCGTCGCGTAGAGCGGCACGAAGACCTTGACGTCGTGCCCGGCGCGGTGCAGCGCCACCGCCAGCGCCGCCACCACGTCGCCGAGCCCGCCGGTCTTGGCAAACGGCGTCAGCTCGGAGGAGACGAGGGCGATGCGCAGAGCGCTCAGATCTCCATGCCGGGAGCGATGATGCCGTCGCGGTGCACCACGATGATGCCGTCGCGGATGGAGTAGTTGTCCTCTTCGGCGTGGTCGATGCCGGCGGCGTTGACGAGGCGCGCGCCGTCGCCGATGCGGGCGTTGAAGTCGACGATGGCGTTGTGCAGCACGCAGTTCCTGCCGACGCCCATGCGCGGGCCCGACTCGGTGCCGGGGATCTCGAAGTGGGTGGCGCCCATGACGATGCTGTGGTCGATCACCGACCCCTGCTGCACGCGGGCGCGAATGCCGACGATCGAGCTGCGGATGGAGCTGCCCGAGATGATGCTGCCCTCGCAGAGGATCGACTCGTGGACCTCGCAGTGGAGGATCTTGGTGCCGGGCAGGAAGCGCGGGTGGGTGTAGATGGGCCGGTCGGGGCTGTAGAGGTTGAGCGGCGGCAGCGGCTTGACGAGGTCGAGGTTGGCGCTGTGGAAGGTGGGGATCGTCCCGATGTCCTGCCAGTAGCCGGTGTGGTTGTAGGCGAAGACCTCGGCGTTGCCGATCATCTGCGGGATGACCTGGTGGCCGAAGTCGGTGGCGGCGCCGTCGCGAAGGGCGTCGTTGAGCACTTCGCGGCGGAAGGCGTAGATGCCCATGCTGGCGAGCAGCGAGCCCGCCGGCGCCTCGAAGCCCAGCGAGGCGAGCTGCTCGGCCTCGAGCGTGAAGCGGTCGAGCACCGCCGGGTCCTTCGGCTTCTCGACGAACTCGACGATGCGCGCGTCCTTGTCGACACGCATCAGGCCGAAGGCGGAGGCGCCCTCGCGCGGCACCGGCTTGACCGCCACCGTCAGGTCGGCGCGCGCCCGGCGGTGGTGCTCGAGGAACGCCGTGATGTTCATCAGGTAGAGCTGGTCGCCGGAGAGGATGAGGATGTCCGCCGGCTTCTGCTCGTTGAGGCGGTCGAGGTTGCGCCGCACGGCGTCGGCCGTGCCCTGGTACCAGTCGCGGTTGGAGACCGTCTGCTCGGCGGCGAGGATGTGCACGAAGCCGCCGGAGAAGGCGTCGAAGCGGTAGGTCTGCGCGATGTGGCGGTGCAGGCTCTCGCTGTTGAACTGCGTCAGGACGTAGATGCGGTCGATGTCGGCGTGCAGGCTGTTGCTGATCGGCACGTCGATCAAGCGGAAGCGGCCGCCCACCGGCACCGCCGGCTTGGCGCGCGTCTTGGTGAGCGGATAGAGGCGGCTGCCCTGGCCGCCGCCGAGCACCGCGGTGACCGCATCGCGCGCGCCGCCGAGTCGCGTCATCGGGCGCGATGATATCGCCGGAACCGCCGTAGAATCCGCGACGCCGCATGCTCGACGTCCAGTTCGTCCTGCCGTTTCCGGCGCCCATCGCCGATCGCTTCGCGCGCGCTGTCGCCGCGCTACCGGGCGTGCGCTTCGGGCTCATCTCGCAGGAGCCGATCGAGCGCTTGTCGCCGGAGATCCGTCGCCACGTCGCCGGCCACTGGCAGGTGGGGAGCTGCTTCGACCCCGATCAGCTGGCGCAGGGGGTCGTCGGTCTCGGCAAGCGGCTGGGCAAGCCCGACCGCCTGCTCGGCGTGCTCGAACAGCTCCAGGAGCCGCTCGGCGCCGTGCGCGACGCGCTGCGCATCCCGGGCATGTCGCAAGCGGTGGCCGCCAACTTCCGCGACAAGGCACGCATGAAGAGCGTGCTGCGCGACGCCGGCGTGCCCTGCGCGCGCTACGCGTTGGCCGAGGACGCGGCGGCGGTGTGGTCGCTGGCGCAGGTCGCCGGCTTCCCGCTGGTGGTCAAGCCGCCCGCGGGCGCCGGCGCCAAGGCGACGTTCCGCCTCGACTCGGCGGAGCAGCTCAAGGAGGCGCTGGCCGCCGACCCGCCGGGACGTGGCCGGCCGTGGATGGTGGAGGAGTTCATCCTCGGCGACGAGCAGTCCTTCGACACCGTGTCGATCAACGGCCGCCCGGTCTGGCACTCGCTGACTCATTACCTGCCGACGCCGCTCGAGGCTCTGCGCCAACCGTGGATCCAGTGGTGCGTCGTGCTGCCGCGCGAAGTCGACGAGCCGCGCTATGACGACATCCACGCCGCCGCGTTTGCGAGTCTCGACGCGCTCGGCATGCAGACCGGCTTCTCGCACATGGAATGGTTCCGCAGGAACGACGGCTCGGTGGCGATCTCCGAAGTCGGCGCACGCCCGCCCGGCGCGCAGATCACCCGCCTCATGTGCTACGCGCACGACTTCGACTTCTACGACTCCTGGGCGCGCCTGATGGTCTTCGAGACCTTCACGCCGCCCGAGCGCAAATACGCCGCCGGCGCCGCTTTTCTACGCGGGCAGGGAACGGGGCGAGTGGTGGCAGTGCACGGCCTCGAGCGCGCGCAGAAGGAAATGGGCCACCTCGTCGTCGAGTCCAACCTACCCAAGAAGGGGCAGCCGCGCTCGTCGAGCTACGAAGGCGAGGGCAACGTCATCATCCGCCACCCCGAGACGCGAGTGGTCGTCGAGGCCTTGAAGCGCCTCATAACCGCGGTGCGCGTCGAAGTCGCCTGACCGGCGTCTCGATCAACCACGACTCCAACGGGCCTGCTATCCAGCGCCCGCGCCGGCCGCACGCGCGGCGGCCTTCGCCAGCGCTTCGGCCACCGCAGCTATGTCGTCGAGCTCGTTCGCGACGATGGCGTAGAGCTCCTCGCCAGTCACCTCGCGGTAGAAGTGGGTGAGCCGGTTTCGGAAGCGCGCCATCTCCCCGAAGCGCATAGCGAGCGCTGCATCCTCGATCAGGCCCAGCTCGCCGGCCAGACGCGCCACTTCACCGTATTCGAGCGCGCCCCGGCCATGGCCCTTGGCCAGCAGGTGACGCGTCACATCGAGCAGCGCCTCCAGCGCGCGGCGTAACAGTGACTCGGCGCTGTTGGGGTTCCGGTGATCGGCTACGAACTCGTCGCGCGAGGCAGCCGGGAGCTCGCGGAGCTGCTTCAGGTACTCCGTCACCGCCTGCAAGCGGTCGTCGACGACTTTGAGGTCGATCCGGCTCGGCGTCATGTCGTGGACACCCCGAAACGTTCACGCTCGCGCTCGCGCTGGATGGGCAGCAGCTCGGCAGCACTGCGCATCACTTCGAGCTCGAAAAGGTCGGCCAGCCGCGACGGTTGGGCGAATACTCGGTGGCCGTCGATGGCCCGGAACTGAAAGATCGGATCGACGCGGTCGAGTGGGACGATATCGATCCGCAGAGGCGCGAACACGTCCTCGAATGCGATCTGGAGCTGTGCGAGGCGGGTGACGGCAGCGGGCGTTTCGGCGAAGAGCAGGCCAATGTCGAGGTCGGAGCCGCTGCCGCTGCGCTGGGCACCGTCGAGCACGGCCAAGCCGTCGTCGGCGCGCGAGCCGAACAGGTAGACAGCAGCGACTCCGTGGTGCGCACAGGCCTTCGCCAAGGCCGCCCGGCGGTTCATGTGCCGAGTATACGAACGCTGCCTGCGCGGCGAACCGTCGCGCCTGGCGGCCGCCCTCGTGCCATGATCCGCGCGCTGAGGCAGGTGCGCCGCGGTCGAAGGTGGAGGGATCGATGAAGGACGTCCTCATGTTCTCGCCGGGCTATCCCGCGGAGATGCCCTACTTCACGCGCGGGCTCGCCGAGGTGGGGGCGCGGGTTTGGGGGCTGGGCGACCAGCCGGCGGGTGCGCTGCCTGAAGAGGCGCGGCATGCGCTTGCCGGCTACCTGCAGGTGCGCGACTTGTGGGACGAGCGGCGGTTGCTCGACGACATCCAGCGCTGGCGCGGGCCGCGCGGATTCGACCGCGTCGAGTGTCTGTGGGAGCCGGGGATGATCCTCGCCGCGCGGCTGCGCGAGGCGCTCGGCGCCGCCGGGATGAGCGAAGCGGAGACGGTGCCCTTTCGCGACAAGGGGCGCATGAAGGAGGTGCTCGACGCCGCCGGCCTGCGCACGCCGCGCCACTTCCGCGCCAAGACGGCGGACGGCGTGCGCGAGGCCGCCGAGCGCGTCGGCTACCCGGTGTGCGTCAAGCCCATCGCCGGCGCCGGCTCTGCCGACACCCACAAAGTGACCGATCCAGGCGAGCTCGAGAACGTCCTGCGCGCCACGCAGCACGTGCCGGAGGTGTCTGTGGAGGAGTGGATCGAGGGCGAGGAGTACACCTTCGACACCATCTGTGCCGACGGCAAGATCCTTTACTACAACGTCGCCTGGTATCGGCCGAAGCCGATCGTCGGCCGCTCGGTGGAGTGGATCAGCCCGCAGACGGTGACCCTGCGCGACGTCGACCATCCGGACCTTCAGGGCGGCATCCAGCTCGGCTTGCGCGTGCTCAAGGCGCTCGGTTTCCACACCGGCTTCACGCACATGGAATGGTTTCGCAAGCCCGACGGCGAGGCGGTCTTCGGCGAGATCGCGGCTCGGCCGCCGGGCGCCCGCTCGACCGAGCTGATGAACTACGGCTGCGACATCGACGTCTTCCGCGGCTGGGCCGAGGCGGTGGTGCACGGTAGTTGGTCGCAGCCGCTGGAGCGCAAGTACAACTCGGCGGTCATCTTCAAGCGCGCGCAGGGGCAGGGCCGCATCAAGAGCATCGAAGGTCTCGACGCGCTGCTCGAGCACTACGGCGACTGGATCGTCAACGTCAACCTGCTGCCGCTGGGTGCGCCGCGGCGCAACTGGAAGGCGACGCTGATCTCGGACGGCTACATCATCCTCCGCCATCCCAACCTCGGCGCCTGCCTCGAGATGGCCGACCGCGTCGGCACCCACCTGCGGCTGGTAGCGGGTTAGCGGCTCACGGCGCGAGCCGCGCGTACTCTTCCGGCGTGTCGACGTCGTGGATGCAGCCGGGGTCGTCGACCGGCAGCTCGTGGACGGCGCCGGCGGCGAGCTCGAGGATGCGGCGCAGGCCGCGGTCGTGGTGGGCGATCTCGGGCATGCGGGCCTGCCAGTGCGGAGAGATCAGGAGCGGGTGACCGCGACGGCGGCCGTGGCGAGGCACCACCACGCCGCCGTGCTCGCGATAGGCGGCGAGCAGGGCGGCGACGGTCGAGGGGCGTAGCGCGGGCAGATCGGCGGGGCAGACCAGCAACGGATCGGGCACCGGCGCCAAAGCATCCCCGTGCTCAAGAACGTGGCCAGTACCTTCGGCACGCGAAGCGCCTTCGACCGCCGTCGCAAGCGCGGCGAGCCCAACGAAGACACTCGACAGCATGCCGCTCGACGGCTCGGGGTTGAGGGCGGTGCGCACGCCATCCGGCGGCTGCCACTCTTCGAGCGGACTCTGCGGTGCCAGCACCACCACGATCCTCGGCACGCCGCCGTCGCGCAACGCGGCGAGCGTCGATTCGAGCACCGTCGATCCACCCCACGGCAGCAGCAGCTTCGGCCGCCCCATCCGCGTCGAGGCGCCGGCGGCGGGCACGATGGCGGCGGCGGATGAGCCCGTCGAAGAGGGAATCACGCGGTGACGATATGCTGCTCTCGCGCCGGCCGACGACCGGCGCCTTCGATTGCAGGCGACGGCTCGTCCCCGCCGCCTGATCTGCTGGCGGGTGCGCTGGCGAGCTGGGAGCTGGGGTGGCATCGGAGCTCGTCGGTCCTCACACCAGTGGCCGCCCACGCCAAAGCCCCAGCCAAGGGCCACACCAAGCCGCGGACCGACGCTCAGGCCCCGTCGCGCCGCGTCCTCGTCGTCGACGACAGCGATCTCTCGCGGTCGCTGATCCGGCGTTTGCTCGAGCACCGCGGCTTTCGCGTGCTCACCGCCGTCGATGGAGCGGAGGGCGCGGTGATCGCCCTGCGCGAGCATCCCGACGCGGTGGTCACTGATCTCGAGATGCCGGTGATGGGCGGCTACCAACTCGCGCGCCTGCTGAAGAGCGATCCGGCCACCAACGACATCCCGCTGCTGATCCTCACCTCCCACGACGAAGCCTCGTCGCGCTTCTGGGGGCTGGAGACCGGCGCCGATGCCTACCTGGTGAAGGAAGACCTGCGCACCGGCCTGCTGCCCGCCGTCGAGGAGCTGCTGCAAGGCGCCGCCAGCCGCGCCCGCAAGGTGGTCGATCCGCCGAAGACGCCGCTCGAGGTGCTGGCCCGCGTCTCCAATCATCTCGACGCGCGGTTGCTCGAGGCGGTGCTCGTCACCCGCATCCTCGAGCGCGGCCTGCAGGCCGACGGCATCCGCGAGGCGGCGCAGGCGGTGATGGGCACCGTCGCCGAGTTCGTCGACGTGCTGCTGCTCGGCATCGTCCTCCACGAGCCGGAGGAATCGGTGGCGGTGCACGTCAAGGCCTGCGAGCCGCTCCTCGACGGCGTGCGCGAAGGTCTCGTCGGCGTGCTCTTCGAACAGCTCGGCGTCGGCGTCGACGCGCCGCGCGAAGTGGTGCTGCACGCTGCCGACCTGCCGGCTGCCGCGCAACAGGACCTCGACCGGTTGCAGCTCTTCCCGCTGCCGATGCGCGGCGCCCAGGCGCTGCTCGCCGTGCTGCCGAAACGCAACTTCGGCGAGGAGTCGCGCGAAGGGCTGCTGCTGCGCGAGCTCGCGCCGCACCTCGGCCTGGTGCTCGACAACGCGCGTCTCGCCCAGCGGCTGCGCGAGCTGTCGATGATCGACGGGCTGACGCGCCTGCTCAACCGCCGCACCGTGCACCAGCGGCTGAGCGAGGAGTGGGAGCGCGCCCGCCGCTACGGCGGCTCACTCTCGGTGCTGCTCGCCGACCTCGACCACTTCAAGCAGGTCAACGACACCTACGGCCATCTCGCCGGCGATGCCGTGCTCGCCGCCGTCGCCGACGTGCTGCGCCTCCACGCGCGCACCGCCGACGTCATCGGCCGCTACGGCGGCGAGGAGTTCCTGCTGCTGCTGCCGAGCACCGACCTCGCTGCTGCGAGTCACGCCGCACGCCGGCTGCTCGCCGCCATCGCCGGCCATCCGGTGACGATGGAGGGCGGCAGCCAGCTCACGGTGACGACGTCGATCGGCGCCGCCTCGCTCTCCGAGCTGTCGGAGGAGGCGACGCCCGACTCGCTGCTGGCGCTCGCCGACCAGCGGCTCTACGAGGCCAAGGCGGCGGGCCGCAACCGCGCCATTCCGTAGCGTTGGTGCTATCCGTGGCGCAGCGCGCCGGCGTTCCGCGCGATGTGGAGTGTGAGCCGCTGCCCAGCCGAGGTGCGCTGCATGTCACGGCCGGCTCGCCAGCCGGGATGTAAACTTTCGCGCGTCCGCACGAGCGCCGAGCAGCAGCCGCGCGGATCCCTGGTGCTGCTTCCCCGTCACCCGAAACCTGACCGGCTTTGATGCCCGTTCGTACCGGCTAGATGTCCGCCCGTTCGCCGTTCTTGGCTCGCCTCGCCGGCGATCCGCTGCGCGCCGGCGACCTCTACTACCAGCAGGGGAACCTGGGCGCCGCGGCCGCCATGTATCGGCGCGCCAAGCGCTTCGACCAGGCGGCGCGGGTGCAGCTCGAGCTCGGCGACCGCAAGGCGGCGCTCGAGCTCTATCTCGAGGCCGGCGATCACCTGCACGCCGGCGAGCTGCTGGCGCAGGACGGCGACCACCGCGAAGCCATCCCGCACTTCGAGAACGCCCGCGCCTACGTGAAGGCGGCGGAGTCGAGCCTCGCCCTCAAGCAGCACGACAAGGCGGCGCGCTACTACGAGCGCGGGGGCGCCCTCGACCGCGCTTCGATCTGTTTCGAGAAGGCCGGCGAGCTCGAGGAAGCGATGCGCGTGCTCGAGCGCGAGGCGCGCTCGCTGGCGGGCCGCATCCGTGTCGGCGGTGACGAGTCGCTGAAGGACGCGCTGCGGCAGGTCGACGCGCGGCGCGCAGGGTTCCTGGCGCGGCTGGGCCGCGCTGGAGAGGCTGCCGACCTGCTGCTCGTGCAAGGCGACAGCGCGGGCGCCGCCGAGCTGCTGGAGAAGAGCGGCGAGGCCGAGCGCGCGGTGCGCAGTTGGGTGGCCGCCGGCCAGCCCGAACGCGCGCTGCCGCTGCTGCGCGCCGCCTCGACGCTGCCGGCGGAGGAACGGGCGCGCATCTTCCGCTCCTGCCAGCGCTACGGCGAAGCGGCCGAGCTCTTCGCCGAAGCGGGCCACGACGCGGAGTCGGCCGAGTGCTGGGAAGCCGCCGGCATCCACGAGCAGGCGGGACCGCTGTGGGAGAGCGCCGGCGAGCTGGAGCGCGCCGCCGAGGCCTTCGCTGCCGCGCGCCGCTGGTCGGACGCGGCGCGCTGCTACCGCGCCGCCGGCAAGCTCGAGCTCGCCGCCGAAGCGTACGTGCAGGTGCCTGACGAGAAGGCGGCGGCCGAGTGCTACCTGGCGGCCGACCGTCCGCTGCGCGCGGCGAGGAGCTTCGTCGCCGCCGGCGACCGCGGCGCCGCCGCGCAGGCGCTGCAGACGATCGGCGAGGAGAGCCCCGACTTCCAGCGCGCCACGCTGCTGCTGGTGCCTTTGCTCGTCGAAGAGGGCGTCTACGCCGGCGCGCTCCACCGCCTCCAGCTGCTGCGCGCCGACCTCTCGGCAAGCGGCAGCGTCGCCGTCGAGCGCTACTACTGGGAGGCGCGGGCGTTGGAAGGCGAGGGCCGCCTCGCCGATGCCGCGCAGGCGTACGAGCGCGCGGTGTCCATGCGGCGCGACCACCGCGACGCCTCGGGCCGCCTCGCGGCCGTCCGTCAACGCCTGCAGCGCGACCCGACACTCGACACCGGACCCGTCAAGCTCAACGCCAGCGGCCAGCTCCCGACTCGCATGGACACGCCGACGCCGGCGGACGCGACGCCGCTGCCGGAGCTGCGCGAAGGGATGGTGCTCGCCGGCCGCTACCAGCTCCTCGGCGAGCTCGGCCGCGGCGGCATGGGCCGCGTCTACAAGGCGCAGGACCGCGAGCTCGGCGAGGTGGTGGCGTTGAAGACGCTGCGTTCGAACGCGCTCGACTCGACCGACCAGGAGCGCCTGCTGCGCGAGGTGCAGATCTGCCGACGCATCACGCACCCGAACGTGGTGCGGGTGTACGACATCGGGCGCTTCTCGGGCGGCCTGTTCGTGACGATGGAGTATCTGGAGGGCCGCACGCTCGACGTCGAGCTGCGCGAGAAGGGACCGCTGCCGCTCGCGCGCGTGCGCGAGCTGTTGTCGCAGCTGCTCGCGGGACTGGAAGAAGCGCATCAGCTCCGCATCGTGCACCGCGACCTGAAGCCGTCGAACGTGTTCCTCACCGCCGACCGCGCCAAGTTGCTCGACTTCGGCATCGCGCGGCAGGAGGGGCCGGACACCAACCTCACCCAAACCGGCGAGGTCCTCGGCTCACCGAAGTACATGTCCCCGGAGCAGATCCAGGGCGAAGAGCTCGACGGCCGCTCGGACCTCTACGCGATCGGAGTGTTGCTCTACGTGATGCTGACCGGCCGCGAGCCATTCGTCGGCAAAACGCCGAGCGCCATCGCGTTGGCTCAGCTGCGGGACCCGCCGCCCGACATCGGCAAGTTCCGCGCGCAGTTGCCGCCTGAGTGGCGGGCGTTGTTGTCGCGCTTGCTCGAGAAGGATCGTGCGGAACGGTTCGCCAGCGCTGGTGAGACACGGGCAGCGGTGTTGGCGTTGCCGGTCGAGTAGGTGCGGCTAGCGGCAGGCGGCAGGCGGAGGAGCGCGCGCGGGGTATTTGAGCGGTCGCTGGTCGCCGGCCGGCGTTCGCTGCCGGGTGCGGAGGGCGCCGCTGTGGGGCACGCTCGCCATACCAGGTGTGCCGGCGAGGATGGCTCGCTCGCCGGCGGGCGCGTCACACGCTGGTTCCCTTCGACCGCTTTACTAGTGCGCCCGCCGGAGGCCCCACCGCGGCGCCCTCCGCACCCGGCTGGCGCGAACGCCTTCATCTGTGGTGGTCGAGCTCCCTGTTGGCGAGCTCGAGCGTTGCCGTGGTGATTGCGACTCTGTACCTTGCGCTCTCTTCTTGCGGCAACAGCGAGTCCGTCGTGCCGTTCGGGTGCTGGGATGCGCGCCGCCGACTTTCCCGTCGCAACTCGCGCTCCACTGTGGTCGCCGGAGGGGCGCTCTCGCCACGAACGCAGCCGGCGCGTCGTTCATCTCATCCGGCGACCACAAGTGGACCGCGAGTGGGCCACCGCAGTGAGGTCGGCGCGACAGTGAATGACTAGCGGCACGACAGACTAACCGTTGTTGCGACAAAGGAGCGCGAGGTAGAGCGTTCCAACCACCATGGCAACGGTCGAGCTCGCTGACACGTCGCTGGAAGTGCAGGACGAAGGCGGGTGCTCAGCGGATCCGGAGGGCGCCGCGGTGGGGCTTCCGGAGGGCGCATTCGTGGTCCTTCGAAAACAGCGATCGAGCGAGCGCCCGGAGGCAAGCGAGCCGCTCCTACCCGCACACCTCAGAAAGGCGAGCGTGCCCCACAGCGGCGCCCTCCGGATCCGCTCCGCACCCGCCGGCCGGATGGTCGCCAACGCCAAGTGACCACAACGCTGCCAGAACGCTGGGGTACGCTTTCTGCACACGACGAGCCCAACGATGCCCACCGAAAAAGTCCTGACCGACGACCTAGACCTACTCCTCCGCGTCCTACCGCCGCGCCTCCGCGCCGGCCTGGAAGCGGCTGATCGCCGGGAAAACCTCCTCGAGATCGTCATCGACCTGGGCCGTCTTCCCGAAGCCCGTTACCCTGACCGCGCCGAGCAACTCTCCGAAGCGCCCGTCACCCACGAAGACCTCCAACACGTAGTCGCCCGCGTCGGCCGCTTCGGCAAAGACAATCGTGCCGGCATCGAACGCACCCTCCACCGCATCTCCGCCCTCCGCAACCGCCAGGGCGACATCGTCGGCCTCACCTGCCGCGTCGGCCGCGCCGTCATCGGCACCGTCGAAGTCATCCGCGACGTCATCGAGACCGGCCGCTCCATCCTCCTGCTCGGCCGCCCCGGCGTCGGCAAGACCACCCTCCTCCGCGAAGCGGCCCGCGTCCTTGCCGACGATCTCGCCAAACGCGTCGTCGTCGTCGACACCTCCAACGAGATCGCCGGCGACGGCGACGTGCCCCATCCCGGCATCGGGCGCGCGCGGCGCATGCAGGTGCCGACGCCGGAAGAGCAACACGCGGTGATGATCGAGGCGGTCGAGAACCACATGCCGCAGGTCATCGTCATCGACGAGATCGGCACCCACGCCGAGGCGCTCGCCGCGCGCACCATCGCCGAGCGCGGCGTGCAGCTCTTCGCCACCGCGCACGGCAACAGCCTCGACAACCTGCTGCTCAACCCGACCCTCGCCGACCTCGTCGGCGGCATCCACGCCGTCACTCTTTCCGACGAGGAAGCTCGCCGCCGCGGGACGCAGAAGACCGTGCTCGAACGCAAGGCGCCGCCCACCTTCGACGTGCTCATCGAGATCCACGAGAAGGACCGCCTCGCCGTGCACCACCGCGTCGCCGACGTCGTCGATCGCTTCCTGCGCGGCACCAAGCCGCGGCCGGAGCTGCGCGTGCGCACGGCGGACGGCATGGAGATCGAGGAGGCGGGGAGCGTCGCCGCGCCACCGCCGCACGCGCTGCCGCACGCGGCCGCCATCGGCGAGACCAACGGCGACGGCGCCGCGCATTCCGTGAGACCCCTGCAGCGCCAGACGCGCATCTACCCGTTCGCCGTCTCGCGCGGCAAGCTCGAGCGCGCCATCCGCGACCTCGGCCTGCCGGCGCGGCTGGTGAACCACATCAACGAAGCCGACCTCGTGCTCACCGTCAAGGCGCAGGAACGCCGGCAACCGCAACGCATCCGCGACGCGCAGGAGCACGGCGTCCGCCTCGAGGTGGTGCGCAGCAACACAGTGAAGCAGATGGAGGCGTTCCTGCGCAAGGAGTTCGGGCTCTCCGACTTCCCCGAAGGCTCGGAGGTGGCACTGCAGGAGGTCGAGGATGCCGTCGACTCGGTCCTCGAAGTGGGCCGGCCGGTGGAGCTGTCGCCGCAGGACTCCTACGTGCGGCGGCTGCAGCACGAGCTCGTCGAGCGCGCCGGGCTCGTCTCTGAGAGCAAGGGGCGTGAGCCCTTCCGCCGCCTCGTGATCTATCCGAGCTAGACGACGCCGAAGCGCAGCGTGCTCAGGTAATCGGGCATGAGCCCCGTCGGCACGTCCAGCTCCAGCGCCGCCGCGAGGCGCCTGCCCAGCACCGACGCCTGCGGCCGCTCCGTGGGGTCCTTGACGAGCGCCTGCATGACCACCGCGTCGACGAGCTCGGGCAGCTCCGGCCGCAGCGCGCGCGGCGGCCGCGGCGCTTCGGTCAAGTGCATGGTTACCACCGCGAGCGGGTCGCCGTCGGCGGAGACGAAGGGCAGCCGGCCGGTGAGCATCTCGTAGAGCATGACGCCGACGCTGTAGACGTCGGCGCGGCCGTCGTACGGCTGGTTGCGCAGGCGCTCGGGTGCCATGTAGGCGGGCGAGCCGAGGATCGAGCCGGCGAGGGTGAGGTTGCGCTCGAGTATCGAGGCGCCCATCGGTTTGGCGAGCCCGAAGTCGAGTACCTTGACGCGCTCGCCGTCCGGCGTGTGCTGCAGGTAGACGTTCGCCGGCTTGATGTCGCGGTGCACCATGCCCTGCGCGTGCGCGGCGGCGAGCAGCTCACACACCGGCAGCACAACCTGGGCTGTCCGTTGCGGCGTCAGCAGCCGCCGCTCGCGCAGCTCGGCGTCGAGCCCGTGTCCTTCGAGGTACTCCATGACCAGGAAGGCGGCGCCGTCGGGCGTCACCCGCAGCTCGTGCACCTCGACGGCGTTCGGGTGGTGCAGCTCGCGCGCGGCGCGCGATTCGCGGCGCAGCCGTTCCAGCGCCTCCTGCGAGTCGGCGAGCGCGCTCTTCAGCACCTTGACCGCCACCGGCACCTGCCGCTGCTCGTCGCGGGCGCGGAAGACGACGCCGAAGCTGCCGGTGCCGAGGCGCTCCTCGAGCAGGAAGCGGCCGTCGAGCAGCGCGCCCGGGCGGATGCGCTCGACCGCCGTGGAGTCGGCGCGCTCGCGCGGGCTCGACGCCTCCTTGGTGCGCAGCTGCGCGCGCACGCGCGCCAGCACGATGGGGAGGTCGAGCGGCTTGGTGACGTAATCGTTGGCGCCCTGTGACAGTGCCGACACCACGTCGGTGCTCTGGCCCTTGGCGCTCATCATGATCACCGGCAGCTCGGCGGGGGAGTGGCGCTGGCGCAGCGAGCCGAGCAGCTCGAGCCCGGTAGTGCGCGGCATCACAATGTCGAGTAGGACCAGATCGGGCAAATGCGCTTCCAGCCGTTCCAGCGCCTGCGACCCGTCGCGCGCCGTCGCCACCGCGAACCCCTCGTCGCGCAGGAGATCGGCAAGCGCTTCACGCGTGTCGTCGTCGTCGACGACGAGCAGCGAGGGGCGGCGGGTGTCGCTCGTCATGGGTGGTGGCGTTCCCGCGGCGGGGAAACGCAAGAGGGGTGCCACGAGGGCGCTCATCCGAGGGTGCGCAGCAGTGCCAGCAGGACGGTCTCGTCGCTGGACAGCCCGGGCACGGGGCGCGGCTCGCGCAGGCGCGCCAGGCGGGCGATGAGGCGCCCCTCCAGGTACTCCTGCTGCAAGCCCGGATGGACGTAGAACTTGCGCGTCACCGCCCGGGTGTTGCTGAGTTGGCCGGCCACGTAGTCCAGCACCTCGAGGAGGCGCGCCTTGGTGGCCTTGACCTCGCCGGCGCACACCTCGCGCAGCCGGGCGAGGGCGTGCACCGACCCCATCCAGGTACGGAAGTCCTTGGCGGTGAAGTTCCTGCCGGCGACCTCGCGCAGGTAGTCGTTGACGTCGGCCGAATCGATCGGCTGCGGCTCGCCGTCGCCGTCGCGGTACTGGAAGAGCTCGTAGCCGGGGATCTCCTGGCACTCGCGCACCACCTTGGCGACGCTCCGGTCGCTGAGCCTCGCCTCCTGCCGCTTGCCGCCCTTGGCGCGCAGGCGGAAGAAGAGCTTCTCGCCGCGCACCGCGACGTGGTGGTTGCGCAGCGTGGTGAGGCCGAAGGTGCCGTTGCTCTTCGTGTACTCGTCGTTGCCGACGCGGATGCAGGTCGTCTCGAGCAGGCGCACGACGGTGGCGAGCACTTTCTCGCGCGGCAGGCCGGTGCGGAGGAGGTCGCGGCGGATACGCCGGCGCAGGGCGGGAAGCGCCTCGCCGAACTCGACCATGCGGCTGAACTTGGTGGCGTCGCGCACCTCGCGCCAGCGCGGGTGATAGCGGTACTGCTTGCGGCCGCGGGCGTCGCGGCCGGTGGCCTGGATGTGCCCCTTCGGATTGGGGCAGATCCAGACGTCGGTCCACGCCGGCGGGATGGCGAGCGAGCGGATGCGCTGCAAGGTCTCGGCATCGCGCAGCGGCTTCCCGTCGGCATCGCGGTAGGAGAAGCCCTTGCCCCGGCGACGGCGGGTGATGCCGGGCTTGTCGTCGCTGACGTAGCGCAGCCCGGCGTCCGCCGCAGTGGCGGCCGGGTCGTCGGCGGGCGGCGGCAACGCGACGGCGGTGGCGGCGGCGCTCATGGACAGAGAGCCGCGAGGGCAAATCCAGTGCCATGGCTTTCTTCTTGCACGATGCTGCCCGCGATGAACCAGCACTCGACCCACTCGACGCCTTCTCCCGCCCACGCCATCCCCGCCGAGGCCGAACGCCGCGACCAGGCCGCCCCTCTGCCGCCGCGACGCATCCTGGTGGTCGACGACAACCTCGATGCCGCCGAAGGGCTGGCGATGCTGCTCAGCCTGCGAGGACACCAGGTGGCCACTGCATATGACGGTCCGAGCGCCATCGAACAGGCGCGCAAGCTACGGCCCGACGTCGTGCTGCTCGACATCGGCCTGCCGCGGCTCGACGGTTTCGAGGTGGCCCGCCGCCTGCGCGAAGAGCACACGGAGCGGCCTCTGCTCCTCGTCGCCCTCACCGGCTACGGCCAGGAGCGCGACCGCGTGCGCGCCCGCGAGGCCGGCTTCGACCACCACCTGCTCAAGCCGGTGCGGTTGGAGATGCTCGAGGGCCTGCTGCTCACCGCCAACGCGTCGGCCTAGCGCCGGGCGGGCGGCGCCGGCAGCTCAATCAACGCGGAGCTGTTTCAGTACCGCTCGCGGCACCTTCTGCTTGGTGGTGAAGAACCCTTCCCACGGATCGCGCCGCAGCGTCGACAGGCGGCGGCCGATGTTGCGCACGTTGTACTGGTCGGGCGCCAGCGCCGGCTTCAGCTCCTCCCACCGCACCGGCACCGCGACCGGCGCGCCCGGCCGCGCGCGGGTGGAGTAGGGCGCCACGGCGGTGTTGCCGAAGCCGTTACGCAGGTAGTCGAGGAAGATCCTGCCGGCGCGCTTCGCCTTCGCCATCGTCGTCACGTAGCGATCGGGGTCGCGCTTGGCGAGCAGCTGCACGACGGCGTGCGTGAACGCCTTCGCGGCGTCCCACTCCATCTCCGGCACGATCGGCACCACGACGTGGACTCCCTTGCCGCCGGAGAGCTTGGGGAAGCTCTCCAGGCCGAGCTCGCGCAGCAGGCCACGCAGGTCGCGCGCGGCGCCGATGCAATCGGCCCACTCGACGCCGGGCCCCGGGTCGAGATCGAAGATCAGCACGTCCGGCTGCTCCAGGTGCTGGCGCCGCGAGCCCCACGGGTGCAGCTCGAGCACGCCCATCTGCGGCATCACCAGCAGGCCCTGCAACGACTCGACGGCGACGTAGACGCTCGGCGCGCCGCTGCGCTCGGTGACCGGCACCTCGACCAGCTCGGGCGGCACGCCCTCGGCGATGTGCTTCTGGTAGAAGCACCCCTTCTCGCGGCCGCCGGGGCAGCGCACCAGGGACAGCGGCCGGGCGTGCAGGTAGGGCAGCATGCGGTCGGCGACGCGCTCGTAGTACTGCACCAGCTCGAGCTTGGTGACGCCCTGCTCGGGGTAGAGGACGCGGTCGGGATTGGTGATGCGCACGCCGGCGACGTCGACCGCGGCGCCGCGGCGCGCGGGCTTCGCCGAGGCCGACGGCTTTGCGGCGGCGACTTGCGTTGCCGGCGTGGCGTGCTTCGCACTTTTGGTGCGCGACGCGGCCGCCGCCTTCGCCGCCGGCTTGCGTGCGTCCGCGGCAGCCTTCCTGAGCGGCTTCTTTGCCGCCGGTTTTTTCGCTGCGGGCTTCTTCCCGGCGGGTTTTTTCGCAGCTCTGGCCGCGGCCTGGTGTCGGCTCGCGCTCTTGGTGGCGCGCGGCGCCGGCTCCGCGACCTCGCGCGTCACCTCGCTCGCCGGTTTGTCTTCGCGCAGTCCCTTGAACGACGGATGGCGCAGCACGCCCTCCTCGGTCCAACCGGTGAAGGCGACCTGTGCCACCAGCCGCGGCTCCACCCAGTGCGCGCCGCGCGCCTTGTAGCCGCGCGGCGCGCCGACGACCGCGGGCGTCGCGCGCTCGAGCGGCTGCAACCGCCGCAGCAGGTCGTGCAACGTCTTGCCGTCGAAGCCGGTGCCCACCTTGCCGGCGTAGCGCAGCTCGCCGTTCTCGTGGACGCCGACGAGCAGCGCGCCGAGCCCCTGACGGGAGCCGCTGGGATCGGTGTAGCCGACGATCACCAGCTCCTGCTCGGCGAGGCACTTGATCTTCAGCCACTCGTGGCCGCGCTTCTCGCGATACGGCGCGTCGGCGCGCTTGGCGATGATGCCCTCGAGCTGGTGCGCGCAGGCTTGCCGGAAGAAGGCCTCGCCGTCGCTCTCCACGTGGTCCGAGTAGCGCAGCGCCGAAGCTTCCGCCGGCGCGGCGGCGAGCAAGGCGCGCAGCGCGCCCTTGCGCTCGACGAGCGGCGTGCGCCGCAGGTCCCAGCCGTCGAGGTGGAGGAGGTCGAAGGCGAAGTAGAAGAGCCGTTCGTCGCGCCCGTCGCCGAGCGCCTGCTGCAGCGCCTGGAAGTCCGTGCGGCCGTCAGCGCCGAGCCACACCACCTCGCCGTCGAGCAGCGCCGTCTGCGCCGGCAGGAAGGCGGCGGCCGAGGCGATGCGGCCGAAGGTGTCGGTCCAGTCGTTCTCACGCCGCGTCAGCAGGCGCGCGCGCCCCTTCTCCAAGCGGCAGAGCGCGCGATAGCCGTCGAGCTTGATCTCGTGCACCCACCCTTCGCCTTTCGGCGGCGCCGAGACCAGAGTGGCGAGCTGCGGCGGTACGAACGCCGGCAGCGCGCCGCGTTTCGCTGCGGACAGCTTGGACGGATCGATGGACGGCGCCTTGGCGCGGTCGCTGCGCCACACGCGCGCCGGGCGCTTGCCGATCTCCTCGATGGTGCGGCCGGTCTCGACGCTCTCCGGCCGCTCCTCGACGACGGCGCCGTCGCTGCCGGGACGCGCCTCGTCGTCGGCGAGCTTGCGCAGCAGCCACTGCGGCTTGCCGCCGTCGCTGCCGGTGCGCACCAGCAGCCAGCGGCCGTGCAGCTTCTCGCCGTCGAGCGAGAACTCCAGCTTGCCGCGCCGCAGCGCCTCGCCGGCATCGCCCTCGGGTTCCCAGGTGCCGCGGTCCCAGAGCAGCACCGAGCCGCCGCCGTACTGCCCCTTCGGAATCACGCCTTCGAAACCGCCGTAGTCGAGCGGATGGTCCTCGACCTCGACGGCCAGCCGCTTGTCGGCGGGGTCGAGCGAGGGCCCCTTCGGCACCGCCCAGCTCTTGAGCACGCCGTCGTGCTCTAACCGGAAGTCGTAGTGGAGGCGGGTCGCGGCGTGCTTCTGGATGACGTAGCTCAGGCTGCGCCGGCGCTTCTTGGCGGCGCGGCCGCTGGGCTCCGGCGTCTGCCGGAAGTCACGCTTCCGTTTGTACTCGCGCAGGCCCATGGCGCCGGCGCCAGGTCGCAACATACGTGCCGGCAACAAATACGCCGGCAGCGACAGTGCCGCGGGCGGCTATCTCGCCGGGATGGCGATCACTTGCCCCGGCCGCAGCCGCGCCGATGCCACCCTGTTGGCCTTGCGGATCGCCTGCACGGAGACGCCGTGCTGGCGCGCGATCGACCAGAGGTTGTCGCCGTTGCGCACCTTGTAGCGGTGCACCGAAGAAGCATGGCGCGCCGTAGAGCTGTGCCGCGCCGTGGACGAGTGCTTCGCTGTCGACGTGTGCCGCGCCGTCGAAGTGCGGCGCGCCGTCGAGCTGTGCCGCGCCGTGGCGTGCCTGGCCGAGCTGGTGGCCGGCCTGCGCGACGTGGTGCGCACCACGGCCGGCTTCGCGCGCGGCGCGGCGGTCGTGGCTGCGACGGTCTTGATCGGCGTCATCGGCGCCGGCAGCGCGCCCGCGAGCGTCTTCGCCGACGATCCCGCCGTCATCATCGGCGGCAGCCCGGCGAGGACCACACCGTTGGCCGCCGGCAGGTCGACGCCCTTGCGCTCCAGGTGCTGTGCGTAAGTGGGGAAGACCACCACGTGATAGTGCGGCACCACGCGCTCGCGGGCCGCCTCGATCAGGCCGTCGGTCTCCAGGTCGAGCAGCGTCTTTTCGAGCCAGCGCCGGCAGGTCGACGAGTTGCTGATCCGCAGGTCGACCGCCATCCCCGTGGGGTGCACCGACAGCGGGTCGCTGTTCCACGGCTGGTGGTCTCGCGGCCGCACCAGGCTGGTCACCACCAGTCTCTCGTCGCAAGCGCCGTGGTACTGCTTCGCCAGCCGCTCGACGAACGCCTTCACCTCCGGCCGCGCCGCGGTGAAGCGCACGTCCGGGTGGATGTAGTAGTCGCCGTTGCTGCGCATGGTGACCAGCAGGCCTTTGCGCACGTAGTCGTGGACCTCGCCGTCGTTCTGCAGATAGGTGAGCCCGGCGTCGCGGGCGCCCACCGACTGGCGGAGCAGGCCCGCGTGGGTGGGCGTCAGGCTGGCGGCGGCGAAGGCGGGAGCGGCTGCGACAAGGGCGGCGACGGCGAAGAGGACGGCGCGGGAACGCTGGCGAACAAACTCGGGCAAGGGTGCAGTCTCCTTGTCGCGACGCGGTCGTGATGAACGGGACCTGACGATCCCGCGGCTTACGAGCTTGTGTTAGAGAGCGGTCCGGCGACCGTCCGCATTATAAACCGCCGGGTAAGGACGGTATTCCCTCGCGAGCCCCTCGGCGGCGCGATCGGCCTCCTGAAGCTACTTGCCGCCGTGGTCGAGTCGGACGTCGGAGCCTTCGCCGACGACGCTCGTCACCTGGCCGGGCGACCGTCCCGGAGTGCGCAGGCCGGCGCCCGAGCGGGTGATGAACTCGGCGAGGCCGGTGTTCGCGGCGTCGGGCGGCGGCGATTCCCAGTACGCCAGCTGCTGCTGCGGCTCGTGCACGTCGCAGCGGCGCAGCGGCACCCGCCAGCTGGGCAGCTCCTGCCGCACGCGGCGCGGGCAGAAGGGCGTCGCCAGCAGGCCGGTCGTCGGATCGACGTCGACGGTCATGAAGCCCGGCGGCGCCTCGAGCGGCGCCCAGCCGCCCGCCGGCTCGGCGCGGGCGGTGAAGCGGCTCCACACCGGCAGCGCGGCGCGGCTGCCCGAGAGGCGGGTCGCGCTGTTGTCGTCGTAGCCCACCCACACGACGGTGACGCGATCGCCCGAGTAGCCGGCGAACCAGCCGTCCCGGCGGTCGTCGGTGGTGCCGGTCTTGCCGGCGAGCGCGCCGTGCACGCCATAGCTGCGCGCCGCGATGCCGGTGCCGCGGTCGAGCACGCCGCGCAGCATCGCGGTCACCTCGTAGGCGCTCTCCGCCGGGAGCACGCGCACGGCCGACGGCGGCGCCGGGCCGAGCAGCGTCTCGCCGTCGGCGTCGACGACGCCTTCGAGCCCCCAGGGCGTCGGCCGGCGACCGTCGGCCGCGAGCGTGGCGTAGGCGGTCGCCAGCTCGAGCGACGTCACCTCGCAGGTGCCGAGCGCCAGCGACGGCACCTCCGGCAGCGGCGAGGCGATGCCCATCGCGTGCGCCGTCTCGACGACGCGCGGCAGCCCGGCCCGCATCCCGACGCGCACCGCCGGCACGTTGAGGCTCAGCTCCAGCGCCTCCGCCGGCGTCACGTCGCCATGGAAGTAGCCGTCGTTGTTGCGCGGCCGCCACTCGCGGCCGCCGCTCTTCACCAGAATCGGCGAGTCCTGCAGCGTCTCCCACGGCGTCAGCCGGCCATCGGCGAGCGCCGCCGCGTAGACGATCGGCTTGAAGGCGCTGCCCGCCTGCCGTCGCGCCTGCGTCACGCGGTCGAACTCGCTGCGCCGCCAGTCGCGGCCGCCCACCCAGGCGCGGATGCGGCCGCTCTCGGGCTCGAGCGAGACGAGCGACGCCTCCAGCCCCACGCCGCGCGAGCCTTCCACCGTGCGTTCGAGCTGGCGCAGGCCGCTGCGCACCTCCTGCTCGGCGATCGCCTGGTCGGTGGAGGAGAGCGTGGAGAGGAGCTGGTAGCCGGTGCCGCCGAGACGCTCGACGTCGAAGCGCTGGCGTGCCTCGGCCGCCATCGCCACCGCGAACCAGGGCGCCCGGCGGCCGGCGAGCGGCAGCGGGTGCACGGCGAGCGCCTCGGCCCGCGCCGCCTCCGCTTCCTGGCGCGAGACGAACCGGCGAGCCGCCATCCTCTCCAGCACCCAATCGCGCCGCTGCCGCGCCGCCGCGGGGTCGGCGAGCGGCGAGTAGCCGGCGGGCGACTGGATCATGCCGGCGAGCGTAGCCGCCTCGGCCAGCGTCAGCTCCCGCGGCTCCTTGCCGAAGTAGGCGAGCGACGCGGCGCCGAGCCCGTGCAGGTTGGCGCCGCCGGCGCTGCCCCAGTAGATCTCGTTGAGGTAGGCCTCGAGCACGCGCTCCTTGCCGAAACGCGCCTCGACCAGCATCGCCAGCACCGCCTCGCGCAGCTTGCGGCCGAGCGTCCGCTGGGTGCCGAGGAAGAGGTTCTTCACCAGCTGCTGGGTGATCGTGCTGCCGCCCTGCCGCACCTCGCGCGACCGCACGTCCTCCCATGCCGCGCGCGCGATGCCGACCGGCGCCACGCCGGAGTGGCGGAAGTAGCCGCCGTCCTCGGCGGCGAGCACCGCGGCGACCACGTGCCGCGGCAGCTCGGCGAGCCGCACCGGCCGCGACTCGCGCAACTCCGCATCGTAGTAGGTGAAGAGGAGCGGCCGTCCGAGCGTCACCGCCGCCTCGCCGAGCAGCGTGTCGCCGTCGGCGCGCAGCTCGCCGACGCGGCCGTCGTGGAGGCCGACGCTCAACCTTCGCGTCGCGCGGGCGGCGTGCTCCACTTCGACGACGGCTTCGCGCCGCAGCCCGATCTCGAGCTCGTCGTCAGCCACGCGCATCTCGCCGGCGTGTGGTGCGCCCGCGGTACGCCGATAGCCAAGCGACCCCAGGTCCGCGACCAGGGCCGCGCGATCGGCGGGACCTCCAGGGCGCAACACCAGCGGCGCCGCGTAGAGCCGCGACGGCTCGGCCGGCTTGTAGGTGGCGAGCCGCCCGGCGGTGCTCCAGAAGTGCGCCGCGATGGCCAAGCAGACGAGGGCCGGCGCCACGATCGCGCCGGCGATGAGCCAGAGAATGCGGCGTTCGCGCAAGTGGTCGAAGCGAAGGGGAATGGTGGGGGATCGCATCGGCGGCGCCCCCAAAGCCGTGATGCCCACAGGGACGCAGTCGCCCCAAGTGCAAGCCGGGTACCACGCTTTACCGATTTGCGGTCGTAGCTTTTACACCCTTGCTGCAGGGATTACATGCCGCGAGCGATGCCGCCCCTCAGCCTAAGTTCTTGGATTTACTGCGACAACTGAAGGCGGCGTCTGACGTCCGGTGTCAGCACCAGCCTGGCACGCACCCTGCAACAAGGCGCGCCGGAGACAACAGAACGGTACGGGGAGCACCAGCCGCCTTCGCCACAATCGCCGTTTCCGCAGTTACCTTTCAATCCCCTGCCAGAACCACCCTTCTACAGCTACTTCACGGGCCGCTCCCCCGTACCGTTCCGTCTCCCAAATCTCCCTAGCCTCGCAGTCCGAACCCCCTCCCCCCTAATCTCGCCGCGGTCTCGGTCCGCTCCGAGTCCGCTCCAATTCCCCGATCGCGCACCGCGGTCGCAAGCAAAGCGCCGGCTGCGGGCCGCCGCGGCGGGGCTTCCCGCAGGGCGCCGCGTCGATAGGTGGTAGGCAGCGGCAGTTCCGCGCGCCCGGAGGGTAAGCGAGCGCTCCTCCTCCGCAAACCGCTGTAGCGAGCGTGCCCCGCGGCGGCGGCCCGCAGCCGGCGCGCCGCAACGAGCGCGAAGCAACCGCTCCGGCTCCGGTCCGTCGCGCTAGCTCGACTGCTTCGCCGCGTAAGCCGGGTACAACTGCCGATAGCTGTCGGACAGCACCAAGATCCGCTTCACGTAAGCCTGCGACTCGCTGATGTCCAGCCGCTCGAGGAACAAATCGAGCTCGTCGTCGCGCCCGCCCGCCTCCCGCCACTTGCGCAAGATGCGGTTCGGCCCGCCGTTGTAGCCCGCGAGCGCCAGCTCGAGATTGCCGTCCATCTGCCCCAGCACGCTGGCGAAATACGCCGTGCCCATGCGGATGCTGTAATTCGGGTCGTAGAGCTGCTCCGGCGAGTCGGGCAGCCCGAGGCGGCGCGCCCACTCCTTCGCCGTCGCCGGCATCATCTGCATCAACCCGCGCGCGCCGGCCCAGCTCCGCGCCTTGGTGTCGAACGAGCTCTCCTGGCGGATGATCCCGGCGACCACCGCCGGCTCCAGCCCGTGCGCCGCGGCGTTCTTGCGGATGGTGTCGTCGAACTGCAGCGGGTAGTAAGCCTCGAGCACCGGCATCGGCACCGTCGCCTGGAACGGCCCGCCCAGCGCCGGGTAGGCGGCGCGCAGGAGCTGCACGCCCTTGCGGGCGTCGCCCTGCCGCACGGTGAGGATCCCTTCGAGCGCCTGCAGGTCGCGGGCGCGCTCCGGGTCGCCGTTGGGCTCGGCGAGGCCGGCCAACTCCACGCCCGCCAGCGCGTCGAGCCCGAAGTTCGACAGCACCAGCACGCGCCGCATCGACGGCTCCGTCGGCCAAGTCTCCGAGCGGCCGCCCGGCTGCTGCTCGGCCACCTTCTCGCCGCCTCGATCCGTGCCCAGACGCGCTGTCGCCTGCCGCACGTAGAAGTCGGCGGTGTCGGCGTCGGCGAGCACCTGGCGATACATCTCGTGCGCGCGGCTCTTCTGCCCCAACTCCTCTAGCGCGCGCCCCTTCCAGTAGCGGCCGCGGTGAGTCTCGGGATCGTTGGGATAGATCTGCTCGAGCTGTGTCCAGTAAGCGACGGCCGCCGTGTAGTTCTTGTGCTCGAACTCCGCCCAGCCGTTCTCCCACAGGTGCGAGGCGCCGGTGCGGTCGGAGGGATCGAGCTTGCGTAGCAGCTCGAGCATCTCCATCGCCTCGTCGAAGCGCCCCGACTCGGCGAGCAGGCCGTAGAGCTTGCGCACGGCGGGCGCCGAGGTCGCGGCGTCGACGTCGAGCGCGACGACGCGGCGCAGGTGCGTCTGCGCCTGCGCCAGCATGCGGGTGCGCTCGCTCGCTTCCAGGTTCTCGCGGCCGGGGCGCGCCGTGGCGACGTCGGCGGCGGCGAGGGCGCGCTCCCACTCGAGGCGCGCCTCGTCCTCCTTGCTCTCCGGGAAGACGCTGCGCAGCAGCGAGTAGGCGAGGCTGCCCTGCCCCTGCTGCGTCAGTGCCTCCGCTTGCAGCAGATACCAGCGGACGTCGCGGTCGGCCACCGGGATGGTGGCGAGCGAGCTGGCGGCGGCGAGGCCCTGGTCCGCGGCGAGCCACTTCTCGGCCCGCTGCTCGACCTCGGCGCGGGTGAGCACGCCGTCCCAGCTGTCGATGCGGCCGTCCTCGTCCTTGAAGACGTCGCCGACGCGCAGCTCGCTGGCCTTGACGGGCGACGCGACGAGCAGGCGCTTGGCCGCGACGCGCTCGACGATGCGGTCGCCCAGCGCGACGCCGATGCGCCACGCCAGCACCTCGACGTCGGTGGCGGAGAGCGGCGGCAGCTTCTGCGTGCGCGCCAGCTCGATCCAGTTGAGGGCGCGCTCGGTCTCGCCGCGGTCCCACGCCCGCTGCGCGGCGACGAGCAGCGCGCGGCCGCGCAGGGGGGCCGAGCTGTCGCGGGCGAGCAGCATCGCCAGCGCCTGGTCGGCGAGCTTCTCGTCGCCCTGGCGCGCGGCGGCGTCGGCGAGGGCGAAGAGGCGCCAGTCCTCGAGCTCGCCCGCCGGATCGGCCACCATCTGCAGCACGTCGACGGCGGCGTCGAAGTGGCCGCTCGCGTACTGGTGCAGGCCGAGCACCAGCAGCGCCCGCTGCCGCTCGTGGGGCTCGCGGTCGCCGAGGCTGGTCAGCAGCTCGCGCACGGTGGCGAGGTCGCCCTGGCGGAAGGCGGCTGCCGCCTGCGCGTACGCCTCGGCGGCGGTGCGCGGCGGCGCCAGCACCGGCTTGGCGGCGATCTTCCCGATCAACGGCGTCCTGACCTCGCCCCGGCTCGCGAGAATGACGAACGCGCCGGCACCGATGAGGAGCAGCAGGCCGACGGCAGTGACCAGGGTGCGAGTCGTGCGGCGCATCGTCCTCCTTCGTTCCCCGCTCTTTCATCCAGAGTGGGGGAAGGCTGGCCCGTGCCAGGTTGGCGGTCCTCGTCTGTGCAAGGAGCGCAACAGAGGTGAACACGGGGCTATTCCCCCGCGCGAGCTCCTGTCAGCATGCTCCCGCAACCCCAGCCGCGACAGTGGTATACTTCACGGCGCCGGGGCGTCCGCCGCCGGTTTCCCTTCGATCCACCGCATCCCTCGAACTCCTCGGCTCATCCCGCCGAAGATTCAGCCCTCTCCGGAGTAGCAGGAGGCAGCAGTGCAGGCAGAGACCGAAACGGTGGCGACGCCCACCGAACGCGAGCGCCGCGCCGACGTGCGCAACCTGGCCATCATCGCCCACGTCGACCACGGCAAGACGACGCTGGTCGACGCCATGCTCTGGCAGAGCGGGATCTTCCGCGCCAACGAGTCGGTGATGGAGCGGGTGATGGACAGCAACGACCTCGAGCGCGAGAAGGGCATCACCATCCTCGCCAAGAACACCTCCATCCACTACCGCGGCACCCGCATCAACATCGTCGACACGCCCGGCCACGCCGACTTCGGCGGCGAGGTGGAGCGCACGCTCAAGATGGTCGACGGCGTGCTGCTGCTCGTCGACGCCAGCGAAGGCCCGCTGCCGCAGACCCGCTTCGTGTTGCGCAAGGCGTTCGAGGAGCGGCTCACGCCGATCGTCGTCATCAACAAGATCGACCGTCCCGATGCGCGCCCGGCGGAGGTGCTCGACGAGATCTACAGCCTGTTCATCGACCTCGACGCCGACGAGGAGCAGCTCGACTTCCCGGTCTGGTACTGCAACGCCCGCAAAGGCACCTGCCGCCCGAGCCCCGACGGTGAGGAGACGACGCTGGCGCCGCTGTTCGAGGAGATCCTGCGCACGGTGCCGGCGCCCTCCTTCTCCCCGGCGACGCCGCTGCAGCTCCTGGTGACCAGCCTCGACTACGACGACTACGTCGGCCGCCTCGCCATCGGCCGCCTCTTCAACGGCGCGGTGAAGAAGAGCCAGGAGGCGGCGGTGGCGCGCCGCGACGGCGCCCCGATCACCTTCAAGGTCACCGGCCTCTACGGCTACGACGGCCTGCGCCGCGTCGAGATCCCCGAGGCCGCGGCGGGCGACATCGTCGCCCTCGCCGGCATCGAGGAGGTGACGATCGGCGACACCATCACCGATCCGCTCGACCCGCGTCCGCTGCCGACGATCCACGTCGACGAGCCGACGCTGGCGATGGTCTTCGCCGTCAACGACTCGCCGGTCGCCGGCCGCGAGGGGCAGCACGTCACCTCCAACAAGCTGCGCGAGCGGCTGCTGCGCGAGACGCGTACCAACGTCGCCATCCGCGTCGAGACGACCGACGCGCCCGAGGCCTTCCAGGTCTCCGGCCGCGGCGAGCTGCAGATGGCGATCCTGATCGAGATGATGCGCCGCGAAGGCTACGAGCTGGCGGTGGGGAAGCCCGAGGTGCTCACCCGCACGGTCGACGGCAAGCTGCACGAGCCGATGGAGCAGCTCGTGATCGACTGCCCCGAGGAGTCGGTGGGCGGCGTGACCCAGAAGGTGGGCGCGCGCAAGGGGCGCCTGCTCAAGCTGGTCAACCACGGCAGCGGCCGCGTGCGGCTGGAGTTCCGCATCCCTTCGCGCGGCCTCATCGGCTTCCGCACCGAGTTCCTCACCGAGACCCGCGGCGCCGGCCTGATGAACCACCTCTTCGACGGCTGGGAGCCCTGGCAGGGCGAGATCGCCCACCGCATGACCGGCGTGCTGGTGGCGGACCGCGCCGGCAAGGCAACGCCCTACGCCATCGATCACCTGCAGCCGCGCGGCACCCTCATCGTCGGTCCTACCGAGGACGTCTACGAAGGGATGATCGTCGGCGAGCACGCCCGCGACAGCGACCTCGACGTCAACATCACCAAGGAGAAGAAGCTCACCAACATGCGCAGCTCGACGAGCGACGAGCTGGTGCGCCTGGTGCCGCCGCGCAAGCTGTCGCTCGAGCAGGCGCTCGAGTTCATCCGCGAGGACGAGCTGGTCGAGGTGACGCCGAAGGCGTTCCGCCTGCGCAAGCGCGTGCTCTCGGCCTCGCGCCGGCGGACCTTGGCGAAGTAGGGCCCCATGGCGACGCGAAGCGGCGGCCGCCCGGTTCCCGGGCGGGCTCGCGAAGCGAGACCATGGGCACGCGGCCTACAGGAACTACACCCGGCGACGCCGAACCAGGTGATACAGCGCCAGCAGCAACACCGCGCCGACGACGGCGATGAGGAAGCTCTTCAAGTTGAAGCCGGTCACCGCGCCGAAGCCCAGCCAGCTGCCGATGAAACCGCCGATGACCGCGCCGAGCACGCCGATCACCATGGTGATGATGCAACCCTGCGGGTCGGTGCCCGGCACCAGCAGCTTGGCGACCCAACCGGCGAGCAACCCGAAGACGATCCACGCGAGAATGCCCATGACCACCCTCCCTTCGCTTCGCCGGCCCCTCAGCAAGAAACGAGCCGGCAAGAAACGAGCCGGTTTAAGATGAGTGTACAGATGTTCACCGGTGCCATCCCGCAGCACACCGTCACCACCACCGACAAGAGCTTCACTGCCCTCGGCCTCTCGGAGCCGATCCTCGCCGCGCTCGCCGAGATCGGCTTCACGTCCCCCACGCCGGTGCAGGCGGAGGTGATCCCACTGGCGCTCTCCGGCCGCGACGTCATCGGCCTGGCGCAAACGGGGTCGGGCAAGACCGCCGCCTTCGCGCTGCCGCTGGCGCAGCGGCTCTGGCACGGCCGCGGCGTGCGCGGCCTCATCCTCTCGCCGACGCGCGAGATTGCGTTGCAGACGCAGGCCTTCCTCGAGCACTTCGGCCGCAGCCACCAGCTGCGCGCCGCCTGCATCATCGGCGGCGTGCGCATGGGACCGCAGGTCGACGCGTTGCGCGGCGGGCCCGACATCGTCGTCGCCACGCCCGGCCGCCTGCTCGACCACGTCGAGCGCGGCAACGTGCGGCTCGACTTCATCGAGCACCTGGTGCTCGACGAGGCCGACCACATGCTCGACCTCGGCTTCCTGCCGCAGATGAACCGCATCCTCGAGCGCCTGCCCACCTGGCGGCAGACGCTGATGTTCTCGGCCACCATGCCGCCCACCATCGCGCGGCTGGCCAATCGCTTCATGGACTCGCCGGCCACCGTCGATTTGCGGCCGCTCACTCGCGCCGCCGCCGGCATCGAGCACCGGCTCTACATGGTGGAGGAGCGCGACAAGAAGCGCGCCCTCTTCGCGCTCGTCGAGCAGGAGAAGGGCGCCGTGCTGGTCTTCGTGCGGCGCAAGATCGACGCCGAATGGGCGTCGCGCCAACTCGGGCGCGAGGGGCACCCGGTGGAGCGCATCCACTCCGACCTCACCCAGCAGCAGCGCGTCTCCGCCCTGCAGGGCCTGCGCGAGGGCGAGCACCGCATCCTCGTCGCCACCGACATCGCGGCGCGCGGCATCGACATCCCGATCATCGACCACATCGTCAACTACAACGTCCCCGAGACGGTCGAGGATTACGTCCACCGCGCCGGCCGCACGGCGCGCGGCACGGCGGGCGGCGTGGTGTCGACGATCGCCACCTGGCAGGACCGCGAGCAGGTGCGCGCCATCGAGCAGGCGCTGGGGCAAACCCTGCCGCGCTGCGCGGCGCCGGGCGTCGAGCCTTACGTCGAGAAGGCGAAGGCGGCCGTGCGCCGGCGCCTTCGCTGATCTCGATCGCCGCTGGGCCTACTGGTCGTCGAGCCGCTGCTCGACGAGCTTGAACGCCTGCTCGCGCGTCAGCGTCGGCCCCAGCGAAAGGCTGCGCTGGGGATCCCAACCGCCGCCCTGCGTCTCGCGGTAGCGCACTGCCGTGGCCACGCTCCAGGCGATCGACGCCTCCTGCGCCCGCGACGACAGGAAGAGCTTGACGTCGCCGTCCGGCAGCGGCGGCAATCCGCGGCGCGACACCCAGCGCAAGTCGAGCGCGCGGCTGCTGCCGTCGAGCTCCGTACCCGCCAGCTCGACGACGTGCACGACGCTCGGCGTCGAGCCCTGCTGCAGCGCGATGCCGACGCCGATGACGTGCGCCCACGCCCCGCGCACCGCCGCGTCCAGCGACAGCGCCGGGTCGGCGGCCGCGAGGTTGTCGAGGAAGGTGGTGCTGAGGAAATCGGCGACCACCGGGTGCAGGATCCGATGGCCCGTCTCGATGATCACCGCCCGCGCCTTGTCGACGATGGCGGCGATGGTCGATCCCGGGTTGTGGATGCCGGTCTCGATGATGACGGCGCGCGCCTTGTCGGCGAAGTAGTGGAGGTCGGGCGCGATCGGCCGCAGCTCGAGCGTCACCAGCTCGCCGCGCGGGTCGTCGACGAAGGCGACGCCGACGTTGTCGCCGTCGCGGCCGCGGCGCGCCACCGGCCGCTGCTTGAGGCTGAGCGGCGCGTTGGCGGGATCAGCGACCGCCGGTGCGTTGCCCGCCAGCCCACGCAGGTCGAAGGCCTGCGTCGACGGCACCACGCTGGTGCCCTCGATCGCCGCCGCGGTGTAGGCGAGGCGCGGGCCGGCGGCGCCGCCGTCCTCGGCGTAGACGAGGTGGAGGAAGGTGCGGCTGACGCTGAGCTTGTTGCCCTCCTCGTCGAGCTTCTCCGAACGCACGACCGAGGTGGCGAGCTGCGGGTTGCGCTTCGTGCTGGCGGGATCGCCGGCGAGGTCCACCGGCTCCTGCCAACCGAGATGATCTCCTTGGGCGCCGAAGCCGGCGACGGTGAAGACGCGGTTCGCCTGCCAGACGACGTAGACGCGGTTGCCGATGGTGTCGAGGGCGAGCACGGCGTCGCTCTCGGCCTCGGGGCCGCCGGTGCCGGGCACCAGGTAGCGGCTGACCTTGCCGTCCTTGAGCACGTCGAGCGCCAGCACCGCGTTGTTGGCGGAGTCCGGCGGCAGATCGCCCACGAACAGCGAGCCGTAGCTGCCGCTCTTCACGGTGTAGACCTCGCCGAAGGAGCCGAGCGCGGTCTTGCTGTCGTCGGCGGCGCGCGATGCGGCGGCGCCGAGCAGCGCCAGCACGCTTGCAGCGATGGAGATGGTGACGCGAGGGAAGCGGCGCATCGTCAGGCTCTCAGGTTGATCAGCTTGCGGATGTCGACGCTGAGCAGCAGGTCGGGCAGGTGGCTCTGCGCCGGGTAGTAGCGCCGCTGCAGCTCGTGGAACCAGGCGTAGGCGCGGCCGTCGGCGCCGGCGAGCACGGCGGACTCGCCGAGCAGGTAGAGCGCGTTCTTCACCCAGTCGCTCTCGCCGATACGCTCGGCGAGCGCCAGCCCACGGCGGCCGTGCCGCTCCGCGGTCTCGAAGCGGCCGAGCTCGAGGTGCGCGTAGCAGAGGTCGATGCGGGCGATCATCTCGATGCGCTCCCAGTCGCGGCGGAGCGCCGTGCGCAGGCAGCGGTAGAGGAGCGCCAGGCCGCTCTTGTGGCGGCCAAGCACCAGCTCGCAGTAGCCGAGGTTGGCCTCGAAGACCAGCTGGCGCGAGCTGCCGCCGTCGGCGATCAGCGCCAGCGCCTGCCGGTAGCTCGCCGCGGCGTCCTCGAAGTAGCTCTCGGCGAGGAGCAGGTTGCCGATTTGGTTGCTCGCCGTGGCCAGCCACTCGGGACGGGCGACGGCCTCGGCATGATCGCGCGCGATGCGGGCGTAGAAGAGGCCTTTGGGATAGTCGCGACGCAGCTCGCAGGCGCGGGCGACGGTGTTGGCGGCGAGGAAGCTGATCGAGCGCGAGCGGTTGCGCAGCAGGATGGTGCACAGGCGCGGCACCGGATCCTCGCCGCGGCCGAGCGCGATGCCGAGCGCGGCACGGTTGCAGAAGGCGCGGTCGACCAGCTCGTGGTCGCCGAGCAGCTCGGCGGCCGCGAAGGCGGCGACGTAGCCGTCGTACGCCTCTTCGAGTCTCCCCGCTTCCTTGGCGGCTTCCGCCGCCTGCCACTCCCGCTCGTAGACCGTCGAGGCGCTGTCTTCGTGTTTCACCTGCGAACCCCTCCTCGCGTCACTCACAGCTCACGGATCGCGTGACTGCCCTCGCCGATCGGACCCTCTTTGGCGACCTCGGCGACGAAAGCTTCGCCGTCGATCTCGAGCGCACCGAGAACACGAAACAAAACGTCGAGGCTGGCGCGGTATTCCCCCTTCTCGAGGCGCATGAGGTCGGCGGTCTGGATGCCGACCGCGGTCGCGAGGTCGTCGAGGCTCAAGCGCCGGTCTTTGCGGAGGCGGCGGATGCGGCGCCCGAGGAGCTGCACCGGACGCGCAGGCCCCGACGAATGACCCGGAAGGGAGCTATGCCGCGAAACCATAGGAGCTGAGCGGAGTATACGGACCCGCATGATCGTGGTCAACGAGGAGTTTGGAAGTGGTCGTTGAGAGTTCGTGACCTCCCGGCCGGCGGGTGCCTGGCGGATCCGGAGGGCGCCGCTGTGGGGCACGCTCGCCTTTCTGAGGTGTGCGGATGGGAGCGGCTCGCTTGC
>DASYQD010000013.1:0-24202 GCA_036005845.1 Thermoanaerobaculia bacterium | reverse complement strand
GCGCGAAGTGGGAACCGAGGGCAAGCTCGGCGGCCAGGCGCTGGTGCGCGGCGTCGCCGGCACATGGAAGGACCTGACCGACAGCGTCAATTCGATGGCCTCGAACCTGACCGCGCAGGTCCGCAACATCGCTGAAGTGTCGACCGCGATTGCGAGCGGCGACCTGTCCAAGAAGATCACCGTGGACGTCAAGGGCGAGATCCTCGAGCTGAAGAACACCGTCAACACGATGGTGGACCAGCTCGGCTCGTTCGCCTCGGAGGTGACCCGGGTGGCCCGCGAGGTCGGCACCGAGGGCAAGCTGGGCGGGCAGGCCGAGGTGCGCGGCGTCGCCGGCATCTGGGAGGACCTCACCGACAACGTCAACTCGATGGCGTCGAACCTGACCGCCCAGGTCCGCAACATCGCCGAGGTCACGACCGGCCTCGCGCTCGGCGACCTGTCGCGCAAGATCACCGTCGACGCCCGCGGCGAGGTGCTCGACCTCAAGAATGTGCTCAACGTGATGGTGGACCAGCTCAACGCCTTCGCCGCCGAGGTGACGCGCGTGGCGCGCGAGGTGGGCGTCGAGGGGCGCCTCGGCGGCCAGGCCGAGGTCGAGGGCGTGCGCGGCGTCTGGAGAGACCTCACCGAGAACGTCAACCAGCTCGCCAGCAACCTCACCGGCCAGGTGCGCGACATCGCCGAGGTGACGACGGCGGTGGCGCGCGGCGACCTGACAAGGAAGATCACCGTCGAGGCGCGCGGCGAGATCCTCGAGCTCAAGAACACCGTCAACACCATGGTCGACCAGCTCTCCTCGTTCGCCGACGAGGTGACGCGTCTCGCCAGCGAGGTGGGCGTCGAGGGCCGCCTCGGCGGTCAGGCCGACGTGCGCGGCGTCTCGGGGACGTGGCGCGACCTGACCGACGCCGTCAACTCGATGGCCAGCAACCTGACCGGCCAGGTGCGCTCGATCTCCCAGGTGGCCACCGCCATCGCCGAGGGCGACCTGCGCAAGAAGATCGTCGTCGAGGCGCGCGGCGAGGTGCTCGAGCTGAAGAACACCATCAACGTGATGGTCGACCAGCTCAACGCCTTCGCCGAGGAGGTGACGCGCGTGGCGCGCGAGGTGGGCACCGAGGGCATCCTCGGCGGCCAGGCGTCGGTGGAGGGCGTGCGCGGCGTCTGGCGCGGCCTCACCGACAACGTCAACCTGATGGCGCGCAACCTCACCGACCAGGTGCGCAACATCGCCGAGGTGACGACGGCGGTGGCCAACGGCGACCTCTCGCGCAAGATCACCGTCGAGCCGCGCGGCGAGGTGCTCGAGCTGAAGAACACCATCAACATCATGGTGGACCAGCTCAGCAGCTTCGCCGACGAGGTGACACGCGTGGCGCGCGAGGTGGGCACCGAGGGCATCCTCGGCGGCCAGGCGCAGGTGCGCGGCGTCTCCGGCACCTGGCGCGAGCTCACCGAGAACGTGAACTTCATGGCCGCCAACCTCACCAACCAGGTGCGCAACATCGCCGAGGTGACGACGGCGGTGGCCACCGGCGACCTGTCGAGGAAGATCACCGTCGAGGCGCGCGGCGAGATCCTCGAGCTCAAGTCGACGATCAACACCATGGTCGACCAGCTGCGCAGCTTCGCCGACGAGGTGACACGCGTGGCGCGCGAGGTGGGCACCGAGGGGCAGCTCGGCGGCCAGGCGCAGGTGCGCGGCGTCTCCGGCACCTGGCGCGAGCTCACCGACAACGTGAACGTCATGGCGCGCAACCTCACCGAGCAGGTGCGCGGCATCGCCCGCGTCGTCACCGCGGTGGCCAACGGCGACCTCGACCAGGAGCTGCGCCTGGAGGCGCGCGGCGAGATCGCCACCCTGGTGACGACGATCAACGACATGATCGAGACTCTGCGCACCTTCGCCGACCAGGTGACCGGCGTGGCGCGCGACGTCGGTGTCGAGGGCCAGCTCGGCGGCCAGGCCGACGTGCCGGGCGCCGCCGGCGTCTGGCGCGACCTTACCAACAACGTGAACGAGCTGGCGGGCAACCTCACCCGCCAGGTGCGCGCCATCGGCGACGTGGCGACCGCCGTCACCAAGGGCGACCTGACGCGCTCGATCGACGTCGAGGCCCGCGGCGAGGTGGCCTTCCTCAAGGACAACCTCAACCAGATGATCGTCACCCTGGCGGCGACGACGCGCACCAACCAGGAGCAGGACTGGCTGAAGACCAACCTGGCGCGCTTCACCCGCATGCTGCAGGGGCAGCGCGACCTGCTCACCGTGTCGCGGCAGGTGCTCTCCGAGCTGGCGACGGTGGTCGACGCCCAGCACGGCGCCTTCTTCATGGCCCAGCGCGAGGACGACGAGACGGTCCTCAAGCTCTTCGCCAGCTACGCCTACACCGAGAGGAAGCACCTCGCCAACCGCTTCGCCCTCGGCGAGGGCATGGTCGGCCAGGCGGCGCTCGAGAAGAAGCGCATCCTCATCACCGACGTGCCCAGCGACTACATCATGATCGGCTCGGCGCTCGGCGAGTCGGCGCCGATGAACATCGTCGTCGTCCCCATCCTCTTCGAGAGCGACGTCAAGGGCGTCATCGAGCTCGCCTCCTTCCACCCCTTCACCACCGTCCAGCTCGCCTTCATCGACCAGCTCCTCGAGTCGCTGGGCATCGTCGTCGCCACCATCGAGGCGACCATGCGCACCGACGAGCTGCTGCGCCAGTCGCAGAGCATGGCCGAGGAGCTGCAGACGCAGCAGGAGGAGCTGCAGCAGACCAACGAGGAGCTGGAGGAGAAGGCCCGCCAGCTCACCCTGCAGAAGGACGAGGTCGAGAGGAAGAACCGCGAGGTCGAGCTCGCCAAGCAGGAGGTCGAGGAGAAGGCCGAGCAGCTCGCCCTCACCTCGAAGTACAAGTCGCAGTTCCTCGCCAACATGTCGCACGAGCTGCGCACGCCGCTCAACTCGCTGCTCATCCTCTCGCGCCAGCTCTCCGACAACCCCGACGACAACCTGAGCTCGAAGCAGGTGCAGTTCGCGCAGACCATCCACCAGTCGGGCGCCGACCTCCTGGCGCTGATCAACGAGATCCTCGACCTGGCGAAGATCGAGTCGGGCACCATCGCGCTCAACGTCGAGGACGTGCGCGTCGACGTGCTGCGCGAGTACGTCGAGCGCTCCTTCCGCCACCTGGCGGAGGAGAAGGGCCTGCTGCTCGGCGTCGAGGTCGCCGAGGGCGTGCCGGAGACGATCGCCACCGACGACATGCGGCTGCGGCAGGTGTTGCGCAACCTGCTCTCCAACGCCCTCAAGTTCACCGAGCAGGGCAGCGTCACGCTGCGGGTGGCGCCGGTGCTCGACCGGCGCAGCGTGCCGAGCAGCCTGCACGATGCCGAGAGCGTCATCGCGCTGTCGGTCTCCGACACCGGCATCGGCATCGCCAAGGACAAGCAGCAGATCATCTTCGAGGCCTTCCAGCAGGCCGACGGCGGCACCAGCAGGAAGTACGGCGGCACCGGCCTCGGCCTCAACATCAGCCGCGAGATCGCCAATCTGTTGGGCGGCGAGCTGACGGTGGAGAGCGAGCCCGGCAAGGGCAGCACCTTCACCCTCTACCTGCCCAGCCAGTACGTGCCGCGCCGCCGCAGCGAGCGGCCGCCGCAGGCGCCGACGCGGCTCGCCGCCTCGTTCAGCGGCACCTCGCCGGTCGAGAGCGGCATCCTGCAGCTCGAGCGGCCGCTGCCGGCGCCGCTGCTCGCCGACGACCGCCAGATGATCCAGCCCGGCGACCGCGTGCTGCTCATCGTCGAGGACGACGAGACCTTCGCGCAGACCCTGCTCGACCTGGCGCGCGACCGCGGCTTCCGCGGCATCGTCGCCGGCACCGGCAACGAGGCGCTGGAGCACGCGCGCACCCTGCGGCCCGACGCCATCACCCTCGACCTGCTGCTCCCCGACATGGACGGCTGGGTGCTGCTCGACCGCCTCAAGCACGACGCCGACGTGCGCCACATCCCGGTGCACATCATCTCGGCGGCGGGCTACGGCGAAGAGCGCCGCGGCCTCGAGCAGGGCGCCGTGGCGGTGCTCAGCAAGCCGCTCGAGAAGGAGGTGCTGGAGTCGACGCTGCTGCAGATGCAGGAGTTCGCCGACCGCCGCGTCAAGCGCCTGCTGGTGGTGGAGGACGACGAGACCCAGCGGCAGGCGATCGTCGAGCTGATCGGCGGCCAGGACGTCGAGACGACGACGGTGGGCAGCGCCGAGGAGGCGCTGGAGGCGCTCGCCGGCCACCCCTTCGACTGCCTAGTGCTCGACTTGAAGCTGCCCGGCATGACCGGCATGGAGCTCATCCAGCGCATCAAGGACGATCCCGCGCTGCGCCGGCTGCCGATCGTCGTCTACACCGGCAAGGAGCTGTCGCGCGAGGAGCAGAACGGCCTCGCCAAGCTCGCCGAGACGGTGATCGTCAAGGACGTGCGCTCGCCCGAGCGGCTGCTCGACGAGACGGCGCTCTTCCTCCACCGCGTCGAGGCCAGCCTGCCCGAGACCAAGCGGCGGATGCTGCGCAACGTCGCTTACGGCGACCCGCTGCTCAAGGGCCGCCGCGTGCTGGTGGTCGACGACGACGTGCGCAACATCTTCGCCATCACCTCGGTGCTCGAGCGCCACGAGATGGACGTGCAGTACGCCGAGAACGGCCATGACGCGCTGGCCAAGCTGGCCGAGGACGACGCGGTCGACGTGGTGCTGATGGACATCATGATGCCCGAGATGGACGGCTACGAGGCGATGCGGCGCATCCGCGCGCAGCCGAAGTTCAAGGGGCTGCCGATCATCGCCTTGACCGCCAAGGCGATGAAGGGCGACCGCGAGAAGTGCATCGACGCCGGCGCCTCGGATTACGTGACCAAGCCGGTCGACCCCGACCAGCTGATCTCCTTGTTGCGAGTGTGGCTCTACAGGTAGGTGGGGAAGCGCGTGGAGAGCGACGAACGATCGGTGTTGGCGGCCAGCGGGCACACCGCGAGGCGGCGGCCGCCGACCGGCGAGCCGCGGGTGACGGCGGTGAGCGTGCCCGTCATCGCCGATGCCGAGGGCGCCGACGTCGTCGACGATCTCGAGGAGCTCGAGCTCGACCTGCTGCTCACCGGCATCGCGCGCCGCTGGGGCTACGACTTCCGCGGCTATTCGCCGGCGTCGCTGCGGCGGCGGGTGCGCAAGGCGATGCACAACGAGGGCGTGCGCAGTCTGTCGGCGCTGCAGGAGCGGGTGCTGCACCGGCCGGAGGCGTTGCAGCGTTTCATCACCGCGCTGTCGGTCAACGTCACGGGCATGTTCCGCGACCCGCAGGTGTACCGCGCGCTGCGGCGGCAGGTGCTGCCGATGCTGCGCACCTACCCGTTCGTGCGCATCTGGCACGCCGGCTGTTCGACCGGCGAAGAGGTCTACTCGATGGCCATCCTCCTCCACGAGGAGGGCCTGCTCGAGCGCTGCCGCATCTACGCCACCGACCTCTCCGACGACCTGCTGCAGCGCGCCCGGCGCGGCGTCTTCCCGCTGCGCGACATGCAGGAGCACACGGCGGCCTACCACCGCGCGGGAGGCAAGGGCGACTTCTCGACCTACTACATCGCCGACCACCAGAGCGCCATCCTGCGCGACGAGCTGCGGCGCCACCTCGTCTTCTCGCAGCACAACCTGGTCTCCGACAGCTCGTTCAACGAGTTCCAGCTCATCCTCTGCCGCAACGTGCTCATCTACTTCTCCGAGCCGCTGCGCGAGCGCGTGCACCGGCTGTTCTACGACAGCCTGGTGAACTTCGGCATCCTGGCGCTGGGCATCCGCGAGTCGATGCGGTTCACGCCGTTCGCCGACCGCTACGAACCGCTGGTGGAGAGCCTGGGCCTCTACCGCCGGGTGCGATGAAGGCGGCGGCCAAGCTCGAAGCCGCGCCGCGCGCCGAACGGGGCGCGGCCATGAAGCCGCCGCGCGAACGGCCGCGCGCCGACTACGACCTGGTGGTGATCGGCGCCTCGCTCGGCGGCGTCGCCGCGCTGCGCCACCTGCTCGCCGCGCTGCCGGCCGCGTTCCCGGCCGCCATCGCCATCGTCCAGCACCGGCGGCACGACGCCGACTCGCCGCTGCCGCAACTCCTCGGCGCCGTGTCGCTGCTGCCGGTGCGGGAGCCGCGCGACCGCGAGCGCCTCGAGCCCGGCGTCGTCTACCTCGGGCCGGCGGGCTACCACCTGCTCGTCGAGCCCGGATGGCTGACGTTGTCGGTGGAAGGGCCGGTGTCGTGGGCGCGGCCGTCGATCGACGTGCTCTTCGAGTCGGCGGCCGACGCCTACCGCCGGCGCGTCGTCGCCGTGCTGCTCACCGGCTCCTCCGAGGACGGCGCCGCCGGTGTCGCCGCGGTGGCGCGGCGCGGCGGGCTCACCGTCGTCGAGGACCCCGGCTCGGCGCACAGCCCGGTGTCGCCCGCCGCGGCGCTCCAGCGCACCAAGGTGCGCCACGTGCTGCCGCTCGAGGGCATCGGCGCGCTCCTCTGCGGCATGGTGAAGGTGGGAGCGGAGCGCTAGCGGGTGGCGGGGACGGGCGAGCGCCTGGCGGCGAAGTCGCCGCCGACCTGGGGGCAGCGGACGCGCAGCCGCCTGCGCGGCTGGCTCGGCACCTGGCGCACCAAGCTCCTGCTGCTGCTCCTCGCCTTCGCTCTCGCGCCGCTGGTGGCGCAGGCGCTGTGGGACTACCTGGCCGCGCGCCGCGCCTTCGAGAACGACACGCTCGAAGGGCTCAGCGGCATCGCGCGCGCCAAGGCCGAGGCGCTCGATCAGCTCGCCGTCGATCGCCGCACGCAGGTCGAGCGCATCGCCGGCCTGCTGGCGCCGCGCGCGGGCGTGGTGATGGCGGCGGCCGCGGCGGGCGTGGTGCCGCACGGCCCGGCGGCACGACGTCCGCCGCTGATCGACGCCGAGGCGCTGCCCACCAGCGGCCCGGCGGCGCCCAGCGGCGCCGCCGCCAAGGCGCCGGCGATCCACCAGAGCCCCGCGCTGGTGCAGCTGCGCGAGACGCTGATGCTGGTGCGCTGGGACGGGCGCCAGTTCGAGGAGCTGCTGGCGATCGACGACCGCGGCCGCGTCGTCGCCTCCACGCACGAGCAGCACGAAGGGCACGACGCCGAGGACCTCGAGTACTTCCGCCGCGGCATGGCCGGCACCTACGCCGCGCCGGTGTTCCTGTCGCCGATCACGCACAAGCTGACGCTGATCGTCGCCACACCGCTGCGCGACCCGGTGCGCCGCGTCCGCGGCGTGCTGGCGGCGCGCCTCAACCTCGGCAGCGTCTTCCGCGTCGTCCTCGAACGGACCGGTCTCGGCGACAGCGGCGAGACCGTGGTGGCGCGGCGCGACGGCGACCGCGCCGTCATCGTCGCCCCGACGCGCTTCGACGCCGATGCGGCGCTCGAGCGCGCGGTGCGGCTGGGCGCCGAGAACGGGCGCGCCATCCAGCAAGCCGTGCAGGGGCGCCGCGGCGCCGGCCGCGTCCGCGACTACCGCGGCGTCGACACGCTGGCAGCGTGGGAGTACGTGCCGTCGCTGGGCTGGGGCGTGGTGGCGAAGATCGACCGCTCCGAGGCGCTGGCGCCCGCGGTGCGCGCGGGGCTGCGGGCGCTGGGGCTGGCGGTGCCTTTGGCGCTCGGCGTGCTGCTCGTCTCGCTGCTCGCCTCGCGCGCGCTGGTGCAGCCGCTCTGCGACCTGCGCGAGGCCGCCGACAGGATCAGCCGCGGCGATCTCGACGTGCAGCTCGACATCCGCTCGCGCGACGAGGTGGGCGCGCTGGCGGACAGCTTCGAGCGCATGGTGGCGGCGATCAAGTTCTTCCGCGAGCACGCGCGCGGCGAGGACGAAGACGAGGTGCTCGGAGACGTGCCGCGCGAGTAGGGGTGAGATGAGCGGGGAGCGTGTGCTTGGGTGAGCTCTATCGCGACGTGATGCGGATCGCCCGCAACTACATGGGCCCGGCGGCCGAGGACTACATCCGCCGCCGCATCCGCATCGTCCAGCACGGCGACGCCCCCGAGACGCTCACCGCTGACCGCCTCGACCGCCTCGCCGCCGGCATCGACATGACGGCCAAGGTCTACATGGGTCCGCTCCGTGCGGCGGCCTTCCGCGACGAGATCCTCGCCCTGCGCGAGAAGCACGGGGACGGGCCTGGCGAGTCGGCACCACCGAGCGGTGGGTTAGCTGTTCCCTAAAGTGTCTTGGCGGTCGCGGTTGCGCTGGAGAAGCATCTCCAGCGACGGTCTAGCCGCGAGCCTCTCGAGTTCGGCCCTCAAGAAGTCCTGCAACGAGCGGCCCTGAGCGGCGGCGCGTGCAGCCAGCTCATCGCGCACCCACTCGGGAACGCCATGAACCGTGATCTTGACGCGCATGGATATCAGCATGACTTCTCACGCCACTGAAGCGCAAGCGCGTTCGATTTCGAGATCGGGATCGCGTGCGCGAACATCCAGGCTAACCGTCGGCCTCGGCATTTGGCGCACAACTAGCTAGCTCCATGGAGCTTAGAGCGTCCTGTCAGTGCGGCATGTCGCGTGCTTTGACGCGCCCGCGACTTCCAATAAGGAGGAGCACCAGATGGACGCGTTGCTGCACGACCTCCGCTTCGCTCTCCGCTCCGCGCTGCGCATGCCCGGTTCGACGGCCCTGATGGTGCTGACGCTGGCGGTGGGGATCGGCGCCAACGCGCTGATGTTCAGCGTCGTGCGCGGCGTGCTGCTGCGGCCGCTGCCGTACCCGCAGCCGGAGCGCTTGGTGCGCATCTGGGAGACGGCGCCGAGCGGGCCGGACGAGATCCGCAGCATCGCCCATCCGACGCTCGCCGACTGGCAGCCGGGCCTGCGCTCGTTCGAGCGCCTGGCGCTCTTCGGGCCGCACAGCGTCGACCTCGCCGGCGACGGCCGGCCCGAGCAGATCGCCGGCACCATGGTCTCCGGCGACTTCTTCCGCGTCCTCGGCGTCGCGCCGGCGCGGGGGCGCGACTTCACGCGCGATGAGCTGCTGCCGGGCGGGCCGCGCGTCATCCTGCTCGGCGACGCTCTCTGGCGGCGCCGCTTCGGCGGCGATCCGGCGGTGCTCGGCCGCTCGCTGACCTTGAGCGGACAGAGCTTCACCGTCGTCGGCATCATGCCGCCCGGCTTCGCCTATCCGCGCGGCGCCGACTTCTGGGTGAGCACCGGCAACGACGCCGAGTACGACAAGCGCGAGGCGCGGCACCTGAGCGCCATAGCGCGGCTGCGGCCGGGCGTCGACGTCGAGCAGGCGACCGCCGAGCTGCAGGCGCGCGAGCGCGAGCTCGGCCGGCGCCTCCCCGACAATTACCGCAACTTCGGCGTGCGGCTCTTCCCGCTGCGCGAGTGGATCGTACGCGACTCGCGGCCGGCGCTGACGGTGCTGTTCGCCGCCGTCGGCGCGGTGCTGCTCATCGCCTGCGCCAACCTTGCCAACCTGATGCTGCACCGCGCGCTGCGGCGCGAGCGCGAGCTGGCGGTGCGCACGGCGCTCGGCGCCGGCGCGCTGCGGGTGATGCGCCACCTGCTCGCCGAGAGCGTCTTCGTCTCCGCGCTCGGCGGCGCGCTCGGGCTGGCCGTCGCCGCCGGCGGCCTGCGGCTCTTCCGCGTCGCGGCGGCCGAGCGCTTCCCGCGCATGGACGAGGTGACGCTCGACGGCCGCGTCCTGCTGTTCACCGCCGCGGTGGCGATCGGCAGCGGTCTCGTCGTCGGCCTGCTGCCGGCGCTCCACGCGCTGTCGCCGCGTCTCCATGCGCTGCTCAAGTCGACCGGCCGCACGCAGAGCGCCGATCCGTCGCGCTGGCGGCTGCGCGCCGCGCTCGTCGTGGCGCAGACGGCGGTCGCCGTGGCGCTGCTCGTCGTCGCCGGCGTGCTGGTGCGCACGCTGTGGCAGTTGGGAAACGCCGAGCCGGGCCTGGCGACGGAGCGCCTGCTCACCTTCGGCGCCGGCCTGCCGCCGGCGCGCGAGGGCGACGCGCCCTACGTCGTCGACTTCTACCGGCGGCTGCAGGAGCGCCTCGCCGCGGTGCCGGGAGCGGTGGACGTCGGCTTCGCCTCGCGGCTGCCGCTCTCGGGCGAGGACCACAGCACGTCGTTCCACTTCCTCGGCGAGCCGGAGAGCGGCGGCCCGCAGCGCTCGGCGCAGGACCGCGTCATCAGCCCCGGCTGGTTCCGCGCCCTTCACGTGCCGGTACGCGGACGCGAGCTCGCGGCGACGGACAGTGCGGAGGCGCCGCCGGTCGCCATGGTCAACGAAGCGTTCGCGCGGCGCTGGTTCGCCGGCCGCGACGCCATCGGCCAGTGGATCGTCCCCGGCCAGGGCGGTCACCAGGCGCGGCAGATCGTCGGCGTGGCGGGAGACACGCGGCAGTTCGGCCTCGACACGCCGGCCGAGCCCGAGATCTACATCCCGCACGCGCAGGATCCGTGGCCGTGGGTGAGCGTCGTTGTGCGCACCCGCGGCGAGCCACGCGCGCTGCTGCCGTCGATCGAGCGCGCCGTCTGGTCGCTGCAGCCCGACATGCCGCTCACCGAGGTGCGCACGATGCAGGAGATGCAGGCCGCGACGCTGCAGCCGCGGCGCTGGAACGCGCTGTTGCTCGCCGCCTTCGCCGCCATCGCGCTGACGCTGGCCTCGGTCGGCACCTACTCGGTGATGGCCTACCTCGTCGGCGAACGGCGGCGCGAGCTCGGCATCCGGCTGGCGCTCGGCGCCGCGCCGCAGCGCATCCTCGCTTCGACGCTGCGGCAGGGGCTGCGGCTGGCGCTCGCCGGCACGCTCCTGGGTGCGCTGGCGGCGGCCGGCGCCACGCGCGCGCTGCGCACGCTGCTGTTCGGCGTGGAGCCGCTCGATCCGGCGACGTTCATAAGCGTCGCTGTTCTCGTCGCCGCGGCGGTGGTGCTCGCCTCGCTGCTGCCGGCGCGGCGGGCGGCGGCGCTCGACCCGGTGCAGACGCTCCGCGAGTAGCCGCGGCGCGGCCGGCGTGCGCATCGCCGGGGCCGAATCTCGCGCTTCAGATCACCAGTTTCACCGCCGCGACGAGTCCGCCGAGCAGCAGCAGCGGGATCGCCAGCACGGCCGCCACCGCGAGCAGCGGCAACCCGACGGCGGCGATCACCACGACGCCGACGACGGCCAGCACGGCGATCGCCACCACTTTGACGACCACCAGCGCCAGGGCGACCGGGATCAGCGCCACCTTCAAGACCAGCTTGACGATCCCGGCGACGAGGCCGAGGACCACCACGACCACGCCGAACACCAGCACGGCGGCGAACAGCTCGAGCATGGGCGCACCCTCCTCTGCAGGCGACTACGAGGCAGCGGCTGCCGTTGTTCCACTGGCGAGATCTTGAGGTACGCGGCCCGGCGCTTATGTGCGTTGACACTATAACCGAAGTGGATATAGTGGCCCACGCCGCCGCGCCTGCTGCCGGCGGAGGAGGAGGCCATCCATGAGCACCTGGCTGAGACGCGTCGTCGTCCTCACATTCCTGATCGGTTCGGCAGCGGTGGTCGCCTCGTCACGCGACGCGGCTACGCCAGCTTCGCCACCGTCCGCGGCCCAGCTCGGAGGCCTGTGGGTGGCCAAGCGGCGCTTCGGCCCCGACGCCCGCGGCCCGCTGCTCGTGCGGCGCGTCGCCGGCTCCTACGTCGCCGAGATCGTCGGACGCGTGGTGCCGATCCGCTCGCAGCCGCCGGAGGTGAGCTTCGAGCTGCCCAACGACCAGGGCGCCTTCCGCGGCCGCTTCGACGGCACGGAGCGCATTCGTGGCCACTGGATCCGCCCCGCCACGCGGCTCAACTGGAGCCGGTCGGCGTCGCCGGTGCTCCTCGAAGCAGACGGCCCCGATCGCTGGCGCGGCGTCGTCGCGCCGGCCGAGGACGAGTTCACTCTGTTTCTGCTGGCGCGCAGCCGGCCCGACGGCTCGCTCGACGTCGTCATGCGCAACCCCGACCGCGACCTCGGCACCCAGCTCGGCGCCGAGCGCCTCGTCCGCGACGGCGACAACGTCGTCCTCATGGGCCGCCGCACCGGCCAGCCGGAGCGCGAGCTCGCGCGCGGCACGCTGCAGACCGATCCCGAATCGATGAGCCTCTACTTCGCCAACCGCGGCGGCAACTACGACTTCGTACGCGCCGGCGACGACAGCGACTTCTACCCGCGCGGCAAGCAGCCGGCGCACTACTCCTACCTGCCGCCGCCGCAGCTCGACGACGGCTGGCCCACCGGCACGCTCGAGGACGCGGACATCAGCCGCGCCGGCATCGAGGCGTTCGTCCAGCGTCTCCTCGAGGCGCCGATGGACTCGCTCGACGCGCCGCAGATCCACGCGCTGCTCGTCGCGCGCCACGGCAAGCTGGTGCTCGAGGAGTACTTCCACGGCTATCATCGCCACAAGCTCCACGACACGCGCTCGGCGGCGAAGAGCCTCACCTCGATCGTCGTCGGCGCGGCGATGCAGGCGGGCGCGCCGCTGTCGCTGCAGAGCCGCGTCTACGAGGTGATGAACGGCGGCCGGATGCCCGACGGCCTCGAGCCGAAGAAGCGCGCGATGACGCTCGAGAACCTGCTCACCATGTCGCCCGGCTGGTTCTGCGACGACACCAACGACGCGGCGCCGGGCAACGAGGAGAACATCGCCAATCAGGAGGAGGAACCCGACTTCTACCGCTACACGCTCGGCGTGCCGATGGCTTTCGCTCCCGGCGAACGCTCGATCTACTGCAGCGCCAGCGCCAACGTCGCGCTGGGCATGGTGGCGAAGGCGACCGGCGAAAGCGTCGTCGACACCTTCTCGCGCCTGGTGGGCGAGCCGATGCGCATCCGCCGCAGCTCGTGGGGCCTCGACCCGGCCGGCAACCCGTACGGCGGGGGCAGCGTGAACCTGCTGCCGCGCGACTTCCTCAAGCTCGGCCAGCTCATGCTCGACGACGGCGTCTGGGACGGCCGCCGCATCCTCAGCCGCGACTTCGTGGCGCAAGCGAGCGCCAAGCAGTACCACCTGCGCAACGTCTACTACGGCTATTTCTGGTGGAACGAGGACTATCCGTACAAGGACCGCATGGTGCGGCAGTTCTCGGCCCGCGGCGCCGGCGGCCAGACCGTCGTCGTCGTCCCCGAGCTCGACCTCGTCGTCTCCACCATGGCGGGCAACTACGTCAGCCGCACGCAGATCACTTACACCGGCACGCTGGTGCCGCGCTTCGTGCTGCCCGCGGTGCGCGAGCCCGGCGACGACCCGAACGCGCCGGTCGTCGAGCGCGAGTTCAAGAGCCCCTACGGACCGTCCGAGGACGGCAGCCGCGTGGTGAAGGACGGCGCCGGGCCCGCGGCGCACTGAGCCGCGCGAGCTCTCTGCTCCGGTGCCGCCACCCGCGCGGCCTACGCCGTCGCCGCCATCAGGCCGCCCAGTGCCACGCGCAGCTTCGCCATCCCGAGCTGGATGCGCGACTTGACCGTGCCCAGCGGCTGCTGCAGCCGCGCCGCGATCTGGCTGTGCGACAGGCCGGTGAAGAACGCCAGCTCGATGCAGCGGCGCTGTTCATCCGGCAGCATGCCGAGCGCGCGCTGCAGGCGGCGCTCGGCCTCGCGCTGCTCGAGATCGCGCAGCGGCAGCGGCTCGTGGATGGTGGGCCGCTCGCGCTCGACGCCCTCCTCGCGCACCCGCCGCGAGCGGTCGGCGCGCAGCACGTCGAGCGCCCGCGAGCGCGCCAGCACCAGCAGCCAGCCGCGCAGGCTCGAGCGGCTGGGGTCGTAGCGGCGCGGGTGCTTCCACAGCCAGAGGAAGACCTCCTGCAGCACCTCGTCGGCCTCGCCGGCGCGGCCGAGCATGCGGGTGAGCACGCCGAGCACCGCGGCGCCGTGGCGGTCGAAGAGCAGCGCCAGGGCGTCGGAGTCGCCCTGCGCGATGGCGTCGAGCAGCCGCGCGTCGCTGTGGGAGGAAGGAACCTCGGCAGCGGTGGTGCCGGCGCCGAGCGGGTAGACGGGGACCGGAAAAGCCATGCTGTCGTGGGCTGGGGAGAGCTGAAACACGGGGACCTCCGTTCGGGTGTTCGAGTGTCGCCGAGGGTCATCTGGCCGATCTGGGTGCCTGCTAGACTCGTCGCTCGACCTTCGGCGGACGATGCATGGGAGCTACGGCGCAGCGTAGGCGGCGGTCGCCGCCCGGGTCTTCAATGGCTCCTCAAAACGGCCTCAAATTCCGATGAAGGCTTCCGCGGCTCCGCCTTTGACCGCCGGCTACGCCTTCGGACCGTTCCGTCTCGACCTCCAGCTCCAGGAGCTGCGGCGCGGCGCCGAGCCGGTGCCGCTGACGCCTAAAGCCTTCGATACGCTGCGCGTCCTCGTGGAAGCGGAGGGCGCGGTGGTGCCGAAGGAGGAGCTGCTCGCCCTCGTCTGGCGCGACCGCTTCGTCGAGGAGTCGGTGCTGTCGCAGAACGTCTACACCCTGCGCAAGGTGCTGGCGGAGGGGGACGAGGGGCGCAGCTACATCCTCACCGTGCCGCGGCGGGGGTACCGGTTCGCGATGCCGGTGGAGCGGCTGTCGGGCGAGCACGCGATTGGCGAAGCGGCGGTGGCGGCAGTGATGGAGAAGTCTTCTCGCGGCGCCGCTGCGGCGATCGGGGCCACGACGCCGGCGCTAGCGGGAGCGGCTTCAGTCACCCAGGTGACTGCAATGAGCGGCGGGGGCGGACTCGGCGCCGGCAGCGGGATGACGAGCGCCGCCGCGACGCCGTGGACGGGCCCCGAGCGCCGTGCCGCCACGCGCACTCCGCCGGGCGAGTCGCGCCGCCGGCCGCTGCTCCTCGCCGGTCTCGGCGCGCTGCTGCTCCTCGCCGCCTTCCTCGCCATCGCCGCCCGCTGGCGGGGGGAGCCGGCGCCGCCCGGCGCGCTACGCGTCGGCTCGCTCGCCGTGCTGCCCTTCCTCTCGCTCAATCCGCCCGCCGACGGCGACGTGCTCGGCCTCGCCATGGCCGATGCGCTGATCACGCGCCTCTCCGAGCTCGAGCCGCTGGTCGTGCGCCCGACGAGCGCCGTGCAGGAGCTGCGCGAGGCGCCGCGCGACGCCCTCGGCATCGGCCGCCGGTTGGGCGTCGACGCGGTGATGGACGGCTCGCTCCAGCGCTCGGGCGACCGCCTGCGCGTCTCGGTGCGCCTGCTGCGCGTCGACGACGGCCGGCCGCTCTGGGCGCGCAGCTTCGAGACCGTATACACCGATCCCTTCGCGGTGCAGGACGCCATCTCCGAGCAGGTGGCCGACGCGCTGTCGCTCGAGCTTTCCGGCCGCCGTCCGCACCGGCCGGGAAACCGCGGCACGGCCGACGCCGAGGCCTACCAGGAGTACGTGCGCGGCCGCTACTTCTGGAACCGCCGCACCGAGGCCGACCTCAAGAAGGCGATGACCCACTTCGAGGGCGCACTCGCCCGCGACCCCGCCTTCGCCGCCGCCCACGCCGGCATCGCCGACTGCTGGGTGCTGCTGCCGCTTTACGGCAACACGCCGCCGCGCGACGCCTTCCCGCGCGCCATCGCCAAGGCGCGCGAAGCGCTGCGGCTCGACCCCGATCTCGCCGAGGCGCACACCACGCTCGCCTACGCGCGCTTTCTCTACGACTGGAGCTGGGCCGACGCCGAGGAAGGCTTCCGCCGAGCGCAGCGCCTCGACCCCGGCTACCCGACGGCGCCGCAGTGGTACGCCTACCTGCTCTCCGCCACCGGCCGCCACGACGAGGCGATCGCCAACGCGCGCCTCGCACAGCGGCTCGACCCGTTGTCGATGGTGATCAACGCCGACCTCGGCTTCGTCCTCTACTTCGCGCGCCAGGACGACGAGGCGATCGCGCAGTTCGAGCGCACGCTCGAGCTCGACCCGCGCTTCCCATACACCCACTTCGGTCTGGCGTTCGCGCTCGACGCCGCGGGCCGGCACGACGAGGCGGTGAAGGAAGCGCGGCAGGCGGTCGAGCTCTCCGGCGACAGCAGTGTCATGCGTGGCGCCCTCGGCTACACCCTGGCGCGGGCGGGACACATGGAAGAAGCGCGCGCCGTTCGCGCGGCGCTCGCGAAGCGCAACGAGACGACCCGCGTGCAACCCGCCGCCTTCGCCCTCGTCGACGTCGGCCTCGGCGACCACGCCGCCGCCCTCGACGAGCTCGAGACCGCCTACCGCGACCGCTCGCGCTTCGTCGTGCTGATGGGCGTGCTCCGCGCTTTCGACCCGCTGCGCGGCGAGCCGCGATGGGCAGACCTCACGCGGCGCGTCGGTTTGCCGGCCGCGGTCGCCGCGCCGCTGCCGGCACCCGCCGCGGCGGCCGCCGCCGCCAAGTAGCCCCGTTCACCTCGCGGTGAGCCGCGCTGCGGCTAGCCGCCGATCGTGGCGCCGGTGCCGGCGATCTCGACGATGCGGTAGGGGCCGTTGCCGAGCTTCGCCTCGTCGAAGGCGTCGCCGCCGTCCTCGGCGAGGTGCTTGCGCCACTCGACGTAACGCTCCTTCGACACCTCGTTGACGACGACCTTGCCCTGCACCGAGGCGGGCTTGCCGGCGGCGTCGGCGGGGAAGACCAGCACGCCGTCCTCGACCGCGATGCGGATGTGGTGACCGGCGTCGTCGCCGACCTCCATCCAGCAACCGCGCATCTTGCAGACGCCGGTGACCTCGCCTTCGACGCGCACCACCTTGCCTTCGTGATCGGCAGGCGCGGCGAGGATGGCGGCGATCGGCGTCGCCTCGGCGACGGTCATCTCGCCGCCGACGTGGATGCCGCCGCCGGCGAAGGCCGGCACGGCGATGGCGCCGGCGAGCAGGGCGGCGACAGCGAACGAGTGCAGTGGACGCATGGGCGAATTCTCCGTCTCGGCCTTGGTGTAGAGACGGAGGCTATCAGCCCGCACGCGCGGTCGCGAGCGATCGGCGCGCGCGGTAGTGTCCTAGTTAGTTTCCGGCCCGCGCGGTAGGCTCCCGCGCATGGCGGGCAACGGCGACCGGATCACGGAGTACGTCATCCCTGCACGCCGGGCCTAGTAGAACCCCGAAGAGTGGCTCCTTCTGGCCCCGGAGCCCCGTCGCCGTCAGCGTCGGTCGCGCCCAGGGAACGGCGAGCGAACCTCTGCCTCGGGGCTGTGGCGCTCCAGGCGCGCCCCGTCAGGGCCGGCGCTGGTGGCGGCGGGGTGCAAGGGGTCAGCTCGGCACCGTCAGGTACCCACACGACTTCCTGAAGACCGTTCCTGAAGACCCAATAATTTGCTATGGTAGTCTGCGGAATCGAAGCGTTTTTCATTCCTGGACCAAGAAAAAGAGGAGCGACGACATGTCATTCAAAGAGGATTTCAAGAAAGGCTGCCAGGACTCTGGGGGAAGTTGGGTAGAAGATGCGGACGGTTCGTTCACGTGCAACATCGGCGATGTAAGCATCAAGTGCACAGGTGAGCGTTGCCACCTTGCAGCGGAGATTGCGCCCGAGGTCGGCATCAAAGTGGGCATTAGGGCAGACCTCATACAAACCGTCATCGCGTTGCTGCCGCCGGCAAAACCCGCGAAGCCGGGTTACTGATCGCGCTCTCAAGGCCTCAACACTTGGGCAAAGCCAGGGCGCCTCAGTCCTCGACGCCGAGGAACTTGCGCAGCGCCCGGCGCACCACTTCGCCCTGCGAGACGCCGCGCCGTTCCGCGTAGGTCTGCATCGCTTCGTGCTCGTCCGGGTGGATGTAGGCCACGATCCGCAGCAGCCCGCGGCCGGTCGTGGAAGCCTTCTTAGCCGCCTTGGCTGGTCGCTTCGCCATAGGCCGACGCTACCGAACCGCGGCACCGCTAGTGGACACGCCCGCAGCACCGGTGCTACGTTCATGCACGTGGCGAGGCGCAAGCTGCTGGAGCAAGCGGGCGTGATGGTCGAGGCGCGGCAGTTAGAGGCGATCAGCCTGGAGTGCGGCCGCTGCGCTTGTCGCGTCGAGGTGCCAGCGGTCGGCCCTGTCGCCGACACGCCGTTCGCCTGCCCTAGTTGTGGCGCCAACATCGACCCCGAGCCCGCCCGCGCGTTCTGCGAGATGTTCGTCACCATCGCTTCGACGAAGGGCATTCGGTTCCGAGTGCGCGACTAGGCGACCGCCTTCTTCGGCCGGCCGCCCTTGTGCTCGACCGGTGGTAGCAGCGCGACTAGGTCCGCGATCTTCCACGGCCCCTTCGCCAGACCGGCCGCCATCGCCGGGGTGATGCGCAGCGTCGTGTGGATGCGGGCGTAGTTGTAGAACACGGTGTAGAGCGCCACGGCGCAGAAGTGGTTGTACGACTTCTTCGAGAAGGCGTTGGTGAGCCGAGTGAAGCGCCGCGACGACATGCGCAGCGTGAGGTTCTGCCGCTCGACGTAGCTGGTGCTGATGTGGTCGCGGTCGGGGTCGCCGGAGATGATGATGCGCTCCGTGCTGAGGCACTGCGCCGGGCTGTAGCGGCGCTCCCCTTCGGGATCTTTGCCATAGACCTTGACGACCTGCGCGTAGTCGACGCGGGCGCCTAGGTGCGCCTCGACGGCAGGCTGGTAGAGACGCAGCGCGTCGGTGGTGAGCTGGAAGCGGCCGACGACGCGCTCGGCCAGATCCTGCACGAAGTCGTGGCACGCGCCCGGCGAGCGCGGCCCGACGACGACGCTGACCACGAGCTTGGTGTCAGCGTCGAGCGCGATCCACGTCCAGATATCGCCCTGCTCGGCCCGCTTGCCGGGCTTCACGTTGTACTTCTTCGCGCCGACGAACGACCACGCCTCGTCCGCCTGGATGCGCTGCGAGTCGAGCCCGCGCACGTTCTTGTCGTGGAAATCGGCGCACGCCTCGCCAAGCTCGACCATGAGCTTGAGGACGGTGTCCTTCGAGACGCCGGTGAGCCGAGCCGTCGCCCGGACGCTGTTGCCCTCCACCAGGGCGGAGACGACGGCTGCACGCTGCGCGGTGCTGAGTACCTTAGCCATGAGTAGATTATGCGTGAGTTAAGCGTGAAAGTCAAGATAGTTTTAGACGCCACGATCAAGGGGCGGCCGAAGCCGCCCCCGCTGGCTCAAGTGGCTGCGCGGAACGCGCTTACAGGCTCGCAGATGGCTTAGCACGTCGCTTCTCCTTTCGGGTATTGCGACGCGGCGGCCGGGAGGGGTACACTTCCCCTAGCGAGAGCCCCCGGCACACCGCGCCGCTGGTTCTCCGAAGCGCCCCGTCTGATCCACGGGGCGTTCGTTTTTCTGGGGGAATTCTGCCGAGGTTGCCTCGGCGGATCTACTGATAACAGGGGCGGCGGAAACGGCCGGAGGGGATATCCCCTCGGCTCGTTTGACCGGGGAGGGGATATCCCCTCGACAGCATGAAGGGGATATCCCCGCCCTGCCTAGAACTCGCGCCATCCCATAATCGGTCCCTGGGTGTCGATTCTGCCCTGGAGGTCGCGCACGCGGTCAAGAAGGCCGTCGAGCCTGTCGCGCTCGCTTTGAACAAGACCCGCCGGAGTGACCGAATCGTCGACTCCGCCTTCCAGGAGCCTCGCGGCAGCGGCGACCGCGTCGTCCTGTGGCACCGCTGACAGCTCTCGTATCCGCGCTTCGATCACCCGTCGCACCTTGGCGGCCTTCTCGGCAGCTACCTCCTGTTGTTCCGCGGTAGTCAGCAGAGGCACCAAGCGGTCCATTGCCTTCATCCATTCGGACAAGGTTTCGAGCAGCATGCCGAGGCCAGGAGTGGCGACGGTCACGAGCTTGGACGCCGCTTGCGGCGGCGCTGCCTTCCGCTTCTTCGCCAGCAGGTAGCGCAGGTGTCGGGCGATGCTCTCGCGGTCTTCCTCCGTCTCGCCCGCACGGCTCGCCATGAGGTCGGCTGCGCTGTCCTCGCTCACGGCATCGCCAGCGGCCAGCGCCGTCTGTAGCTCGACTAGGAGCGCGGGGTAGTCGCACGGGAACTCCGTGCGCTTGTCCTGAATCCGCCGCCGTCTCGCCAGCTCGCACCCCCCACGGCGCAACCCCACAAAGAAGGGAAAGGCGGCGCGGCGGGCCGGCTGTGGGGCGCCGGCTTTTCGGCTCGCGACTTCCTAGCCGCGCCTTGGACTGTGGGGGATCTTAGGACAGGGCGGCGGCGCCCTACTTCTTCCAGCGGGCGCTAGCGGCCTTCTTGGCCGCTTCGCTGCGCTGCTCTGCCGTCATGGCGTCGGCCCGTGCCTTGCCGCCCTTCTTGCCGCCGCGCCTGGACGCCTCGCGGGCGCTGACGGGCTCCGGCGGCGCCGTCTTCGGCCGCTCGCCGACCAGCTCCATGAACACGTCCCGCGCGAGCAGGTTGGGATCGCGCGGGCGGGCCGGGCGCTTGGTCATGGGCACAGGCTAGCGCCGCGCGTGCGAGAGTCAAGAGCCGGGCCGAAACTAACTAGGACACTACCGCGCGCGCCGGCTCGCCGGCACGGCGCGCGCCACCACGGGTCAGTCGTGTCCCGGCATGACGTGAGCGACGGTGTCGACCACCTTCTTCGCGGCGTCCGTGACCGTGTCGACGGCGGCCCCGACGGCCCGCTTCGTGCCGCTGGCCGCCGCGCCGACGACCTTCCTCGCGCCGTCGGTCGCCGCGCTGACGACCTTCTTCGCGCCGCTGGTCTTCGGCCGCGTCGTGGTCGCGCGCCGCTTGGCGGCGGCCTTCTTCGCCGGCCTCCTCGGCGTCCTCTTCGCGGCGCTCTTCCTGGTGGCGGTCTTCTTCGACGCGCTCTTCTTCGCTGGCGCTTTCCGCGCTGCCGGCCTCTTCGCGGACCGGCTCTTGGCCGCCGATCGCTTCGCCGGCTTCTTCGTGCTCCGCTTGGTCGTCTTCTTGGCTGCTCTCTTCGTCGCCATGTGTCCCTCCTCCTCGGCGCGTGCGCCTATGCTAATGCTGTGCCTTCGAGATTCTGTCGCTGTTAAGGCAGCAGCTTCTGCCAGAAGTTGCGGTTGAGCTTGGCCAGCCGAGGCAGCAGCGCGCGGTCCACGACGTACATCTGGACCTTGACCGCCTCGGCTGCGAGCCTCATGTCCTTCTGCTCGAGCAAAGCGCGCCCCGCCGGTGAGTAGCCGATCGCGCAGACGCGCTGCCAGCTCTTGGTTGGGTAAGTCTCGCAGTAGAAAGTCATGGCGCGCTTGAGGAGATAGGCGAGGCGGCCGCCCCAGCCTTCGTCGACGACGACGGATGCGATGTAGAACGAGGACGCTGGCGTGACCGCCTCCTCGCCGAGTGGCGTGATCAGCCGCTCTTGGCCGTCAGCGAGAAGGAATTGGTAGTCGTTCTCGCTGATCGGGAAGGCGTCGAGATAACCGACCAGCTTCCCTTCCGACTCCATCAGGAAAAGGCACTTTGGATTGCAGCGGTGCCACCGCTGAAGCGCTCGCAAGGTGAAGGCCCAGCCGTAGCGCTTGAGCGCCAGCCTGCGCACGCGCTGTAGATCATCGTTGCCGGCGACGCGGCAGGTGCACTTCCGGTCCGGAGGCACGTCGATCGGGTCAGGTCTCTCCCAAAGGCTGCGCAGACCGGCCAGTCCCTTCATCGTCACCGCTTCGTACGTAGCCGCGACCATGGCCAACAGAGCGGCCAGCCAATGAAAGACCGTCGAAGTCAGGCTGTGGAGCTCGCTGTTCAACTCCGCGAACTGTTCCAGGGTGGAGAACGCGAGCACCCAGAGAACGATCCCGTAGGCAGCTCGCCCGGCCGCGCTACGCACGTGGTTCGCGGAACCTCTCATAGACGGCCCATCGATGGGCCTCATCCTCTCGCAATCCTGACCTCGCCGCACGTCGATTGCCGCTGCGGCCGGTGCGAAGCCGACCAGCTACTCGTGCCGCAGCGCTTCGATGGGGTTCAGCCGCGCCGCCCGGCGCGCCGGCAGGAAGCCGAAGAGAACGCCGATCACCGCCGAGAAGGCGAAGGCGATGAGGAGGATGCGCGGCACGAAGAGGAAGGGCACCTGCAGCCCGCGCGATGCCGCGAGCGAGCCCAGCAGGCCGAGGAGGATGCCGATCAGGCCGCCGATGCTCGACAGCACGGCCGCCTCGACGAGGAATTGCGTCAGCACTTCGCGCGGCAGGGCGCCGATCGACAGCCGGATGCCGATCTCGCGCGTGCGCTCGGTGACCGAGACGAGCATGATGTTCATGATGCCGATGCCGCCGACGAGCAGCGAGACGCCGGCGATGGCGCCGAGCAGCGCGGCCAGGGCGCCGGTGGTGCTCGCCATGGTGGCGGCGATCTCGGCCATGTCGCGCACCGTGAAGTCGTCTTCGGCGGGGTTGGTGATGCGGCGGCGCTCGCGCAGCAGCGACTCGAGCTGGCTCTGCACCAGCGCCGTCGAACGCCCCGGCGCCGCCGACACGTACATCGAGGTGATGTCGTTGTTGCCGGCGATGCGGCGCTGGAAGGCGACGAGCGGCATCACGACGAGGTCGTCCTGGTCCTGACCGAAGCCGGCCTCGCCCTTCGGCACCAGCGTGCCGATGACGTCGCACGGCGTACGGCCGACGCGGACGCTCTGGCCGAGCGGGTCGGCGCCGCCGAAGAGCTCCTTGACCACCGTCTGGCCGACGACGCAGAGCGGCTTGCCGGCGGTCGCTTCACTGGGAGTGAACGCTCGTCCGCTCTGCACCTGGTAGCCGCGCACGGGGAAGAAGTCGGCGGTGCTGCCGTTCACCTGCGTGCGCCAGTTGCGGTTGCCGTAGACGACGAGCGTCTGGCGGGTGGCCGCGGGCGCCACGCCGGAGAGCCCGCCGACCTCGCGCGACACCGCGACCGCGTCCTCGCGCGTGAAGGGCCGCGCCGGCGTCGACGAAGGGCCGCGGCGGAAGGCGCCGGTGTTGACGATGAGCAGGTTCTCGCCCAGCTTGGCGATGTCGGACTTGACCTTCGCCGAGGCGCCCTCGCCGAGCGTCACCAGCACGATCACCGCGCCGACGCCGATGACGACGCCGAGCATGGTGAGGAACGAGCGCAGCGCGTTGCGGCGGATCTCGCGCGCCGCCATGAGCAGCGTCTCGCCGAGCATGACGCTGCCGCCCTGGTAGGTGTGGAGCGGCGCGTGCTGCTCGGCGCGCTCGGCGGGTTGCGGAACGGCGGTGGGACGCATCAGGACGTCTCCTGCGCGACGATGAGGCCGTCCTTGAACACCACGCGGCGCCGCGCCCACGCCGCCACGTCGGCCTCGTGGGTGACGAGCACGATGGTGAGGCCGCGGTCGCGGTTCAACGCCGAGAGCAGCTCCATGATCTCCTCGCTGGTGTGGCTGTCGAGGTTGCCGGTGGGCTCGTCGGCGAGCAGCAGCAGCGGCTCGGTGACGAGGGCGCGGGCGATGGCGACGCGCTGCTGCTGGCCGCCGGAGAGCTCGTGCGGCGCGTGCGCCTCGCGGCCGGCGAGGCCGACGGCGGCGAGCGCGGCGCGCGCCCGCTCGTGGCGTTCCTTCGCCGGCACCCGCTTGTAGACCAGCGGCAGCTCGACGTTCTCGAGCGCCGAGGTGCGCGCCAGCAGGTTGAAGCCCTGAAAGATGAACCCGATGTAGTGCCGGCGCAGCAGCGCCAGCTGCTCGCGGTCGAGCGCGCCCACCTCGACGCCGCGGAAGAGGTAGTGGCCGTCGGTGGGCACGTCGAGGCAGCCGAGGAGGTTCATGCAGGTGGACTTGCCCGACCCGCTGGTGCCCATCACGGCGACGAACTCGCCGAAGTGGACGTCGAGGTCGATGCCGCGCAGCGCGTGCACCTCGGAGCCGCCCTGGCCGTAGACCTTGGTGATGTCGCGCAGCGAGAGCAGTGGTTCTGCGCCATCGCCGCCGGCGGGCTCGAGCTCTTCTTCGCGCAGGCGTGGTTGCGTCACGGCGGTCCGCTCATCCCTTCGCCGGAGCGGTGGCGACGTCGACGATCACTTCCTGGCCCGCCGCGAGATCGCCGCCGACCACCTCGGTGACCTGGCCGTCGGTCGAGCCGGTGTGCACCCACTTGGCGACGGGCTTGCCCTGCTCCAGCACCCAGACGCGCGTGCCGCTGCCGAAGCCACCGCGGCCCGCGAAGCCGCCGCTGCTGCCGCCGGCGGCACCGCCGCGGCTGCCGAACGAGCCCGCGCCGCCGCCGCGAGCCGCGCCACCGGCTTCGCCCGCGGCGCCGGCGCCGCCGGCGCGGC
>DASYQD010000012.1:0-2188 GCA_036005845.1 Thermoanaerobaculia bacterium | reverse complement strand
TCTCGAAGTAGGGCAGCCCGCGGGCCGCCGCCGCGGCGCGTAGCGACTCCCGCCGTTCGGGCAGCGCGGCGTCGCTCTTGCTGCCGACGACCAGGCGCGGGCGCTCGAGCAGCGCCGCGTTGTACTCGCCGAGCTCGCGTTCGACGGTCGCGAAGTCCTCCGCGGCATCGCCTTCGGATGAGAGGTCGACCAAATGCAGCAGCACGCGGCAGCGCTCGACGTGGCGCAGGAACTGGATTCCCAACCCCGCTCCCTCGGCCGCACCGGCGATCAGACCGGGAAGATCGGCGATCACGAAGGAATCGTAAGGCCCGAGCGCGACGACGCCGAGCTGCGGCACCAGCGTCGTGAACGGATAGTCGGCGATCTTGGGCCGCGCCGCCGACACCGACGCGATGAGTGTCGACTTGCCCGCGTTCGGCAGGCCGACGAGCCCGACGTCGGCGAGCAGCTTGAGCTCGAGCCGCAACCGCAGCTCGACGCCTTCCTCGCCCGGCTGCGCGTGGCGCGGCGCCTGGCGCGTGGCGCTGCTGAAGCGCGCGTTGCCACGCCCGCCGCGGCCGCCCGGCGCGACCACCAGCCGCTCGCCCTGCGCCAGCACCTCGCCCACCAGCTCGCCGGTCTCGACGTCGAACGCCTGCGTGCCGAGCGGCACGCGCACCTCGAGGTCTTCGCCCGAGCGGCCGGTCTTGTTGGAGCCCTCGCCGTTGCGACCCTTCTCGGCGGCATAGAGCGCGGGGAGGCTCAGGTGGTAGAGGGTGTTGAGGCCTTCGTCACCGACGAGGATCACCGCGCCGCCGTGGCCGCCGTCACCGCCGGACGGACCGCCGCGCGGCACGTACTTTTCGCGCCGGAAGGCAACGCAGCCGCGCCCGCCGCGTCCACCCTTGACGTGGACGACGGCTTCGTCGAGGAACTGCAGCGGCTACTCGGCCGCGGCGGTCGCTTCGCCCGCGCTGCCTTCGGCCGGCGGGCTGACGTGGACGAAGGTGCCGTGCCGCCCCTTCTTCTGGAACGCGACCACGCCGTCGACGAGCGCGAAGAGGGTGTCGTCCTTGCCGCGGCCGACGTTCTTGCCGGGGTTGAACACGGTGCCGCGCTGGCGCACCAGGATGGTGCCGCCGTTGACGTGCTCACCGCCGAAGCGCTTGACGCCGAGGTATTGCGGGTTGGAGTCGCGGCCGTTGCGGCTGCTGCCTTGACCTTTCTTGTGTGCCATCTCTTTCGACTCCGCTTTTAGAGCTCGATGTCCTGGATGCGGACGCGCAGGAGGTGCTGGCGGTGGCCGCGGGTGCGGCGGTAGCCTTTGCGGCGTTTCATCTTGAAGACTTTGATCTTGGGGCCGCCGACCTCGTCGACGACGACGCCGCTGACGCGGGCGTCGGAGAGGGCCGGGACACCGACCTTGGTGCCGCCTTCGCCGCTGACCATGAGGACGCGGTCGAAGGAGACCTGGCGGACTTTCTTGCCGGAGACGGGAAGCCGTTCGACGTCGATGACGTCGCCGCGCTCGACGCGGTATTGCTTACCGCCGGTTTCGATGATCGCGTACATGGGTGGGAGACTCCTCTGGCACCCCCGGACGGAGGCGGACGGCGGATGGTAGCGGAAAGGGTGCTGGGCGTCAAACACTTCGGCAGGCAAGGACTGCGGGCGACTGTGCCACCAGGCGGGAGGCAGTAGTGCACTGCGGACTGACTGTGACCATCCGGCCGGCGCGTGCTGGCCGGGCCGGGGGCGCCGCCCAGGGGCACGGCTCGCTTTCTGAGACCTGCGGGCGGGAGCGCTCGCCTTGCCTGCAGGGCGCGCAGCGCATCCGCTGTTACCGAGTGCCCGCTCGAAGCGCCCTGCAGGAAGCCCCTGGGCGACGCCCCCGACGCCGCCAGACGCACGCGCCTTCTTGGGTGGTCGTCGAGCGACCTGTTGGCAAGCTCGAGTGCCGCCGTGGTCGTTGCGGCACTGTGCCTCGCGCTCATTTGTTGAGCCGAGACTCGCATCGTCGTGCCGCTCGGGTGCCGCGATGCGCTCCGCCGATTTTGCCGTCGCAACTCGCGGTCCACGCGCGGTCGCCAGAGTGGGAAATGGAAGTTCCGGAGTGGCCGCTCCTTTGTTGTGAATAGGCGGGGCGGGCCGGTGAGAGTTGTGGCGGCCCTGAGCACGGCCTGGGGCCCCACTTGCTTGGCGGCGG
>DASYQD010000011.1:0-9428 GCA_036005845.1 Thermoanaerobaculia bacterium | reverse complement strand
TCGCCGAGCTCCCGCACGAGTTGGCTCGCCACGTCGAGAGTGCCGGTGACCCGCCGGACGAGGTCGCACCGGTCCCAGCGGTGAGATGCCTGGGCCGGCGCGGTGGTCCGCACGGTCGCGTGGCGACCACCGGCCGGCCAGGCTCCGGCCACCACGGGAGGTGGCCCGTAGGCCATCTACCCGTTCGTCCTGCCGCCGAGGCTACGCTCGATCTCGAGAGCGCGTTGGTACGGCTCCGGCGGAATGCAGATGTCGACCATGCGCCAGTGGACCACGGCGCTGATCGCGTCGCCGGCGACGGCGGCCCTGGCGCCGTACTTGGAGAGGACGGAGCCGACGGCCTCGAAGTCGACGGCCTTGGCGGCGACCAGCTGCTCGATCACTTCTTTCTGCAGATCCGAGCGACGATTCGACATGGTGAACCTCCGTGCGGTAACTGCCGGCTGGATGCCGGGAGTCCGAACGAGGTCTTCGACGCCTACGGGCGATTCCTGACACGAGCCGCGAGAGCGTGCAAGGCGAAGGCTCCGCGCCCGCCGGCCGAGTGGCCACGATCGGGCGCAGACCACCACCGCTCCGGCCGGCTCGCTATCGAACCTGCTCGCGGGTCTTGAGGAAGGTGATCTCCGGGTGCTCTTCCATGGCGCGCTGCAGGCGCCACGCCGACGAAGGCAAGAACACCGGCAGTCCATCGTGGTCCTCTCCCGTCGCGCCCTCGTGCGCGTCGAGGAATTTCTGCAGCGCGCGATGATCCGCGGCCTCCAGCCACCGCGCCGTGTGGATGGCGGTGCCCTCGAACCTCACTTCCATGTCGTACTCGGTGCGCACGCGATCCGCCAACACCTCGAACTGCAGCGCGCCGGCGACGCCGACGATCCATTCGTTGCCGATCTTCGGGCGGAAGACCTGCGCGGCGCCTTCCTCGGCGAGCTGCGTCAGCGCGCGGCCGAGGTGCTTCGCGCGCATGGGGTCGATCGGGCGCACGCGCTGCAGCAGCTCGGGCGCGAAGCTCGGAATGCCGGTGAAGTGCAGCTCCTCGCCTTCGGTCAGCGCGTCGCCGATGCGCAGGTTGCCGTGGTTGGGGATGCCCACGATGTCGCCGGGCCACGCCTCTTCGGCGAGCTCGCGCTCGCGGGCGAGGAAGAGCAGCGGGTTGTGCACCGGCAGCAGCTTGCCCGAGCGCACGTGCTTGAGCTTCATGCCGCGGCGGAACTGCCCCGAGCAGACGCGCACGAAGGCGATGCGGTCGCGGTGCTGCGGGTCCATGTTCGCCTGGATCTTGAAGACGAAGCCGGTGACCGCCGCTTCGGTCGGTTCGATGGCGCGCTCGGCCGCCGGCTGCGGGCGCGGCGGCGGCGCCAGCTCGGCGATCGAGCCGAGCAGCTCGCGGACGCCGAAGTTGTTCAAGGCGCTGCCGAAGAAGACCGGCGTCTGGTTGCCGGCGCGGTAGTCGTCGAGGTCGAGCGGCGGGCAGAGGCCGCGCGCCAGCGACACCTCCTCGCGCAGGTTGGCGACGATCTCGTCCGGCAGCCGCTGCTCGAGCAGCGGGTCGTCGAGCCCGCGCACCAGCTCACCCTCCTCGCGCACGGCGCCGCGGCCGCGACCCTCCATCAGCAGCAGGCGGTCGTGCCGCAGGTCGTAGGCGCCGTGGAACGTGCGTCCCTGGCCGATCGGCCAGCTCGCCGGCGTCGCCACGAGCTGCAGCGTCTGCTCGATCTCGTCGAGCAGCGCCAGTGGCTCGCGGCTCTCGCGGTCGAGCTTGTTGATGAAGGTGACGATGGGCACGTCGCGCAGCCGGCAGACCTCGAACAGCTTGCGGGTCTGCGTCTCGATGCCTTTCGCCGCGTCGAGCACCATCACCGCCGAGTCGACGGCGGTGAGGGTACGGTAGGTGTCCTCACTGAAGTCCTCGTGGCCCGGGGTGTCGAGCAGGTTGAAGGCAAAGCCGTCGTGCTCGAAGGTCATCACCGACGATGCCACCGAGATGCCGCGCTCGCGCTCGACCTTCATCCAGTCGCTGCGCGCGCGCCGCTGCTCGCCGCGCGCCTTCACCGCCCCAGCGAGCTGGATGGCGCCGCCGTAGAGCAGCAGCTTCTCGGTGAGGGTGGTCTTGCCGGCGTCCGGGTGCGAGATGATCGCGAACGTTCGCCGGCGGGCTACCTGCTGCTCGAGCTCGCTCATGGGTATCGCGGCATCGCCGGGCGCGGGAGGCTACCAGATCTCACGCGGCGCTTCACCAGAGCGCGTGAGGAGCACCGGCGGCTGGCAAGCTATCCCTCGCGGCCGCGATCTCCCTCTCCGCGGAAACCACTGGTGGAACCCAGCCGGCGCGTTCTAGCCTGGGGAGCTACGAGGTGGGAAAAGTGTGACGCGTGTCCGTCTAAGTAGAAAGCGGCGCTTGAACACAGGCGTAGACGTCCGTCGATCAGGGAGCGTCGGCCAAGGCAGCGAGGCATCCCAGTTGGAGGGCGCAGGTTGGCGAGTCACAGAGCAAATCAAAGATTGATGCGCGCGGCGCTGCCACTGGTCCTTCTCTCACTCGCACCTCGTGCAGCTCAGGCGCGCGTGACCTGCCAGGGGGTGGAGCTTGCCAGCTATCGGCGGTTTACGTCGTTCGTGACGGCCCGCCCAGCCGGAACAGTGGCTGTTCTGGACGGCGATCGGCTCGCGCGCCTTCAGCCCCAAAGCGTGTGCCGCGTTTCGCGTTCGACGGACGTGTTGACTTTTACGGTCTCCACGACCTCGGCGTCACCGTCGCCAGGATTCGAATACTTGGGCGTAGAAATCGTCCGTGTGTTCACCGACGATCCCACCTATTCGCTGGTGAGCGTTGGGCGCAACAGTGGCTGGTGGCGCGGAAGTAGGATACTTCCGCGCCTCGCTTCAAGAGTGGTTGCTCGCAACTTGGACGAGTTCGTCGCCGCGCATCGAAGCCCTAGCAGTAGCCCACCAGTGGGTGGATTGGCAGAGTGGCATGCGAGCGCTGATCGACTCGCGCCATCCTCCTGGGCCGATCGCGAGCTCATCACGGATGGCGTAGGTTCTCGCTGGCGTGAGCTGCTCGCCGCGCGGCGACTCCTCAATGGACGTCAACTATTCGCGCAAGGTTCATACCTGCTCCTGCGCTTCCAAGAGGCGACGGAACCATCGGTACGAAAGAGACTTTCTTTTAAGGTGCTCCACAAAGGCGCCACCATCATGCTGCTCCGACTCTTCTCGCCGGAGCCGTCGTACAACCAGCTCCTGATTGTGGAATTCGGAAAGCCCTGAGACTTCACGATGGCTGTGGACACGACGAAGGTCTTGCGGGAGGCGGCACAGTGGATGACTACGCCAGCGCCGCTTCCGTGGCGCGGGTCTAGCGTAATCGGAAACACGGTGAACAACGGCAGCGCGGCAATGGGGCTGCCGGTCGTCTATCAGATCGTTACCGCCCAGGAGTGGCTGTGCCTGCAGCCACTAGACAAACCGCTCCTGGTTCTGCTTGGCTCCTTCTTGCTGCCGGTTCTCATTTCCCTCGTGCTTGGCGTCTGGATTCGCGCTCTCCAACCCGGGCAGGCATGGGCGATGGTCGCGTGGCTCGAGCGTTGCTGGATCGCGGTACTCCTGCTCCTGAGCACATGGGCAGGCATTCTGCGGCAGCGTGATGTATTGGACCCCGGAGACTCCCCCATTGCGACGCATTTTGCGACAGCCTTTTGGACCTGCGTAGGCTTCGTCGTCGTTGTCACCGCGGTTCTCATGCTGCGCTTCCGAGGTACTGGGCGCGCCCGTCTCGGAGAGCTACTTTTGGCTGAAGGACTGTTCGTGTTGTTCTCGGGCGTCCTCTGGTTGCTCCAAATACCACACGGAATAGAGCGTTGGTGGTGCCCGTGACGGCATCAGTTGGCTGCAAGCACTGCGTTGATACCGACACCTTCCGCAATCGTGCGGGGAGGGAATCCTAGGGGGTCGACAGCCGACGCTTCGTAGCTATCGCTGAGGACGCGTGCGCAGCAGCTTGTGCAGGTTGGTCGCCAGCCACTTCTCGGCCGCCGCGTAGGCGGGCAGCTCGCGCTCGCGGCGGCGGAACTCGGGGCCGTGCAGGCAGCGGCGGCCGCCGCTCTCCTTCGCCGGCATCGCCGCATGCAGCATTTCGTGATGCACGACGGCCTCGACGAAGAGGCGCGGCACCCACGACTGGTCGAGCGCCGGGTGGACGCGGATGAGGTTCTCGCGAGCGTCGAAGCTGCCGAGGCGGATGGTGCGCCGGCGTCCGCGCAGCGACGACCAGCGGCCCCAAGTGATGTCGGGCTCGACGCGGCTCCTGAACCAGCGGCGGCTCAGGTGGTCGCGGATGGCGGCGAGGTCGTGCCAGTCGCCGTCGGTGTGGTGCTCGGGAGGATTGATCGGCGCTGCGGCCTTGCCGTTGTCCTGCCGCCAGGTGTCGACGTGGTTGCGCAGGCGCCGCAGCGCCTCGCGTCGATGGTCGCCGGCGCAGCCGGCGGCGAAGGCGGCGGCGGCTTCGAGCGCCTCGCGGTCGGCATCGACGAAGGCGCGGTGCAGGCGCAGCTTGAGGCGGCCGCCGTGACGGCTGGTGGAGAGGAGCACGGAGCGGTTGTCGGTGAGCGTCAGGCTAGCGAGCGGCATCTTCATGCGCGCGGTGAGCTTGCGGGCCAGCCGCTGCGCCTGCTCCTCGCGCACCGCCGCGCGCAGACGCGCGGGGACGCGGATCTCAGGGTCGCGCCGCGGCGGCGGCGCCGGGGCGGAAGAAGCGGAAGAGGTGGAAGAAGGAAACAGGTGCAGCTGCAACCACTGGGTGAGGCCGCTGCGCTTGGTACGGGGGGAGCTCCCGATGCGGCGTTCCTGCGGCGCCGCCGGTGACGGCGCCCCTCTCCTGGTCTTGCGACTGCTCACGGCGAACTGCTCCGACTCTGCTGGGCGTGACTCCGTGTCGAAACTGCTTCAGCGCATGTGAAATCTGTCGCCGGCGATCAATACCGGTAATGCTCGGGCTTGTACGGCCCGTGCTCGGGCACGCCGAGGTAGTCGGCCTGCTTGGTGGTGAGCCGCGTGAGCCGCACGCCGAGCTTGTCGAGGTGGAGGCGCGCCACCTCCTCGTCGAGGCGCTTGGGCAGCACGTAGACCTTGCGCTCCAGCCGCGCGCCGTTCTGCTTGAGCTCGAGCTGGGCGAGCACCTGGTTGGTGAACGACGCCGACATCACGAAACTCGGGTGGCCGGTGGCGCAGCCGAGGTTCATCAGGCGTCCTTCCGCCAGCACCAGGATGCTGTGGCCGTCGGGGAACACCCACTCGTCGTACTGCGGCTTGATGTTGACGTGCTGGATGCCCGGGTGCTTGGCGAGGCCGGCCATGTCGATCTCGTTGTCGAAGTGGCCGATGTTGGCGACGATCGCCTTGTCCTTCATCCGCGCCATCTGGTCGACGGTGACCACGTCGCGGTTGCCGGTGGCGGTGATGAAGACGTCGGCAGTGTCGACCACCTCGTCGAGCGGCCGCACCTCGAAGCCCTCCATCGCCGCCTGCAGCGCGCAGATGGGGTCGATCTCGGTGACGACGACGCGGGCGCCCTGGCCGCGCAGCGCCTGCGCGCAGCCCTTGCCCACCTCGCCGAAGCCGCAGACCACGGCGACCTTGCCGGCGAGCATCACGTCGGTCGCGCGGTTGAGCCCGTCGATCACCGAGTGGCGGCAGCCGTAGATGTTGTCGAACTTGCTCTTGGTGACCGAGTCGTTGACGTTGATGGCGGGGAAGAGGAGGGTGCCGGCGTTCTGCATCTGGTAGAGGCGGTGGACGCCGGTCGTCGTCTCCTCGCTGACGCCGTGGCAGGTCGCCGCGGTGCGCTGCCAGCGGCCGGGGTTGCTCACCAGCTCGCGGCGCAGCAGGTCGAGGATGACGCGCCACTCCTCGGGCTCGTTGTCGGCGTCGTAGTCGGGGACCTTGCCGGCGAGCTCGTACTCGAGCCCCTTGTGCAGCAGTAGCGTGGCGTCGCCGCCGTCGTCGACGAGCTGGTCGGGGCCGCCGCCGTCGGGCCACTGCAGCGCTTCGCTCGTCGCCCACCAGTACTCCTCGAGAGTCTCGCCCTTCCACGCGAACACCGGGATGCCGCGCGGGTCGTCGACAGTGCCGCCGGTCTCGGGGCGGCCGACCGCCACCGCGGCGGCCGCCTGGTCCTGGGTCGAGAAGATGTTGCACGACACCCAGCGCACGTCGGCGCCGAGCTCGGCGAGGGTCTCGATGAGCACCGCCGTCTGCACCGTCATGTGCAGGCTGCCCATGACGCGGGTGCCGGCGAGCGGCTGCTCCTTGCCGTACTTTTCGCGCACCGCCATCAGGCCCGGCATCTCCTGCTCGGCAAGGCGGATCTCCTTGCGGCCGAGCTCGGCGAGCGCGAGGTCCTTGACCTTGAAGGGAACGCGGCCGGCGTTCTTGGCGGCCGCGAAGGGGTGGATCTGTTCGGTGACCGCGAGCGTCATCTCGGCTCCTTCGACTGCAAATCGGTGGGGTCTGGTGCGCGACGGGAGTCGCTGCGCCCCGGGTGGGGTGCCCCGGCATGCTATCAGGGGGTCCGGGCGCCACGACAGCCGGCGCCGGCAAACGGCGCCAAACGTCACGCGGCCGCCACTCCTGCCTGGCCGCAGCCGCGGCACGGCGGTTGCGGAGACTTGTGGACGGCGGCTGTCAACCGCTCTCCGGAATCCGTCCGAGCCTCAGCTTTTTCAGTGCTTTAGGTCGAGCTGTCGACCGCGAGCGGCTCATAGAGGCTACGCCACGCGTTCATAGAATCGACGAACCGCGGAACCTGAGGTCAGCACGACGCCGATGAGCGAACCGCGTCCTGTCCCGCCGCCGCCTGCCGCTCCCGCCCGCCGCAAGTACGTGCCGGCGGTCGGCCCGCGCCTCTCGAAGCTCCTCTTCGTCGTCTTCGGCCTCTTCGCCCTGTTGTCGGTGAACGCCGTCTACCTGGTGGCGGTGCGGGTGCTGGAGAAGACGAGCGGCAAGGTCTACCAGAACTGGTTCTATCTGGTCATGTTCCTCTTCCACCTCGTCCTCGGGCTGCTGCTCGTGGTGCCGGTGGTGGTCTTCGGCATCGCCCACATTCGCAACGCCTGGAACCGGCCCAATCGCCGTGCCGTCCGCGTCGGCGTCGGCCTCTTCGTCACCGCGCTGGTGCTGCTCATCTCGGGCATCGTGCTCACCCGCATCGAGGGCGTCATCGTGGTGCGCGACCCCAAGGTGCGCTCGGTCGCCTACTGGCTGCACGTGATCACGCCGCTGCTGGCGGCCTGGCTCTTCGTGCTGCACCGGCTCGCCGGACGGCGCATCAAGTGGAAGGTCGGCCTGCGCTGGGCCGCGGTGGCCGGCGGTCTCGCCGCCGTCATGCTGCTGCTGCACTCGCAGGACCCGCGGCGTTGGGACGTCGCCGGCCCGAAGTCGGGCGAGCGCTACTTCTTCCCTTCGCTGGCGCGCACCGCGACCGGCAACTTCATCCCGGCGAAGGTGATCATGGCGAACGACTACTGCGCCCAGTGCCATGCCGACAACCACAAGGCCTGGTCGCAGAGCGTCCACCGCTTCAGCTCGTTCAACAACCCGCCCTACCTCTTCTCGGTGCGCGAGACGCGGCGGGTGTCGCTGCAGCGCGACGGCGACCTGCGCGCCGCCCGCTGGTGCGCCGGCTGCCACGATCCGGCGGTCTTCTTCTCCGGCAAGTTCGACGACCCCAAGTTCGACGACGTCAAGGACCCCACCGGCCAGGCCGGCATCACCTGCACCACCTGCCACTCGATCACCCACGTCAACAGCGTGCGCGGCAACGCCGACTACACGATCGAGGAGCCGGCGCACTACCCGTTCGCCTTCAGCGACAACGCGGTGCTGCGCTGGGTGAACCGCCAGCTCGTCAAGGCGAAGCCGGAGCTGCACAAGCAGACGTTCCTCAAGCCGCTGCACAGGACGGCGGAGTTCTGCAGCACCTGCCACAAGGTGCACCTGCCGCCCGAGCTCAACCACTACAAGTTCCTGCGCGGCCAGAACCACTACGACACCTTCCTGCTCTCCGGCGTCTCCGGCCACGGCGTGCAGAGCTTCTACTACCCACCGAAGGCGACCCCCACCTGCGCCGGCTGCCACATGCCGCTGCGCGAGAGCGACGACTTCGGCGCCCGCGACTTCGACGACGACGGCGACCGCGACGTCCACCTCCATCAGTTCGCCGGCGCCAACACCGCCATCCCGGCGCTCGTCGGGCTGCCGGCGCAGGCGATCGAGACCCACCGCAAGTTCAACGACGGCACCATGCGCGTCGACCTCTTCGGCATCAAGGAGGGGGGCGGCATCGAGGGTGAGCTCGTCGCGCCGCTGCGGCCGCAGGTGCCGGCGCTCCAGCCTGGCAAGAGCTATCTCCTGGAGACCGTCGTGCGCACGGTCAAGGTCGGGCACCCGTTCACGCAGGGCACCGTCGACTCCAACGAGGTCTGGGTCGACCTGCGGGTCACCAGCGGCGGCCGCGTCATCGGCCGCAGCGGCGGCTTCGGCGACCACAACTCCGTCGATCCCTGGTCGCACTTCGTCAACGTCTACATGCTCGATCGCGACGGCAACCGCATCGACCGCCGCAATCCGCAGGACATCTTCGTGCCGCTCTACAACCACCAGATCCCGCCGGGCGCCGCCGACGTCATCCACTACCGGCTCGACCTGCCGGCGGACGTCAGCGGCCCGGTGACGGTGGAGGCGCGGCTGCGCTACCGCAAGTTCGACACCATCTACATGCAGTACGTCTTCGGCAAGGACCGGGTGAACGACCTGCCCATCCTCACCCTGGCGCAAGACAGCGTGACCTTCCCGCTCGCCGGCGGCGCGCCGGTCGACAACCCGCCGTCGAAGATCAAGGACGAGTGGCAGCGGTGGAACGACTACGGCATCGGCCTGCTGCGCAAGGCGGGGCCGAAGACCAAGGGCGAGCTGGTGGGCGCCGCCGCCGCCTTCAAGCGCGTGGAAGCGATGGGACGGCCGGACGGGCCGCTCAACCTGGCGCGTGTCTACCTCGCCGAAGGGACGGTGCAGGACGAGGCGGTTGCGGCGCTGGGCCGCGCAGCGAAGTTCAAGCCTGCGGGGCCGCCGTGGACCTTGGCCTGGCTTACCGGGCTCGTCGACCGCCAGAACGGGCAGCTCGACGCCGCGATCGCCGCCTTCAGCTCGATCGTCAACGCCTCCGGTCCCGAGCTGCGCGAGCGCGGCTTCGACTTCTCGCTCGACTACAACCTGCTCAACGAGCTGGGCACGACGCTCTTCGACCGTGCCAAGCTCGAGCGCGGTCCGCAGCGCAAGACGGCGCGTGACGCGTATCTGCACCGCGCCGTGGCGACTTTCGAGAAGGTGCTCTCCATCGACCCCGAGAACGTGACGGCGCACTACAACCTCGG
>DASYQD010000010.1:0-1686 GCA_036005845.1 Thermoanaerobaculia bacterium | reverse complement strand
CGTGCTCGAGACCATGCGCGAGTGCCTGCAAGACGTCTTCGATGTCCCTGGCCTCGTCCAGATCATGCGCGACCTGCAGGCGCGGCGAGTGCGCTTCGTCGAGGTGGAGACCGCGGCACCGTCGCCGTTCGCGCGGTCCCTCCTGATGGGCTACGTCGCGGAGTACATGTACGAGGGCGACTCGCCGCTGGCCGAGCGCCGGGCACAAGCACTCGCGCTCGACACCGGACTGCTGGCCGAGCTGCTCGGTCAGGCAGAGCTTCGCGAGCTGCTCGATCCACGGGTGCTCGACCAGATCGAGGCCGAGCTGCAGCGACTGGCTCCCGGCCGCCGGGCCCGGACTGCAGAGGAGGTCGCTGATCTGCTGCGGCTCGTCGGCCCGCTCAGCGCTCGCGAGGTCGCTGATCGCTGCGAGCCCGACGGGAAAGACAGCCACGCCCAGCCATGGCTGGACGAGCTGGCTGGGGCCCGCCGAGCGATCCCAGTACGGATCGGTGGTCAGGACCAGTGGTCGGCGATAGAGGACGCCGGTCGCCTTCGCGATGCGCTCGGTGTTCCGCTTCCTGTTGGCATACCTGAGGCCTTCCTCGAGCCGGTGCGTGATCCGCTCGGTGACCTGGTTTCGCGCTATGCCCGTACGCATGGCCCGTTCAGCGCAGCCGCAGCGGCGGACCGGCTGGGTCTCGGTGTTGCTGTTGTCAGCGACACGCTGCACAGGCTGGCGGCGGCCGGTCGCGCGGTCGAGGGCGCATTCCGGCCCGGCGGCTCTGGGACCGAGTGGTGCGACCCAGAGGTGCTCCGCCGGATCCGCCGTGCCTCACTCGCCGCGCTGCGCAAGGAGGCCGAGCCGGTACCCGCGGCGGCACTCGGCCGGTTCCTGCCGGTCTGGCAGAGCATTCGTGGACAGGGCTTGCGTGGCGTTGACGGCGTGCTGCGCGCAGTGGAGCAGCTCGCCGGCGCACCGATCCCAGCCTCGGGCCTGGAGCGGCTCGTGCTGCCTGCGCGAGTCGTCGACTATGCCCCGCCGCTGCTGGACGAGCTGTGTGCCGCAGGCGAGGTCGTCTGGTCCGGCCAGGGTGCGCTCCCCGGTGACGACGGCTGGATCTCGCTCTATCCGGCAGAGCTCGCCCCCTTGCTGCTGGCGCCGCCGAGTGAGGATCTCTCGCTCACCCCGCTGCACTCTCAGATACTGGCTGCACTCGGCGACGGGCGAGCGCTGTTCTTCCGGCAGCTCTCCGATCGAATCGGCTCGCTGGAGGACAACGCACTGGCGACCGCGATCTGGGATCTCGTCTGGTCCGGGCAACTGACCAACGACACGCTCGGCCCGGTGCGGACCCTGGTTGCGAGCGGTCGACCGGCTCATTCGGTGCGGCGACCGGTTCCGCGTGGCAGATATTCACGCTACGCGCGACCGAGCGTGGGGCGCGCACCGATGCCGAGCCGTGCCGGCCCGCCCGCCATGGCAGGGCGGTGGTCACTTCTGCCCGAGCGGGACGCGGATCCCACCCGGAGAGCACACGCTCTCGCCGAGACGCTGCTCGACCGCTATGGCGTGCTCACCAGAGGTTCCGTGGTGGCCGAACGGCCAGCCGGCGGGTTCGCCGCGATTTACCGCGTGCTCACGGCCTTCGAGGACGCCGGGCGGGCGCGACGCGGATACTTCGTCGAGGGTCTCGGCGCTGC
>DASYQD010000009.1:0-10434 GCA_036005845.1 Thermoanaerobaculia bacterium | reverse complement strand
CGACAGGTCGCCGGCGGCGACGGCTTTGGTCACTTCCGCGATGTTACGGACCTGCGCCGTCAGGTTGGCGCCCATGGCGTTCACCGAATCGGTGAGATCCTTCCACGTACCGGCCACGCCCGGCACGACGGCTTGCACTCCAAGCCGTCCTTCGACGCCCACCTCGCGGGCCACGCGCGTCACCTCGGCGGAGAACGCGTTGAGCTGGTCCACCATCACGTTCAGCACGTTCTTGAGATCGAGCACCTCGCCGCGGGCGTCGACGGTGATCTTGCGCGACAGGTCGCCGACGGCCACCGCCTTGGCCACCTCGGCGATGTTGCGCACCTGGGTGGTGAGGTTGTTGGCCATGAAGTTGACGTTGTCGGTGAGCTCCTTCCAGATGCCCGACACGTCGCGCACCACCGCCTGGCCGCCGAGCACGCCTTCGGTGCCCACCTCGCGCGCCACGCGCGTCACCTCGTCGGCGAAGGACGACAGCGAGTCCACCATGTCGTTGATGGTGTTCTTGAGCGCCAGGATCTCGCCGCGCACCTCGACGGTGATCTTGCGCGAGAGGTCGCCGTTGGCCACCGCGGTCGTCACGTCGGCGATGTTGCGCACCTGCGAAGTGAGGTTGCTGGCCATGGAGTTCACGTTGTCGGTGAGCTCCTTCCAGATGCCCGAGACGTTCTTCACCTCGGCCTGCACGCCGAGGGTGCCCTCGGTGCCCACCAGGCGGGCCACGCGGGTCACCTCGGCGGCGAAGTGGTTGAGCTTGTCGACGGTGGCGTTGATGGTGTTCTTGAGGGCGAGAATCTCGCCTTCGGCGTTGACGGTGATCTTGCGCGACAGGTCGCCCTCGGCGATGGCGCTCGTCACCTCGGCGATGTTCCTCACCTGGCTGGTGAGGTTGTTGGCCATGCCGTTGACGTTCTCGGTGAGCTGGCGCCAGACGCCCGACACGCCCCGCACCTGCGCCTGGCCGCCGAGCTTGCCCTGCGTGCCCACCTCGTAGGCGACGCGCGACACTTCGGCGGCGAACGAGCTGAGCTGGTCGACCATGGTGTTGATCGTCTGCTTCAGCTCGAGCATCTCGCCCTGCACCTCGGCGGTGATCTTCTTGCTGAGGTCGCCGTTGGCCACTGCCGTCGTCACCTCGGCGACGTTGCGCACCTGGTTGGTGAGGTTGGCGGCCATGAAGTTCACGTTCTCGGTGAGCTCGCGCCAAACGCCCGACACGCCGCGCACCTGCGCCTGCCCGCCGAGCTGCCCCTCGGTGCCCACCTCGCGCGCCACGCGCGTCACCTCGTCGGCGAACGAGCTGAGCTGGTCGACCATCGTGTTGATGGTGTTCTTGAGCTCGAGGATCTCGCCGCGCACCTCGATGGTGACCGTCTTGCCGAGGTCGCCCTGTGCCACCGCGGTAGTGACGCGGGCGATCTCGCGCACCTGGGCGGTGAGGTTCGAAGCCATCAGGTTCACCGAGTCGGTGAGCTCCTTCCACACCCCGGAGACGCCCGGCACCTCGGCCTGCGCGCCGAGCTTGCCGTTGACGCCCACCTCGCGGGCCACGCGGGTCACCTCGGAGCCGAAGCGCGCCAGCTGCAATACCATCTCGTTGACCGCCCTGGCGTGTTTGAGGAAGTCGCCGCGCAGCGGCTCGTCGGTGCCGTCGACCTCCATCGCCTGCGTCAGGTCGCCGCGCGACACCGACTGCACGACGCGGGCGATCTCGTCGGTGTGCGAGGTGAGGTCGTCGAGCATGGTGTTGACCGAGCCGACGTAGCGCGACCAGCCGCCGCGGCTCTCGCCGCGCCGCAGCCGCTTCTTGGTGCGCCCCTCGCGCCCCACCGCGTCGCGCAGCTCGGAGACCTCGTCGCCGATACCGGCGATCAGCGCCACCACGTCGTTGAAGGCCTCGGCGATCTGGCCGTCGACGCCGGCCAGGTCGTCGGGCAGCCGAACGTCGAAATCGCCGCGACGCAGCGCGCGCAGCGCCGCCAGCAGCTGCCGCCGGTTGATCGACTCAGGCCCCGGCGGGCGAGGCGTTCGAACGCCCTTGCCGTTGGTCGTTTTCTCGGTGGAGAGTGTCGCCATCCGTGTCGCTCCTGAGGACCCGGCGCAGCTCCCGGGGTCCAGCGGGTTTGGTCAAATGAGAGTCGAAGCCGGCGCGCCTGGCCTTCTCGCGGTCCTCCTCGCGGCCGAAGCCGGTGACCGCGACGAGGCGCGGCGACTGCGGGCCGAGCTCGGCGCGCACGCGCCGCGCCACCGCGTAGCCGTCGAGGCCGGGCATGCCGATGTCCACCAGCGCCACCTCCGGGCGCGTCTGCAGGATCAACTCGATGCCGCTCTTGCCGTCGGCGGCCGACTCGACGCGGTGCCCCCAGCCCTCGAGCAGCGCCTGCATCGCATCGCGTACGTCGTCCTGGTCCTCGACGACGACGATGCGCAGCGGCCGGCTGGGGCGGGCGTCGCCGTTGGCCTCCTCCGCCGCCCGCGCCGCCGCGGTGAGGCCCTGCGCCACCAGTTTCTCGTCGGCCAGCGGCAGCCGCACCACGAACTCGCTGCCGCGTCCGGTGCCCTCGCTGTAGGCGCGCACGGCGCCGCCATGGAGCTGTACCAGCCGGTGCACCAGCGTCAGCCCGAGGCCCAGCCCGCCGCCGCCCTCGCGCTCCTGCACGAAGATGTCGAAGATGCGGTCGATCACCTGCGGCGCGATGCCGCGGCCGTTGTCGGCCACCCGCAGCACTGCGTGGCGGGAGTCGCGGCCGCAGGAGACCTCGATGCGGCCGCCGGGATCGGTGTAGCGCGCGGCGTTGTGCAGCAGGTTGGCGACCACCTGGGTGAGCCGCACCTGGTCGCCGCTGAGCACCAGCTGCTCGTCGCAGTGTTCCACCACCAGCTCGTGGTGGCGCTCGGCGAGCAGCGGCTCGGCGCTCTCCACCGCCTGGTGCACCACGCGGCCGAGCTCGACCGGCTCGAGGCGCAGCGCGATCTTGCCGCGCGAGATGCGCGAGACGTCGAGCAGGTCGTCGACGAGCCGGATGAGGTGGCGCACCTGCCGCTCCATCGACTCGCGCACCCGCTCGAGCCCGTCGTGCTCGATGCCGTAGCACTTGATCAGCTCGAGGCCGGTGACGAGCGGCGAAAGCGGGTTGCGCAGCTCGTGGGCGAGCACGGCGAGGAACTCGTCCTTGCGCTGGTTCTCCTCGCGCAGCGCCTGCGCCTCCCACTGCTGGCGCTCCTCCTCCATCCGGCGCTCGAGCTCGCGGCGCTCCATCTCGCGCAGCATCTCCGCCTGCCGCTGCACCACGGCGGTGCGGTTCTGCAGCTCGACGAAGACCGCGGCCTTGGCGCGCAGGACCTCGGGGACGATGGGCTTGAACAGGAAGTCGACCGCCCCCAGCGAATAGCCACGCAGGATGAGGTCGGTGTCCTCGCGGTTGTAGGCGGTGACGAAGATGATCGGCACGTGGCGCGACCGCGGCCGCTCGCGGATGACGCGGGCGGTCTCGAAGCCGTCCATCCCCGGCATGTTGACGTCGAGGAGGATGAGGGCGAAGTCCTGCGCCAAGAGCTGGCGCAGCGCCTCCTCGCCCGAGCGCGCCTTCACCAGGTTGCGGCCGAGCTCTCCCAGCGCAACTTCGATGGCGGCGAGGTTGCCGGGATCGTCGTCGACGACGAGGATGTCGGGCGGCGCACCTTCCCCGCCTTCACGGAGCGCTCCGTTTGCAAGATCTTCCTCGACGCCTTGTAAAGCGGGGCGTGCCATTCGTGCCTACGCGCAACTGGCGCGGTAAGGGAAGCGCCGGTGCAAGGTGCAGGCCACGGATGGGCATATCTGGAGGCGCGCGCCGGGCCGCTCGCCGCGAGTGCTCGCAGGCGCCAAAACGGGCGTAGAATGCGGTCGTGAAAAACCCAAGGTGCATCGTTTTACTACAGGGCTTAGCTCTGTTCGCCGCGGCCTGCGCCAGCGCGCCGCAACCCGCTGCCCTGCCGGCCGCCGCGGAGGCGGCGACATCACCCGCCGCGGCGCCTGCCGAGCCGCCGGCCGAGCCGCGGCTGCAGGCCGCGCCGACCACCGCCACGCAGTCGGCGACTTGCTTCGATCCCGCGACGGCGCCGGTCCCGTCAGCGCCGGGCGACGTCGAGTGCGCCAACGCCGCGCTGCTCGCCTATGACGGCCTGCTCGTCATCGGGCCGCACCCCGACGACGAGTCGCTCGGCTTCGCCGGGCTCGAGTCGGCGTACCGCGCCGCCGGCAAGCCGGTGCAGGTCGTCGTCACCACCGACGGCGACGCCTACTGCGAGGCGTGCCGGCTGTGGAAGACGAGCTCGATGACGGGCACGACCTGCGACGCGCTCGACCTCTCCAACCTGGCGACGCCCGCGGTCGACAGCTTCGGCGAGGTCCGCCGCGGCGAGAGCCGCGCCGCCGCACGCGCGCTCGGTCTCGGCGAGCCCACCTTTCTCGGCTACCCCGACACCGGCCTCGCCGCCGCCTGGAGCAACCAGCAGGCCGGCAAGCTCGACGAGCCGCTGCGGCGCTCCGACTTCTCGCGCTGCACGAGCTGCGAGACCTGCACCGGCGGCTACGGCGAAGGGCCGGCGACCGAGCTCACCGCGCGTTCGCTGACGAAGACGCTGACAGAGCGGCTCGCCGGCGCGACCGACCGCACGCTGGTCGCCACCACGCACTGGCTCGACGGCCACGCCGACCACGCCGCGCTGGGCAACTTCGTGCGCCAGCTCAACGCGCAGCTCGCCACGCCGCACGCCGTTGCGTACGCGGTGATCCACGGCCACACGCCGAAGGGCACCGCGCACCCGGACTGCTGGTACCCGTCGCCCGGCGCCGCCGCCTGCCCCTGTCTCAACGAGGAACGCTGCGCCACCGCGAACGTCGACTGGGTGGCGAGCCTGTCGCGGTATCGCTTCCACCCGGACTGGGCGTGGTCGCCGCCGGACGACGCGGATTACGGCGCGTGGAAGCAGCTCTGCCTCGCCGAGAACGTCTACCACGGCGAAGGAGCGACCAAGCTCGCCGCGGTGCGCTCGTATGCCTCGCAGCTCGGCACCTTGGCGCGCAACGGCAACCACCCGCCGGGTCTCGCCGGGATCATGGACTGCAACGGCTACCTGACGTCGTTCGTGCGCAAGACCGAGCCGTTCGTGCTCGTCGACGGCGCCGACGCGGCGGCCGCGGCGGCGCCGTCGGGCGGGCGATGAGCGACGCTGGCGGTGTCGACGTGCGGCGGGTGCTCGACTCGCCCGACTTCCGCCGCCTCGTCACCCGGCGGTGGACGATCTCGCTGCTCCTCACCGCCGCGCTCTTCGTCGCCTACTACGGCTTCATCCTCCTCGTCGCGCTCGACAAGGAGCTGTTGGCGCGCAAGATCGGCGCGGTTACGACGCTCGGCATTCCGATCGCCGTGGCGGTGATCGTCGTCGCCTGGGTGCTCACCGCGCTCTACGTGGCGTGGGCCAACCGCGCCTACGACCGCGCCGTCGACGAGCTCAAGAAAGAGCTCGGGAGCTGAGCCGTGCCGCAAACCCCGCCCACCGCCGCATCGACCCTGGATCAGTCGACTCTGGATCACTCCACTCTTGGCCACCCCACCGCCGCCGCCATCGGCTTCTTCCTCCTCTTCGTCGCCATCACGCTGGCGATCACCTGGTGGGCGGCGCGGCGGACGCGCTCGGCGCGTGAGTTCTACGCTGCCGGCCGTTCGATCTCGCCGCTGCAGAACGGGCTCGCGCTCGCCGGCGACTACATGAGCGCGGCGTCGTTCCTCGGCATCGCCGGCCTCGTCGCGCTCAAGGGCTACGACGGGATGATCTACGCCACCGGTTGGCTGGTCGGCTGGCCGGCGCTGCTCTTCCTCGTCGCCGAGCCGCTGCGCAACCTCGGCAAGTACACCTTCGCCGACGTCGTCGCCTTCCGCCTGCGGCAGGCGCCGGTGCGCATCGCCGCCGCCATCGGCGGCATCCTCACCGTGCTCTTCTACACCATCGCGCAGATGGTGGGCTCGGGCAACCTCGTCAAGCTGATGTTCGGCATCCCCTACGAGTGGGCGGTGGCCATCGTCGGCTCGGTGATGCTGCTCTACGTGCTCTTCGGCGGCATGATCGCCACCACCTGGGTGCAGATCACCAAGGCGGTGCTGCTGCTCTTCGGCGTCACGCTGCTCACCGGCCTCGTGCTGGCGCGCTTCCACTGGAGCCCGGCTGCCCTCTACCACGCGGTCGCGGACGGCTACGGCCAAGCGGCGCTCGAGCCCGGCGGCCTGGTGACGAGCCCGCTCGACGCGGTGTCGCTGGGCCTGGCGCTGATGCTCGGCCTGCTCGGGCTGCCGCACATCCTCATGCGCTTCTACACCGTGCCCGACGCGCGGGCGGCGCGCACCTCGGTGCTCTACGCCACCGGCTTCATCGGCTACTTCTACGTCATCATCCCCATCGTCGGCTTCGGCGCCGCGGCGCTGGTGGGCCGCGAGGTCATCGGCGGCATCGACAAGGGCGGCAACATGGCGGCGCCACTGCTCGCCGAGAAGCTCGGCGGCGAGGTGTTCCTCGGCTTCATCGCCGCGGTGGCGTTCGCCACCATCCTGGCGGTGGTGGCGGGACTGACGCTCGCCGGCGCCTCGGCGCTGTCGCACGACGTCTACGTGCACGTCGTGCGCGGCGGTGCTGCCGACGAGCGCGAGCAGATGCGCGTGGCGCGCTGGGCGACGGTCGTCTTCGGCGTGCTGGCGGTACTGCTCGGCGTGCTGTTCAAGGGGCAGAACGTCGCCTTCATGGTCGGCCTCGCCTTCGCCATCGCCTGCAGCGCCAACTTCCCGGCGCTCTTGCTGTCGATCGTCTGGCGACGCTTCACGACGCGCGGCGCGGTGGCGTCGATCCTGACCGGCGCTCTGCTCACGGTGGTGCTCATCGTCCTCTCGCCGACGGTGTGGGTCGACCTGCTGAAGAACGAGACGGCGCCCTTCCCGCTGCGCAACCCCGCCATCGTTTCGATGACGGCGGCGTTCCTCGTCGGCATCGTGGTCTCGCTGCTCGGCCGCGAGGAGCGGGCCGAGGCGATGTTCGAGGACGAGAAGCTGCGGACCTATCTCGGCGTCGGCGCGGAGTAGACAGCGCCAGGAAGCCGTCCAACTGCCAACCGGCCGGCACCCTCACGCTGACTTTGATAAGCTCAGCTTCACCTCAGTGTCACACAAAACAGCTCGGGCACACGGGCTGCCCTCGGTGTTCGATCGGCAGCGGCTAAACCATGTTTGGCTGCGCCCGCTGCGCCAGCTCGAAGCTGAGGATGCTACGGTAGCAATGGTGGTGGCGAACTGGCGAATGGACCACCGCGTGTCACCGGAGCGCGAGAAAGAGGTTCTCAGCTCGGCCGAACTCAGTCGCGAGCTCGACGGATGGGATTGGTGGGCAGCCAGAAGGGACCACTTCCGCCGGACAGTCTGCCGCGCATCGAGTTCGGGGCCTGGCGGTGAACGTTCCGCCTATGTCTTGCCCAGCAATGCGAACAATTCAGTGGATCGGCGGATGCTTCCGCCTCACGAACAGCTCATCCACCTTTCGTCGCTGAATCGCCTCCTCGAGAGACTCCTTCGCGCTGGACTCAGCGACAGCATCCGCCTTTTCTTGGAAGCCATCACCGGCCACGGGTTTTCTCGACCCGTGGGTGCCGCGCACGATCCCGCCACGTTCGCAGCGAGAGTGGACGAACTAGCCCAGACCGTCAACGGCCTTGGGCGAGCTAAGGTACAGGGGCTGGCTACCCTACTCACCGATGCCCTTGGCGCCGACCAGCCGCCGTGGTGGTCAGCGCCAGCCCAGGAGGTGATGCCGGTAGTGCGCCGGCTAGACTGGGCCGAGCTCGCCGCCGCCTTGGGAATGGGCCATTTCCGAGCTGGTGACTGGGTCTTTGTATGGCGGTTCGAAGTTTCCCTCGTCGTCGATGTCGAACCAGGTGCCACCTTTACGAGACCAACGGTCATCGAGGCAAACGACAGCCCGTTCCATTTCCCCTCCCCGCCGTTGATACCGTGGGGTATCACGATGCCGCTACGGACCAGTCTCCGCGGCGCAGTCAGAGAGATCCTCCATCCGCCACTTCGAATGGTATCGGACCCTACCAAGTGCGATTGTTCGCTCGTTCAACTCACCCAGGATCCCATGCCCGACGCTAGTTCGCGCGGTCTTGCCAAACTCAGAGCACACCACCGGCGCTATCTAGAAGCCGAGTACCCCACTGCAGAAACGGAAGGCTGGGTGGAACGCCATCGAGGCTCAGCGTGATCCCTGCATTCGACCCCCTCGCTCGCGTCAAGGCCGATCTGGAGCGCATCATTCGCGCGAGGTCCGCCAACGACTTGGCCGATCGACTTGTGGGACGCGGGCTACCAGCCTTGGGCGGAGACGAAGAGCCGGCCGAGATCCTCTTCAGGGCGCTCATCTTGTCGCCTACGCGTCCGGGAACACCCAGGATTCTTGCAGATCTCTTGGGAACACTCTGCGCTGCAACTTGCGCCCAACTTGAGGCACTTCGCGAAGTCCGCGGGGTTGTAGGAGTGACTCTCAGATCGGATACCGGGCTCGACGCGGTTCGATCCCACTTGGAACGCAATGAGCCCTACTTATACAACTCTTTCCTGCTTGCTTCGCTCTTGCCGCCTTCCGACGATCTCTTTGATTCGCTCAAGCGTCTCCGGCAGCTGGGTCTTGAAACCAATGTCTTGCTGGCTGGCGGCGGGCGCACGAGCCGTCAGTTGCTACAGGCGTTGATTTATCAGCAGACGGACGACAGCCTATTCGAGATGTGGCTCGGTCTATTGAGATCTGACGCGAGCGCCGGGGACGCGAACCTTCTCGACGCCTGGACCGGCCTCCTTTGGACCCCCCCGTCTGACGCCCTACGCAATGCCGGGGAGAGCCTCGATGTGCGTCGTGTCGCTATCGGGCTGGACGCCCTTCATCACGGAGTACAGCGACTTCCATCTGCTCTTAGATACCTCCGAACAGCGGTTCGCCAACTACGCGACAGCTTCGCACGGTCACCAGACTTTTGGGCACGGGAGCTCAGGCCTTTGTTGAATATTCTTCCGGAACTGGTCAATGAGGTTTTGTGCGAGCAATGGCCAAACCTGGATGAAAGCGACCCGCATTACATGCCGACGCTGAGCCAACGGGCAGAAGCTGTTTGGAGTTCGCTCGAAGACCACGAAAGACAATCAATTCTCTCGGCCGCGGACAAGAGCGTGGACCGCCCCTGGGATGAGATCTGGACAAATCTCCTCTTCCAGCCCCCGCGACTCCAACTGCCACCGCAGGAAGTGCGGACTGCTCTCTTTGAAATTCGCCACGCGTTGGAGCGCCGCTACCCGGGAGTCGCCCCACAAGCTCGACCGGACATTCCGGACACAGAGACCTCGCCTCAAGAAAGACTCGAGCGGCGTCCCAGAAGACGGTCACCACGACTTGCAGAGTTTGAGCGCGTCCAGGGGGTTCTGGTTGAGGTCGATCAACAACTCCAAGTTGGCGACCTAATAAGAGCCACCGAGTACTTAGAAGACCTCCTCAAATCTCAGGAACAAGCCGGTACAGAGGCAGCATTGGTCGCCAAGACGCTCTCGAACGCGGGCCATCTGGCATTGAGGCGTGGCTACGCTGGTTGGGCAATGCAGTTATATCAGCGCGCAGAGGATCTTCATGTCGGCGATCCAGTCATAGGGAACGGTCTTGCCGAGGTGCTAAGGGCTCTTGGCCGACTCGAAGAAGCCGAGTGGAAGTATCGCAACACGGTCTCCAGCTTCCCAAATGACGTGGTGGCACATTGTGGATTGGCAGAAGTCTTGAAGGAACAGGGGCGGCTCGACGAGGCCGAGCAACAATACCGACTCACCATAGCGACCTTCCCCGAAAGCGTCGTGGCACACAATGGCCTGGCGGAGATCTTAAGGGAGGAGGGACAGCTCGACCAGGCCGAGCAGGAATACCGAATCACTGCCTCGAGCTTTCCTAATGACGCCGTGGCCCTTAGCGGTCTAGCCGAGGTTCTAAAGGAGCAAGGAAGACTCGACGAGGCCGAAAGGGAGTACCGTATAGCCATATCAACGTTCCCCAACAGCGTTTTCGCACAGAACGGGCTAGCCGAGGTCCTAAAGGAGCAAGGAAGACTCGACGAAGCCGAGCAGCAGTACCGTATCGCCCTCTCAACTTTTCCTAACAACGCTGTCGCCCAAAGTGGCCTAGCTGAGGTCTTGAAGGAGCAGGGGCGGCTTGACGAGGCCGAACAGCAGTACCGTATCGCTATCTCGACTTTCTCACACAACGTTGTGGCCCAGAGCGGGTTAGCCGAGGTCCTAAGAGAGCAGGGGCGACTCGATGAAGCCGAGCAGCAGTTTAGACTCGCTGCCTCTACTTTCCCCAACGACGTTGTCGCAC
>DASYQD010000008.1:0-7376 GCA_036005845.1 Thermoanaerobaculia bacterium | reverse complement strand
CCGGCGGGACCATCATGAGCCCGTGGATCGACGTCGACCTCGATCCGGGCACCGCCGCGAGCCCCGAGTGCGCCGACACCTGGACGCTGCCGCCCGCCGATTGGACGACGCTGCAGGCCGGCGGCAGCCGCATCTACTACCGCGTCCGCACGCGCGACGCCGCCGACGCCAACGAACGGCTGTCGACCCAGCCGGCGGCGAACCTGTGGGGCACGGTCCCGGCGCCCTATGCCGTCATCACCGCCGACGGTCTTCCCGACTACTGAGGCAGGCGTGGGGTGCACGTGGAGACGAGCCGCGTGCGCCCTCCTCCTCTCGGCGGCGGCCGCCTTCGCCGGCGGCGGGCCGGCAGAGGCGGCCGCGGGCCCGCGGATCGCCGCGGTCGCCGGCGTTCCCGCCGATGCCCTGCCGACCGATAGCGATGCGAGCACGAAGCGGGTTCTGCTGTCGTCGGCTTCGCAGGGTGTCTTCGAGCTGGCGCAGGTCCGCGGGGCGTGGCAGGTGCGCCAGAGCTGGCGGGGCGGGCACGAGCTGCCGGCAGGCGTGTACGGCGACGCCAGCTACGGCGACGGCGGGCTGGCCGTGGCGCTGCTCGATCAAGGCGTGGTCCGCGTTCGGGGTGGCCGCGCCTCGCAGCTCGACGCCGCTCCCGGTTGGCCCTCGCGTCATCCGCTCACGCTGCTGGGCCGATCGCGGGGCGGCTTCTGGGTCGCCTTCGCTCCCCTGCCGTTCGGCAGCGAGTCCGGCAGCGGCGTGCTGCTGTGGGACGAGAAAGTATTGCGCACCGTGCCGCTCAACGATCGGGCGCTGGCGACGATCGGCCGCTGGGTCGAGGTGGTCGAGCGCAAGAGCGTCTTCGCGGCCACTCCCGGCGGCGTGATCGAGATCGGCGAGGACGGCTCGCTCCAGCGCCACTCGAGCGCGCCGGTCGCCTCGCTGGCGCGCGATCCCCGCGGGCAGACGATCGTCGCCGCCGGCAGCGCCGTGACGCGTTGGGACGGGCAGCGATGGGTGCCGGTCCTCTTCGGCCTCGACCTGCCGGGCAAGCGAGCGCCGCTTGGTCATGGCGATCCGATCGACGTCGCAATCGACGGCGGCGGGTGTTGGTACCTGCTCTACGCGCACGGTCTATTGGCGGTGCTCGATCGCGCCGGCGCGACGACCGCGGTGCTGACGACCGGCGACGGCATCCCGTCGACGGCTAGGCGCCTGCTGGCCGCGCCCAACAGCGACAGCGTGCTCGTCGGCAGCACCACGGAAGGTCTGCGATCAGTGGAGGGTGCGTGCGCTCGGTGAGCCGGCTAGAGCTGACCGGCGCCGGCTTCGCCGGCGAGCTGCGCGCGGTACGCCGCATCGGCGAAGCGCTCGGGCGCCAGCTCGGGCGCCCATCCCGGCGGTGAGCCGGCGAGGTGGTCGGCGAGGAGCTCCGCCGCGCCCATGGCGGCCATGATGCCGTAGCCGGAGAGGGCGGCGACGAGGTGGAGGCCAGGCACCTCGGTCGGTCCCACGGTGACGCGGTTGTCGGGGACCTTGGTGTAGTAGCCGCCGTCGACGAAGGGCCGCCGCATGCGCTCGAGGTAGACGGCGAAGTCGGGCACCATGCGGGCGACGCCGCGCACGACGACTTCGGCGAGCCAGGGCGGGAACGACGGCGGCTCGACGGGCGGCACCGGCGCGACGTCGAAAGCCCAGAGGAGGAGGAGCTTGCGGCTGCCCTCGCCGCCTTCGGGGCGGAAGTGGACGGCCGGCGGCAGCGGGCCGAGCAGGAACGACAGCGCGGGGTCGGCAGCGATCTCGCGACGCTCGTCGTCGGGCCAGTCGAGCGTGACGGGATCGGTCCAGATGACGAGCGGCAGGTGGCGCGGCAGCACGCCGAGCACGTCGTCGAAGGTGACCTTCGCGTGCAGCTCGCAGAAGACGGGCAGGTCGAGGCCCGCAAGCTGCGCGAAGCGCGGCAGGCCCGGGCCGGGCGCGGCGACGACGCGGCGGGTGGCGATGCGGTCGATGCGCTCGCTGTCGGCACCGGCGGCGGCGCCGGGCTCGATGCGCACGGCAGCGACGCCGCGCTCGTCGCGTTCCAACGCACTGACGCGGCCGGCGACGAGGCGCACGCCGGCCTCGCGAGCGCGCTCGAGGAGCACCATGCCGAGCTGTTGCGCCGACACCCAGCCGCAGCGGCGTGCATGCAGCAGCGCGCGCGCATCGGCGGCGAGGAACGGATATCGCGCGCGCACGAACGCCGGGTCGAGCGTGAGGTCGGCGCCGCGCAGCGCCGGGTCGAGCTGCTCCCACGGCGTGTCGGGCCACGGCGGATCGTCGGCGCCGCCGCGATGCACGCGCAGCGGTCCGGACCCCAGCGCGGCCGTCGCCTCGGCTGACTGCGCAAGCGCGCGGGCGCTCTCTTCGCTGCCTGCCAGGTACGCGTAGCCGTTGCGGTTCATCGCAAAGGCGTTACCCGTCTCCGCGGCGAGCTCCTCCATGCGCGCGATGCTGCGCCCCATCAGCGCCGCCATCGCCGGCTGCGGCCACCAGTCGCGGTAGCACTCGGTCGACTTGTCGGAGGTGACGGTGAGCGGCGGCCGGTCGTCGACGATGACGACGTCGCGCACGCCGCGCACGACCGCCAGCTCGTGAGCCGCGGCGATGCCGCCGATGCCGGCACCAATGACGACCACTTCGGCGGAACGCATGGCCGCGGACGCTACCAGCACTTCGCGCGCCGGCTAAGCTCCGCCTGCCATGCGCGCGGTGCTCTTCGATCTCGACGGCGTGCTCGTCGACTCCTACGCGGCGCACATGCGGAGCTGGCGCCGGCTCGCCGCCGAGGAAGGGCTGCCCTTCTCCGAACGCGAATTCGCGCGCAGCTTCGGGCGCACGAGCCGTGAATCGATCGCCATCTACTGGCCGGGGCGCGCCGGCGACACGGCGAGGCTCGACGCGCGCAAGGAGGCGCTCTTCCGCGCCGACATCCGTGAGCGGTTCCCCGCGATGGATGGGGGCACCGAGCTGGTGCGCGCGCTGCACGACGGAGGTTTCGCGCTCGCCGTCGCTTCCTCCGCGCCGCCGGACAACGTCGACCTCACGCTCGAGCGCCTCGGCTTCGCCGACTCCTTCGGCGCCGTCGTCACCGGCCGCGACGTGCAGCGCGGCAAGCCCGATCCGCAGGTCTTCCTGCTCGCGGCCGAACGGCTCGGCGCGCCGCCGGCGAGCTGCGTGGTGGTCGAAGACGCCCCGGTCGGCGTCGCCGCCGCCCACGCCGGCGGCATGAAGGCTGTGGCGCTCCTCTCCACCGGCCGCCGGCGCGAGGACTTCGACGAGGCAAAGCCCCAGTTGCTCGTCAGCTCGCTGCGCGAGCTCTCGCCGGCAGACTTCGAACGGCTGCTCACCGGCTGAGAGCGGCCGCTAGAATCAGCGCATCCCCACGGCGTCATCTTCGTGACCTCCTCCCAGCCGTCCGGCGACATCACTCAACTCCTCGCCGCCGCCCGCGGCGGCGATCGCGCGGCGATCGACCGACTGTTCGACCTCGTCTACCGCGAGCTGCGCCACATCGCGAAGCTGCAGCTCGGCAGTGGCGAGACGTTGCGCACCACCGCGCTCGTGCACGAGGTCTACCTGCGCATGGCGCAAGGCAAGGCGGTGACGCCCATCGACCGCGAGCACTTCTTCGCCACTGCGGCCCGCGCGATGCGCCACATCCTCGTCGACCACGCGCGGCGGCGGCAGGCGAACAAGCGCGGCGGCGGGGTGCGTCCCGAGGCGCTGGACGACGAGCACCTGCTCTCACCGAGTGGCACCGACGGCCGCGAGGAGGAGATCCTCGCCGTCGACGGTGCGCTGGTGCGGCTGGAGGCCCTTGATCCGCGCCTCGCGGGCCTCGTCGAGCTGCGTTTCTACGCCGGGTTGTCGGTGGAGGACACGGCCTCGGCGCTGGGCGTCTCCACGCGCACCGTGAAGCGCGACTGGCGCAAGGCGCGCGCCTTCCTCTATCGCGAGCTGCGCGGCTCCGCCGCCTGACCACGCGCCGCGCGGCTCACTCATGAGTTCTCTCGATCCGCACCGCTGGCAACAGGTGGCGGCGCTGGTCGACGAAGCGTTCGAGGTGCCGGCCGAGGCACGCGCCGCATGGCTGGAGCACGCCTGCGGCGGTGACGAAGCGCTGCGGCGCGAGGTCGAGACGCTGCTGCGTGCCGACGAGGAGAGCGCCGGCTTCCTTGCCGAGAGCGCCGACCCGCACGGCGAGCTCTTCGCCGCCGCCGCCGAGGCGCGAGGCGAAGCGGCCGCCGGCGAGCACGCCGGCCGCCGCCTCGGCTCGTTCCGCTTAGTCCGCGAGATCGGCCGCGGCGGCATGGGCGCGGTCTACCTCGGCGAGCGCGCCGACGGGCAGTTCGAGCAGCGCGTGGCGGTCAAGCTGATCGCCGCCGGCCCCGACGCCGCGCGGCTGTTGCGCGACTTCCGGCGCGAGCGCCAGATCCTCGCCCGCCTCGAGCACCCCAACATCGCGCGGCTCATCGACGGCGGCATGGACGTGGACGGTGTGCCTTACCTGGTGATGGAGTACGTCGAGGGCGAGCCGATCACGGCCTGGTGCGCCGCGTCCCGCCTCGGCGTGCGCGAGCGGCTGCGCATCTTTCTCGCCGTCTGCGCCGCGGTCGAGGCGGCGCACCGAGCGCAAGTCATCCACCGCGACCTGAAGCCTTCGAACATCCTGGTGAGCGGCGCCGGCGAGGTGAAGCTGCTCGACTTCGGCGTCGCCCGCGAGCTCGACCTCGGCGGCGAGGCCACGCGCACCCTGCTGCCGGCGCTGACGCCCGCCTACGCGGCGCCCGAACAGCTGCGCGGCGAGGCGACGACGGTGGCCACCGACGTCTACGCCCTCGGCCTCCTGCTCTACGAGCTGCTTGCCGGCGTGCGCGCGCAGCGGCCGCGGCGCGAAGGCGCCGACGAGCTGTTGCGCGTCGTGCTCGCCGAGGAGCCGCCGCCGCCGAGCGTGGCGGCAGCGGAAGGCGGCGGCACGTATGCCGGCGCCGCCTGGAGGCGGGCGCTGCGCGGCGACCTCGACCGCATCGTCGGCAAGGCGCTCGAGAAGGAGCCGGAGCGCCGCTATCCGTCGGTGGCAGCACTCGCCGCGGACCTGGAGCGCCACCTCGCCGGCGAGCCGATCACCGCCCGCGGCGGCGCGCTCTACCGCGCCGCCAAGCTGTTGCGCCGTCGCCGCCTCGAGACCGCCGCCATCGTCCTCGTCGGGGCGGCGGTGGCAGCGGCGCTGCTGCTGCGGCGCACGCCCGCGGTCGAGCCGCCGCTGCGCTTCGAGCTGCTGTCGACCTTCGCCGGCTCGCACCGGCAGCCCACGCTGTCGCCCGACGGCCGCCGCCTCGCCTTCGTCACCGAAGACGGCGCCGGCGTGCCGCAGATCTTCGTCGCCACCCTTGGCGGCGGCGCGCCGCGGCAGCTCACGCGCGAGGCGGCGGGCGCGCGCACGCCGCGCTGGTCGAACGACGGCAGCATCGTCTATGCCGTACCGGGTGGCGGCATCTGGCGCGTCGCCGGGGGCGGCGGCCCGCCAACGAGGCTGGTGGAGCGCGGCTTCCATCCCAACCTCTCGCGCGACGGCCGTTCGCTGCTCTACGAGCTGCGCACCTCGATCGTGGTGGCCCACGCCGACGGCAGCGAGGCGCGGCCGCTCCCCGGCGTCAAGCTGCACTTCCCCTTCGGCGGCGGCGACCCCGCCTTCTCGCCCGACGGCAAGGAGGTCGTCTACTTCCAGGACACCAAGGACCCCGTCAGCGGCGATCTGTTCGGCGTGCCGGTGACGGGCGGCGGCCCGCGCCGCCTGACCTTCGACGGCGTGCTGGCGGCCGACCCGGTGTGGTCGCCCGACGGCCGTTGGATCTACTTCTCCTCGGCGCGCTCGGGCTCGCTCACCCTCTGGCGCGTGCCGGCGGCGGGCGGCACGCCGTTGCCGGTGACCAGCGGTTCGGGGGAAGACGCCGAGGCCGACGTCGCCGCCGACGGCGGCCGGCTCGTCTACACCAACTCGCGCGCCGTCTTCGCGCTCGATTGGCTCGATCCGGCTTCCGGCGCGCGGCGCACGCTGCTCGAGGAGCGCACCACCGTCACCCACCCGAGCTTCGCGCCCGACGGCCGGCGGCTCGCCTTCTTCCGCGGCCTCGCCGGCGGCGGCCGCATCGCCACGATCGGCGCCGACGGGCGCGGCGAGCGGCCGCTCACTCGCGAGGGCGACTACGTGCTGCCCGACTTCTCCGCCGATGGACGCAGCATCTACGCCTACCGCCTCGCTCCCGCGCCGGCGCTGGTGCGGCTGCCGGCCACCGGCGGCGTCCCCGAGTCGGTGATCGCCCGCTTCCCGCTCTACGCGCACATCGGCGCCCACGTCGATCCCAGCGGCCGCCGCGCCGTCTATCCCAACATCGTCGACGGCGAGTTCCGCTCGACCGTCGTGCGCGACCTGGCGACCGGCGTGGAGCGGCCGCTCGGCGAGCGGCTGGCCTGGCCGCGCTGGTCGCCCGACGGCCGCGCCATCGCCGGCAGCGCCGTCGCCGGCCACCTCTCGCTCTGTCCCGCGGACGGCAGTCCTTGCCGCCAGCTGTCGGCGCGCGACGGCGACCCGCGCTGGTCGGGAGGGTGGATCTACTTCGCCAGCTACACGGATGCGCTCGGCGAGGGCGACGTCAAACCGATCGAGATCCGCCGCGTGCGCCCCGACGGCAGCGGCGAGGAGCTGGTGACGGTGCTGCCCGGCGCCCATCCGGTCCATTTCTTCTTCGACGTCTCGGCCGGCGGGCAGCTCGCCTGGTGCGAGTACCGCCCCAGCCGATCGGAGCTGTGGACGGCGGCGCTCCCACGCTCGACGTCGGCACGATGACGGCGGCGCCGCGAGCCGCCGACAGCGGTCGATGGCCCCTACCGGCGCTCGATTGCGTGGTGTCCATGACGGCGGCATGAGCCGTCGCGACAACCAGCGCAAAGGAGATCCCCATGAAGCGCCTCGCCCTCTTCGCTCTCGCCCTGTTCGCCATCGCCGCCGGCACGGCTCCCGCGTTCGCGGCAGCGGCCTCCCCGGCCGTCGCCCCGGCCGACACCAACGTCGTCGGCAGCTGGGTGGTGACCGTCACTCCCGATCCGGCGAGCGGGGTGCCGCCGTTTCGCGAGCTCTTCACCTTCCACGCCGACGGCACGCTCACCGAGGTCGACGACAACGCTCCCGGTCCGCCGTTCCCCTTCACGCCCGGCCACGGCGTGTGGCAGCGCGAGCGGGGCGCCAAGCGCACCTTCAGCGGCCGCTACCTCAACCTCATCTATGACCCTTCGACCTTCGCCTCCAACGGCACCGCCGACATCCGCATCAAGGTCCG
>DASYQD010000007.1:0-12500 GCA_036005845.1 Thermoanaerobaculia bacterium | reverse complement strand
CGTCAAACCTGCGATCGCTTCTGGTCGAGCAGCGATCCAGGGAGCGGACCCGCGCCGAAATCAGCTCTCGGTGCGCTCCGGAAGAGCCGGCACCGGGTTCTTTCAATGAAGCTGGGAGTCGGAAGTTTCGTCGGACCGGCTGGGCGACCCTGGAGACCAGAATCGGGCCGGACCTGTGAATCTAGCCTCGTCGTGCCGCGCTGTCAAGGGTAACGCGGACACCATCCGGCTCGAACCGACTCAACGAACTCTCGAGGCAGGATGTCTTCAGGATGTCGGGGGATCAGGGAGTGGCAGTGCAGGACTGCAACCGAAGCTCGATCCCGACTCAGCCCGGCGGCCTCGCGGCGGCGGGAGGCGGATTGTAGGGGGCCTCGCGGCCGCTGTCAACAGCCGCCGCGCCCTCGATTCGCCCTCCCCTGCCAGGCGGTGCATAGAACCGGCCTTGGGGCACTCGGCATTCCCGCCCGCGGAGTAGCCTTGCGGCCCGTGGAAATCCCGGCCGAGGCGGCGCCGCTCTACGCCCCACACCACCGCGACGGCCGCTTCTTCAACCCGTGGGGACGGCTTCCCGTCCGCGGCCGCGACGTGCTGCGCTGGTGGTGGCAGCGCCCGTGGCGCCGGCCGCCCGAGACCCCGGCGCCGCGGTTGCCCAACGACGGCGCGAGCTTCGCGGCAGCGGAGCCCGGCCTCGCCGCCACCTGGGTCGGCCATGCGACGTTCGCCCTCCATCACGAACGCTCCCTGCTGCTCACCGACCCGCACTGGGGCCCGCGGGCGCTGCTGCCACCCAGGCACGTCGCGCCCGGCGTCTCCATCGCGTCGCTGCCCGCGGCGCCGCTCGTGCTGCTCTCCCACAACCACTACGACCACCTCGACCACTGGACTGTGCGCCACCTCCCCGCCGGCGCCCGCTGGCTGGTGCCGCTCGGGCTCGGCGCCGCGCTGCGCCGCATGGGCGCCGAACACGTGCGCGAGCTCGACTGGTGGCAGGAAGCCGACGACGGCCCTTTCCACCTCACCTGCCTCCCCGCCCAGCACTGGTCCAATCGCGCCACCGTGCCGCGCAACGGCTCGCTCTGGTGCTCGTGGATGATCGAGGTCGCTGGCCGGCGCGTCTTCTTCGCCGGCGATACCGGCTGGTTCGCCGGCTTCGCCGAGTACGGCCGCCGCTTCGGACCGTTCGACGCCGCGATGCTCCCCATCGGCGCCTACGAGCCGCGCTGGTTCATGCGCTACCAGCACGTGAATCCGGCCGAGGCGCTGGCCGCCGCGCAGGCGATGCGCGCCCGCGAGCTGGTCGCCATGCACTGGGGCACCTTCATCCTCACCGACGAGCCGCTCGACGAGCCGCCGCGCGCGCTCGCGCGCGCCTTCGACGCGGCGCGCAAAGCCGCCGGCGCCGCGCTGCCCACGACCCGCATCCCCGCCGTCGGCGAGCGCTGGGAGATCGCCCTGCCGTGACCTCCGCCGTCCGGCCTCGCCGCGCGCGGCACGCATGGCTCTCCCCTTGCTATCGGAGGGCATCCACATGCACAAGCTGACGCGGGCGGCTCTGCTCGCCGCCGCGCTGGGTTTCTGCGGCTGGTCGCTGGTGGGGACGCCGCTGTCCGCCGCCAAGGACGCGACCCTGCCGGCGCGCTTCCAGAAGTGGCTCGACGAGGTGGCCCTGCTGATGTCCCCCGCCGAGCGCAAGCAGTTCCTCGCTCTCAAGGAGGACGCGCGCCGCGACGCCTTCATCGAGGCCTTCTGGAAGGCGCGCGACCCCGACCCCGCGCATCCCGACGGCAGCTTCCACCGCACCTACTACGAGCGCCGCGAGCAGGCCAGAGAGCGCTTCAAGTCGCTCAACCCGGACGCCGCCAAGATCTGGATCCTCAACGGCGAGCCGGCCGAGATCTACCGCATGGACTGCGGCCTCGCCTTCTGGCCGCTGGAGATCTGGTACTACCGCGCCACGCCGCGCATGGCGCGCGCGGTGACGCTGCTCTTCTACCGCCCGGCCGGCGGGCCCGAGCTGACGCTCTGGCACGCCGAGGACGGCACCGACATGCTGATGGCGATTCCGTCGCCCGAGAAGGAGTCCGACCTCGCCTCGCCGCTCGGCTCGCAGCGCGGCATGGAGTCGGCGACCGGCGCCGCCGCCTGGCAGCGCTTCATCAAGTACATCGACCGCTTCTGCCGCAGCGACGAGGACGCCGACCGCCTGCTCGCCGTCGTGCGCGACGTCCAGACCTTCGGCCGCGGCGGCACCACCCTCGCCGAGGCGCCGGTGCCGGCCGATCCCGAGTGGTTGAGCACCTTCGCCGGCGGCTCGACCGACGCGCCCAGCTCCGAGGCGCGCGACCCGCTGAGCGCGGCCGAGCTGCGCTGGCTCGACGATGTCGCGGTGCTCATCACCCCCGAGGAGCGCCGCACCTACCTGGGGCTGCCGCGCACCTACCAGCGCGCCGGCTTCGTCGAGGCGTTCTGGAAGGCGCGCGACAAGACGCCGAAGACGCCCGAGAACGAGGCGCGGTCGATCTTCGAAGCGCGGGAGGAGACGGCGCGCAAACGCTGGGGCTCGCTGGCGCCCGACCAGGCCCGCGTCTACCTCGTCAACGGCGAGGCGATCGGCACCGTCGACACCGACTGCAACGGCAACGTCTGGCCGCTGCAGCTGTGGAGATACGCCTACTCGGACCGCTCGCGGCGGCCGTTCGAGCTCCTCTTCTACCAGCCCGCCAGCGTCGGCGCCTATCGGCTGTGGCACGTCGAGGAGGGTTACGGGGTCCTGCAGCGGCGGCCCACCATCGACGCCATGGCCATCGCCAATCCGCGCCCCGGCTTCGGGTTCAACGGCGAGTTCGGCGCCTTCTACGAAAACCTCAAGGGCTGGTGCCCGTCCGAAGCAGAGCCCATCGTGGCCGCCATGCGCAAGCTCGAGCAGGGCGACCGCATGCTCGCCGAGGTGGTCGAGGAGGCGCCGCCCGCCGACCTCGAGTGGCTGGCCACCTTCCGCACCTTCTCGACCGAGGTGACGCCGAGCGACGAGCCGCTCGAGGCCGAGCTCGAGGTCGATTTCCCCGGCCGCCACCAGAGCCGCACGCTGGTGCGCGGCACGCTGCTGGTGCCGGGCGGCGGCGCGGGCGCCGCGCCGGCGCGCGCCTTTTCGTTGACCGGCGAAGTGCTGCGCGGCGACGTGCTGCACGAGTCCTTCCGCTACGTCTTCCAGCTCACGGCGCCGGCGGACGACGGCAGCTACCCGCTCGTCTTCGAGCGCTTCCTGCGGCCCGGCGACTTCCACTTCGTGCTCAAACTGGAGGACACGACCAGCGGCCGCGCCGTGCGCATCGTGCGCGACGTCACCGTGCCGGCGCCGCCGGCGGAGGTTGCCGCCGGCAACGGCGCCGAAGCGGCGCCGCCGCCGCAGCCGGGCGCCGAGGGCTTCCGCCTCCTCGCGCCCGCCACCGACCTGGTGAGCGGCGTCGTGCGCATCGACGCCGAGGTCGGCGATCCCAACGTGCGTGAGGTGAGCTTCAGCGTCGACGACAAGCCGATCCTCACCAAGCGCCGACCGCCGTGGAGCGTCGAGCTGCGGCTGGGCGAGCTGCCGCGCAGCATGCGCGTACGCGCCGTGGCGCGCGACGCCGCGGGCGAGGTGGTGGCCGAGGACGAGGTCGAGCTCAACCCGGCGCCCCATCGCTTCGCGGTCCGCGTGGTCGAGCCCCGCGAGAATGTGATCAACAGAGCGGGCGTCCTCGGCCGCGCCACCGCGGCGGGCCGACGCCCGCTGCGCGTGCGCGCCGAGGTGCAGGTGCCGCCCGACAAGACGGTCGATCGCCTCGAGATCTTCCTCGACGATGCGAAGGTGGCGACGCTCTTCCAGGAGCCCTGGGAGGTGCAGCTGCCGCCGCTGCCCTCGCCGCCGCCGACCTTCCTGCGCGCCGTCGCCTATCTCGCCGACGGCGCGACCGCCGAGGACGTCGTGCTGCTCGCCGGCGGCGACACGCAGCGCGGGCGGCTCGACGTCGACCTCGTCGAGGTCTACACCGCGGCGCTCGACGCCAGCGGCCGGCCGGTGCAGGACCTCGCCGAGAGCGACTTCGCCGTGCGCGAGGATGGCCGGCCGCAGGCGCTGCGCCGCTTCCAGCGCGTCACCGACCTGCCGCTGCAGGTGGGGATGCTGGTCGATACCTCGGCGTCGATGACCGAGATGCTGCCCAAGGTGCAGGACGCGGCGCTGCGCTTCTTCCGCGAGTCGCTGACGCCGGCCGACCGCGCGGCGGTGGTCACCTTCAGCGAGGAGCCGCGGCTGGCGGCGCCGTTCACCCGCGACCTGTCGCGGCTCGGCGCCGCCCTCGTCGGCCTGCAGGCGGCGCGCGGCACGGCGCTGTGGGACAGCGTCGTCTACACGCTGCACTACTTCCAGGGCACGCCGGGGCGGCGCGCGCTGCTCGTCTTCTCCGACGGCGCCGACCACGGCAGCCGCTTCACCTACGACCAGGCGTTGGCGTACGCCGAGCATTCGGGCGTGTCGGTCTACGCGCTGAGCTTCGGCAGCGCGGCGACGACGGTGCTCGAAGGCGGCCGGCGCCGGCTCGCCAACCTCGCCGAGGCCACCGGCGGCCGCAGCTTCGTGCTCGGCAGCGCCGACGAGCTGCCGGCCACCTACAAGGCGATCGACGAGGACCTGCGCTCGCAGTACCTGCTCGTCTACCAGTCCGACGGCCAGGGCGAGGCGTTCCGCGCCGTCGACGTACAGATCAAGCGGCCGGGCGTAACGGCGCGGACCATGCGCGGCTACATCCCGTAGCCGCGCAGAATGGTTCTCTAAACCAGGGCGGGTACATCCCGTAGCCGCGCATCGGCCTCAACTGGCGCTGTTCTCGTCGTCAGCGACTCGCGACTCGATGCGCTTGTCGGGCACCAGCCAGGCGAGGGCCACGCTGACGTAGATCGCGATCGAGATCCAGGGTCTGACGAAGGCCAGCGGGACGGCGGAGACGTAGGCGAGCAGGGACAGCTTGCCTTTGGCGTCGCCACCCAGGGCCGCGGCGAGCTGCGAGGGCCCTCCCTGGGCGGCGATGAGCGTCGTCTGCAGCACGATGTAGGCGACCGCGGCCAGCACCTGCAGCGCGCCGTAGGCGGCCACCGGCAGGGGCTCCGCGCCGGCCCTGCCCATCCAGGCCGTGGCGAGGGGAATCAGCGACAGCCAGAAGAGCAGGTGCAGATTCGCCCACAGCACCTTGCCGTTGATCTTCTTCGCGGCGTGCAGCAGGTGGTGGTGGTTGTTCCAGTAGATGCCGAGGAAGACGAACGACAGCGCGTAGCTGCCGAGCACGGGCAGCAGCGGCCGCAGTGCGGCGAAGTTGGCGGCGTGCGGCGGCTCCAGCTCGAGCACCATGATGGTGATGAGGATGGCGATGACGCCGTCGCTGAACGCCTCGAGGCGGCTCGTCGTCATCGGCGCGGCTCCGGCGGGTCCGCGAGCAGCCCGGCCAGCGCCTCGACCAGCGCGACGACGTCGGCGTGACGGACGTACAGCGCGTGGAGGCCGAAGCGCAGCAGGTCGGGCGGCCGGAAGTCGCCGACGATGCCGCGCGCGGCGAGCGCCGCGATCAGCTCCTGCGCGCGCGGGTGGCGCAGCGAGACCTGGGCGCCGCGGCGCGCGGCGTCGCGCGGCGAGGCGACGGTGACGCCGAGCGGCGCGAGGTGCGCGTCGGCGAGCGCGATGAAGGCATCGCCGAGGCTCGCCGACCAGTCGCGCACCGCGCGCAGGTCGATGCCTTCCCACGCCTCGAGCGCGGCGTCGAGCGCGGAAAGCGAGAGGATCGGCGGCGTGCCGCAGAGGAAGCGGTCGACGCCCGGCGCCGGCTCGTAGCCGTCGGCGAAGGCGAACGGGTTGGCGTGGCCGAGCCAACCCGGCAGCGGCGAACGCAGCGACTCTTGCAGCTCGCGTCGCACGACGAGGAACGCCGGCGCGCCCGGTCCGCCGCCGAGGAACTTGTAGCCGCAGCCGACGGCGAGGTCGACCCGCCACTCGCCGAGCAGCAGCGGCATGGCGCCGACGCTGTGCGAGACGTCGACGAGCAGGAGCGCGCCCTGGCGGTGCGCCGCGGCGGCGAGGGCGGCGAGATCGAAGACCTCGCCCGTGCGGTAGTCGACGTGCGACAGCGTGACCACCGCCGTGCGCCCGTCGATCGCCGCCGCGAGGTCGCCGGCCGCGAACGTCTCCACCGCCGCGCCGTGCTGCTCCGCGGCTGCGCGCGCGACGTAGAGGTCGGTCGGGAAGTTGCCCGCGAGCGCCAGCACGCGCTTTCTTCCAGGCCGCGCCTGGAGCGCCGCGCCGAGCAGCTTGAAGAGGTTCACCGACGTGCCGTCGGCCACCGCCACCTCGTCCGCCCCGACGCCGAGAAAGGGCGCCAGCCGCGCCGCCACCCGCTTCGGCAGCTCCAGCCAGCCGGCGCTCGTCCACGAGCCGATGAGCCCCTCGCCCCACTCGTGCGTCGCGACGCGGGCGACGCGTTCGGCGACGCCCTGCGCCAGCGCGCCGAGCGAGTTGCCGTCGAAGTAGCGCATGCCCACCGGCAGCAGGAAGCGGACGCGGAACCTAGCCAGCGGATCGTCGCGATCGAGCGCCGCGGCAGCGGTGAGCGCCGTCGAAGCAGAAGGCGAGATCGGCATCGCGCCGCAGTCTAGTGCGGCGGGCTCTCGGGATCGCGCCACCCGCTCCTGTGTAAGATCGGCGCTTCGCGCTCGGCTCCCTCCGCGCGGCGACACGCAGCGACCCCATCACATGGACACGCAGCGACCACGGATCGGCGTCTTCGGCTGGGGCATCGTGGCGCCGCGCTCGCCCAACGTCGAGGCGTTCGAGCGCAACCTCTCGGAAGCGGGCAACTGGCTGTCGCCCTTCCGCGGCTTCGGCCCCAGCAACTTCCTCGTCGGCAAGCCGGAGTTCGACTTCGCCGACTACAAGCCGTGGATCGACGCCCACTTCGAGCCGCGCAAGTTCGCGCAGCTCGACGAGAAGATGGGGCCCAACTGCAAGTTCGCCATCGGCGCCTTCATCCAATCGCTCCAGCAGAACCCCGGCATCGACGAGGTGCTGCGCGACCTCGGCACGCAGGCGCACGTCTACGTGGCGACCGGGCTCGGCGACCTCTCGGTCATCTACGACCTGTCGGTGCACTACCACCACGCGCAGCGCCATTGGGACCGCTTCTGGTGCCACGAGCAGCACAACCCGGCGCTGGCGGCCTACCGCGCGCTCGGCGCCGACGAGCGGGCGCAGCAGCGCGAGACGCTCGGCGCGCCGCCCGATCCCGCCGACCTCGCGCCCGAGGACCCCGAGCTCGACGACGCGCTCGACGCCTGGTTCCACTTCTGGATCGACCACAGCTCGAGCCTGCGCGACTACCTGGCCGAGGCGCGCCAGATCGAGGCCGAAGGGGTGGGCGCCGACGTCGAGAGCAGCAAGGGCAACGTCATCCGCCGCAAGGTGGCGGCGCGGCGCAAGCTCAACCAGCGCTACGGCTGCCCGCCCGAGCCATGGACGAGCGTCGACGCCAAGCTCTTGTGGAACATCCCCAACATCTCGGCGGCGCAGATCTCCATCCTCGGCGGCATCACCGGCATGTCGATGGCGCCCGTGGGAGCGTGCGCAAGCTTCGGCGTCTGCCTCAAGCTGGCGGAGAACGCCATCCGCCTCGGCCAGGCGAAGGCGGTGGTCGTCGGCACCACCGACGGTCCGCCGCACCCGCTCGTCGTCGGCGCCTTCTTCAACGCGCGCGTGCTGGCCACGCACGGCGAGGTCTCGAAGCCGCTGACGGGGATGCGCGGCACCCACGTCGGCGGCGGCTCCTGCGTGTGGATCGTCGGCGACGCCGACTACCTGATGGGCCTCGGCATGAAGCCGGTCGGGCTCGAGATCCTCGGCGTCGGCACCAGCTCCGACGCCGACCACATCATCACGCCGTCGGAAGAAGGACCGCGCAACGCCATCCTGCAGGCGCTGCGCGAGGCGGGCGTCACGCCGGCCGACGTCGCCGCGTGGGACATGCACGCCACCGCCACGCCCGGCGACTGGACCGAGCTGCTGACCGCGCTGTCCGTGTTCCCGGAAGCGAAGGCGATCACGGCGCGCAAGGGCACCTTCGGCCACGGCATGTCCGTCTGCGGCGGCTGGGAGCTCACCGCGCAACAGCTGGGAGTCGCGAAGGGCCTGCTACCGCCCGTGCACGTCTCCGAGGACGAGCTCCACCCGCTCATCCAGCCGCACGTCAAGCGGCTGGTCCGCGATCAACCCGTACCCATCGAAGGCAAGGTCACCGGCAAGATCAGCATGGGCGTCGGCGGCATCAACTCCTGCGTCATCTGCCGGCGCTGGAGCTGAGCTCAAGCGGCTATCTTCGCGGCCTCGTGCGGCCGCGAGCGGCTTCTATCCAGACCTGCAGCTCGGCGAGGCGCGGCATGTCGCCGTCGGTGCGGTCGCCTAGGGCCTGGAGTCTGGCTGCCAGGGTGGCGGCGTTTTGACGGCCGAGGGTCGCGACGTCCGGCACGCCGATCTCGATGAGTTGCGCGGCGGCGCGGGAGCCCATGCCTTTGTGGATGGCGAGCGCGGCCTGGCGAGCGGCAGGTTCCAACGTGGCGAGCGGAACGTGCGCGGCGTCGGCGACTGCGGCTGGACCTCGCTGCGCCACGGCGCGTTCGAGGCGTTCGGGGGACGGGATTCCGGCGCGTTCGAGAGACGCGGTGTCGTCGGCGCTCATGCCGGCGAGCTCGCCGAGGAGCGGCCGGCGGGAGCGCACGGTGTCGAGGAGCACGTGGCGAAAGACTTGGAGGCAGAACATCGGGGCGACGACAGCGGCGAGAATGAGCAGCGGCTTACGCAGCGATCGCCGCGACTGCGGCGCCGCGCCGCGGTCGAACGAAGCCTCACGGTCGATCGCGACATCGCAATCGGCGACGGGCAGCAGCAGCGACCAGGTCGCGAACGCGCCGACGGCCAGCGGCGGGAAGCCGAGGAAGCCGAGGAGCGGCATCTCGAAGAGCTTGAGGCGGTCGAAGAAGGGCACGGTGTAGATCCACTTGCAGCGCGCCCAGAAGTTGAAGAGCTCCCAGACGAGGCCGGCGAGGAGGCCGCCCTCGAGGAGGCGCAGGAGACGCTGCGGCCGGCCGCGCGACAGGTCGCGCAGCAGCGACTCGCCGCCGCGGCGCCAGTTGGCGAGCTCGGGCAGCCAGAGCGTCGCACCCCACACCAGCCAGAAAGCCCAACGCGGCCAGATGAGCGGCGCCGCGAGCGAAGCGATGCCGAGGCCGCCGATGGTCAGCTCGAGCGTGCGGTCGACGCGCAGGGGCCGCCAGCTCACGTGTTCGAAGAGCCTCGCCGCCGCGATCAGCTCAGCGTGAAGGAAACACGCCGGCAGCACAGTGGCGAAGGCAAGGATCGAGACCACGAGCTGCAGGCGGTCGTCGCGCAGCGCGAAGACGTAGTACCAGTTCTCCAGCCGCAGGTTGTAGGCCTCGTAGACGTACCAGAACGGCACCGACACCAGCAGCATCGCGAGCAGCCGGCGGCCCCCCTGCTCGACCATCCATGAGCGCCCGGCGAGCGCGTACACCGCGGCGTCGAGCCCGAGCAGCCAGGAGTACCACGCGAAGAGGTACCAGACCGCGTTCCAGCCCGGCACGTCGGCCGCCAGCGTCCAGAGGCCGATCGCGAACAGCGGCACGGCGGCGAGCGACCACCACGGCGCCCGTGTGCCAGCGGCACCATCGATCACCGCGCGATGTTAGCGGCGCCGTGCCGCAGCGCATCTGTTCGGCGGTAGCCGCCCGGAGCGCTACCAGCCGAGCGCGCGCTTCAAAGCCTGCAAACCCCAAGCGTGCGCGAAGGCGAGCAGCGGCACCATGACGGCAAGGCCGGCGAGCAGCGGACCGCCGCGCCGCAGTCGGCGTCCCAGCGCGGCGAATGCGGCGAGAAACGCCACTGCCAGCGATGGGTAGCCGACGAGCGCGATCACCGGCACTCCGCCCATCTTCCACGTCCCCTCTTCCCAGCGCGCCATCCGGATCAAGGCGAGGAAGGGCTCGTAGAGGCAGGCGAGCGCCATCATGAAGATCGCGACCAGGACGAAGAATCGCCATGTCGGCCGCCAGCCAGCGACCCGCCACTGCTCCCCGCTCACCTCCTCGACCCAGCAGAGCGCCGCGTAGATGCTGAAGGCCCAGACGACGGCGGCGATCATCGGCGCGGCGCCGGCGCGCAGCCGCAGCGGTGCGAAGCCGTAGAGCCACTGCGCCAAGGCGACGAAGTTCTCGCGCAACGTTCCCAGCACGAGCAGGCTGCTGAACAGCCACAGCCCGTCGCCGCCGCGCAGCCGCCAGGCGTGCCAGCCCGTCAGCGCGGTGAAGGCGACGGTGAGCAGCTCGAAGAAGAAATGCATGGTGTGCCGCGGTCAGGAAGCTGAGTTGCGCGGGTATCGCCGCCACACCGTGATGCGGACCGCGGCCCACGCAAGGAGGAGGACGATCGGCAGCTTGCTGCTCCACAACAGTGCGCCGAAGCGAATCGCCTCGACCGCCGAGCCGAGGGCGACGAGGACGGCAATGAGCAATAGCGGAAGCAGCCGCAGCCAAACCGGCAGCGCGGGACGTTGCGGCGGTGGCTCGACGAACATCTCCATCGCCAGTGAACCGTAACAGCAGCGACGAGTGCGAGCGAGCGCCATACAATCGCCGGCGGCATGGCGTTGTTCCGGCGGAAGTTCCGCCTCACCGCGTGTGCCACGACGGGCGGTTGAGCGGCGAAGATCGGTCCGGGGGACCTCTTCGCGCTCATCGCGCCGCTCGTGGCACCGTCCGCGGCGGGCAATCCCACCGCGGGCAGCGGAGGTCAGGGCCGGGTGCTCGTGGGCCCGGAGACCTCCGACGATGCCGGCGTGTATCTACTCCCGGATGTTCAGAACGGGCGCACCGGCCGCGCCCTCGTCGCCACCGCGGACTTCATCACTCCGGCCTGCGACGACCCCCGCCGCTTCGGGCGCGTCGCCGCCGCCAACTCACTGTCCGACGTCTACGCGATGGGCGGACGGCCGCTCTTCGCGCTCAACCTCTGCTGCTTCCCCAAGGACCTGCCCGACGGCGTCGCCGGCGAGATCCTGCGCGGCGCCGCCGATGCGCTGGCCGAGGCGGGCGCGGCGCTGCTCGGCGGCCACTCGGTCGCCGACGCCGAGCTCAAGTTCGGGCTCGCCGCGATCGGCGAGGCGGACCCGCAGCGACTGCTGACCAACGCCGGGGCCCGCGCCGGCGACCGCCTGCTGCTCACCAAGCCGCTCGGCACCGGCGTGCTCATCAACGCCTTCAAGTTCGACAAGATCGACGAGGCCGCCCTCGAGCCCGCGCTGTTGGAGATGGAGCGGCTCAACGACGTCGCCGCGCGCCTGGCGCTCGAGCACGGCGCCACCGCCGCCACCGACGTCACCGGCTTCGGTCTCCTCGGCCACGCCTGGAACGTGGCGAAGGGCTCCGGCGTCGCGCTGCGTATCGTCTTCGACGCGCTGCCGGTGCACGAGCGTTTCTTCGACCTCGCCGCCGCCGGCGTCACCACTGGCTGCACGACGCCCAACCGCCGCAACGTCGAGCCCGCGCTCACCGTACGGCGCGAGCTCACCGCGGCGCAGCGCGACCTCCTCGTCGACCCGCAGACCTCCGGCGGATTGCTGCTGTCGGCGCCGGCCGGGAACGCCGGCGCGTTGCTGCAGGCCCTGCTCGCCGCCGGCCATCGCGCGGCGACGATCGGTGAGGTGCTACCCGGGCCGGCGCGCCTCGAGATCGTCTAGCTCCGCATGCACAACCGTCGAGCGGACAGCGCGCGTCGCTGTCGCTGTTAGACTTACGTTGCCGCCGCCCCTCCTGCCCGGCGGTGCTTTCATTCTTCGACCTTCCCATGATGCCGGCGTCGACACTCATCGGCCGTTATGAGGTCATCCGCGAGCTCGGCCGCGGCGCCATGGGCACCGTGTTCCTGGCCCGCGACACCGCGCTCGGGCGCATGGTGGCGATCAAGACCTTCCGGGCGCCGTTCAGCGAGGACGCCGGCCCCGCGGACTCGGGAGTCCTGCGCCGCCGCTCGCTGCGCGAGGCGCAGCGCGCCGGGACGTTGTCGCACCCCAGCATCATCACCATCTACGACGTGGTGGAGAACCCCGACGACGACAGCTTCCACATCGTCATGGAGTACGTCGAGGGGCAGGGGCTCGACGCGCGCATGCGCGAGCGCGGGCCGATGCAGCTTCACGAGGTGGCACCGCAGGTGGCGCAGATCGCCTCGGCGCTCGACCACCTGCACGCGCGCGGCATCGTCCACCGCGACGTCAAGCCCGGCAACGTCCTCGTCACCCCCGAAGGGCGGGTGAAGATCACCGACTTCGGCATCGCCCGCAGCGAGGACCCCGCGGCGACGCTCGACACCGACGTCTACGGCACGCCGTATTACATGGCGCCCGAGCAGATCC
>DASYQD010000006.1:0-42141 GCA_036005845.1 Thermoanaerobaculia bacterium | reverse complement strand
TGCAGCGACCTAGCGGCGACGCGCTCCGACATCAAGCGGCTGCTGCCGCAAGATCATGCCGTGGTCCACTATGCAGGCCACGCGGTGGCCGGAGGGGGCGCGGGCGGTATCATCCTGCTGCAAGAGCATTCCGAGGTCGAAGCGCTGACCGCCGAAGAGATCGCCGGCTGGAGGCTGCGCGGGGCAGTCGTCGTCCTTAGTTCTTGCGCCGGCGCCGACGGTCGGCCAAGCCCGACGACGGGATCGGACGGCCTTGCACGTGCGTTCCTCACTGCCGGAGCACGCGCAGTCATCGCCAACCTGTGGATGGTGAACGATGATGATGCAGTCGATTTCGCCGCACGAGTGCACGACCGCCTCGCCACGGGAGATTCTCCAGCCGCGGCCGTGCGCGCGATCCAACGCGACATGCTCCGTATGGGCAAGCCAACTGTCGCCTGGGCCGGTTGGCGCGTCGTCGGAGCAGACACATAAGAATGGCCGACGTCTGCATCTCGCAGGGCGCGTTCTGGGAGTCTTGCTCGGGTCCAACCGCCAGGGAGGTCCTTATGGCCATTGACGTACATGTGATCTTCTCGGGCATCGTCTCGCTGATTCCGTATGGAGATGGCACCTTTCTGGTGCGACTTCAGGACGGTAGCGGGTGGGGGCATCCCCACTTTCCGAATTTGGTCGCGCCAATAGATCTCGTCACTGCCACCCCCGCACCAAACAAAACCGTCACGCTCACCGACACCGCCAAGACTGTCATGGCAGCGTGGCGGATCTCGAACGGCACCATAAGTATCGATAGCACGATTCAGGACAGCACTTTTCAGCAAGACCTGCGTGCAACGTTGAAGATTGTCGATGGCGCGCCGGGGTGCGGCGAAGCCAAAAGGCCGAAGCGCGACGTGGAGGTCGACGTGAGGAAGGGCAGCCTCATGACTACTGCTTTGACGCCGGAAGCTTGGTTTTACGACCACAAGACCGCTGCCGACGCCGCCGTTCTGGACCATGAAATCTGCTGGTCTTTCAAGATTGCCGCTGCTCCACTCAAGATGACGTTTCCTGGGATTGGTCCGATCTCGCTCAGGCAGCTTGGAACCAACCCGATCGAATTGCGTTTACAGAACACTCCTCCGGGAGACTATTTTCCGCAACTCCCAAAACCTCAAGCCACGGACGACCACATTCGGCACTACTTCGAACAATGTACATGTCCAAGGCCGCCAATGAACAGGTACTTGAAGGTTTACCTTGGCGCGGTGTCAATGCCCGGTCTGCCGAAGCACACCACACACGCGCTGGACGGATTCAAGCTCGCTCTGCTCTATCCTCGGCGCTGGTCACCGCTGCAAGCGTTCCGTGCTTGGCAACAAAGGCGCCTCCTCGCCGCTGAGCTAGCGGCGACCGGACACCCTGGGACGCTCCAACCCGCCAATCCGCGTCTCAACTGTCCACCAGCAGTGTGGGAGTCATTGGAGCCGTAATGACGCCTGCGGGCATCGCCACGAAGAGGCAGACCTTCATGACCATCGGGCGCCCGCAGAACCCCGGATCTTAGGGACACCCTACTGGGGGATTCCCCCCTACCCGCGCTGAGGGACACCCCCGACGCGGCGGCACGGCCCGCGCCGCGAGACTGTGCTCGACGCGGCGCGATGGCTTCTACCGTCGCCCGCCTCGCTGACGCACCAAGGGGGTTTCCATGTCCTTCGCTCGCTGCACCCGCCGCCTCGCTCTCGCGCTCCTCCTCCTCATCACCTTCGCCGCAACGCCGCTCCTCGCCGACAGGACCTACATCGTCGAGCTCACCGGCGAGCCCGCCGCGGTCACCGCGGCGCGCGCCGCCGCCGCCGGCCACCCGATGACTCCCGACGCCATCCAGCAGCTGCGCGACGACCTGCGCAACCAGCAGGAGATCATGCTCGCCCGCCTGCGCAACGGCGGCGTCGGCTTCATCGTCCAAACCGCGCAGGTGCCCGGCTTCGGCAACGGCGCCGCGACGACGCCGGTCGAGTACCGCTACACGCTGGTCTACAACGGCATCGCGCTCCAGCTCTCCGACGCCGCCAAGGCGCAGGTGGCGGCGACGCCCGGCGTCAAGGCGGTGCACGAGAACCCGGTGCGCCGGCCGCTGCTCGACAACGCCGTCGCCTACCTGCGCGCGCCCGCGGTGTACGGCCCCACCGCCGAGCTCGAGCCCGGCGACGACGCCAACGACGGCTTCGAAGGGCGCGGCGTCAACATCGCCGTCATCGACACCGGCATCGAATGGTCGCACGAGTGCTTCGGCGGCGACCCGACGCCGCCGCGCCACGGCCTGCTGCCGCCGACCGCGGCGGTGGGCAGCAACCAGAAGGTCGTCTACTACCTACCGCTGATGGAGAACGTCGTCGACGACTTCGGCCACGGCACGCACGTCGCCGCCGACGCCGCCGGCTACCTCGGCCGCGCGCCGGGCGCCGACGGCGTGCCCGGCACCGCCGACGACGTGCCGGTGCACGGCGTGGCGCCGCAGGCGAAGCTGATGGGCTACAAGGTGTGCAGCGGCATCGGCTCGGCGACCTCGACCGTCGGCTGTCTCGGCACCTCGATCATCCTCGCCATCGAGGACGCAGTGTCGCCGCGGACGCTCACCGGCTTCGCCAAGCCGGTGGCCGACGTCATCAACCTCTCGCTCGGCAGCGCCGGCGGCCCCGACGACAGCGACTCGGTGGCGGCCAGCAACGCAGCCCTCCTCGGCACCATCGTCGTCGCCGCCGCCGGCAACGACGGGCCGGGCCTGCGCACGCTCGGCTCGCCCGCCGCCGGCCGCCACGTCATCGCCGTGGCGGCGACCAACGACCCCGGCGTCTACGCCAACCCGCTCGAGGTGTTGAACGCGCTCGGCCAACCGCAGGGCGCGCGCCTGGCGGCGATTTGGGCGCCGGACTCGAACCTCAAGAGCAACATCACGGCGCCGATCAGCGGCCGCTTCGTCTACGCCGGTTATGCCGACACGGCCGACCAGGTGCCGGTGACGATGCTCGGCAACATCTGCCTCGTCGAGCGCGGCAGCACCGTCGAGGCCGGCGACCAGGGCACCGGCCTCTTCACCGTCAAGGTCCTCAACTGCGAGGCCAAGGGCGCCATCGCCACCGTCGTCTTCAACAACGAGCCCGGCCCGCTCGAGGGCGTGCTCGCGCCCGGCAGCAAGCCGGTGTTCACGCTGTCGCAGGAGGACGGCCGCTACCTGCGCGACACGATCGGCTTCGACGCCGCCGGGCTGTCGCGCCAGGCCATCCGCATCTCACCGCCCGATCCGTCGATGTTCCTGCCGCAGATGGCCGGCTTCTCCTCGCGCGGACCGGTAAAGGGGCTCGGCCAGGTCAAGCCCGACGTCGCGGCGCCCGGCATCGACATCCTCTCGGCGACGACGCCGGTGGGCGTGCCGGTGCTGTCGATGGCGAGCCCGACGCGCTACACCTCGGCCAACGGCACCAGCTTCTCCTCGCCGCTCGTCGCCGGCGTGGCGGCGCTGCTGCGGCAGGCGCACCCGACGTGGAGCGTCGACATGGTGCGCACGGCGCTCATCAACTACGCCACCAACCTGCGCACCGCGGCCGGCGACCCGATCCACAAGCCCAACCCGATCGTCGCCCAGGGCGGCGGTCTCGTCGACGTCGCCGCGGCGGTCAACGCCCCGGCGCTCATGGGCGTCGTCGGCGACGGCGTCGACGAGCCGGCGCTCCTGGGCAGCCACTCGTTCGGCCGCCTGCCGGTCGTCAACACGCGCACCGGCCACGACGAGCGCGTCACCGCGCGCCTCTTCGACACCTCGGGCGCCGGCGGCAGCTACACGTTCTCGGTGGTCGACAACCGCGGCCTCGAGCTGCCGGGCGTGAGCGTCGCCGTGCAGCCCTCGCGCGTCGACGTGCCGGCCGGCGGGGACGTCGACTTCGACGTCACGGTCACCGTCGACGGCGACCAGCTGCGCACGATGCCCGACGAGGACCTGCAGTGGTACGTGGTCGCCACCGGCGCCGACGGCACTTCGCTGCGCATGCCCTTCTACCTGCAGCCGGCGCCGTCGCAGCCGGCCGCCGCGGTGGGCGAGGAGACCACGGCCTACGAGGGCATCGTCCTCGCCGGCGACACCGGCGCGCAGCTCGTCGGCGACGTGACCTACACCGACGTGCCGTTCACCGTTCGCGCCGACACCTACGCGCTCGACGCCACGCTCGACGTGTCGATCCCCAGCGTCGAGGGCACCTACCCCGACCTCGACCTCATCCTCTTCGATGCCAACGGCGACGAGCTGGCGAGCTCGCTCTCCTCCGGCGTGCCCGAGCACCTCGAGGCGTTGACGCTCGGCCCCGGCACCTACACCTACCGCGCGGTCGGCTGGCTCAACGGGCCGACGCCGTTCACCATCACCAGCAAGCAGCTCCTCGGTGGCCAACCGCCGGTGCTGCAGCCGATCGCCGGCGAATGGACCTCGGCGTCGGGCGCGCAGATCGACTTCGACGGCAGCTTCACGCTGAGCTGGCAGCCAGCCGGCGGCGAGACGAGCTTCGAGATCGAGCGCTCGCTCGACGGCGGCAACTGGCAGACCGTCGCCAGTGCAGCGGCCGGCGCGACGAGCTCGACCCTGAGCGGCCAGCCGGCGGGGACGCTCGCCTTCCGCGTCCGCTCGCTCTCACCGGGCCGCATCGGCTCCTTCGTCAGCGCGCCGAGCGCGACGCAGACGATCGTCGTCGACCCGCGCGTCGAAGAAATCATCACGTCATCGGTCGCCACCGCGATGGCGGGAACATCCTTCAGCGGCGGCGTCTATTCGCTCGACTTGAAGCTCACCAACCAGTCACTGATCAGCTACGTACCCCGCGTCAAGCTCGATATCGTCCGCGTCCAGTCGACGAGCGGTAACGTGCGCACGATCAACGCGGACAACGGCGGCAACGGCCTCTCCACCGCGACCTTCGCGCGCTACGAATACGGCAACCAGCTCGGCGCCGACGAGCAGTGGACGCCCGCGGAGACGACCGGCGCGCGCACACTGCGCTTTCAGGACACGTTGGGTGAGATGTTCACCTTCGACGTGGCGGTGACCGCGAATCGCCGCACTGCCGTCGCCAACGGCACTCCCGACGGGCCCGCCGGCGGCTCCGGCGCCACGGGGTCCGGCAGCGCGCCCTCCGGATCGACCTCGCTGCTGAGCTTCCGCGTCAACCCGCTCACCGGGTCGGTGATCGTCACCCGCGTGACGCGGGTGCTCTGAACGGCGCGGCGCCAGCGCGGCGGCGCGCGTCGCGGCAGACGATGAGAGGACGGAGCTACGGCGGCCAGCGCAGCGAGATCGCGGCCTCCCCGGCCGCGAGGCCGAGGTGGTCGAGGACGCGCAACGCGTAGGCGTCGAGGAAGCGGTCGAGAGTGTCTCGCGGTGCCGCGGCGTCGCCTGCAGCCGCCTCCGTGGCGCGCTCGACGTAGAAGGCGGGGATGGGCGGCAGCACCACGGCGCCGGCGTAGGCGAGGCGCCGGAGGTTCTCGAGCTGGACGATCGAGAGCGGCGTCTCGCGGAAACCGAGGACGAGCGGCCAACGCTCCTTGAGCGCCACCGCGCCGGCGCGGTGGATGAGCGTGGTCCCGGTACCCGTGGCGAGCGCGCCGAGCGTGGCCGCGCTGCACGGCAGCACGACGGTGCCGGCGAGACGGTGCGAGCCGGAGCTGATCGGCGCGTCGAGCTCGCTGTCGCGGTGCTGCACCACCTTCGTTGCCGCGTCTCCAGGCAGCTTCGCGGCTTCGACGAGCCCGCGCCCGCCGGGCGGATCGCCGAGCTCGTGGCGCAGCACCTGGCTGGCGCCGGCGGAGACGACGAGGTGGATGCGTTCGACCGCAGGCGAGGCCGCCAGCGCGCGCAGCAGATGCACCGGCAGCCGCATCCCGGAGGCGCCGGTGACCAGCAGGGCGACCCGCGATTCAGCGCGCGCTCGACCGCGGCTCTCGGCTTCGCCGCTCACGGCAGCGATACTATGTGCGGGGAGAAGCGCATGGCGCCATGGTGGTCACGCCCGACGGCCGAGGGTAGCGAGGGAGAACCGGAACGCGAGAGCGAGCCGGCGCCGCCCGCGCAGCCCGCGCCCGCCATTCCGCCGCCGCCCGCTGAGCCGCCCGCGACGGCGGGCGGGCCGCCGGCCGCCCTTTCGCCACCCGCACCGAATCCCGCCTCCGCGCCGGGCTCCGCGGCCACTCCGCTGCAGCGCGCGTTGCCGTCGTTCCCCGCCGCGGCGCCATCGAGTCCTGCCGCCGCGCCGGCCGAGCCGCTGGACCTCACCGGCGAGGGCGAGGAGCTGCCGGAGGACAGCGAGCCCGCCGGCGACGAGACGCCGCAGACGTCGGCGGAGCCCGCCGCGCCCGCCTCTACAGAACGCCGTCGGCGCCGCCGCAATGGTCGCAGCCGCGGAAGCGGCACGTCGGCCGCCGCCGCCGAGGCACGCGCTACCGCCGAGCCGCGCGCCGCGACCGCGGAGCCGCGCGCAGCGGCCGCCGAGCCGGCGCGTCTCCGTCCGTTGCGCGACACGCCCGCCCGCGAGCCGCGGCGCGAGGAGCCGCGACGCGAAGAGCCCGGCGGCGAGCGCATCCACCTCGGCGTGCCGCAGCTGCAGGAGATGATCCGCGAGATCGTCACCGCCGTCCCCGAGCGCTCGGCGTCGAGCTACGAGGAACGCAAGCTCGCCGTCTTCTGCGACCTCGAGAACGTCGCCATCGGCTCGCGCGACACCGGCATCAACTTCGACATCAACATGGTGCTCGAACGCCTGCTCGAGAAGGGCAAGATCATCGTCAAGAAGGCCTACGCCGACTGGACGCGCTACGGCGACTACAAGCGCCCCTTCCACGAGGCCGGCGTCGAGCTGATCGACATCCCGCAGCGCTCCTACTCGGGGAAGAACAGCGCCGACATCAAGATGGTGGTCGACGCCATGGACCTCTGCTACGCCAAGGAGCACCTCGACACCTTCGTGCTGCTCTCCGGCGACAGCGACTTCTCGCCGCTGGTGGGCAAGCTCAAGGAGAACGACAAGTACGTCATCGGCGTCGGCGTCAAGGGCTCCTCGTCGAGCCTGCTCATCGATTCCTGCGACGAGTTCATCTACTACGAGGACATCTGGCGCGACGTCGAGCGAGTCCCGCAGCTCGACGCGCTGGCGAAGAAGGAGCAGGAGGTCTTCGGGCTCTTGATCGAGGCGATCGTGGCGCTCACCCGCGAGAACAAGGACGTGCTGTGGGGCTCGATGATCAAGCAGACGATGAAGCGCAAGCGGCCGTCCTTCAGCGAGGGCTACTACGGCTACTCCGCCTTCTCCGACCTGCTCGAGGACGCCGAGCGCAAGAACATCGTCAAGCTCAAGAAGGACCAGCGCTCGGGCTCCTACATCGTCAGCGGCTTCGCGAAGCGGCGGTGAGATGCTGGTGAGGCGCGATCGCGCGCGCACGGCCGTGCGCGGCGGCGTGCCGCTGCTGCTCGCGGTGGTGGTGGCGATCGTCGCGCCGCGAGTGGCGGCCGCCGCTGAGCGCGCACCGCTCGAGGCGCGGGCGTCGACGCTGATCGCGCTGCGCTCGACGACCATCGACACGGCGCTTGGCGAGCCGCGGATCGACCCCGCGTTGCGCGTCGACGCCAACAGCCGCGGCGACGAGGTGGTGATCGTCAAGTTCGCCGCTCCGCCCAGCGGCAAGCAGATCGCGGCGCTTCAGGAGGTTAGCCGGCGCGTCTACGCCTACCTGCCGTTCTACGCCTACCTGGTCCGCGTCCCCGCCGGCGGCGCCAAGGAGCTCGCCGCGGCGGCCGACGCCGCGTGGACCGGGCCGTACCACCCGGCCTACAAGATCTCGCCGGAGATCGCGGCGGTGACGGCGGACGCCGGTGTCTCGCGCGGCAGGTCGGCGGCGAGCGAGCCCCGCCCGGTGCTGCTCCACCTCTACCCCGACGCCGACCTCGCGCAGGTCGCGGCCGCCGTCGCCAACCTCGGCGCCTCGCGCATCGTCGGCCGCGCGCAGCGCGCGTCCTTCTCGCGGATCCGCGTGCTCCTCACCGACGAGGAGATCGTCGCCCTGCGCGCTCCCCTCGCCCGCCTCGCCGACGTCTTCTGGATCGAGCTCGAAGGACACCGCTCGCTGTTCAACGACACCACCATCTGGGTCGGCCAGTCGGGCCTCTCCGCCGGCATGACGACGCCGGTCTTCAGCCAGGGCATCTACGGCGAGGGGCAGACGGTGGCCGTGCTCGACACCGGCATCGACGCCGACATGTGCTTCTTCCGCGACACCACGCTCGGCCTGCCACCCACCAACGCCTGCAACGGCGGCACGGTGGTCGACCGCAACCAGCGCAAGGTGATCGCCGTCGACTTCCTGTGGGGCAACGAGTGCGCCGGCGGCATCGCGCCGACCGAATGGGACACCCACGACCACGGCACCCACGTCGCCGGCACCGTCGCCGGCGACAACTTCGCCAACCTGCTGCTGCACAACACCGCCGACGGCATGGCGCCGGGCGCCAAGCTGGTGATCCAGGACGCCGGCTTCCTGACCGACAACTGCGCCGACCTGCCCGGCATCGGCTGCCCGGTGGTCGACCTGGTGCCCATCTTCCAGCAGACCTACGACCAGGGCGCCCGCATCCACAGCAACTCGTGGGGCGACAACGAGAACGGCGCGGTGCAGAACAACTACTCCGCCGGCAGTCAGGACGTCGACGAGTTCATGTGGGCGCACCCCGACTTCCTGATCTTCTTCGCCGCCGGCAACTCCGGCCCCGGCAGCACGACCGTGAGCAGCCCGTCGACGGCGAAGAGCGCGGTGTCGGTGGGCGCCACGCTGCGCGGCACGAGCGCCGGCTCGATGGCCTCGTTTTCGAGCTGCGGTCCCACCGCCGACGCGCGCATCAAGCCCGAGGTGACGGTGCCGGGCTCGAACATCGTCTCCGCCAACAACGACGTCAACGTGGCGAGCAACAACTGCAACACGCTCACCTTCTCGGGCACCAGCATGGCGACGCCGGGCGCCGCCGGCTTCGCCGCGCTCGTGCGCCAGTACTACGTCGACGGCTGGGCCGGCGGCTTTCGCAACTGGTTGCAAGGGGCCACGCCCTCGGCGGCGCTGCTGCGCGCGACGCTCGTCAACTCGGCGGAGGACATGACCGGCTCGTCGAGCCGCATCCCCGCCGACTGCCAGGGCTGGGGACGGGTGCTGCTCGACAACGCTCTGTACTTCTCCGGCGATGCGAGGAAGCTGTGGGTGCGCGACAACCTCGGCTCCTTCGCCACCGGTTCGAGCGGCGAGGCGCGCTCGTACACGCTGGCGGTGCAGGCCGGGCAGCCGCTCAAGGTGACGCTGGCGTGGACGGACTTCCCGTCGACTCCCGCGGCAGGCGTCAACCTCGTCAACGACCTCGACCTCGAGGTGAACGGGCCGACCGGCACGCTGTGGCGTGGCAACGTCTTCGCGAGCGGCGCCTCGACGACCGGCGGCACGGCCGACCGCCGCAACACGCTCGAGCAGGTGCTGCTCACCGCGCCGACCGCGGGTAAGTACACCGTGACCGTGCGCTCGTTCACCGTGCCGAACGGGCCGCAGCCGTACGCGCTCGTCGTCACCGGCGACGTCGCCGATTCAAACTAGGGGCTTCACAGCCCGGCTCGTTCGTGCCACTCTCCTCCTCAGGAGCTCGGCTCCACAACCCAAAGGAGGACGTCGGATGCGAACTGGCCGTCTGTTCGTCTGTCTCTTCGCGCTCGTCGGCGCCTGCTTCATGGGCAGCGCGGCATCGGCGCAGATCCCCACCGGGACGCTCTCCGGACGGGTGACCTCCGAGGGCGCTGGGCTCCCGGGCGTCGCCGTCACCCTCACCTCGCCGTCGTTGCAAGGCGAGCGGCAAGGCATGACAACCGAGAACGGCGACTACCTCGTGCCGCTGCTGCCGCCGGGCTCCTACCACGTGACCTTCGCGTTGCAGGGGTTCCAGGACGTCAAGCGCGACGTCGTCGTCTCCGTGGGCCAGACGACCAATCTCGACGCCGCGATGTCGATGGCCTCGGTGTCGGAGGAGATCGTCGTCACCGGCACGATGGAGAAGATCTCGACCGCGCCGCAGTCGTCGGTCACCTACACCAAGACCTTCGTCGAGGAGCTGGCGGTGGACCGCAACATCCGCCAAGCGACGCTGCTCTCGCCGGCCGCCGCCGAGACCGGGCCGCGCGCCGGCCGCGTGCCCAACATCGTCATCTCCGGCAACATGTCGTTCGAGAACCTCTTCCTCGTCAACGGCGTGGTCGTCAACGAGAACGTGCGCGGCCAACCGCTCGACCTCTTCATCGAGGACGCCGTCGAGGAGACGACGATCTCGACCTCCGGCATCTCGGCGCAATACGGCCGCTTCGCCGGCGGCGTCATCAACACCGTCACCCGCTCGGGTGGCAACCAGTTCTCCGGTTCCTTCCGCACCAACTTCACCAACCAGAGCTGGGAGGGCAAGACGCCCCTGACGGTGGCGCAGACCGACAAGGTCAACGAGACCTACGAAGCGACCCTCGGCGGCTACCTGTGGAAGGACCGCGTCTGGTTCTTCCTCGCCGGCCGCGACCTCGACACCTCCGAGACCAGCTTCACGCTGGCGCCGGCCACCACGCCCTACCCCGTCGACCGCTCGCAGCGCCGGCTGGAGGGGAAGCTGACCTTCTCCCTCAATCCGCAGCACCGCCTCATCTACACCGCCTTCGACCTCCACGAGTCCGAGACCGGCAACAACTTCAACAACGTCGCCCTCGATCGCGACAGCCTGGTCTCGCGCGAGACGCCGCAGAAGCTGCAGGCCCTCAACTACACCGGCATCTTCAGCAACAACTTCTTCGTCGAAGCGCAGTATTCGAAGCGCAAGTTCGAGTTCGTCGGCTCGGGCTCGCTGTTCACCGACCTCATCAAGGGCACGCTCATCGTCGGCACCGGCGGCGAGCGCTGGAACAGCCCCACCTTCTGCGGCGTCTGCCGCACCGAGGAGCGGAGCAACGAGAACCTGCTCGGCAAGGCCACTTACTTCCTCTCCAGCGAGCGCCTCGGCTCGCACGAGCTGCTCGCCGGCTACGACACCTTCGACGACATGCGCACCGCCGACAACCACCAGTCGGGGAGCGACTACCGCATCACCAGCGTGACGCCGGTCGTCATCGGCAGCGGCGCCTCGGCGGTCGTCTTCGGGCGCTTCGTCGTCAACCCGACCGCCGGCAGCAACCCGATCATCCAGTACAACCCGATCGTCGCCGCCAGCCGCGGCAACCACTTCAAGACCAACTCGCTGTACCTCAACGACACCTGGCGCCTCAACGACCACTGGAGCTTCAACGCCGGCCTGCGCTACGACCAGAACGACGGCAAGGACCAGTCGGGCGCCAAGGTGATCCAGGACTCGCGCCTCAGCCCGCGCCTCGCCGGCGCCTGGGACCCGAAGGGCGACGGCGACCTGCAGATCTCGGCGGCGTGGGGCCGCTACGTGGCGGCGGTGGCCAACAGCCAGGCCGACGCTGCATCGGCGGCGGGCAACCCGGCGAACTTCACCTGGAACTACCGCGGCCCGTCGATCAACGCCACCGGCACGCCCACGGTGTCGAACCACGACGCACTGGCGCAGATCTTCGCCTGGTTCGACAGCGTCGGCGGTACCGCCAACCGCGATCCCAGCATTTTCCGGTCGGGCAGCATCCCCGGCGTCAACACGGTGATCGCCGACGACCTCGGCTCGCCCTACACCGACGAGATCACCGTCGGCGCCAGCAAGCGGCTGGGCGCCCGCGGCGTGGCGCGCGTCGACCTCGTGCACCGCGAGAGCCACGACTTCTACATGGACCGCGCCGACCTCTCGACCGGCATCGTCACCACGCCGTTCGGCCGCCTCGACCTCTCGGTGGTGGAGAACGACGACGACCTGTTGAAGCGCGAGTACAACGGCCTGCACACCCAGTTCCGCTACCGCCTGAGCGACCTCTGGGAGTTCGGCGGCAACTACACGCTGTCGGAGCTCAAGGGCAACGTCGACGGCGAGACCGCCGGCAGCGGCCCGGTGCGCTCAGCGCTGCGCGACTACCCCGAGTACAAGGCCTTCGCGCGGCACAACCCCGACGGCGACCTCGCCGCCGACCAGCGCCATCGCGCCCGCGGCTGGGTGGCCTGGAAGCCGTTCACCACCAATCACCACAGCCTCTCGCTCAGCCTGCTCGAGAGCTACTACACCGGCACGCCCTACGGTGCGGTGGGCAACGTCGACACCCGCGCCTCGGCGACTTCGCCGGCGGGCCTGATCGTCAACCCGGGCTACGCCGCGCCGCCGGCCTCGGTGGCCTACTACTTCACCGACCGCGACGCCTTCCGCACCGACACCATCACGCGCACCGACATCGCGGTCAACTACGCCTTCAAGTGGCAGCTCTTCGCGCAGGAGGTAGAGGTGATCCTCCAGCCCGAGGTGCTCAACGCTTTCAACGAGCACGGCGTCGAGGCGGTGAGCACGACGGTGCAGACGGCCACCAACACCGCCGGCCTGCAGCGCTTCAACCCCTTCACCGAGACGCCGGTCGAGGGCGTCCACTGGCGCCGCCAGCCGGCGAGCGCGACGCAGCTCGGCTTCGGCAAGCCGCGCAACGACCTCGACTATCAGCTGCCGCGGACGTTCCGCTTCTCGGTGGGATTCCGGTTCTAGAAGCGCTGGTCGTTCGGTAGCGACGCGGGCCTGGCCCTTCGACTGGGCCCGTTGCCGTTTCGCGGTGCGCGTGCCAATCGGCGGGCGCGTTCGATGTCAGCCGAGCGGGATGCGGCTCTCGGCTTCGATGGACCACGGGTCGCCGGGCTCGGCGCGGCGGTGGCGTTGCAGCGCCGCGAAGGCGATCATCGCGGCGTTGTCTCCGGCGTAGGCGAGCGGCACGAGCCGCAGGTCGACGCCGCGCTGCTCGGCCCAGGCGGTGAGGTCGCGGCGCAGCAGGCGGTTGGCGGCGACGCCGCCGGAGACCGCGAGGAGCGCGAAGCGGCGCTCACGGTGAAGGCGGTCGACGCGGTCGACGAGCTGCGCGACGGCGGCGGTGCGGAAGGCGGCGAGAAGATCGCGCGCGGCCTGCGGCGGGTCGGCGGGGTCGACTGTGAGACCGGCGCGCTCGAGTTGCTCGAGGCGACGGATGGCGGCGCTCTTGAGGCCCGAGTAGGAGAAGAAGAGCTCGCCGTCGACGCGCGGCACCGGCAGCGGCTCGGCCGCCGCATCGCCGGTCTCGGCGAGCTTGTCGACCAGCGGGCCCTGCGGATAGGCGAGGCCGAGGCGCTTGCCCAGCTTGTCGAAGACCTCGCCCATGGCGTCGTCGCGCGTCTCGGCGAGAGTCGTCACGGCGCCGCCGTCGACGCCGTAGAGGGCGGTGTGGCCGCCGGAGACGACGAGGGCGGCGAAGCTCGACGCCGGCGGCGCGGCGGGCTCGCCGCCGGTGGCCAGGAACGGCGACCAGAGATGCCCTTCGAGGTGATGGACGCCGAAGAACGGCTTGCCCAGCGCGTACGCCAGCGCCTTGCCGAGCGACAGCCCGACCAGCAGCGCGCCGACGAGCCCCGGCCCGCGCGTCGCGGCGATGAGGTCGGCATCGCGCGGCGCCAGGCCGAGCGGAGCGAGCGCCGTCTCCGCCACGGCCGGCCAGTTGGCGAGGTGCTCGCGCGACGCGATCTCCGGCACCACGCCGCCGTAGGGCCGGTGGGCGGCGAGCTGCGAAGAAACGGAGGAGGCAAGCACGCGCCCATCGCCGTCGACGACGGCGCAGGCGGTGTCGTCGCAGGACGTCTCGATGGCGAGCACGAGCGGGCGCACGAACTCCATCGCGCGGCATGTTAGAGCGTGGTCCCGGACAATCGGCGCGCGCGGGATCGTGCCGCCGCTTGCGGAGGCCAGGCTGCGGGTCCCCGCCAGCCGGCCGGTATCCCACCGTGCTCGCAAGCTGCGCGCGGTGGGAGCCCTCCGGCCGGCGCGCCCGCTGCGCCTGGCCTCCGCACCGGCGCTAGGCATCCGCGTGCCGATCGGATCACCCGCCACGAGCCTGGGGTGTTTGCGCTGGTATCGTCGCCGGCCATGTCGGCTGTACGGGGTCCACGCGTTGCCATCAATGGGCTTGGCCGAATCGGTCGGGCTCTGCTGCGACTGGCGGCGAGGCGCGGCGACTTCCGCATCGTCGCGGTCAACGACCTCGCGCCGTTGTCGCAGTTGTTGCCGCTCATTCGGCGCGATTCGGTGCATGGCATATTTCCTGGCACTGTCGACGTGCGCGGCGAGGGGGAGAACGCGACGCTGATGCTCGCGGGCGAGGAAGTTCGCGTATCGAGCGAGCGCGATGCGGCGCGTATCCCGTGGCGCGACGCTGCGCCGCAGATCGTCGTCGAAGCGACGGGCACGATGTCGCGGCGGGAGCAAGTCGCGGCGCATCTCCGCGAGGGAGTCGACCACGTTCTGATGTCGGCGAACCTCGCCGACGCCGACCTCACCGTATGCCTCGGCGTCAACGACGAGCGGCTCGATCCCGCGTCGCAGCGGGTGATCTCCAACGCCTCGTGCACCACCAACTGCATGGCGCCGGTGGCGCTGGTGCTGCACCGCGCGTTTGGATTGCGCCGCGGTTTGCTGACCACTGTGCACAGTTACACGCGCGGGCAGGAACTGCTCGACGCGCCGCTCGCCGACGCGCGCCGGGCGCGGGCGGCGGCGATCAACATTGTGCCCACCTCGACCGGCGCCGCCCGCGCCGTCGGCTTGGTGCTGCCCGAGCTCGCGGGGCGGCTCGACGCGCAGGCCGTGCGTGTGCCGGTGGCGGCGGTGTCGATGGTGCAGTTCGTGCTCGAGCTCGACGCGACGCCGTCGCTCGCCGACGTCGCCGACGCGTTCCGCCGCGCCGAGGCGGGAGCGCTCTCCGGTATCCTCGCCACCAGCGACGAGGAGCTCGTCTCCAGCGACTTCGTGGGCCACTCCGCCTCCGCCATCGTCGACCTACCGCTGCTGCAGCACGTCGACGGCGGCCGGCTGCTGCGGGTGGTCGCCTGGTACGACAACGAGTGGGGGTACGCGAGCCGGCTCGCCGACCTCATCCGCCGACTCGGCAATACCCAGCGACTCGGAGGGATCCCAGCATGAGCCGCCTGCTCACCCTCGACGACCTCGACCTGCCGGGCCTGCGCGGGAAACGCGTCTTCGTGCGCGTCGACTTCAACGTGCCGCTCGCGGATGGGCAATCCGGAGACAAGGCCGTGGGCGACGATACGCGGCTGCGCGAGGCGCTGCCGACGATCGCGGAGCTGCGCCGAGCCGGCGCGCGCGTGCTGCTCGCCTCGCATCTCGGGCGGCCGAAGGGGAAGGCGGATCCGAAGTACAGCTTGCGGCCGGTGGCGGCGGCGCTCGCGGCGCTGCTCGACGCGCCGGTCGGGTTCGCCGCCGACTGCATCGGCGAGGCGGCGGCGAGCGCCGCGGCTTCGCTGCCCGAGGGCGGCGTCTGCCTGCTCGAGAACCTGCGCTACCACGCCGGCGAGGAGAAGAACGACGAGGGCTTCGCCGCAGCGCTGGCCGCGAACGCCGATGCCTACGTCGACGACGCCTTTGGCGCCGCGCATCGCGCGCACACGTCGGTCGTCGGCGTGCCGCAGCGCGTGGCGAAGAAGGCCGCGGGCCGGCTGCTGGTCAAGGAGGTCGAGGCGCTGTCGCGGCTGCTCCGCGACCCCGCCAAGCCGTTCGCCGCCGTCATCGGCGGCGCCAAGATCGAAGGCAAGATCGACACCATCGACAACCTGCTCGAGCGCATCGACGAGCTGGTGCTGGGCGGCGGCATGGCGAACACCTTCCTCGCCGCGCAGGGCAAGCGGATCGGCGCCTCGCTGCACGAGGCCGACAAGGTCCCGCTCGCGGCGCAGCTGCTGCAGAAGGCGGCGGCGCGCGGCATCGCCGTGCTGCTGCCGGTCGACGTCGTCGTCGCCGACGCCATCGACAAGCCGGAGACCGCTCACGAGATCGCGGTGGACGACGGCGTGCCGGAGGGCAAGATGGCGCTCGACATCGGCAGCGAGAGCCGCCGCCGCTTCGCGGCGCCGATCCAAACGGCGAAGACGGTGTTCTGGAACGGGCCGATGGGCGTCTTCGAGAAGCCGCCGTTCGACGCCGGCACGCGAGCGATGGCCGCGGCGGTCGGCGCCTCGCAGGCGTTCACGGTCATCGGTGGCGGCGAGACCGTGGCGGCCGCCAAACAAGCTGGCGTCGAAGATCGCATCGGTCACGTCTCGACCGGCGGCGGCGCCTCGCTGGAGTTCCTCGCCGGCCAGACGCTGCCCGGCGTCGAAGCGCTGCAGGTCGCCAGCAACGGCGACAAGAGCGCATCGGCGGTGGCCACGCGGGGCGTTGCATGAGCGACGCGTCGCGCCGGCTGCTCGCCGCGGCCAACTGGAAGATGCACCTGCTCCGCGCCGAGGCGCGGACGTTCTGCGACTCGTTGCGCGCGGCGCCCGCCGACGGCGTCGAGGTGGCGATCTTTCCGTCGTTCCCGCTGCTGCCGGCGGTGGCCGAGGCGCTCGCCGGCACGCCGTTCGCGGTGGGCGGACAGGACCTCCACAGCGAAGACGCGGGCGCCCACACCGGCGACGTGTCGGGCGCGCAGCTCGCGGACGCTGGCTGCGGCTGGGTGCTCGTCGGCCACAGCGAGCGGCGCCGCGACCACGGCGAGGACGACGCGCTGGTTGCTCGCAAGCTCGCCGCCGCCGTGCGCCACGGCCTGCGCCCCATCCTCTGTCTCGGCGAGACGGGAGACGAGCGGCGCGCCGGCGAAACCTTCGCCGTGCTCGAGCGGCAGCTCTCCATGGCGCTGACGGTTGGGTGGGGGCGCCCCCTGCCCCTCGAGGGGCAGGGGGATGGGGGGATAGGGGTGACGTCAAACCTAGGGGAGGGGGTCGGGCGGGTGGGGGCAGCGCGCTTTGCGCGCGGGGGCGGGGCCATTGCGTACGAACCCGTGTGGGCGATCGGCACCGGCGACGTCGCCACGCCCGAGCAGGCGCAGGAGGCGCACGCGTTCCTGCGCGCGCGGCTCGCCGAGCTCGGCTCGCCGGCGCTCGCCGCCTCTCTGCGGCTCCTCTACGGCGGCTCGGTCAAGCCCGACAACGCCGCCGAGCTCATCGCGCAGCCCGACGTCGACGGCTTCCTCGTTGGCGGCGCCAGCCTTGACGCGGGCAAATTCCTGGCTATCATCCACGCCTGCGCCCGCCGGTAGGGGTATCCCCCCGCTTTCCGCCAGCCACGCCGGAAGCAGCGATCCACGCCGGAAGCGACCTCCGAGGAACCTCATGATCTACGTGCTCTACGTGCTGGAAGTGCTCGTCTGCCTGTTCCTGATCCTCGTCGTGCTGCTCCAGCAGGGCTCGGGCGCGGACCTCTCGGTGTTCGGCGGCGGCGCGACTCAGACGGCGTTCGGCGCCCGCGGCACCACGCAGTTCATCCACAAGCTGACGGTGTGGGCCTTCGTCGCTTTCATTCTGCTCACCCTCGCCATCGCCGTCTACAAGGGCGGCGCCTCGGCTTCGTCGGTGATCAGCGGCGCCGATGCCAGCGAGCTGCAGACATCGGCGAAGCCGGCGCCCAAGCCGGCGACCCCGCCCGCCTCGGCGCGCACCATCCCGATGCAGGCCGCACCGGCGCCGGCCCAGGCGCAGCCGGCGACCACGATGCCGGCGGCCGCGCCTTCGGCGGCGGCGGCGGCGGCTCCCGCGGCGTCGGCCCCGGCGGCTCCGCAGCCCTCTCTACCGAAGCCGGCGCCGTCTCCGCACTAGCCGCGGAGCCTTGCTAAGATCTGCGCCGCCGGGACCGCGAGCGGTGCGCCGGCGGCGATTCGCAGTCGTCTTTGACAGTCACGCCCTCTTTGAACGACGAGCCGAAGTGGCGGAATTGGTAGACGCGCACGGTTGAGGGCCGTGTGGGGCGACCCGTGCCGGTTCGAGTCCGGCCTTCGGCACCATCCTCCTGACTGTCCGACCCTCCTGCTTCAGTGCTTCGCCTGCTTGGCGGCGGTGATGCTCACCGTCTGCGTCGGCACGTCGCTCATGCCGGCCTTCGTGCCGGTCGGCACCTTGGCGATGGCGTCGACGGCGTCCATCCCCGACACCACCTTGCCGAACACGGTGTAGCCCCAGCCGTCCTGCGCCTGGGCGCGGTCGAGGAAGGTGTTGTCCTTGAGGTTGATGAACCACTGCGCGGTGGCGCTGTCGGGATCGCTGGTGCGCGCCATGGCGATCGTGCCGCGCGCGTTGGCGAGGCCGTTGCCCGCCTCGTTCTTGACCGGCGCGTGCGTCGCCTTCTGGTTCATGTCGGCGGTGAAGCCGCCGCCCTGGATCATGAAGCCGGGAATGACGCGATGGAAGATGGTGCCGTCGTAGAACTTCTCGTTGACGTAGGCGAGGAAGTTCTTGACCGTCTGCGGCGCCTTGTCGGGGTAGAGCTCGACGACGATGTCGCCCTTGCTGGTCGAGAGGGTGACGCGCGGCGCGGTCGCGGCGGGCTTGCCGGCAGCGGGGTCGGCCAGCGCGGCGGCGAGGAGGAAGATCCACATTGCCTCAGTCTCCTGGCGGTCCCTCGCCTCCGCCGCAGTGCGGGCACGGGCAGAGCTGCCGCAGGTACTCGAAGCGGTAGATGCCGGTGCCGTGACCGTCGGACCAGAGGAACGAGAGCCCATAGTTGCCCACCGGCTCGATGCGGTGGAGGTCCACCGGCTGCGCCGGCGGGTGGAAGGTGAGCTCCAGCACCTGGTGGCCCTGGCACATGGCGCAGGGGCACCAGCCGCGGAGCAGCCGATAGTCGTACTCGCCGACGTGGCCGTCGCTCCAGGTGACGCGCAGCTGCTGCGCCTCGGGCAGCCGCCGCGCCTCCACCGGATAAGTCGCCATCGCCGGCACCGGCGGATGGTAGCCCATCGATCTCACCCCTGTCCCCCCGACCCCCGCCCTGTAGGTGCAGGGGGCGCCCCCGCCGGCCCCGCGCACTAAGGCGGATCGTAGGTTCCCGCCGGCGTCCACGGCCCGCAGCGCGCAATCCGCCACGCGGCGCGCGCGCTGCCCACGAGCGCGCCGTCCCTGCGGATGGCGCCCTCGGCGTAGTGGCTGCAGCTGGGCTTGAAGCGGCAGCGCACGCCGGCGGCGCCGAGCCGTGGCGACAGCGTCACCTGATAGAGGTGGATGGCGCCGATGAGGCCGCGCGCGGAGAGTTGGCGAGAGGGCGACCGCGCGAGGTCGAGCGCGAGGACGAGGCCGATCGCGAGCACGACGATCCACACGCGCCGGGACAGGCCGCGGCGCCGCGTCGTCGTCGCGATCGTGCGCTCGCCCGCGGACGCTGCGGCCGGCTGCGGCGCTGCCGATACGAGCTCGCTCACCTGATTCTCAGTAGGGCAGCGTCCCCGTCGCCAGCCGGCCGACCCAGAGAACGATGAACGCCGCCGTCTGCCAGATCACGATGCGCTCCAGAAGCCGCGACGGCAGCATCAGCGGCCGCTGCCGCACGATCGCGTTGCCGATCGCCGCCCACAGCGCCGCGGCTTCTGCGAGCACCAGCGGCGCGAAGGGGTGGAAGTGGAGCGCCAGCAGCAGCTCGCCGCGGGCGAGCGCCGCCATCGCCCGCGTCAGCCCGCAGCCCGGGCAGGGGATGCCGGTGAGGCGGCGGAAAGCACAGACGGTGTAGACGGGGCCGCTGGGCAGCCCGATCCAGCCGGCGGCGAAGAAGAGCGCCGCGCCCGCCGCGCCGAGGCCCAGCCAGAGCAGCAGCTGCGTGCGCGGGCTGGCGAGAAAGGCGCGCGGCTCGGCGACGGTGGCGACGCTCATCGCTCGCGCAGCGGCATCGCCGTCATCGCGCCGCTCAGCTCAAAACTTGTTGGCGAACTCGGAGATGCCGGGGATCAGCAGCCGCTGGCCGTTGATCGCCTTCATGATGCACAACACGTGGAGGACGAGGATGCCGAGGCCCACCACGACCCAAATGATGGTGATCACGCAGCCGAGCACCGGGATCATGGTCAGCACGCCGAAGACGATGCAGAGCGCGAACTCGATGCCGAACAGCACCAGTCCGTGCTTGGCGTGCCACTGGACCTCCTTGTCCTCCTTCTCGACCAAGAGCGGAATGATCGCCAGAAACCAGAGATAGGCCGCCACCAGCAGCAGCGTGCGGTTGGTCTGGTCGGGCGCCGCGGCGGGCGGAGGAGGCGGCGGCGCGCTCGGCGGCATCGGAGGCTGCGTCATGGGGAGCTCCCTTCGTGCGGCGTGGCGGCGGCACCTGTTTGGGCCGCAGCGCAGTGTACACGACGGTTTCGCCGGCGCGCTACGTCGGCACGCCGCCGAATCGCGCCGGCGCGTCAGCCCTCGCGGAGCGACGGCGCCTCACGAATGGTCAGCCCCAGCGCCGCGGCGAGCTCGCGCACGGCGGCGAGACGTTCCTCGCCGACGGCGAGCACGAGGCGCACGCGCTCGCCGAAGCTCTCCTCGACGAGCTCGACCTCGGGCGGGCGGAGCAGCCGCTGCACGGCGCCGACGTGCGCGTAGGGCAGCTCCAACGTCACCGTGACGCGCTGCAGCCGGCGGACGACCGCCGCCGCGGCCGCCGCCTCGCGCGCCACGGCGCCGTAGGCGCGCACGAGGCCGCCCTTGCCCAGCTTGGTGCCGCCGAACCAGCGCACGACGACCAGCAGCGCGTCGGAGAGCTCCGCCGCCTGCAACGAGCGCAGGATGGGCGGCCCTGCGGTGCCGCGCGGCTCGCCGGCGTCGTCGCTGCGCTCGCGCGGCGGCGCGCCGAGGCGCCAGGCCCAGCAGCAGTGCGTCGCGTCGCGGTGCTCGGCCTCGATCGCCTGCAGGCGCGCCCGCCCCGCCGCCTCGTCGGCCACCGGCTCGAGCAGGGCGAGGAAGCGCGAGCCCTTCTCGCGCAACTCGGCGCGGGCCGGCGCGGCGGGGACGAGGTAGGAAGCCACGCCGCTCAGCCGCGCGGCGCCGCGCCCACGCCCGCGATCACACCGGCGCCAGCACGCTCTCGTAGAGCGCGCGATACTGGGCAACCACCTGGCGCGTCGAGAACAGCTCGACCGCCCGCTGGCGCGCCGCTTCGCCGAAGCGCTGGCGCAGCGGCTCGTCGCCGAGCAGTCGCGCGGCGCCCTCGGCCATGCCGGCGACGTCACCCACCGGGTAGAGCAGGCCGCACTCGCCGTCGGCGATCACTTCCGGGATGCCGCCGGCGCGCGTCGCGATCACCGGCACCTTGCAGGCCAGCGCTTCCAGCGCGGCGAGGCCGAACGACTCGCTCTCCGACGGCAGCAGGAAGAGGTCGGCGTTGACCAGCACCTCTTCGACGAGCGGCAGGTTGCCGATGAACGAGACCTCGCCGCAGCTGCCGTGTTGGCGGCAGCGCTGCTCGACACGCGCGCGCTCGGGGCCGTCGCCCACCATCAGCAGGCGCACCGGGAAGCGGCCGCGCAGGCGATGGAAGACCTCGACCACGTCGTCGACCCGCTTGACCGGGCGGAAGTTCGAGATGTGGACGAGGACGCGCTCGCCCGGCTTCGCCCACCGCCGCGCGCCGGGGCCGTTCGCCGTGCGCAGGTAGCGGCTGGGGTCGATGAAGTTGGGCACCACCTCGATCGGCCGCGTGATGCCGAAGATGTCGCGCGTCGAGTTGCGCAGCGAGGCGGAGACGGTGGTCACGGCATCGCTCTGGTCGATGCCCCAGCGCGTCGTCTCCATGAACGACGGGTCGTTGCCGACCAGGGTGATGTCGGTGCCGTGCAGCGTCGTCACCACCGGCAGCGCCAGCGGCTGCAGGATAGTGCGGGCGAGGATCGCCGACACCGCGTTGGGCACGGCGTAGTGCACGTGCACGAGGTCGAGCTGATGATGGCGGGTGATCTCGACGATCTTGGTGGCGAGCGCCAGCGAGTAGGGCGGGTACTCGAAGAGCGGGTAGTGCGGGACGACGACCTGGTGGTAGAAGAGCCGCGCCTCGGGCGCCGCCGCCTCGAGCAGCGCCAGTCGCGACGGCAGCGCGTAGCTGATGACGTGCACCTCGTCGCCGCCGGCGGCGAGGGCCATGGCGAGCTCGGTGGCGACGACGCCGGAGCCGCCGTAGGTGGGATAGCAAGAAATGCCGATCTTCATCGTTGCTGCCGGTCCCGCCTCATCGTAGACCGCGCGGCACGAGCGCGAGCGGGTCGGCAACGGCGAGCGGCAACGGGCTCCAGAAGGGCTCGCCGTAGGCGGCGCCGATGACGAGGCCGAAGTGCTGGGCGCGGCCGGCGACGGCGAGGCGGAACTCCGGCGACGACACCTTCGTGGCGGTGCCGGGCGTCGAGCCGCTCGCTGCGCCGGACGCCTGCGGCTGGTGGAGCTGCGATTCGTAGGCGTCGAGCGCGCGCTGCTTCGCCTCCCAAGCGGTCGAGACGTCGACGATGAACGACGGCGTGAAGGGGTCATTTTGCATGTACGCGAAGACCGCCGCCGGCCGGTGCGGCGTGCCGCTGCCGCGGCGGCGCAGGCCGGCGTAGAAGCAGGCGTCGGCGACGAGGCGGTGCGCGCGGCCGTGGTCGGGGTGGCGATCCGACGGCGTCGGGCCGAGCACCAGCTCGGGGCGCAGCCGCCGCAGCTCGGCGATCAACGCGTCCTCCTCGGCGGTGCCGTGGCGCAAGTCGCCGTCGCCGCAGTCGAGGAAGGCGAGCGCGACGGCGCCGAGGGCCGCGGCGGCGTTCTCCGCTTCGCGTCGCCGGCCCTCCGCGGTGCCGCGGCTCCCGGCCTCGCCCGCCGTGAGATGCAGCAAGCCGACGCGCTTGCCGCGTTGCGCGAGCAGCGCCAGCGTGCCGCCGCAGCCGAGCTCGGCGTCGTCGGGGTGGGCGCCGATGGCGAGGACGTCGACGCTTTCGCTCACCGCGACGGCTCCGGCGCGCGCAACAACTGGACGTCAACGGTGTCGAGCGCGAGCTGCTCCCACAGCGCTTCCCCGAAAGCCTCGCCGTAGCGGCCGCGGAAGTGTGCCGCCGAGAGCACGCGCTCGTGGAGCACGCCGCCCGGCGCGCAGTACTCGCGCAATCCGCCGAGGCGGCGCTGCGCCACGTCGTCGCGCTGGGCGCGGGCGCGGGTGAGCTTCTCGGCGAAGCGCTCGAAGGCGGTCTTCACCTGCTCGTGCGTCTTCTCCCAGGGCCGCTCGAGGTTGGGGTCGAGCGCCACCGCCGCCTCGCGCAGCGCGGCGAGCTCGGCGAGGGCGCGTTCTTGTGCGGGCGCCACAGGGTCACCGCCGAGACGCGCCGCGAGCGCCTGGTCGACCTCGGCCGCGGGTGCGAGCAGGAGCTGCGGATCGAGACCCGTCTGCTGGAGCGCCGCGAGCTGCTTCTCTTCGAGCACGAGCGCGCGCGGCCGCGGCGCCACGACCGGCGCCTGCACCTCGAGCAAGTCGTAGAGCGGCGCAGCCTGCGCCAAGTAGGACATCTCGCCCGGCCCCATCACCTGCACGCTGGTGCCGAAGACGGCATCCTGCAGCGGCGGCCGCGACAGCACGTTGGGCGACACCACAGCCGGGTTGCCGTCGATCAGCGCCAGCAGGTCCGCCACGGGGCGCGCTTCTGTCGAGCCCGTCGCGTCGCCGCTGCCGCCTCCCTTCTGTTGCGAAAGAAGGCCGCGGAGGGCCCAGCCTTCTTCGCCGTTCCAGGTGATGCGCCGCCGCTCGCTCCCCGCCAGCGCGAAGAGCGGCGCCGCGCCCGGTTGCGGCGCCACCTGCAGCGGATAGCCGCGGCCGACGATCGCCTGCTCGGCGCGCGCCAGCGCCGCGGCGACCTCGGCGCGGCGCTCGACGAGCCGGCGCAGCAGCGGCCGCTGTGCCGCCTTGAGCTCCGGCAGTTGGGCGTCGACGAGGAGAGGACATCGCTCGCCGAGGAGCGCCACCGCCAGGCGGCAAAAGGCCTCGCCGAAGCGCGCGTCCGGGCGGTACCAGCGGCCCATGCTCGCCACCCACGACGTGTACGGCTCGTAAGGGAAGAGCGCGCCGAGCGTGGCGAGCGCATCGCTCACCCGCGGGCCGAGCGTGCGCATGCCGAGCGGCACCAGCGGCGTCGGGTCGGGGCCCAAGTCGACGCGACGCTCGCCTTCCGGCGTCCACACCGCCGCCCACGACGACTCGTCCCAGTCGTGGTCCTCGGTGGCCACCCAGAAGAGCGCCACCGCCGGCTCGCCGCGGCGCTCCAGCTCTTCCGCCCAGCGGCCCGCGGTGACCATCTTGAGCAGCGCCAGCAGTGGCCCGCCGAAGAGTCCCGGCTGCTGGCCGCCGATGACGACGCGCGTCGCCGGATCGGCGAGCTTGGAGGCGAGCTCGTCGGCGCGCGTGTGGCCGTACGAGCGGTTGGCGCGCTCGAGCCCGCGCGCGACCTCGCGGCGGTCGACGCGTGGTGGCGGCGGCAGCGGCGCGCCGGGCGTCGCCAGCGCCAGCGGCGCCAGCAGGTCGCGGTCGCGGCCGGCAAGCCACGCCGCCGGCAGCGGCGGCAACGGCGCCGCGATGGTGAGCCGCGGCACAGCGGACTCAGTGGACCCGATGACCGACGAGGATGAGCCGCTCGCTGTCACGCCCGTACGCCTCCCCCGCGAAGCTGCCAAAGGTCGCCTCCACCTCGAGACCCGCCCAGCGCAGTCCCATCGTCACCTCGTCCAGCGTGTAGGCCCGCACGCTCTCCAGGAAAGTGCGCGCGTCGCCGCCAGCTTTCGTTTCATCGCGTCCGGCGATGCGGATGCGCTTGTTGACGCGCCGTTGCTGCGGGTCCCACCAGCGCCGGATCTCCACGCACCGTCCCCCGTCCTCACGCTGCTCGTACTCTTTCAGGCCGGCGAGGGTGGCGTCCAGGTTCATCAGGTCGAGCAGGCAGCGGCCGCCGAGCGGCAGGACGCGCGCGATCTCGGCGAGGACCTGGAAGTTCTCGCGCTCGTTCTCGAAGTAGCCGAAGGAGGTGAAGAAGTTGAGCACCCAGTCGAAGGCGTGCTCGGCGAACGGGAGGCAGCGCATGTCGCCGGCGACGCGCGGCAGCGGCGGCGGCTGCGCGAGGAGCACCAGCGAGAGGTCGACGCCGAGCACGCGGTGGCCGCGCCGGCGGAGGGCCGCCGTGTGACGGCCGGCGCCGCAGGCGAGGTCGAGGATGGCGCGGGGACGGCGGCCGCCGAAGAGCGACTCGACGAAGTCGGCGTCGCGTTCCGCCTCGCCCTCGTCGCGGTGGGCGTAGAGCTCCAGGTACTCCTCGCCGAACCATTGTTTGTACCAGGGCATGAGTGCGCGATCGTCGCGCGCCGGCATCCTACAATTGCGCCGCGATGAGACTCGGCTCTCTCACTATCGATCCGCCGCTCTTCCTGGCGCCGATGGCGGGGATCACCGACCGCGACTTCCGCCTGATCGTGCGGCGGATCGGCGGCGTCGGCATGGTGGGGATGGAGTTCCTGCCGGCGAAGGGCCTGGTGGCGGGCGACCGCCGCACGCTGCAGCTCCTCCACTTCAGCGACGAGGAGCGGCCGCTGTCGATGCAGATCTACGGCGGCGATCCGGCGACGCTGGGCGCCGCGGCGCGGCAGGTGCAGGCGCTCGGCCCCGACGCTGTCGACGTCAACATGGGCTGCCCGGCGAACCAGGTGCTCAAGGGCTGCGCCGGCGCGGCGCTGATGGGCGACCTCGACAACGCGCGCAAGATCGTCGCCGCCGTACGCCGCGAGGTGCGCGTGCCGCTCACCGTCAAGTTCCGCCTCGGCCTCGACGAGCGGCGGGTCAACTTCCTCGAGCTCGGCCGCATCTGCGAGGGCGAAGGGGCGGACGGCGTCGTGCTGCACGCGCGCACGGCGCGGCAGATGTTCCGCGGCGAGGCGGCGTGGGAGCACGTGGCGCGCTTGAAGGCAGCGGTGTCGATCCCGGTCATCGGCAACGGCGACGTGCGCGCGCCCGAAGACGCCGTGCGCATGCTGCGCGAGACCGGCTGCGATGGCGTGATGATCGGCCGCGGCGCGACGCGCAACCCGTGGATCTTCCGCCAGACGGCGGCGCTGCTATCCGGCGGCGCCGCGGCGCCGCCGTCGGTGGCCGAGCGTCGCACGCTGGTCCTCGACCACTTCGCGGCGGTGGTGGCGCGCGAGGCCGCGCCGCTCGCCCTCCACAAGCTGCGCACCTTCACCGGCGTCTACAGCCACGGACTGCCCACGGGCGAGAAGCTGCGGCGCCAGATCCAGGCGCTGCCCGACGCGCCGGCGCTCATCGCCGCCGTCGAGACCTTCTTCGCCGACCTCGAGCTCGCCGCCGCGTGATGCGCGGCCAGCCAGGCCAGGCGACCGCCGGCGCGGTAGCGGAGGCGCCGCCGGTGCTGCGCCTGCAGACCGCGCGCGACCGCGCGGCGGCGCTCGCCGCGGTCGCCTCGACGGTCGAGGACTGGAACGGCGAGTGGACCGCGGCGGGCGACGGTGGCGGCGAGCTGCGGCTGCCGGTCGAGGCCGGACTGCGCCGCGGCTTCGTGCGCGGCCGCGTGACGGCGACCGCAGCGGCCGCCGGCAGCGAGCTCGCGCTCGAGATCGTCGAATCGCGCTGGTGGGTGCACCGCGTCGCGGTGGCGCTGCTGCTCGGCGCGGCGATCCCGGCTTCGGCGGGCGTCCTCTGGCCTTTCGTTCCCGCGGTGGCGCCGCTCGTGCCGCTCGGCCTCGTCCTCGGAGCGGCCGCATGGCTGGCGATCCTGGCGCGGTTGCGTCACCGCGGACCCGCCGAGTTCCTGAGCGACGTCGAGGCGGCGCTGGATGAGGGAACGACCCTGGCTGCTGCCGCCGGCGAAGACGCGCCGCCGGCGCCCATCTCGCCGCGCTAGCCGTCGAGCCGCTGGCGGAATGCCGCAACGCGGCGCACTGTTATGATCGGCTGCGAGGTCATTGACACTGGGTCATTGAAAACTTGGGGGCGCATTGGATTCGACGAGGGACATGGTGTCCGTCGGGTTGCGTGCCGAGGTCCGTCTCGTTAATCGGAACTTGTATACCTGCCAACGACAACCTGGCACTCGCGGCTTAACTAGCTGCGCGTTTCGGTGAGAGCCTGCTCGTGGCGCTTGCCGAAACGACGTCAATACGAGCCGAAGGAAGCGGATGGCCCCGCGCCGCTTCTGGGTAACCATCGGGGCTGGCGGCCGCGTCGTGGAGAGCCTTCCTCCCAAGCGCGGTGGCGAGACCAGCAAGCGAAGGACACGCACGTAGTAGCCCGGCCGGCACGTTCTTCGGACGTGGGTTCGATCCCCACCGCCTCCACCATTCCCTCGCTGATGCTCGGTCATGGCGGAGTCGGTGGGACTCGGTCGTCGGTCCCCGCCGCTTCGCGGCGAGGGACCTCTAGAGCAACTCCCACCGCCTAGCTCGGACCTTCGCAGGCGAGCATCGCTCAGAGAACGGAACGGGAACTGGCCCGGAGAAGGGCCGCTTGTTCCGTCACCGGCTCGCCCTGCGCCCTTAACCTTCGCGGACGTCGCGTTCGCGGCGTCGCTGTCGCAGCAATGGCATGGCCGCCGCGTCGGCGCGGAAGACTCCTGCCCCAGTGGATCGTGCTGCTTCTGGCATTTGGCCGCTGGCGGTGGGCTCGGCTTGGCCGAGGCCACCGGTGCTGCGTGAAGCGGCTGCCGGCCTATGACTGAGCGTCGAGCGCGCCGGTCACGGCGCGGGAGAGGCTCAGCTCATAGGGCGGCTCGAGGACACCGGCCTCGGTGATGATGGCGCTGATGAGCTCGGCCGGCGTGACGTCGAAGGCGAGGTTGAGCGCGGCTGCGTCGTCGGGCGTGGTGCGGTTGCCGGAGAGGGCGGTGACTTCTTCGGGGCGGCGTTCTTCGATGGGGATGGCGTCGCCGTTGGGCGTCGCGAGATCGACCGTCGACAGGGGCGCGGCGACGTAGAACGGAATCCGGTGTCGCGCCGCGAGCACGGCCAGCGGGTAGGTGCCGATCTTGTTGGCGGTGTCGCCGTTTCTGGCGATGCGGTCGGCGCCGACGACGATGCGGTCGACTTCGCCTCTGGCGATGAGCGAGCCGGCGCTGCTGTCGGTGATCAGGCGGTAGGGGATGCCGAGGCGGCCGAGCTCCCACGCGGTGAGGCGGGCGCCCTGCAGCAGTGGACGAGTCTCGTCGACCCACACCTTGGCGAGTCGTCCCGCGTTCCAGGCGCTGGTGAGGACGCCGATCGCGGTGCCGTAGCCGGCGGTGGCGAGGGCGCCGGCGTTGCAGTGCGTCAGCGCGCGGTCGCCGGTGGCGAAGAGGGTGGCGCCGTGCTCGCCCATGCGTTGGTTGGCCGCGAGGTCTTCCGCCTGCACGCGCGCCGCCCATGCGGCGAGCGCGGCGCGCGCAGCGTCGACGCCGTTCGGGATCCCCTGCTGCCAGACGCGGCGGCCTTGATCGAGCGCCCAGCGCAGGTTCACCGCGGTGGGTCGCGTGCCGGCGAGGAGCTGCCAGGCGGCGTCGAAGCGGCGCGATAGCGTCGCTTCGTCGGCGCCTGGCGGCGCGTTCACCGCAACGACGAGGCCCCACGCCGCGGCGACGCCGATCGCGGGGGCGCCGCGCACCGCCAGGCGGCGGATGGCGTCGGCGACGGTCTCGACGTCGGGGCAGTCGAGCCACACCTCCTCCGCCGGCAGCCGCGTCTGGTCGAGCAGCGCCAGCTTGCCGCTGGCGAAGCGGATGGGCGTGAACGGCGCGGCGCTCTTCATCGCTGCCGCGACTATAACGACGCCGGTTCGCGGCCCGAGCGCGCGCGCCAACCGTGATCGCAGCCGCATCTCCTGAGCCTCCTGATAGCCTCGCCGGCCGACCAGGAGGAACGATGAAAGGCGACCCTCGCCGTTACGGTTTCGCGACCCGCGCCATCCACGCCGGCCAACCGCCCGACGCGGCGACCGGCGCCGTGACGGTGCCCATCTATATGACCTCGACCTACGTGCACGAGGGGCTCGGCGAGCACAAAGGGTTCGAGTACACGCGGGTCCACAACCCGACACGCTTCGCCCTCGAGGACAACGTCGCGGCGCTCGAGAACGGCGTCACCGGGCACGCCTTCGCCTCGGGCATGGCGGCGATCTCGGCGTTGCTCACGCTCGTCAAAGCCGGCGAGCACGTCGTCGTCTCGCAGGACGTCTACGGCGGCACCTACCGCTTCTTCACCCAGGTGCTCGAGCGCTATGGGCTGCGCTTCTCGTGGATCGACGCCACCTCGACCGCCGCCATCGAGGCGGCGATGGAGCCCCAGACGAAGCTGCTCTTCCTCGAGACGCCCACCAACCCGCTGATGCAGATCACCGACCTCGCCGCGGCGGCGGAGATCGCGCATCGCCACGGCGCGCTGGTGGCGGTCGACAACACGTTCCTCTCGCCCTGCCTGCAGCGGCCGCTCGATCTCGGCTGCGACGTGGTCGTGCACTCGACGACGAAATATCTGAACGGCCACAGCGACGCATTGGGCGGCGTGCTCGTCGCCAGGAACCGCGAGCAGGGCGACTGGTTCTACTTCGTGCAGAAGTCCGTCGGCGGCGTCATGTCGCCGTTCGACTCGTTCCTCGTGCTGCGTGGCATCAAGACGCTGCCTATCCGCGTCGAGCGCTGCGAGGAGAACGCGCGTGTCATCGCCGCCTTCCTTGCCGACCATCCCAGGGTGGAGCGCGTGCTCTACCCCGGGCTCCCCAATCATCCCGGTTACGAGATCCAGCAGCGGCAGGCGAGCGGCTTCGGCGCCATGATCAGCTTCGACCTCGGCAGCTACGAGGCGGCGAAGCGGTTCCTCGACCGGCTGGAGGTGATGAGCCTGGCCGAGAGCCTCGGCGGCGTCGAGACGCTGATCAGCCACCCGGCGACGATGACGCACGCCTCGGTCCCGGCGGATCGCCGCGCCGCGTTGGGCATCGGCGACGGACTGGTGCGCGTCTCGGTGGGGATCGAGGACCGCGCGGACTTGCTCGCCGACCTGCAGCGCGGGCTCGACGCGGTGTAACGCGGCAGGCGCTGGCGCCGCGCTCAGAACGAGCTGTCGTCGGGGTCAAGCGCCGGCTCGTCCTCCTCGTCGGCGGCGGTGGGGATGGCGCTCTTGTCGACGCTGTCGGCGATCCAGGCGAGGAAGCGCTCGTCGCCGGCGCCGACGGGGAAGGAGAGGATCTCCGGCAGCTCGTAGCTGTGCAGCGCGCGGATCGCGGCGGCCACCGCCTCGCGCTCGCTCTCGAGCGTCTTGACGATCAACAGGTGCTCGCCGTCGCGGCAGATCTTGCCCTGCCAGCGGTACACGGAACGAATGCCGGGGAGCACGTTGACGCAGGCCGCCAGGCGCCGCGCCACCAGCTCGCGAGCGATGAGCAGCGCCTGCTCCTCGTCTCCCACGGTGGTGATGACGACGATCGCCCCCATCGCGCCGTCACGTTAACGCAGGGTGCCACTCACTTCCAGGCGTCGGCCCGCGGGTCCCAGCGCATCACGCGCACCTTGCCGGTCATGCCGAGCACGCGGACCACCGAGAGCTCACGTTGACCGTCGGTGATGTAGAGCGATCCGGGCGTCGAAGTGCCGAGCGGACCGTAGGACGCGATGTCCGAGTCGTTGAAACGGATCGGATCTTCGAGTCGGACCAGCCGGTGCGTGGGGTCGCCGGGATCCCGCGGCGGCCGTCCCGGCGGGAAGCCGAAGCCGACGCGGCCGCCGAGGTGCACCATGATGCGCAGCGGCGCGACCTGCGGGTCGATGCCGGCCGTGATGTCGGCCGTACGCACGCCGTCGCCGTCGCCATCCTGGTAGCAGGCGTAGGTGACGCGGCCGCCGGCGGCGTAGAACTTGATGCCGACGTACGTCGACTGACGCTGCGCGATCGAGCGCGCCTGGTAGAGCGCCGCCATCAGCTCGTGCGCCGCCAAGTCGACGCGCAGGCGCGCGCTCATCGACAGGACCGGTGGGACGACGATCAGCGCCGCGATCGACATCAAGGCGAGGACCACCACCAGCTCGACGAGCTGGAAGCCGCGTTGCCTGGACATGGGATCTCCTGCGAAGGTGGCGAGAGAAAGGGGTGGATGGAATGGAAAAAAGGCGGGGCGGGGCACTCGGGCCCCACCCCGGTGGGAGCTGACCGTTACGACTTGGAGTCGGCCGTCGCCGCCGGCTTGGCCGGGGCGGCCGGAGCGGGCTTGCTGCCGCGGGCGACCTTCACCTTGTGGCTGAGGGTGGTGTCGCCGCTGAGGCTGACGTAGGGCTTGAGCTGCGCGAAGGTGGCCTCGCCGATGCCGCGCACCAGCATCAGGTCCTCGAGGCTCGCGAACTTGCCGTTCTCCTTGCGGTACTCGAGGACGCGCTGCGCGACGGAGGGACCGATGCGCGGCAGCATCTGGAGCTGCTCGGCGGTGGCGGTGTTGACGTTGACGGTGCCCGCGGAAGCGGCCGCCGAGGCGGCGATCGGGGCAAGCAGGCTGACGACGAGCAGGATGCCGAGGGCGTTGCGAAGGGTCTTGGTCATGGCTTCATCTCTCCTTGGTTCTGGTTGCGATGCATTGCGATGCGTTTGTGATGTTCGATTCACCGACTCTGCGTTCTTTCCCTGTCGTGGAGTTGCCGTTCGTTCACCTTGTCCGCCTCGTCCCACCTCCTTGTCTCCCGTGGGTTCGGCCGGCCCTAGTCCAAGGGTTGTGCCACGGTGCGGCAAAGAGGGCAAGCCATTCAGGAGACAGCACTTAGGTCTTGGCGGTCGGCGACTGCCGTGCCGCGCCGCGTCCAGTGTTCTTGCCGCGCCGCGGCGACGCCTCGCGCGCCTCGCCGGGTGCGCTCCGGAGGAAGCGGCGGCTCTGCGGCCTCAGCCCAGCCCGTGTCCAGCGATCTGGACGCGCGCAAGATCGCTGGACATCGCCTTGCGGGTGCCTCGCAGACGGGCGAAGATCCGCGGGCGATGACCGAGCGGCGGCACCCGATCTGGCGCGAGTACCTCGAGGCCCTGCTGGTAGCCGGGCTCTTCCTAGGCTTCACCAACACTTTCGTGCTGAAGACCTTCTACATCCCCAGCGGCTCGATGGAGGACACGCTCCTCGTCGGCGACCACCTGATCGTCAACCGCTACGTCTACGGCCTCGGCGCCGGCCGGCCCGCCTTCGCGCTGCCGGCGCGCGAGCCGCGGCGGGGCGACGTGGTGGTCTTCCGCTCGCCCGAAGACCCCAGCATCGATCTCGTCAAGCGGCTCATCGGTGTGGGGGGCGACACCGTGGAGGTGCGGCAGAAGCAGCTCTTCGTCAACGGCAAGCCGGTGCACGACGAGACGTTCGCCGTGCACAAGGACCCGCGCGTCGGCAGCGACCGCAGCGTGGCGAGCTACCAGCTCTACCGCCGCGACAACTTCGGCCCGGTGACGGTGCCGCCGGGGCAGTTCTTCTTCCTCGGCGACAACCGCGACCGCTCCTACGACTCGCGCTACTGGGGCGCGGTGCCGCGCCACTACATCAAGGGGCGCGCGTACCTGATCTACTGGTCGTACGGCGGCGAGACGCCGGACGGGCAGTGGCCCGGCTGGGCGCGGAAGGCGGGACAGCTCGCACGCACGGCGGCCGGCTTCGTCACCGAGACCCGCTGGCGGCGCAGCTTCCGGCTCATCCGCTGAGCGGCTTGGCCGGCGATCGACCGCCCGTCTGGACGCCGCGACTCGGCCACGCTGGCAGTGCCTCGTGCGGGTGGCGTGATGGCGCTACAATGAATCCTCACTCGCCGACAGCGACGTCGCCGCGCACGCGGGCCGACCTCGCGAGCCAGGAGTCGCGACCATGACCAGGCAAGCGGGACAGGGCAAGCAGTCCGGACAGGGGAAAATCGGCTGCGCGCTATGGATCCTCGCCTTCGTCGTCGCCGGCATGGTGGCGTTCAAGATGGTGCCGGTGAAGGTGAAGACCTCCGAGCTGCACACCTTCATGATCGACCAGGCGAAGTGGGCGGGGAACCTCACCAACGAGGCGCTCAAGAAGAACATCATCGGCAAGGGCCTGGAATTGGGGCTGCCGCTGGACGACAAGAGCGTCACGGTGCAGAAGGACCGCGACCACGTGCGGATGGAGGCGGTCTACACCGTGCCCGTCGAGTTCCCCGGCTACACGTACAACTGGCAGTTCCACGAGCTCGTGGACCGCAACATCTACATCTTCTAGCGCGCGAGCGGCGCTCGCGGAGAAGCGGCGCGCGCGGCCGGCGCACGCATCCTGAATCGCGCCCCCGGCTCAGCCGGTGAGCTCGCGCTCGAGCGCGGCGAGCGCGGCGCCGGGGTCCGCGGCCCCCGTCAGCGGCCGGCCGACGACGATGTAGTCGGCGCCGGCCGCGAGCGCTGCGGCCGGCGTGGTAACACGGCGCTGGTCGCCCGTCTCGCTGCCTGCAGACCGTACACCGGGGTTTACCAGCAGGAACGGCGGTGCGAGCCGCTGCCGCACCGCCGCCGTCTCACGCGGCGAGCAGACGACGCCGGCGCAGCCGGCGCGCTGCGCCAGCTCCGCCCAACGTACGACGCGGGTATCGACCGCGCCGTGCACGTCGAGCTCGTCGAGCGCCGCCTCGTCTAGGTGGGTGAGCAGCGTCACCGCAAGCAGCGCGACCTCACCGCGCGCCGCTTCGACCGCCGCACGCAACATCGGCGTCGCGCCGCCGGCGTGGATGGTGAGGAAGTCGACACCCAGCTCGCGCGCGGCACCCACCGCGCCGGCGACGGTGTTGGGGATGTCGTGCAGCTTCAAGTCGAGGAAGACGGCGCGGGCGTGCGCGCGCGCCGTCTCGACCGCGCCCGGCCCCCAGCGCACGTAGGCCTCGAGGCCGACCTTGAGCAGACCGACGCGCGGGCCAAAGGTACGGCACCAGGCGTCGAAGCGCGCTCGGTCCGCGGTGTCGAGCGCCACCGCGACGTGGTCGAGCGGCTGCTCGCGAGGCGCGCGGACGGCGGCGGGTGGGCTCACGGGTGAGACACCGAAGGGGCCGCGCCGGGCTGTAGGAGAATGCGGCCGCAGGAGTCTAGCGCGTCATCGCGGAGGAAGTCACTCTCGAGAGCAGGGCCGCAACTGACGAGCGCCGGGCGTCCGCCTGGTGGGGCGTCGGCGCCGCCGTGCTCCCCGGCGCGCTCGCCGGCGCGCATGTCGCGGGCCTGCTCTTCTTCCTCAATCCGGCGCTGCCCTTTCGCTTCCCTCCGCTGCTGCGCGCCGTGCTCGCCTACGCGGCGCTGCTCGGCGGCGTCAGCCTGCTCGCGCACCTGCCGTGGCTGTCGAAGGCGCGGCGGCGCGCGCCGCGCTTCCTCCCATGGTCGTTGGCCGCGGTGCTGCTCCTCTTCGCCGTGGTCGACGGCGCGCAGGCGTCGTACTACGCCTACTACCTGCCGGCCGGCATCAACGTGCGGCTGCTCAAGGCGGCAGCGTGGCTGGCGCTCGCGGGTCTGATCGTGCTCTACGTGGCGCTCGCGCACGGCTGGACGCGGCGGGCGTACGGCACGGCGAGCCGCTGGTCGATCGCGGTCGTCGTCCTGCTCTCTCTCTACGCTCTCGTCGAGCGCCGCGAGTCGTTCCAGCCGCGCCCGGAGCCGACGCCGCTCGGCGCCGTCGTCGAAGGCCAGCGGCAGGTCGCCCTCTTCGTCGTCGGCATCGACGGCGCCACGCTCGACGCGCTGCTGCCGCTCGCCGAACAGGGCCGGCTGCCGTTTCTCGCCGCCACGCTGCGCGAGGGGAGCTACGCACGGCTGCGCTCGTTCACGCCGACGCGCGCGCAGCCGCTGTGGATGACGCTCGCCACCGGCAAGTACCCGTACCGTCACGGCGTGCTCGCCAACCAGCTGGCGCCGGCGCCGTTCCTCTTCCGCGGCGCGGAGCTGCAGCTGCTGCCCGCCGGCATCGGCTTCTCGCACTGGGGCACCTTCGGCGCGGCGGAGCGTCCCGTCGACCGCTCGCAGCGGCGGGCGCTTGCGGCGTGGGAGGTCCTGGCGCGGCTCGGTGTGTCGCCGACCGTCGTTGGCTGGCCGGAGGCGACCCCGCCGCCGCCGGGTGTCGCCTTCGCGGTGTCGGAGGGCTTCTTCGCCGGCCGGCCGGGGCAGGTGAGCTCCGCCGAGCTCGAAGCCACGGCCACCGCGCTGCAGGTCGCGTCCGGCGAGATCGATCCGGGGCTCCTCCACGCCTTCGGCGACCCGCCGCCGGCCGGCGTCGTCACCGGCCTCGGCCAGGACCTCTGGCGCGAGCGGCTCGCCGACCGGCTGCTCGACGGGCAGCCGTCCTCTCCTGCGCTCTTCCTGCGCTTGCCCGGGCTGCGCCAGGCGGCGCGACGGTGGTTCGGCGGCTATGTGGCGCACGACCTCGAAGGCGTGCAGTCCGACCGCGCCGCCAGCGCGGCCCGGCGTGTCGAGGCCTACTACCGGCACCTCGACGACTATCTGGCGACCTTGTGGACGCGCGGGAGCGGCCCACGGCTGCTCGCCGTCGTCTCCCCCTACGGCGCGGCGGCGCCGAGCAGCTGGCGCCGCGTCTCGAGCCTCGGACGGCAGCCGGTCGAGGGGGTGCTGACTGGCCACGCCGACGGCGTGCTGCTGCTGCGCGGCGAGGGCGTGCGCGCCGGCAGCTTCGTCGGCGAGGCGGGAATCGCCGACGTGGCGCCGACGCTGCTCTACGCGCTGGGGCTGCCGGTCGGACGCGACATGGACGGCCGCGCGCTCACCGGCGCCTTCGAGCCGGCGTTCCTAGCCGGTCACCCCTTGAGCTTCGTGCCGTCGTACGAGACCCTCACCCGCTGAGGCGGGCGCGCTGGCGGCGCTCGCGGCGGCGAGCGGCCGCTCGCGCTCGACCATCCGCGCCTGTCCCTCGAAGATGGCGCCCTCGTCGATCACCAGGCAAGGCGTGCTCACCTCGCCGCGCAGCTGGCCGCCCGCCGCCACCTCGACGCGCTGCGCCTGGATGAGGGCGTCGACCTTGCCGGTGACGAAGAGCCGGCCGACCCGCACCTCGCCGTGCACCTCGCCGCCTTGGCCGACGTAGAGGTCGCCGTTGGAGTCGACCTTGCCGGTGAGCCGGCCGTCGATGCGGAAGGTGTCGTCGAAGTGCAGCTCGCCGCGCAGGTGGCTGCCGGCGTCGAGGAAGCCGTTGAGCTGACTCTTGCCGCCGCCGTTCTTGCCCTTCATGACGCCTCCTCCTCCCCGGCGATCAGGCGATCGTAGAGCCGCATCAGGTCTTCTTCGGAAAAGAAGTGGATCTGCACCAGACCGCCGCCGTCGCGCCGCCGGCGTATCTGCACTTTGGTCTGCAGCCGGCGGGTGAGCCGCTCGGCGGCGGCGGCAGTGTGGACGTCCCCGGCCGCCGCCTTGCGCGCGGACTTCGGCTCGGTCTTCGTTCGCGCCCTGGCGACCAGCGCTTCCACCGCCCGCGCCGAGAGTCCGTCGGCGACCGCGCGCTCGGCGAGCGCCACCTGCTCCGCGGCCCTGCCGAGCCCGAGCAGCGGGCGAGCTTGACCGGCGGAGAGCTGACCACCGCGCATCAGCGTCTGAACTTTCTTTGGTAAGTTCAGCAGTCTCAACGAGTTAGATATGGTTGGCCGACCTTTGCCGACGCGACTGGCGATGTCGTCGTGGGAGAGTCCGAATTCGTCCTGCAACGACTGGAAGGCGAGCGCCTCCTCGATCGGGTTGAGGTCGCTGCGCTGTAGGTTCTCGACCAGTGCGAGCTCGAGCAGATGGCGGTCGTCGCGTACCTCGCGCACGACCACCGGCACCACCTCGAGCCCGGCTTCCTGCGCGGCTCGCCAGCGGCGCTCGCCGGCGACGATGGCGTAGCCGCCCTCGCGGTCCGCGGTGACGACGATCGGCTGCACGAGCCCCTGGGCGCGGATCGAGGCCGCCAGCTCGGCGAGCGCTTCGGGCTCGAAGTCTCGGCGCGGCTGGAAGCGGTTGGGGTGGAGCTGCGCGACGGGGAGCGTGCGCACGTCCTGGTCGGCGGGCCGCAACAGCGCGTCGAGCCCGCGGCCCAGGCCGTGCCGCTTCGCCGCCGTCACGCCGCCACCTCGAGCACCTCGCGGGCGAGCTCCAGGTAGGCCTCGGCACCCCGGCATTTGATGTCGTAGGCGAGCACAGGCAGGCCGTGGCTCGGCGCCTCGGCGAGCCGCACGTTGCGCGGGATGACGGTGCGGAACAGCTTGTCGCCGAAGTGACGCCGCGCCTCGGCCGCTACGTCCTGGCAGAGGTTGGTGCGGTCGTCGTACATGGTGAGCACGATGCCCGCGATGTAGAGGCGCGGGTTGAGGCCGCCGCGGACCCGCTGCACGGTCGACATCAGCTCGCTGATCCCTTCGAGGGCAAAGTACTCGCACTGCAGGGGAACCAGCACCGCCGAGGCGGCGGTGAGGGCGGCGACGGTGAGGTGGCCGAGCGAAGGCGGACAGTCGAGGAGGACGGTGGCGTAGGGCGTCACGACCGGCTCCAGCGCCGCGTCGAGCCGGCGCTCCCAGCCGTCGAGGCCGGTGAACTCCACCTCGACGCCGACCAGGTCGCGGTCGGCGGGGATGAGGTCCAGGTGGGGAAAGCCGCTCGGACGAATGGCCGCGGCCGCCGTAGCCTGCCCGGTGAGGACCTGATAGAGGGTGGGGTGGGTGGCCGCCACGCCGAGGCCGCGGGTGGCGTTGCCCTGCGGGTCGCAGTCGACGAGCAGCACCGGCCGCTCGTGTGCGGCGAGCGCCGCGCCGAGGTTGATCGCGGTCGTCGTCTTGCCGACACCGCCCTTCTGGTTGGCCACTGCGAGGATGGCGGTCACGTCCGTTCCACCCTGAGGAGGCGGCGGCTGAGCGACCCGGCCAGCGGTGTCTCCGCCGTGATGGCGAGACCCGCCGGCAGCGTAGGGCTCTCCGCCCCGGCCCAGAGCAGCAGGCGGCCGCGCGGGCTGAGGCGGTCGCGAAGCGCCGCCAAGGCGGCGGAGGGGAGCCGGAGCGCACGCATGGTGACGACCTCGTACGCGTCGGGGAAGCCCGGCGGCAGGAGGGCGGCGACTCTAGCATTCAGGTACCGGCAGGAAAGCCCGGCATGGCGGCCCGCCGCCTGTAGGAAGGCCCATTTGCGCTCTTGCGCCTCCACCAGGGTCACCTGCCACGCGGGGCGGGCTGCAGCGAGGACGAGACCGGGGAAGCCGGCACCGGAGCCGAGGTCGACGAGACGTCCTTCCGGCTCCGCGAGGTAGGGGAGAGCGGCCAGCGACTCGCCGAAGTGACGTTCGACCACCTCGTCTGCGGTGCCGGGCCCGATCAGCGAGAGACGGCCGCTCCAGCGCCGCAGCTCTTCATAATGCGCGGCGAGCCGTTCCACCACGTCGTCGGCCAAGGGCTCAGGCGATCGCTTCCGGACGGCGGCGGCGAATTCGGCAGAGGAGAGGGCGGGGAGAACGGCGGCCATCACGTTCCACGTGGAACGTCGATGCGTCAGGGCTGCGGGGAATCCTCGCTGCGCGGGATGATGCGGACGCTGCGACGTTCGCCTTCACCCTGGCTCTGCGAGGCAACCCCGGGCTCTCCCTCCACCGCCAGGTGAAGGATGCGGCGCTCCGCGGCCGGCAGGGGCTCGAACACGACCGCTTCGCCGCTGCGGCGCACCTCCTCGGCGGCCGCCGCCGCTCGGCGTCGCAGCGTGCGGGTGCGCTCGTCGCGGAAACCACCGCTGTCGAGTACCAATCCGCCGGGCGGCAGCTCGCGCACCATGCGCCGCGCCAGGTGCTCGCAGACATGCAGCAGCTCGCCCTGGCGAGCGAGGAGCGTCTGACGCCCGCCGCCCGCGAGCTCGACCTGCCACTCGTCCTCGCCCTCAGGTGAGGAGACCAGGCGGCCGGAGGCGCTGACCCGCAAGCCCGCCAAGGCGGCCACCGCCCCGGCCGCCGTCACGGCGCCTTCGAGGCCGACCAGCGGGCCCGGGAAAGGCTCCAGCTCAACGAGGCGCTCCCCCGCGCCGGCGGAGCCCAGTGGCCGCTGTCGCGCGGCAACCTCAGACGGCTGGCGCTCACGATCCGGCGGCGGCGTCGAGAGGAGAGCGGCGCCTGTGTGCCTCAGGGCGGGCGACACGGGGACGGAACGCGGTCCGGTGGTCGGTGCCGCAGTCATCGAAGCCGCAGTCGTCGAAGCGCCGGCGGCGCGGCGCGGGCTCGACGGGTCGACCTCGATCACCGTCTTCGGCCGACGCAGAAACCCGTGCTTCTTCTCCACCGGCCGATAGGCCAGCTCCGCCGGCGCCAGCCCGAAGTGTGCCGCGGCCTCCATCACCGCCAGCGTCTCGGTGTCGGCGGAAAAAAACTTGCGCGCCGGACCGCTCACGATTCGTCCCCCCCCGCGGCGCCGCGCTTCTTCCTCGCTCGGCGCTCCGCCTTCTCGGCGGCCTTCTCGGCCGCTTTCTCCGCCCTCTTCCGTTTCATGAGCACCATCGTCTGGGCGATCGTCACCGCGTTGTTCACCGTCCAGTAGAGCACGAGACCGGCGGGGAAGCCGAGCGAGAAGATGGTGAAGATCCAGGGGAAGAGCTGCATCAGGCGGCGCTGCATGGGGTCGCCGCTCATTGGCGTCAGCCGCTGCTGGTAGACCTGCGAGGCGCCCATGACGATCGGCAGCACGTAGAACGGGTCGGGCTCGGAGAGGTCGTGGATCCACATCGCCCACGGCGCGTGGCGCAGCTCGACGGCGCTGCGCAGCATGGTGAAGAGCGAGAAGAAGACGGGGATCTGAACCACGATCGGCAGGCAGCCGCCATAGGGGTTGGCGCCCTCGCTACGGAAGAGCTCCTGCATCTCTTCGTTCATCTTCCGCTGCGCCTCGAGGTCCATGCGGCCCTTGCCGTCCCGCAGCTTGCCGCGGTATTTCTGCCGGATGGCCTGCAGGCGCGGCTGCAGCTCCTGCATCTTCTGCATCGAGCGCTGGCTGGACCAGGTGAGCGGGAAGAGCAGGATGCGTAACCCCAGCGTCAGCAGCATGATGGCCCAACCGTAGTTGGCCACCACGTGGTCATGGATCCATAGCAGCGCCCAGAGCAGCGGCCGCGCCAGGAAGCCCCAGATCCCCCACTGCAGGCTCTCCTCGAGGCCCCACGGCAGCCGCGCCAGCCGCTCGTACTGCTTGGCGCCCATGTAGAGGGTGCCGGCGAGCACCGGACCGCGGGGGCGCAGGACGACGCGCAGGTCGCGCGGCAGCTCGGCATCGCTCGGCGCCAGCGCCTCGTGGTCGTCGAAGGGCGACAGGCGGTAGGGGCGGCCGGGCTGCCCCAGCTGCACCACCACCGGCTGCGCTACCGCGGCCGCCAGCGGCGAGTCGGGCACCAGCACGGAGAGGAAGTAGTTGTCCTCGACACCCGCCCAAGTCAGGCCGCCCACCGGGAGGCTCGTCCGCTTCTCGGCGCCGGCTCCCTGGATCGTCTGGACCTTGCCCTCGGCGCGGTAGACGACCTGCCGCGGATGGCGCTTCGAGGCGAGCTCCTTGGCCGTCGGGTTCCGCACGCCGGGACCGAGGACCAGTCCCCAGTTCGGCGCCGCGGCTTCCACCTCGAGCCCGAGCAGACCCGGACCGAGCACGCGCACCACTTTGCGGGCGCTGCCCGCCGGGCCGCGGTAATCGAAGCGTAGCGACTCGTGACCTTCCGCGTCACGCTCTCGGCGGGCGGCGAAGAGGGCCTCGTCGAGCGGCAGCGGCCGCAGGTCGGCGTCGACGAGCCCCAGGGGCCAGGGGCCGGTCTGGCGCGCGCGCACGAGCTCGAGCGGCTGCTCCTTGTCGTCGCGGTGCTCCTTGACCTGGAAGGAGAGGAGCTGGGCGCCGCGGTTGGTGAAGACGGCGTGGAACTCGTCGGTGTCGAGGAAGAGCTGCTCCTCGCGAGAGGCGGCGATCGGCGCGGCGGCGGGCGCGGGCGCTGCGGCCGGCGCACCGCCGGCGCTGGGGGTCGTGGGCGTCGCGGATGCCGTGGCCGCGGGCGCCGGGCTGGCAGCGCCGGCAACCGCGGGCGTCGGCGCGGCTGGCGCGTGCGACTGGCGCGCCGGCGCCGGCATAAGCCACTGCCACCCCACCAGGATGACGAGGGAGATCAGGAAGAACAGCAGCAGCCGGCGGTTGTCCACGTCGTCTCGCTCCTACGGCCGGATCGCGCTGGCGATTCCGGCCCGCATCTCACTCGCGATGGGAACCCCGGATCCCGAGGCGGGTCCTGGCGGTCACGGCAGGTCGATGCCGCCGGGGTGAAAGGGCTGGCAGCGTAGCAGGCGGCCGCCGGCGTAGAGCAGGCCGAGACCGACGCCATGCTTGATCACCGCGAGGCGCGCGTACTCCGAGCAGGTGGGCACGAAGCGGCACGAGGGGGGCAGCAGCGGCGAGATCCACCGCTTGTACCCGGCCAGCAGCCAGAGCACCGCCGATCTCACCGCCGCCCCTCGGCCGCGCCGCGGAGCAGCCGATCGATCTCATGCCGCAGTGCGGCAAAGTCGGCTGCCGCCGCCTCCGGTTTGACGTGCACGACGAAGTCCCACGCCGGCAGCTCAGCGCGCCCCGGCGCGCGGCGAAACACCTCGACGATGCGGCGCTTGAGGCGATGGCGGACCACCGAGTTGCCTACCTTGCGGCTCACCGTCACCCCCAGCCGCGCGGCGCCGTCCTGGTTGGGCACGAAGTGCAGCATCACCAACGCGCCCGACCGCCGCCGGCCGCGGCGGTAGGCGCGCAGATAGTCGCCGCGTCGGCGCACCCGCTCGCCGCGACGCAACCGCTCGCCGGCAAGCGGCGTGACGGCCGGCACGGGCGCCGCCGCGCTCAGACGCTCAGCCGCTTCCGACCCTTGCGCCGCCGCCGCGACAGCACGGCCTGCCCGTGCCGCGTCCGCATCCGCACCAGGAACCCGTGCGTGCGCTTGCGCCGCCGGTTGTTGGGTTGAAACGTCCTCTTCACGTCGCACGTCCTTCCTGCTCAGTCATTTAGCCCGTTTCACTGCCTATAAAGGATATGGCGGAGAGGGTGGGATTCGAACCCACGGACCACTTGCATGGTCAACGGTTTTCGAGACCGCCCCGTTCGACCGCTCTGGCACCTCTCCGGAAAGAACCTTTACCGCTTCTTCTCTTCG
>DASYQD010000005.1:0-43787 GCA_036005845.1 Thermoanaerobaculia bacterium | reverse complement strand
CCCATCGCGCAGTCTGTCGCGAGATCGAATTGCTTTGCAGGAAACCAGTCGATGGAAGCAAGCGTCGACCCTCACCTGAGAGGAAAGAGAGCTCCGTCCCGCCTTAATCGGCGGTCGGGAATGGTATAGGAATCATACCTTATTGGGCTTGTCAACGTGCCTCGTCTTCGTAGTGCCAGAGTTGCTCCAGCGCAAGACCTCCTTGAGTCGCGTGGGGAGCAGTGGCGAACACAGCAAGGCCGATACGTTTCACCACCCTTCGTCTCGGCCCTACATCGAATTCGCGCGCGACCTAAGAGTGAGGAAGCCTCGCTAGTTTTCCGGTTTGTGCCATGCCGGCGCGGGCAAAACGAACAGAGTTACGGAGGCGAGCAGGAAGCCGACGTTGGCGATCAGCACCGCCAGCGCGAAGGCGGCGAGCGAACCGCGGCTCGCCCACAGCAGTACCGCTTCTACGACCAGCAGCGCCGGCAGCGCCGGCCACCCTCGCGGCACGGTGGCGGAGAGCCGGAAGAGCAGCAGCGTGTTGCTGAACGCCATCAGCGCCAGCGCGGCCGCGACGGGCAGCGCGATGGCCGCGGCGCCGGCGTACTCGGGACCGCCGGCGAAACGGACGAGCCGATCTGGGAAGAGCGCCACCAGCGCCAGCGCCGGCGCGATGCAGGCGGCGAGCAGCCCGAGCGTCGTGGCGAGGACGCGGCGCCGCACGGCGCTGCCGGCAGGCGCGCCGCTCGCCAGCGGGAACATCACGCGCGTGATCGGCACCACGCCGAGCAGGATGCCTTTGCCGAGCAGCGAGGCGACGGCGTACTGGCCCGCCACCGCGGCGGGGAAGACGGCGCGGGCCAGCAGCAGGTCGATGCTGTAGAACGCCATGATGGTGGCGGTGACCACCAGCACCGGCACGCCGTAGGCGACGATGCCGACCGTCCCGGCGGGTGCCGGCTCGACCTCGCGCAGCCCGCGCAACGGCGGGAAGCCGCTCAAGAAGGCGACGACCAGCGAGAGGCCGACGGCAGCCGCGGCGCCCAGCTCGTTCCAGCCGACCCAGACCGCCAACGCGCCGAGGCCGACCTTCACCGCCACCTCGGCGAGCATGCTCATGCCGAAGCCGCCGAAGCGGCCGAGCCCGAGCAGCGTGCCGCGCGTCACCGGGATGAGCGGCAAGGTCGCGAAGGCGAGCGCGAAGAGCGCCATCAGCGGCAGCGGCAGGCGCAGCAGCGGCGACAGCGCCGGCGCGAGCAGCAGGTAGCCGCCGGCGATGGCGGCCGAGCCGCGCAGCCCGCGGCGCAGGGCGCGATCGACCAACGTGCGCACCTCGCCGGGGCTCGCGGCGCGCGCCGTGTAGCGCGCCATCACCGTCTGCATCGCCTCGGTGAGCACGTAGCCGACGTAGAGCAGCGCCATCAGCGCCGCCAGCGCGCCGTACGCGGCCGGGCCCAGCATCCGCGCCATCAGCACGTGGAAGACGAAGTGCAGCGCGTTGGCGAGGTTGGCGGTGACCAGCAGCACGGCGCTGCCGCCGAGCAGGCGCTGCAGCGGCTTGCGCGCGTTCACGGCATCACCCAGCGGTGGAGCTCGAGGCGCGGCGGGCGCTGCGCCGGCGCGGAGTCGACGAGCACGACGCCGCGAGTGCCCGGAGGCAGGAGGAAGCGGCGCGTGGCGAGGAGCTGGTCGCCGCGGCGGCGGTCGCTCAGGTAGAGCGGCAGTCGGCGGCCGCTCGGCTCCAGCGCCAGCTCGGCGCGCCCGGCGGCGAAGCGGTGGCGCCAGAGCGCGAGGCTGACGACGGCATCGGTCCCGAGGCCGGCGGGCAGCTCGGCAACGAGACGATCGGGCGCTGTGGGTTCGAGCGCCAGCGGCTCGCTGTCCGCCAGCTTCCAGGGGTGGAGGAGGAGAGTCACCGTCTCGCCGCGGTTCTGGAACGGCTGCGCGTCGACGAAGCTCACGCCGCGCGCATCGCTGAGAGGCGTGGGAGGCGACTTCGCCGCGAATACCTCGGCATCGGCAAGGCGCGGGTCGCCACTGAGCTCGCCGTGGTTGGGTGTCGAGCTCGGCTCGGCGCGGAACGTCACCAGCGTGTGCCTCCGCGCGGCGAGCGAGAAGTCTTCGTGTGCGCCGTGATACGCGACCGAGCGCAGGCCGGGCTCGTCGAGCTTCTGCAAGTTCAGGAAGACGGCGTCCGCTGCCACCTCCCACGTGCTCGGCACGGCGCGGTCGTAGACCTCGAGCGCCGGCTTGGCGAGCAGCGCGATGCCGGCGAGCGAGCCCACCAGCACGGCGACCGCCGGGTGGCGCGCGCCAGCCCAGAGTCGCACGAGCCAGCGGTACGACTCGACCATGGCCCAGCCGCCGATCAGCGAGGTGAACGGCGCGATGGGCAGGATGTTCTGCGCGCGGAAGGCCGGGAAGACCGCCGCATGTGCGAGGGCGTAGCCGACCGCCTGCACGAGCAGCAACAGTGCGCCGATGCGCCGGCGCTCGTCCCACGCCGGTTCCCACGCTGACGGCTGTGCCACCCGCCAGGCGAGCGCGATGACCCCGCCGGCGACGAACCACGCCGTCCATCCGTGATGCGTCAGCACCGACACCGTGGCGAGTCGCAGCACCACCCAAGGCGACGAGTGCTCCTGCACGCCGGTGACGGAGTAGCCGTGCGCGAGCTCGCGCAGGAAACGATAGAGGTCGCCCACCCACGGGTTGAGCAGCAGGAAGGTGACGACGGCCGCCATGCCGGCGAGCAGCAGCCAGGCGACGTGCTTCCAGCGCGTGCCGCGCTCGCGCCAGCGCACGAGCGCCGCCGCGGTGACCGCGAGCGCCGCGCCCGCGCCCGTGTACTTCGCGGCGGTGGCGAGGCCGACGCCGACGCCCGCGCGCAGGAACGCTCGCCGCCGCGGCTTCCACGCCGCCGCGAGCGCCCACCAGAAGGTGAGCAGCGTCAGCAGCAGCACGAGAATGTCGGGCTTGAAGTGCGCGCTGCTGATGACATGGCGCCGGAAGGCCGCCAGCACGCCCGCCGCGGCGAGCCCCTCGGCGTCGCCGAAGAGCCGCCGTCCGACGAAGAACAGCAGCACCAGGCTCGCCGCGCCGAACGCCACGTTGGTCAACCGGCAGAGCAGGTAGGCCGTCGGCGACCAGCCGCCCTTGCGCGTGTAGATGCCGAACGCCGCGATGCCCGTCACGCGGTGGAGCTGCTCGCTCGCGAAGAGCACGGCGGCCTGCGGCAGGTAGGAGAGGCTCGGGTAGTACGCCTGTTGCGGGCCAAGACCTTCGCCGGCCAGCACGCCATGCACGTTGGCGAGGCTGAAGCGCTCGTCGAAGCTCTCGCCGCCGTGCAGCCCGACGCTGGCATCCCACGTGCGCACCGCGATGCTGAAGATCACCAGCGTCGCGAGCAGCAGCGGCGCCAGCCAGCGGCGGCCGAGGAGCGCACCGGGCTCGTCCGTCGCGCGCTCACGAGGTGGCGGCGCGGTCTCCATGTCGGCCGGGCGCTCCACCACGGACTGCTAGCATACGGCGGTGTCGGCCCAGCCCGCGCCGGATCGCCTGCGGATCCTGGTCTGTCTCCTCTACTACCTGCCCCATCGCAGCGGCCTCACCATCTACGTGCAGCGGCTCGCCGAGCGGCTGGCGGCGCGCGGGCATGAGGTCACCGTCGTCTGCTCGCGGCACGACCGCTTGCAACCGTCGGAAGCGGTCGAGAACGGCGTCCGCGTGGTGCGGCTGCCGACGCTGCCGCTGGCCATCAGCCGCGGCTTCCTGCTGCCCACCTATCCGTGGAGCGTCTGGCGCCTGATGCGCCGCCACGACGTGGTGAGCGTGCACACGCCGATGCTGGAGACGCCGATCCTGCGCCTGCTCGCGGCGCTCACCGGCAAGCCGCTGGTGGCGACGCACCACGCCGACCTGGTGCTGCCGGCCGGGATCGGCAACCGCATCGTCACGGGCGTCATGCTCGCCTTCCACCACTTCATGGCGCGCGTGGTCGTCCGCTTCGTCCACCACACGCGCGACTACGCGAAAGGGTCGAGGTGGATCGGCCCGTACCTCGACAAGCTCGAGGTGATCCCGCCGCTCGTCGAGCTGCCGGCGCCCAACCCGGCGCGCGCGCGCGAGCTGCGCGCGCAGTGGGCGCCTGACGGGGGACCGATCGTCGGCTATGCCGGCCGCTTCGTCGAGGAGAAGCGCCCCGACCTGCTGCTGCGCGCGCTCGACGTGGTGGCGAAGGACTTCCCGCACGCGCGCCTCGTCTTCGCCGGCCAGCACGACGTGCCCTACGAGCGCTACTCGCAGACGCAGCGCGCGCTGGTCGAGAGCGTCGGCGACCGCCTCGTCCTGCTCGGCGTGCTCGAGAAGCCGCAGCAGATGGCCGACTTCTACGGCGCCTGCGACGTGCTGGCGATGGCCAGCGACCGCGAGTGTCTCGGCCTGGTGCAGGTCGAGGCGATGCTCTGCGGCACGCCGGTGGTGATGACCGACATCCGCGGCGGCCGCACGCCGGTCAAGCAGACGGACATGGGCGCGCTGGCGCCGCCCGGCGACTGGCAGGCCATCGGCGAGGCGATCGTCGAGGTGCTGAAGCACCGCGAGCGCTACCTGCGCCCGCACGAAGAGATCGCGCGCCGCTACGACCTCGAAGCCTCGATCGACGCCTACGAGCAGGTCTTTCGCGAGGCCTGTCGAGCGAAGGTGGCGGCGCCGGCCACCGTCACCGCTTCGGCACGCTGAACGCGGACAGGTCGGATGGCGCTGGGCGAGCTCGTCGGCTTGATCCCCGCCGCCGGGCGGGCGCGGCGATTAGGAGCGCAGCCGTGCAGCAAGGAGGTGCTGCCGATCGGCTTCCGCTCGACGCCGAACGGACCCGTGCGGCGCGTCGCCTGCGACTGCCTGCTCGAGCTGCTGCGCGTTGCCGGGGCGGCGCGGGCGTTCGTGGTGCTGCGCGAGGACAAGCAGGACGTGGCGCGATACCTCGGCGCCGGCGAGCGCTGCGGCGTGCCGATCGAGTACGTGAGCATCGCGGAGTCGGCGAGCCTGCCGGAGAGTCTCGACCGCGCTTATTCGTTGGTGCGCGGCGCGCGCGTGGCGCTCGGCTTTCCCGATGTGCAGGTCGAGCCGGCGAACGCGCTGGCGCGCGTGGCCGCGCACCAGGCGGAAAGCGGCGCCGATCTCGTGCTGGGATTGTTCCCAGCCGAGCGGCCGCAGAGCACCGACATGGTGGAGCTCGACGCCGGCGGACGCGTGCTGCGCGTGGAAGTCCGTCCGCGCGCGACCAGCCTGCGGCTCTGTTGGGTGCTGGCGGTATGGGGACCGGCCTTCACCGCGCATCTGCACGACTTCGTTGCCGAGGCATTGCGCTGTCGCGCTGCCGGCACGGCCGGGGAAGGCGAGCTACAGATCGGTGCCGTCGTCGCGAGCGCGGTCGCCCGCAATCTCGACGTGCGCGGCGTCGAGATCGAGGCCGGCAGGTTCCACGACATCGGTACGCCGGAGGACCTCGCCGCGATTCGCGGCGGTGGCGACCTCGCGCCTCCGCCGAGCGCGCCGTAGACATGCGTCGCCGTAGCGAGGCGATGGGAGCCGCTCGGCTAGAGTCACCGGCCATGCCGAGGACGCGATACACGGCGCTCCTCGCGGTCGCCGTTGTCAGCACAGCGCTCGCAGCGTGCAAAGGCGCCTCGCCACCGTCGGCGCCCGCCGGCCGGCTCTACGTCACCAACGAGGCCGGCGGCACGCTCAGCGTCGTCGACCTCGGGCGTCGCCAGGTGGTCGCCACGCTGCCGTTGGGCAAGCGGCCGCGCGGCATCCATCTCTCGCCCGACCGCCGCACGGCATACGTGGCGCTCAGCGGCTCGCCCTTCGCGCCGCCCGGTGTCGACGAGTCGACGCTGCCGCCGCCCGACAAGACGGCGGACGGCATCGCCGTCGTCGATCTCGCCACGATGCGCGTGGTGCGCGTCCTGCCCGGCGGCTCCGATCCCGAGCAGTTCGCGCTGAGCCGCGACGGCTCCCGGCTCTACGTCTCGAACGAGGATGCCGGCGTCGCCAGCGTCGTCGACGTGGCGAGCGGCCGCGTGCTCGCCGAGGTGCCGGTGGGTGGCGAGCCCGAAGGTGTCGCGCTCTCGCCCGATGGTGCCACCGTCTACGTCACGTCGGAGGAGGACGGCCGCGTCACCGCCATCGACACCACCACGAACCACGTCGTCGCCACGATGACCGTGGCGGCGCGCCCGCGCGCGGCGGCGTTCCTGCCCGACGGCTCGAAGGCGTACGTGACGGCGGAGACCGGCCACGCCGTCACCGTGGTCGACGCGCGCTTCCACCGCGTGCTGCGCACCATCGCGCTCGCAGGCGAGAACGTGCGGCCGATGGGGATCGTCGTCTCGCCGGACGGACGACGCGCCTACGTGTCCACGGGCCGCGGCAAGCGCGTGTTCGCGATCGACACGGCGACGGATCGCCCGGTCGCCTCGTTCGAGGTGGGCGAGCGACCGTGGGGGATCGCCATCAGCCCCGACGGCCGCACGCTCTACACCGCCAACGGGCCGTCGAACGACGTTTCCGTCGTCGATGTGGCGAGCGGCAAGGTCGTCGCCCGCATCGCGGTCGGCGACCGCCCGTGGGGCGTCGCGCTCAGCCCATAGCCGACGGGGTCGTTGGCGCCAGCGGTTCGCGCGTGCGCACCCACAACGATCCGTGGTGGGTGTCGAAGTCGTCGGGGTCGAGCGGCTGATAGCCGGGCACCAAGCGGCGCAATGCGTCCTCGCGGTGGAAGCGCAGCAGCGGCGTCGACAGCAGCAGCTCGACGCGCGGGTTGTCGCACAGCCAGGCCTGTACCAGCATCGCCTCTGTGAAGAGCATCGGCCAAGCGCGCTCTGAGACGTAGGCGCGCGGCAGCACCGGCACGTTGTAGGGGAGGTGCACGTCGTGCACGTGCACCAGCACGCCGGGCGGCAGCGCCGGCAGCACCTCGAGCACGAGGTAGGGCACCTCGCCGTCGATGCGCACGACGTGCGTCGAGTCGATGAAGAGCGCGTCGCCGGGCCGCAGGCGCTCGAGGTACCACTCGACCGGCAGGTTCTGCGCCTCCTTCGCCACCGCCTCGACGCCCGGCAGCGCCCGTGTGGCGGCGGAGACGAAGGGGTCGACGGCCGTCATCGCCATCGGCTGCCCGTCGGCGGCGTTGCGCGCCGCCGCCTGCGACGCGTACCAGCTCGACAGCCCCGAGCCCACCTCGACGAAGCGCGCCGGCCGGTGGCGGCGCAGCATGCAGTAGAGCGTCAGCGCGTCGACGCGGGTGAAGCCCGGGCCGCGGCGCTCGTCGCGCACGCGGTCGTAGGGCGGCAGCGCCGCGTACTCGGCGCCGAAGTCGGCGAGCAGCTCCGCCAGCGTGCGCTCCATCGCGTCGAGATCGACGGCGATGCCGCGTAATGCGCTGGGCCGGTGCCACCGCGCTTCGTGGCGCTCGAGCTCGGCCACCGGCCGCAGCGCGTGGTAGTAGTCGCTCGTCGGTGCGACGACGAAGCCGAGCCGGTTGAGCGCGCCGACGGCGAAGCGACGCGCCGCCGCCGAAGCGCGGCGAAGTGGAGAGCGGCGGGTGGACGTCATCAGACTCGGGCCGTCGGGTTCGTGACCGTGGGTTGGGCGGACCGCGGAAGGCCGCCGATCGTAACGCTTCCGGAGCAGTGCTCGCGACCGGCGGTCCCCCATCGCGCTGCTAACATGCCCACCTTCCGCCCGCGGCCCCGCCGCGACCCGGCTTCGACGTCAACTCCTCGACACATGGAATCCCTTCGCATCGCCGTCGTCGGCTGCGGCGCGGTCGCCCAGCTCAACCACTTGCCGGCGCTCGCCTCGTCGCGGCAGGCGAAGGCCGCCGTGCTGGTCGACCGCGAGCTGTCGCGCGCGCAGTCGCTGGCGCGCCGCTGGGGAGTGCCGCGCGCCGTCGCCGACATCGCCGAGATCCGCGACGTCGACGGCGCCATCGTCGCGCTGCCCAATCACCTGCATGCGCCGGTGACGATCGACCTGCTGCGGCGCGGCATCCCGGTGCTGGTGGAGAAGCCGATGGCGCCGACAGTGGCGGAGTGCGACGCCATGATCGCCGCCGCCGCGCAAGCGCGCGTCACCCTGGCCGTGGGGCTGGAGTTCCGCTTCTTCGACTCGACGGCGACGGTGCGCGAGCTGCTGGCGACGGAGCTGGTGGGGCCGCTCACCGGCTTCGACCTGCGCCAGGGCGTCATCCCGCGCTGGCCGTTCGCCACCGACTTCATGCTGCGCAAGGAGACGGCCGGCGGCGGCGTCCTCGCCGACTTCGGCGTCCACGTGCTCGACCTGCTGCTCTGCTGGCTCGGCGAGTGGAGCGACGTGTCGTGCGCCGACGACGCGCTCGGCGGCCTCGAGTCCGACGCCGAGCTGCAGCTCACCTTCAGTTCGGGCGTGCGCGGCACGGTCGAGGTGAGCCGCACGCGCAACCTGCGCAACACCTGCCGCTTCAGCGGCGAGCGCGGCGTGCTCGAGGTGGGGATCTGGGAGCCGGATCCGGAGATCACGCTGCATCTGGCGGATCGTGACGTGCAGCTCGCCGGCCGCGCGCGCAGCGGCGGCACCGGCATGACCTTCCACGACGCCTTCGTGCGCCAGCTCGACGACTTCGCCGCCGCGGTGCGGTCGCGGCGCGAGCCGCGCGTACCGGGCAGCGAAGGCCGTCGCGCCGTGGCGCTCGTCGAGGCCTGCTACGCGCGGCGGTGCCCGCTCGGGCTGCCCTGGGAGTCGCCGCTGGAGCTCGCGGCGTGGGTGGAGGCTTGAGCCGCTTGCCCATCGCCGGCGCCCTCGCCGGCCGCACCGTCCTGGTCACCGGCGCCTCCGGCTTCATCGGCGGCCGCCTCGCCGAGCGGCTCGCGCTGCACCATCACGCTCGCGTGCGCGTGCTCGTGCGCGGCGTCGCCGGTGCTCAGCGGCTCGCGCGGCTGCCGGTCGAGATCGTACGCGGCGACGTCACCGATCGCGCCGCCGTCTCCGCCGCCGCCGACGGCTGCGACGTCATCTTCCACTGCGCCTACGGCACCAGCGGCAGCCAGAAACATCGCGCGTGGATCAACCGCGCCGGCACGCGCCGCGTGCTCGAGGCCGGCGCGGCGGTGGGCGCGCGGCGCATCGTGCACCTCTCGACGCTGATGGTCTACGGCCGCACCGGCGACGGCGACCTCGACGAGACCGCGCCGCGCCGCCGATTCGGCAACGCCTACTCCGACAGCAAGCTCGACGCCGAGCGCGAGGCGATGCGCTGGGCGGGCACCGGCCGCGCGCCGGTCGTGGTGCTGCAGCCCACCGCAGTCTACGGGCCGTGGGGAGGCGTGTGGACGGCGCAGCCGCTCGCCGCGCTCGCCGCGGGCCGCTGGATCCTCGTCGACGGTGGCCGCGGCACCGCCAACGCGGTCTACGTCGACGACCTTGTCAGCGCGATGCTGCTCGCCGCCGTGCGCGACGGCGTGGTCGGCGAAGCCTTTCTCGTCTCGGGTCCCGAGCCCGTGGAGTGGAGCGAGCTCTACCGGCACTTCGCCGCCATGCACGGCGATGCCGACTCTCGCCTCGTGGCGATGACCGCCGACGAAGCGCGCGCGCTGTGGCAGGAGCACCGCCGCGCCGTGCCGCGGTTGCCGTCCGCGCTGCTCGCCGCCTTTCGCGGCGACCGCGGCCTGCGCGACCGGCTGATGGCGACCCGCGAGCTGGTCGCCCTGCGCGAGCTGGCCAGCTCCCTCTTGCCGGAACGTCTCCAGCAACGCATCAAGAGTAGGATGGGTGCGGACAAGCCGCCGGTGCCGGATAAGGGCGAACTGCCGATCCTTCCCCTCAGCCCGGAGATGATCGACTTCTTCGCCGCTCGCACCCGCGTCCGCATCGACAAAGCCCGCCGGCTGCTCGGCTACGAGCCGGCGTTCCCGCTGCAACGCGGCATGGAGCTCACCAGGGAATGGGCACGCTGGGCGAACCTGCTGCAGCAGCCGACGGCGTAGAGACGCCGCCGCAGAAACGCCGCGTCGAGCAGCCGGGCGGCGCCGGTGCGCCCCGCTCTGCGGCACGGCTGCCGCTCGGGCTCCTCGCGCTGCTCGCCGCGCTCGGCGCGTGGGGCGGCTGGCTCATCGCGCGCACCTCGCTGGTGGTCGACGGCCGCCGCGTTTTCTGCCTCTTCGACGACGCGATGATCTCGATGACCTACGCGCGCAACCTGCTCGACGGCTACGGCCTCAACTGGGCGCGCCAGGGCTCGCCGGTCGAAGGCTTCACCCATCCGCTCTGGCTGCTGCTCATGCTGCCGGCCAACGTGCCGGGTATGCCGCTCGCGTGGCGCAGCCTGCCGGTGCAGGTGATGTCGCTGCTGTTCCTCGGCGCCGCGGCTGCCGTGGCGTGGCTGCTGGTGCGCCGTCATTTCGCACCGGCGGAGGCTCCCTTCGCGCTGCCGGCGGCGGCGCTCACCGCCTCTTACTACCCGCTCGCCTACTGGACGGTGATGGGGATGGAGGTGGCGCTGCAGGCGCTGCTGGCGCTCCTTTGCGTGCACCTTGCGCTCGATTCGGTGTTCGGCGGTCGCCAGCGGCACGGGTTGCTGTGGGCGCTCTGCGCCGCGGCCTTCCTGCTGCGCATGGACATGCTGTTGCTCGTCGTCGTCGTGCAGGCCTACGTGCTGATCGGCGGCGGCGTGCGCGGCGCGGGGCGCCGCGCCTGGTGGATCGGCGCCGCCTGCTTTGTCGGCGCGGCGCTCGGCTACGAGCTCTTCCGCTGGGTCTACTTCCACGACCTGCTGCCCAACACCTACTACCTGAAGCTCACCGGCCTCCCGCTGGCGGTGCGGCTGCGGCGCGGCATGGCGACCTTCGGCGACTTCGCGGCACGCCACGCGCTGCTGCTGCTCGCCGCGGCGGCGATTGCCGTCTGGCGGCGGCGCGACCGCAGGCTGTGGCTGCCGCTCGCCGTCTTCGGCGCCTTCGCGGCCTACGAGGTGTGGGTGGGCGGCGACGCCTGGGAGGACATCGGCCTGCGCGCCGACCGCTTCGTCGCCTTCGTCATGCCGATGCTGTTCGTCGTCCTCAACGCCGGGCTCGACGCCGCTCTCGCGGCGTGGGCGAGGCGGCGCCGTGCAACCGCCGGCGATGAGTCACCGCCGCTGCCAGGCGCTCGGACGCGCTTTGGTTTGGGCGCCGCCGCGGCAGCCGTCACCTGCGCGCTCTGGCTGCTCGCCAACGGCCTCGCCTCGCCCGAGTCGGCGCGCTGGAACTGGCGTCTCCTCACCGGCATCGAGCCGCCGCCGCTCGTCAATAGCCACCGCGACGTGCTGACGCAGCTCTCGCGCTTCGAGCGGATCGTCCGGCCGCAGGCGACGGTGGCCACCGCCTGGGCCGGCATCCCGGCCTTCTTCTCCGATTACCGCATGGTCGACCTGCTCGGCTACAACGATCGCTACCTGGCGCGGCGGCCGGGACCGCGGCGGCTGGTGCCCGAGCGCTACTGGGAGCTCATCCCCGGCCACACCAAGTGGGACGTCGACTACGAGCTCGAGCGCGTGCGGCCCGACGCCTTCTTCCAGATCTGGGGCGTGCGCACGCTGGGCCCGGTCAACGAGGTGATGCACCAGCACGGCTACCGGCAGGTGGGGCACTTCTGGCTGCGGGCCGACTCGCCGTGGGCGCAGGCACAGCGGCATCACCGGCTGGCGTCGCGCTGAGCAAGGCTTCGCGCTGCGCGCAGTCGTAGACGAGCTGAGCGATACGCGCGTCGCCGCGCTCGTTGGTGTGGATGCCGTCCTTGCGGAAGCTGCCGACGCGGCGCGGCTGCGGCATCGCCGCGAAGCTTGCCGCGAGGTCGCACAGCGGCGCGTGCTCGGCGCGGGCCACCTCGCGGACCGCGGCGACGTAGGACTCGTGCAGCGGCACGAGGGCGTGAAGATCGGCGAGGAAGCGGCCGCGCAGGTACTCGGGCTCGCGGCCGCGCACGTGACCCGACGGCGCGGTGAGCAGCAACGGCACGACGCCGTGCTGCCGCGCCGCTTGCACGATCGTGCGCAAGTTGTCGCGAAACTCGGCCAGCGGCACGCGCGGGCCGGTGTCGGCGTGCGCTCCCGCCCTTTGACCCAGCCCGCCGATCCACCCTTTCTCGACGAGCTGCACCAGACGCAGCCCGCCCCAGCGCGAGCCGTCGAGCGAGAGCAGCGGCGCGAGCTGCGCGTCGGGGCGCTGGAAGGCGAGCCAGTGATCGTTCCAGCCGAAGCCGACGGTGACGACGCGCGGCCGCAGCGGCAGCACGTCGCGCAGCAGCAGCACGCGGCCCTGGTAGGTCGTCCACCCCGCGGTACCGAGCGACTCGGTGCGCCACGGCCGCTGCGGGTGGCGCTCGGCGAGGAGCTGCGTGAAGCGTTGCGGCCAGCTGCTCAGCTCGACGCAGGAGTCGCCGACGAAGACGAAGTCGGGCCGCTCGCGTCGCGCCCGCGCGAGGATCTCCGGCGCGTCGCGCCGCGCCCAGATCAGCTCCGGGTCCGGCCGGTAGCGGTTCTCCATCTCGGCCAGGCTGTGCGGCCAGCCGAACTGCACCTTCTCCGGCCGGAGGTGCCAGGAGAAGCCGGCGGCGCGCAATCCCACCTCGGTGGCGCCCAACGCCGCGGCCACGCTCGTCACCGACAGCAGCGAGAGCTGCAACGCGCGCCGCAGGGATACCACAGTAGGAAGCTACCAGTTCCGGGCCCCTCTCTCCCCGGCGAGGGGAGAGAGGGGTTGGGGAGAGCGGGGTGGCAGACTGAGACAGTCTTTTCCGGGGCGGGGGGGTCCGACTAATTCGGGATCATCTCGATCCGCAGATCGAAATACTTCCACCCGGGGCTCGCCACTTCCGGCCCCTCTTGGCCGTAGTAATGGCCGAACTCGGCGATCATCCCGGTCGCCGCCACGGTGAGGGCGCGGCCGCCGGCGGTGGCGGCCATGGTCAACGAGCGCAACGTCTGGCCGCCGGAGCTGACGGTGGTGGTGACCAGCGCGTTCTCGGCGTCGTAGACGTAATGGACGTGGTACTTCGTCCCCTGCTGGAAGGTGAGCGCGCCCTCCGACGCCGTCAGGTTGCCGGCTTCGAGGTCGATGTTCTGGCTCGCCTTGACGGTGTACTTGTTGGGGCCGAAGGCGTTGATGTTGGCCACCGTGTTGCTGCGGAACTTGCCGCGGTAGAGCCAGACGATGGCGTGGTTGCCGGGCGTCTTCTCGCGGTTCCACGGGCCGGGCACGACGTCCATGTCGAGCACCAAGCGCTTGAGCGACAGCGCCCGCGGCACGGCGACGTTGACGGTGCCCTTGGGGTTGCTCGTCGTCGCCTCGTGCACGAGGCCGGCGCGCTCGAAGACGATGCTGGTGGGCGACGACGGCGGGTTGGACGGCCCGGTGCTGCTCGCCACCGTCGCCGACGGGGTGACGAACAGGTAGTGCGAGCTGGGCCAGCCGAAGATGGCGCCGTAGGCGTAGAACGGCTGGTTGCAGCTCACCTCGCCGCGGACGCCCGACACGCGGCCCGCGTCGAGGATGCCGAGCGCGTCCTGGAAGTGGAGGAGCGAGACCGGCTTGAGCGTCAGCGTCACCGTGCTCGCCACCTGCGAGCCGTCGGCGCGGAAGAAGGCGACCTGGCACGAGGCCGCCGCGGTGCCGAGATTGACGACGCCGAAGTGCACGATGCGGCCGGCATCCGGGTTGCGCTCGAGGCCGAGCAGCTCGGCCTTGGCGCCGGCGGCGATCTTGTTGGCGTCGGAGATCACCGGCACGCGCGACACCACGATGCCGCCGGTGGGCGAGGTGCTGACGATGCGCCCCTCGACCAGCAGACCGCTGCCGACCTCCACCACCACCAGGCCGAACTTGCCGCTCTGCGCGACGTGGGTGACGTTGACGCTGCTCTTGGCGAGGACGCTGACGCTGCTGCCCGCGACGCCGCGCTGCGTGCCGTCGGTGTCGGCGGCAAGGAAGGTGGCCCTGGTGGTCTCGCCGCTGGCGCCGGGGTTGGAGATCCACAGCTCGGTGTCGCTGTGGCTGCCGTCGTTGGCGACGGGGTTGAGCGCCGGCACGAAGACCTCGGCCGCGCGGAGGGGCGCGGCCGAGGTGACGCCGCCCAAGGCGATACCGAGGGCGGCGACCCGTGTGAAGCGTCCGGCGAGCGAGCCCCGCATCGGTGGAGCTCGCCTACAGCTTCGGGTTCAGCGCGATCACCAGGTTGGCGTAGGTCCAGTCGATGGTCGCTTCCTCGGGGTGGTGCTGGTTGAGGTAGTTGCCGAACTCCGCCACCATGGCTAGGCCCGCCAGGCCGCCCTGGCCGTAGGGCTTGATGATGAGCGTCTGGTTGTTGCCGGGGTTGGTGTTGCCGGTCACCGTCTGCAGCGTCTGGCCCGCCGAGTTCTGGATGTACAGCGTCGCCTTCTTGTTGGCGGCGTCGAAGACGTAGCTGAGGTGGTAGACGACGCGCTCGGCGTGGAAGGCGTTCTTGGCGGTGGTGTTGCTGCCCCTGGGCATGTTGACGTTCTGCATCCACTTCGCCTGGTCCTTGTTGGGGCCGACGAAGTTGAGGTTGCCGATCACGCCGCTGCGGTAGCGGTCGAGGAAGAAGTAGCCGAGGTTGTGCACGCCCGACTTGTCGCGCGCGCTCCACGGGCCGACGGCGACGTCGAAGTCGATGGTGGCGCGGGAGACCTTGAGCACCGCCGGGGACTTGACGCAGACGATGCCCTTGGGGTTGGCGCGCGTCGCCTGGTGGAAGTTGTCGGGCAGGTTGGCGACGAGAGCGCCGCTCGGCAGCTGGGTGAACTCCAGCCACTTCTGGCAGGCGCCGTTGGGACCGATGCCCTTGGCGACGATGGCGCCGGTCTGGCCGTCGTTACCGGTCTGCGTGGTGACGCCGATGGGGTAGAACTCACGGTCGCAGCCCACCTGCGCGTAGGCGGCCTTCTGCGCGCCGAGCCAGCCGGCGGCGTCCTGGCGGGCCAGCGACTTCGCGGGCACCTCGAACGGGATGCGCGCGATCTCGACGTTGCTCTCGTCGAAGAGCGTGGCGTGGCAGGAGGCGGCCTGGTCGCTGACGTTGGCGGCGCCGACGAGCAGGCGCTCGTACTCGCGCGCCACCTCGAGGCCGGGCTCGGCACCGGCGTGGAAGCTGTCGTCGGGGCCGATCACCGGCACCTCGCTGACGCCGTTGCCGTCGCCGGCCGGGATCCACGCCGACACCGCCAGCTCTTCGGCGTCGACGGCGACGAGGCCGATCTCACCGGCGCCGGCGACGCGGTCGAGCAGGCGGCCGCCCGCCTCGACGTCGAACCGCTTCTCCTGCGCCACACCGCCGCCGCGCAAGAAGCCGGCGCTGACGGCGGTCTTCGCCTGCCCGTTGGCCACCCAGATCTCCGTCGGCAGCGCCCGACCCTCCGCACCCGGGACTCCGATCATCGGCACGTACAGTCTCTCCGCCGCCACCGGGGCGCCGGCCGCGAGGGTGAGGAGAGCTGCGTAGACGAACATCCGTCGCATCGCTTGAAGACCTCCTAGCTGTGGTTACTGCTCGTCTGCAGACGGCGGCCAACGACGGCACCGTCAAAGGTTCTGGGGCCAACGAGTCGAGTCAAGCGTCGGGCTCGATGTCTTCGCCGCAGGGAATTGGAGATCAAACTGAACCGTTAGATGTTAATGGGTAAATCGCATAGATGCAAGCGTTCTGCTTCACAGCAGGAGGCTTGCTGCGACCGGGCGTTCAAGCGCGCGCCGCCAGCGGCTGTGCCGTGGCAGCATCGGCGTCTGACGCCCAGCGCAGCGCGGCGTCGAGGCTGCCCGCGGTCTGCAGCTCGCGGATGCGCGACAGGCGCACGTAGCGGGCGCCGCGGAACTGCTCCTCGGTCAAACCGGCGGCGCGGTAGGCGGCGGCGAGCTGGGCGGCACCGCTTCGGGCGTCCCAGCGCGGCTGCCACTGGGGCAGCAGGCGCGCGATCTTGCCGCAGTCGACGCGGTAGCAGCGCTTGTCGGGACCGGCGCCTTCCGCATAGGTGACTTGGCAGCCCGGCACCGTCTCGGCGACGATCTCGGCCAGCTCGCGGATGCGGTAGTTGGCGGCGGTCTGGCCGACGTTGAACGCCTCGTCGTGCACCACCTCGCGCGGCGCGGCGAGCGCGGCGACGAAGGCACGCGCGATGTCCTCGACGTGCACCAGCGGTCGCCAGGGCGTGCCGTCGCTCATCAGGTGGATGCGGCCCGTCGTCACCGCCCAGGCGACGAGGTTGTTGAGCACGATGTCGACGCGCAGCCGCGGCGAGACGCCGTAGGCGGTGGCATTGCGCAGGTAAGTGGGCGAGAAGCCGTCGTTGGCGAGCTCGTGGAGCTGCTGCTCGACGCGCACCTTCGAGACGCCGTACGGTGTCACCGGGTTGAAGGCGGCGGTCTCGTCGAGGAAGTCGTCGCCCGCCGCGCCGTAGGTGCTGCACGATGAGGCGAAGACGAAGCGCTCCACGCCCGCTTCGCGCGCCAGGCGCGCCAGCCGGATCGAAGCGGCGTCGTTGATCTCGTAGGTGAGGCTGGCGTCGAGGTCGCCGAGCGGGTCGTTGGAGAGGCCGCCCAAGTGGAGCACGGCGGCGAAGCCGCGCAGGTCGTCGACGGTGACGTCGCGCAGGTCGCGGCGCAGCGATGACACCTCGACGAGCGGCTGCTCGGGCAGCGTACAGGGCGCGAAGAAGTCGGCGTCGAGCCCGACGACGTCGTGCCCCGCCTCGACGAGCAGCGGCACGAGCACGCTCCCCACGTAGCCGTGGTGGCCGGTGACCAGGATGCGCATGTGCCGGCGAGGGTAGGCGGTGCCGATGGCCGCGTCAAGGCGCGGCGACGCGGTAGAGCAGGCAGCCGTGGAGCCGCCCCAGCCGCCAGCCGAGCTGCCACGCCCAGCGCGAGCGGCCGGACCGCGTCAGCAGCATCAGCGGCGTGCGCAGCACGAGCTTGCCCCAGCGCAGCACGCCAGGCAGCACGCCGAGCCGCGGCATCCCGAGCGGCCGGTACTTGGCGTAGATCAGCACGTTGTAGCGGCCGGTACGCCAGCCCTGCGCGAACATGCCGCGCAGGTCGTGGCGGTGGCGGATGCGCACCACCGCGTCGGGCACGAAGGCGAGCTCGTGGCCGGCGCGCTGCACGCGCCAGCAGTAGTCGGTGTCCTCGAGCGCCGGCATCGTCTCGTCGAAGCCGCCGACCGCTTCGTGGATGGCGCGGCGGATGCCGAGGCCGCCGCCGCCGGCATGCGGCAGGTAGTCGGGGTAGTCGTAACGCGAGAGGCCGTCGCGCTGCGGGTTGCTGTGCGTGCCGCGTGCCCACGCCGGGTTCAGGGTGTCGCTGTCGTAGCGGCAGGCGACGAAATCGTGCTCGGCCAGCGCGGCGGCCATCGCCGCGAGGTAGCCGGGCGCCACCTCGTCGTCGGCGTCGACGAAGAGCAGCGCGTCGCCGCTGGCCGCCGCGGCGCCGGCGTTGCGCGCGTGCGCGCGGCCGCGGCGGTCCGAAGCGTCGACGAGCGCGAGACGTGCGATGCGTGTAAGGAAGGCTTCGACGATGGCGCGCGAGCCGTCTGTGGATCCATTGTCGGCGACGATCACCTCCCATTCACCGTCGAAGCGCTGCGCCGCGAGCGCCGCGAGCTGGCCGGGCAGAGTGGCCGCGGCATTCAGGCAGGGGATGACGACGCTGAGCGAAGGGAAGGACATGACCGGTGGGGGCTGCGGGCGCAAGGCTAGCCCAGTGCTCCGCGCGCGCGAAGCATCCGCGTACGTGCCGCATCGAGATCGCTTCGCTTTCGCTCGCGATGACGTCGCTACGTCATCGCGAGGAGCGAAGCGACGAAGCGATCTCGATGCCCGGTTGATGCCACTGGATCGGGGCCGACCCGCTTCGCGTCGACGTCATGGTGATCCTTGGAGCGGTCCGGGCCGGCTGGTGCACCGTTGGTAGCATCGCAGTGTGCCGCGCAGCGATGTCTCCGCTCCGGCCGTCGCGAACGCGCCGGCGGCTGTCTCGCCGCGCCCTGCTGCCGGCAACGCCTCGCGTTTGGAGTGGCTCCCGCTGGCTGTCGTCATTGCCGCGCAGCTCCTGCCGCTGTTGCTACTGCCCTACGTGCCGACGCAAGACGGCCCCAGCCACCAGGCGCTCGCGTACGCGCTCCGAATCTACGACCGGCCCGAAGGCGCGCCGCTGCGCCAGTACCTGGTGCCCAACTCCGAGGCGCTGCCCAACTGGTTCGTCTTCTTCCTGCAGGCGAAGGTGCTGGGATTCGTCTCGGTCGCTGCGGCCGAGAAGATCCTCATCGCCGCCTACGTCGTGCTGCTGCCGCTCGGCCTGCGGTATGCGCTGCGCGCCGTCGACCCGCGCGCGGGCTTCCTCGCCGCGCTCGGCCTGCCGTTCACCTACAACTTCCTGTTCGGAATGGGCTTCCTCAACTTCTGCTGGAGCCTCGCCGCGTTCCTCTTCGCCTTCGGCTTCTACTGGCGTCGTCGCGAGCGCTTTCGCGCGCGCGACGTGCTGCCGATGACGCTCCTCGCGGCCTGGGTGTACTTCTGCCACCCGGTGACGCTGGTGATGCTGCTCCTCGCGGTCGGCACGGCGGGCGGCTGCCAGGTGCTTGCCGACGTTCGCACGTCGCCACGCCGCGGCGGCGCGTGGTGGGGCACGGCACGGGAGCGGCTCTTCCTTCCGTTGCTGAGCTTCGTTCCCGTCGTGGCCTTGCTGCTCGCGTTCGTCGGCCGCCGGCTCGACCGGCCCACCTCGCAGCTCGGCTTCCTCGTCAAAGCGAAGCACCTTCTAGCGCTCTACTCGCTGGTCTCGTTCGATCGCCGCATCCTGATCGTCTCCTGCGGCCTCGCGGCGACCATGGCGGTGCTGGTCGGCGCGTTCGTGTGGAGACGCCGTGACGAGGCGGCGCTGCGGCCCCGAGCGGACGACGCGCTCCTCGTCGTCGCCGCCCTCTTCACGATCGTCTACCTCGCGGCGCCGAGCGAGCTCGCCGGCGGCGGCTTCGTCAACCACCGACTTGCGTTGTTCCCGCCGCTGGCGTTGCTGCTCTGGCTCGGCACCGCGCGGTGGAGCAGCCGCTGGCGGTGGGCTGCGCAGGCGATCGGAAGCGCGCTCGCGATCGGCGTGCTGGCTCTGCTCTGGGCGCGCTGGTCACGCATCGATCGCTACCTCGACGAATACGTCGCGGTCGCCGAGCACGTCGAGGACGGCCGCACCGTGCTGCCCCTAGCCTTCGCGCCGGCAGGCTGCGAGCTGGCGCGCGATGGAAAGTGCGAAGAGCTTGCCTTCCGCCTCTGGCCCTTCGTCCACGCCCTCGGCTACGTCGCCGGCCGCCGGCCCATCGTCGACCTCGGCCTCTACGAAGCCGGCGAGGACTACTTCCCCTTGCGCTATCGGCCAGAGCTCGACCCTTATCGACATCTATCGGTGGGGAAGCTAGGCATGGAGGAAGTGCCGCCGCGAGTCGACGTCGCGACCTACGAACGCCACGGCGGCCACGTCGACTACGTCCTGCTCTGGCAAGCGCGAGCAGCGCCGCGGGAGAATGCGCTCACCCGGGAGCTGTTCCGCCAGCTCACAGACAGCTTCCAGCGCTCTTGCGTCTCGGCGGAAGGGAACGCCGAGCTATGGCAGGCGCGCGGCTCGCGGTTGCGGTCCGCCCCTCAGGCCGCTCGGCCGTAGCGCTCGTAGACGTGCTGGAAGACGACTGACGCCTTGGCGCGGTACACCTCGGGCGTGTAAACGCGCGGCAGCCCGTCGTCGAGAGTGTCTTCGATCGCCTCGCGAACCCGCGCCCGCGCCTGCGCGGTCTTCTGCCAGTCGAGCGCCAAGAGACTGCGTAACCGATTGAGGAGGTGCCGCGCCACCTTCTTGACCTCTTCGCGCTCCTCCGTTGACAGGTCGGGGCCGGGGCGCGTCAAGAGGTCGAAGACCACCAGCTCCTCTTCGCTCAGGTGCTCGCGGACGTGCCGGGTCGATTCCTCGTCGAGCGAGCGGCTGAGGTCGAGCAGGGCAAGGAAGAGCTGCTCGATGTTGGCGCTCCCCTCGTTGTAGGCGGCGATCAGCGCTTCGAACCGCTCCCGGTAATCGACCCGCGTCTCGTTGGCCGCGATCAGCCGGTCGAGCTGCGCGCGGATGGCGGCCTTGAGGCGCTCGAGGTCGAGGTTCTTGCTGCGAGAGCGCGCGAAGCGCTTCGCCAGCGCCTCGAAGTCGATGGCGGAGAGGTCGAGGGGCGACACTTCGCGCACGGCGTCGACACTCTCGATGGAGCGGTCGAGGACGTCGCCGAGACGCGCCAGCACCTCGCGCACGTCGACGGCTTGTGGTTGGGTCTCGACGCGCAGCTTCTCGGCGAGCGCCAGCACCGTGCTCATCCGTCGCGCGAACTCCAGCGCCGCGCGATGCGGCTTGAGGGCCGCGTAAAGCCGGTCGGCAAGCCGCGCCTGCGAGAGGAACGCCTTCGTTCGCTGCTCCTCGGCGAGCAGTGTGTCGGCCGCACTGCCGACGCGCGTGAGGCGGTCGAGCGCCGTCGGCGCGCCCTCGATGTCGGCAAGGCTGACACCCGCGACGCTACAGAACGAGTCGAGCGCGTTCAGCGCCGCTCGCAGCTCCGCCACCAGCTCGTCCTTGTCGCGCACCGGCGTCTCGCCGCCGCGGCCGGTGCCGTAAATGGCGAGCGCCCGTTCCAGCGAGGCGAAGACGTTGGCGTAGTCGACGATCGTGCCGCTGTGCTTGCCGGGGAAGACGCGGTTGGCGCGGGCGATCGTCTGCATCAGGGTGTGGTTGCGCATCGGCTTGTCGAGGTAGACCGTCGAGCAGCTCGGCGCGTCGAAGCCGGTGAGCCACATGGCGCAGACGAAGACCAGCCCCAGCGGGTCGTCGGGGTCGCGGAAGCGGTCTTCGAGCGGCGGTTGCGACTGCACCATGCGGCGGCGGTGGGGGAGGATGTCGAGACCCAGCAGGCGCATCTCCTCGACCTCGTTCTGGCCCGGCGAGACGATGAGCGCCATGTCCACCGTCTCGAGGGTCAGCAGCCGTTGCGAGAGCTCGGCGTAGGTGGGGGTGTCCATCTCGACCCGCGCGAGCTCGCCGCGCACCCGTTCCTTCTCGGCCGCCCACTCGCGACGCACCTTGTCGTGGGTCCGTAGTGCGGTCGCCTTGTCGATCGAGACCACCATCGCCTTGCCCTGGAAGCCGCGGCCGAGGAAGTGCTGCACGATGTCCTGCGCCACCACGTCGAGCCGGTCCTCGCGCGTCAACAGGTGGTAGCGCTGGCCTAGCAACCGCGCCAGCCGCGCCTCGCCCTCGTCGTCGAGCCCGGCCTCGTCGATCACCCGGTAGACCTCGTCGTTGAGGTCGGGGTTGACCAGCCGCAGCTCGGGGGTGCGGTTCTCGTAGAACAGCGGGACGGTGGCGCCGTCCTCGATCGACTGCTGGAAGTCGTAGATGCTGACGTAGTCGCCGAACACCTCGCGCGTGCGCTCCTCGCCGGCGATCAGCGGCGTGCCGGTGAAGGCGACGAACAGCGCGTGCGGCAGCGCGGCCCGCATGTTGAGCGCCAGCGTGTCGTACTGCGAGCGATGCGCCTCGTCGACGATGACGATGACGTCGCGCCGCTCGCAGAGCACCTCGGGCGCGGTGAACTTGTGGATGAGGGTGAAGACGTAGCGGTGGTTCTCGGCGAGCAGCTGCCGTAGGTGCGCGCCGCTCGTGGCGTGGCTCTCCTTGGCGTCCTCGACGGCGCCGCAGGCGGCGAAGGTGCGGGCGATCTGATCGTCGAGCTCGACGCGGTCGGTGACGACCACGAACGTCCAGTCACCGGGCACGGTGCGCAGGATCTTCTCGGCGTAGAAGACCATGGCGAAGCTCTTGCCGCTCCCTTGCGTCTGCCAGAAGACGCCGGCCCGCCCGTGCCCCAGCCGCCGCGCCTCCAGCGTCGCCGCGATGGCGTTGTCGACTCCCAGCACCTGGTGGTTCTGCGCCAGCACCTTGACGAGGCCGCTGGTGTGCTCCGAAAACAGCGTGAAGCTGCGCACCAGGTCGAGCAGCCGCGCCGGGTCGCAGGTGCCGCGCAGCAGCGTCTCGAGCGAGACGGTGCGCGGCTCGTCCTCGCGCGCCACCCGCTTCCACTCGAAGAAGCGGTCCCAGTCGGCGGTCAGCGAGCCCACCCGCGACTCGGTGCCGTTGGAGGCGACGAGCAGCGCGTTGAAGGCAAAGAGGCGCGGCACGCCGTTCTGCGGGTGGCGGTAGCTGGTGAGGTTGTCCTCGAACGCCTGCCGCGCCGGCACGCCGGGCCGCTTGAGCTCGACCACCACCCAGGGCAACCCGTTGACGAACAGCAGCACGTCGGGGATGCAGCCGTAGAGCGGCCCCTGCAGCTTCAACTGCCGCACGGCGAGGCGGTCGTTGGCGAGCGGCTGCTCCCAATCGACGACGCGGATCGTGTACGGGCGCTGCTCGCCGGACTCGGGGTCCTTCGCCAGCAGCCGCACTCCGCCGGTGAGGAGGCGATGCACTTCCCGGTTGGCGGCGGCGGGTCCCATCGCCGTGCGGTCGCGCAGCAGCTCGTCGGCGGCGAGCTCGAGTGCGGCGGCGGGCGCGTCGGGGTTGAGACGAGCGAGGGCGTCGCGCAGGCGGGCGAGGAGGACGACCTCGTGCGGCGAGAGCCGTCCGAGCGTGCCGTGGGGACCGAGCACCTCGTGCTCCGCCGAGACCACCGTCCAGCCGAGCGAGTCGAGCAGCTGCGCCGCCGCCGCCTCGACCAGGGCTTTCTCGGTGTAGGCGTGCGAGGGGCTCACACGGTGGCGGCGAGGTCGGCGTTGCCGGGGTCGGCGGTTTCGAGGGGGATCTTGCCGGAGAGCAGGCGGGGGCGGAGGAGGTTGCGGGTGCGGCGGAGAACATCCGCTTGCCTTGCAAAGGCAACCACAGCTGCGAGCACTGGCTCGACGAGCCTGTCGAATCGGTGCCCTATTGACCGCGGAGGCAATGCCAATAACAGAGACTCAATCGCGCCCCGGTTGACCCCAGGTTGCGCAGCATTGGCATTCCTCGAACGAATCGTCTGAACGGTCTGAGGATCTTGGAGCCAGAGGTAAAGGTGGTTGGTGCAAAGCTGGTCAGAGGTGGTGCGTAGTAGGAAGACATGCTCGTTGACGGCGAACTCCGCATGTGGGAATCCATCCCTAAAGTACGTCGACCTGCCGATGTGGGCACCATCCTTGTACAGGGCCACGTCCCGATCACGAACCACGCCACTCGTCATGGCTGCGAAGTACTCTCGAGGCACGTACTTCTCCGCGCTGTAGTCATGCCGGCCAAGCTTGTTTACGTTCTCTGCTCCGACACTTGGCACCCCATTCACCGCGCCAACAGCTCCACCTGGTGGCCGCTTCCCGGTCTCGAGCCTAATATGGTCGCCCAGTGAGGCCACATGCCAGCCCGCGGGAATTCCGCCGATCGGTGAGGCGATGTGCAGGTGCGGAGCGCCGGGATAGCGAAACAGGACGAACCACTCATGAAAGAGCGCTCGCGCCATCCCGTCGAGCACGCGGATGCGCCGCTCGCAGATCTCGATGAGGTCGTCGTAGGCAGAGAGGATATCGGCGATCCGGCGCTGCAAGCTCAGGGAAGGCACCCCAAGCTCGAAGGTTAGAAGTTTCTCGAGACTGAGATTATCCTGGGTTGTACCGCGCGACGCAGCCTGGAAGCTCGCTTTCTTTGTGTCGAGTAGATACTTGACGAAACGCACGTCAGATTTATCAGGATCTGGGAGAAATCCGATAACACTGTCGGGGAAGCAGCCAGGTATCGCGAGAATAGCTGTGTCGGCGATATTGGCGGCGATCGTTATGCAAAGAGTGCCGGCTGGCCAGAGCTTGCTTTGCGCCAAGCCCGCAGCGTTGTAGGTTTGGGTGTGTTGTGTCAGCCAGAAGTCCGCGGCTTTGACGTCACCGGTCTGGAAAAAAGGGATTTGGCCTCCATAAAGATGGGGGGCATTTCGGGGCCTGTGTCGTGATCGCCCGCGCGCAATACTGCCAAGTTGGTCAAGGCGGTACTTCGGCCATTCGGGAACTCTCGGGGCGTCACTCACCCAGCAACTCCGCCGCGTTCGCCGCGATACGCGCTTCCAGTTCCCGCGCCAGTGTGTTTAGCCGCTCGAACTCCTCGTGCAGCGCCCCGAACTGCGCCTTGAAATCCTCGTCGCCAACCTCGTCTCCCGCTGCCACGCCGACGTACGGCCCGGGATTGAGGCTCCACCCCTTCGCCTCGATCTCGGCGACCGTCGCCACCTTGCAGAAGCCCGGTACGTCCGCGTAGCGCAGCTTCTTCCCCTTGCCGAAAACCTCGCGCAGCTTCGCCGCCGCCTCCTCGCCGCCGTAGGTGGTGTCGACCTCCTCGCCGCGGTAGAGCCGCACGACGTTAGCGAGGAAGCCGAGCTGCCCCGGCGTCCAGTCGCGGTGGGCGCGGTCGACTTGGCGGTAGATGTGTCTTGCGTCGAGAAAGAGCACCTGGTCTTTGCGCTTGCCCGCCGCCTTGCCGCGGTCGAGGAACCAGAGCGTGCAGGGGAGGGTGACGGTGTAGAACATGTTCGGTCCCACCGCCACCATCGCGTCCACCGCCCGCGCCTGAACCAGCTTCCTGCGTAGCTCGAGCTCGGAGGCGCGCGCGTCCGACGCCGAGTTGGCCATCACGAAGCCGGCCCGCCCGCTGGCGTTGAGCGCGGCGTAGAAGAGCTGGATCCACAGGTAGTTCGCGTTGTCCGGCTTGGGCAGCCCGAAGGGGAAGCGGTGCACGGCGCCGACGTCGTTCGCCAGCCGCTCCTTGTCGACGCCGTCGACGTTGAACGGCGGGTTGGCGAGCACGAAGTCGAAGCGGCCGACCAGGTTGTGCGGGTCGTCGTAGTAGCTGTTGATGCCGCCACCGTGCCGGATGTCCCCTTCGAGCCCGTGCACCGCCAGGTTGAGGCGGCAGAGGCGGCCGGTGTCGTCCACCTTCTCGACGCCGTGGATCGACAGCTCGCCGCCGCGCCCGTTGCCGTTCCGGTGCTCGGCGACGAAGCGCGCGCTCTGCACGAACATGCCACCCGAGCCGCAGGCGGGGTCGAGCACGCGCCCGCGGAAGGGCTCCAGCACCTCGACGAGCAGGCGCACGATGCTCGTCGGCGTGTAGAACTCGCCGCCGCCCTGGCCCTCGGTCATGGCGAACTCGGCGAGGAAGTACTCGTAGATCTTCCCGAACGAGTCGCCTTCGAGGTCGACCGGGATGGTGGAGAAGATCTTGAGCAGCCGCTTGAGCAGCGGCCCGTCGAACTGCTGGTAGGTCTTGGGCAGCACGCCGGCGAGCTGCGGGTTCGCCTCCTCGATCTTCCGCATCGCACCGTCGACGGCCTTGCCCAGCGACACGCCCTTGCGCCCGCCCTCGGGATACTCGAGCAGCGCGCCGAAGCGCGCCTCGGGGGGCAGGAAGATCACACCCTCGGAGTGGTAGGCGCCAGGGTCGTCGACGCGCGAGCCGCGGCGGCCGGCAGGCTGCTTCTCGAGCTGCGCCCGCCGCGCCGCGAAGCGCGCATCCGCGAAGCGCAGAAAGATGAGGCCGAGGACCGGCTGCGAGTACTGCGCCGCCGTCAGCCCGCTGTTGGCGCGGAGTTGGTCGGCCGCCTCCCACAGGCGCTTCTCCAGCGTGGCGGTGGCGGTGTCGCGGGCGGGTGCGGCGATCCAACGCATGCGAGATCGAGCCTCCTTGCGCGGCGCGGAAGTCCCGCGCGTCCTCACCCATCCGTCGCCGCGACGTTCGGTGCCGAGTGGCGTCGAGCCTAGTGGGCGGCCGTGCGGCCGGTCAAACGAGCTCCGCGGTGCGGGCGTGCAGGTACTCGACCGCCCACCCGATATCGACTCGATCGCCGTTCCAACTCGGCAGGCCGGCGGCAGGATCGAGCTCGACGCCAAGCTCGGCGAACGGGAGCGCCGGCCCTGCCGCGCCTTCTGGCCGCATGGGCGGAAGGGCCGGGGCCGCCGGCAGCGGCCGACCGTCGGGACGACGAAACATCACTTCGCCGAAGTCGAGTAGCTCGACACGGAAACCCTCTTCGTGCACGGCGCGATGGTGGCGCCGGCAGAGCAGCACGAGGTTGTCGAGCCTGGTTGCGCCGCCGTCGGCCCAGTGCTCGACGTGATGAGCGTCGCAGAGGCGCAGACCGCAGCCGGGGAAGCGGCAGCCCCGGTCGCGGTGGCCGAGGGCCCGGCGCAAGGCGGGGGAAACGGTGCGTTTGCGCCGGCCGACGTCCAGCGTGCGGCCGTCGGCGTCGTGGCGCATCACCACCAGGGCCGCGTCACACGCGAGGCGGCGCGACGTTTCCGCGGAAACGTGTCCGCCGGATTCGAAACTGAGCGTGCCTTCGCGGGCGTCGCGCGCCAGGGCCTCGGCGTCGACATGCAGCACCACCTGGTAGCGGTCACCGCGAGTTCCAGGGTCGAGACCGGCCGCCAACGCGCTCTCGGCGACCAAGCCGACGGCGTCGGCGCGCTGCTGCTCGGCGCTAACTTCGTTCGAATCGGTCGCGTCGGTCGTGTCACGAAGCCGATCGCCGGCCGCAGCCAGCGCCTTGGTGAACGCGGCTCCGACCTCCGGCGGCAGGCGCGCCTGCACGATGACCATCCCGTCCTCGTCGGTGTGCATGCGAAGGTAGCGGCTGGCGAACTGCCGCTGCTCCTGCTCCATTTCGGCCAGGCGGTCGACGCGCCGCCAGCTCCGCACCAACTTCTCTACATGGGCCGCTGTGCCGGCCTTGGCGAAGATCATGAGCTCTTTTTCGGTTGCCGGAGTGGCGACCCGAGTCAGCGCTCGCACCTTGGAGAACGACAGCTCGCCGCGGTGCATGGCTCCGGCGATCGCCGGCAACGTTGCGAGCGCGCGGGCGACGCGCACCTTCTCGCGCGCCGCGCCGAAATCGAGGCCGGTGCGCCAGTTCAGCCAGTGAGCGCAGGAACGGAAACCACGGCCCCATCCCTCCCGTGCGTCGAACTCGCGGATCATCACCAGGAGCTGATAAGTCGCGGCTTGGATCTGCGCCGAGAGCGTCGCGATCCGTTCTCCGAGGATTTCGAGATCGTCCATCATCGATCCTCCTCGTGGCGCAGTGTAGTGGCAATATTTTGAGCGCTATGAATGTGCCTGCACGGCCATGGATGAGGCTGAGGCAGCCCAATTGGTGAGCTCGGCTCAATGCGTGGCACCTGCGTGCGTACACACGATGCCAGAGGGGCTTCCAGTGGTGATCCGAGATCCGGTATCCGTCAGGATCAGAAAGCTTGTCAAGTACCTGGTGTGACATTCAGGTGACGATTTCGCAAGCTGGCGTGCTGCCGGCTCAGGGGCCGGCGAATGGGTAGGGCACCGGACACAAACCACCAGTCGCTAGAGCAGAAAGAACTCGAGAAGAAAAATAATTAGAACCGAGTACCCGTGGGGCGCAGTGTCCTGAGCGGTCCCCATGATCGCTGCGTCATCTGTGCCGATCAGCCCTTCGTCTCGGCGTCGACATGTGGGGCTTGCGGGGCCCACCCGCTCCGTTCATGCCTCGCGAGTGACGCCCTCAGCCCGGCGGCTGGCCGACCTCGACGTGGAAGAGCACCGTCTGCGGCTCGGCGGCGAAGCCGCCGCCGTCTGCGGTGGCGGCGCGGATGTCGAGGAGGCCCGGGGACTGCGAGACGCGCACGCGTTGCGAGGCGCGGCCTTCGCGGTCGGTCGTGGTGGTCGCGCCATCCAGCAAATCGGCGGCGCCGTCGACGGTCCACTGCACGGCGGCGCCGGGGACCGGTTCGCCGGCGTCGCTGCTCAGCACGACCTCGAGCACCAGCATCTGGCCGGAGCGGACGTGGAACGAGCGCGGGCCGCGCGACTGCAGGGTCACCTTGCCGCGCTCGTCGTCGTCGAGGATCATCGCGCTCGCGGTGGCGCGCCCGAGCGTGGCGCCGACGGGGTCCGTCAGGGCGACGGCAAAGTCTTCGTCGCCTTCCTGCGCGCCGTCGCCGAGGACGGTGACGTCGATGCTGCGTGAGGTGACGCCGGGCGGGAAGCGCAGCTTGCCGGAGCGCTCCTGGTAGTCCTCGCCGGCCGTGGCGCTGCCGTTGGCGGTCGCGTAGTCGACGCTCACCGGTTTCGCGGCGGCTGCCGAAAGCGTGACGACGAGCGAGAGCGTGCGGCGGCCGGAGTCGCCCTCGGTCGCGCGGCCGTCCTCGATCGACAGCTCGGGGCCGGCGCCGGGGCCGGCGGCACCGTCGTCGTCGACGATCTCGGCCTGTGCCTCGGCGACGGCGAGCACGGCGCCGACCGGGTTCTTGAGCACCAGCGAGAAGGTCTCGTCGGGTTCCTCGGCGGTGTCGCCCTGCACGGGCACGTCGACGGTAGCGGAGTCGATGCCGGGCGGCAGCTCGATGCGGCCGCGGGTGCCGCGATAGTCGCCGGATGCGGTGGTGGCGGTGCCGTCGCGCGTCGTGTACTCGACGGTCACCGGTTGCCGCGAGCGCGGCGTGAGGGTGATGGTGAAGGTGAAGGGCGTGGTGCCGGTGTTGCCCTCGGCGATCGTGGCGCCTTCGACGGACAGCGCGGGCTTCGGTGGAGTGGGAGCCGGTGCCGCAGGGCGAGCCGGCGGGCGTGGCGCAGCGACGGCGGGAAGCGCGGCGACAACGGCGAGGGCGATCGCCGCCGCGCAGCTCAGCCCGATACTGGCGACACTTCCGCGAAACCGCCAGCGCCCGTCGAGTTTCCGCATGCACGATCCTCCGTGCGAGTGGAAGGCAAGAGACGTTCCAGCACCAGCGCGCCGTCGCGCCGAGGCGTCGGGTTTTCTACGGTCGTGGCGCAGCCAGCATCGCGCGGACGCGCGGCGCCAGCAGCTCGGCGACGCGGCGATGGCCGGCGGCGTTCCAGTGGCCGTCGCGCGGATAGCGCAGCGGCTTCCACTCCGCGCTCGGCACGAGATCGTCGAGCGCGACGAAGTCGACTTGGCGCTGGCGCAGAGCCGCCGCCAGCGCGTCGCGGTCGGCCTCGTACTGCGGGCCGCGGCTGTCGAGGAAGACGACGAGCAGCGGCACGCCGGCGTCGGCGGCGTCGCCGCGCATGCCGACCAATGTGGCGGCGGTGGCCGAGACGTCGCCGCTCTGATCGCCGGGCGCCGCGCGCCCGCCGCGCGCTACCCAGCCGGCCGCCGCGCGCAACGCCGGCAGCGCGAGCCGCGCCAGGTGCGAGTGACGCTTCGCTCGTGCCGTGATGGTGCCGACGACCGGCCAGCGCACGTCGGCAAGGTAGAGGTTGCCGTCGATGAGGCGCAGCTTGTCGGCGTAGCCGGCGGCGACGATGTAGCCGTGACTGTAGATGAACGGCTGCGCGCAGCGCTGCTGGTCCCAGTGCGGCGAGAGCGCGACGACGACGAGGTCGGGCCGCAGCGCCGGCAGCAGCTTGTCGAGGCGGCCGCGCATCTGTGGCGAGCCGTAGCCGGGCACGCCGGCGTCGACGACGCGGACGCCGAGCCGGCGCTCGAGCACGGCCGGCCACGCCTGCTCGGCTTCGACGCCCTCGCCGAAGGTCATCGAGTCGCCGATGGCGAGCACCAGCGGCCGCGGCGGCGCCGTGTGGCGATAGTCGCGCAGGCCGCGGGCGTCGATCGCCACCGGCACGTCGAACTCTTGGCCGCGGGCGATCTCGCGGCCGTGGAAGCCGGGGCGCAGCGCGTAGCCGCTCTCGGCGTCGGGCTCGAAGAGGAAACGCGGGTGGTTGCCGCCCGCGAACCACGGCGCACCACGGCCGGCGTGGGCGAGGCCGGCGAGGCGTATGGCGCCTTCGGCGAGGAGCAGCGAGATGAAGAGCGAGATGGCGAGAAGGGCGAGCTTCGCCCGCCGCGAGGGCGCGCGCAGAGTGTCCGCGGTTTCGCCGGGAGTCGGGTCGCCGACCGCTGCCTCGGCAGTACCTGCCTTTGCGGCAGCTGCGGATCCGGGCACGGCAGGTTCCCCGACTGCCGCGGCGGCCTTGCCCGGAGCGGCCGTCTCGCCAGATGCCGCGTCGCCGGCACCCGCCGCGTCGGTGCCCGGGTCGGCCGTCGGCGCGCCGCCGGACTCGTCGCCCTCCGTCGGCTCAGCCATCGCTCGTCGTGGGCTCGGCGGTCGCAGCGCGCGAGGCGCGCGGCTGTCCGGCCGTCATCGTGCGCGGCTCGGGCTGCAAGCTGAACGTCACCTCCGGCCCCGTGGCCGGCGGCTCGACGTGCACTTCGTAGAGATAGAACGGGTCGTCGGTCCACCACATGCGGTGCACGGCGCGCGGCCGCGAGAAGGCGAGCAGCCACGAGCCGGCTGGCGCGCCCGCACGCCTCGCGCCGACCACGGTGAGCCGCTCCCCGGCAGCAGGCTCGACGACGATGCCGGGCAGCGGCTGGTTGCTGCCCACCAGCAGCTCGGCCGGCGTGCCGCTGCGCACTCCGAGCGCGGCGCCGCCGTCGACGGCGTGGAGGCCCGGCGTCAGCAGCTTCACCCACAGGCCGTTGAGGTGGAGGTCCTCCTGCCCGGCGGGCTTGAGATGCGAGAGCGTCGTCTCGTACGGCAGCACGCGGCGCGCGGCCGCGCTCGTCCAGCGGTAGCCGCCGTCCTCGGCGATGGGAAAGGCGCGCGGCGAGCTCCACAGCGGCCAGAGGAAGGGCGCCGCGAGCGCCGCGGCGAGGAGCGGCGGGAGCACCGCACGCGCGCCGCGCAGCGGCCGCGCCGCCAGGAACCACAGCGCCGGGTACGCCGGCAGGAAGTAGCGGTTGGCGATGGCGCCGCCGCCGCCGTAGAAGTTGAACGGCCGCACCCAGAAGAGCAGGCCCGCGGCGAGCAGCGCGGCGAGCGGCAGCGCCCAGCGGCCCTCGCCGCGCCGGAACGCCAGCGCACCGAGCAGCAGCGGCAGGAAATAGGGGAGCACGCCGACGTGGCGGCCGACGAGGTAGTAGACGCCGTTCCACGCCGTCTGCCGCGCGTCGAAGCCCATCTGCAGCGTCTCGGCCTTCAACCAGGTGTGGGTGCCGTGCTCGGCGAGCTGCCGTTGCCAGTCGCCGGCCGCGGCGTCGACGGCGGGGAAGCCGGTGTAGCCGTAGTAGCTGCGGCGGTCGCCGCCGTAGCTGGTCCAACTGCCGCGCGCGGCGAGGCTCGCGAGGGCGGCTACGAGCACGCAGGCGCCCATCGAAGCAGCGACCACGACCGCCGCGCGGCGGCGATTCCCGCGCGGCGCTGCAAGCACGACAGGTAGCAGCAGCGGCACGTAGAGCGGCCGCGACAGCACGACGACGGCGAGCAGCGCGCCGGCTGCCGCGAATCGCCACGCCGGCACCGCAGAGCCCGGCTCGCGGTCGTAGACCAGGGCCAGCGCAATCGCGGCCAGGCAGGCGAGGAAGAGGTCGGCGTGCGCCCAGAAGACGTAGGCGAAGGTCACCGAAGCGAAGACGAAGACCGCCGTCCACAGTGGTGCCGAGGGACCGAGGCGCCGCGACAGAGCCCGCGCCGCGGCGACCGCGGCGAGCGCCAGCAGCAACGCGTTGGCGATCCACGGCCCGCGCTTCGGCGCCACTCGCACGAACGGTGCGAGGTAGAGCGAGTACCCCGCGGGCTTGCCGTAGGCCAGCGTCCTGCCGCCGTCGGCGCTCTGCAGGATGAGGCCGTCGGGCCGCACGCCCCAGCGGGCGAAGAAGCGGTCGTAGTCGGCGCGCGTGTAGCGCAGGTCGTGGTCCCAGGCGAGGCTCTCCGCCGCCATGAGGTACGTGGCCTCGTCACCCACCAGGCTCGGCCATCCGCGACGGTCGAAAGTGAGCGCGCCGACCATCACGGCGCCGAGCAGCGCGGCGAGCACGAGCCACGCTGCGACCTTCATCGGATGGAGCCTAATCGCGGACGGCGCTCGATCGCTGTCGAGCGGCGACGGGAATGGTTCGTCCGCGGGCGAAGTTTCCGGCGTCATCGAGAGTGGTTGGTGGCGCTGCCGATCGGCCGACGGGGCCGGCGTTGGCGAGCCGTCTACAATATGCCGACAACATGAGCTCCGAGCCGCTCACGCTCCAGGCGCCGGTGATGACCGTGTCGCTGCAGCCGCTGGACCTGTCGGTCCTCGTGCCGGTGCTCGACGAGGAGGGCTCGGTGCTCGACCTCGCCGAGCGGGTGGCGGCGGTCCTCGACCGCATCGGGCGCAGCTTCGAGATCGTCTTCGTCGACGACGGCTCGCGCGACGCCACGCCGCTGCGGGTGCGCGAGGCGCGCGAGCGCGACTCGCGGATCAAGCTGGTGCGCCTGCGGCGCAACTTCGGCAAGGCCGCGGCGCTCTCCGCCGGCTTCGATCACTGCAGCGGCCGGCTCGTGCTGACCATGGACGGCGACCTGCAGGACGATCCCGAGGAGATCCCGCGCCTCCTCGCCGCGCTCGAAGGCGGCGACCTCGACCTCGTCTCCGGGTGGAAGCGCCAGCGGCGCGATCCCGCCAGCAAGAAGCTGCCGTCGCTGCTCTTCAACTGGGTGACGCGGCGGCTGGCGCAGGTGCAGCTCCACGACTTCAACAGCGGCTTCAAGCTCTACCGCCGCGAGGTGCTCGGCGAGATCGCCGTCTACGGCGAGCTGCACCGCTACATCCCGGTGCTCGCCAGCCGCCGCGGCTTCGCCATCGGCGAGATCGAGGTCAACCACCACCCGCGCCGCCACGGCAGCAGCAAGTACGGCTGGGACCGCTTCTACAAGGGGCTGCTCGACCTCATCACCGTGCTCTTCATCACCAAGTACACGCGGCGGCCGCTGCACCTCTTCGGCGGCTTCGGGCTGCTCTTCCTCGCCTTCGGCTTCGCCATCGACGCCTGGCTCGCCTGGGGATGGGCGTTCCGCCACGAGGCGCTGTCGAACCGGCCGCTGCTGCTGTTGGGAGTCCTGCTCATGCTGCTCGGGTTCCAGGTGCTCACCACCGGCCTGATCGGCGAGATGATCACTTACAAGAACTTCCGCCGCCGCGACAGCTACTCGATCAAGGAGTGGCTGGAGTAGCGGCGACGCCGCGCCGGCATCCGTACACCATCGAAACCGCGTTCGCCGCTGCCGTGCCGCGGCGGCTCAAATTTCGCCAACGACCCACGAGGTTGATTGCCATGTCCACGCGCTCCCATCTGCAACGTACCGCCGCGCTCCTTGCCGGCGTCGCCATGCTCGTCGCGCTGCCCACCCAGCTCGCCGCCGCCAAGTCGTACTCCGAAGCGGCCGAGGTTGTCGTCGTCGAGGTGCCGGTGCAGGTCATCGCCGGCGGCGAGCCGGTGCGCGGGCTGACCGCCGCCAACTTCGAGCTCTACGACGGCCGCAAGAAGGTGCCGGTCACCGGCTTCGAGATGCTCGACGTCGCCTCGGCGCCGGCCTCAGGAGCCGCCGTCGACGTGCCGGCCTCGGCGCGGCGGCACTTCATGCTGCTCTTCGACCTCACCTTCTCCGATCCGACGTCGCTCCTCCGCGCGCGCGAGGCGGCGAAGAACGTGCTGCGGACGCTGCACGCGACCGACCTCGTCGGCGTCTCCACCTACAGCGCGGCGACCGGGCCGCAGATGATCCTCGGCTTCACGCCCGACCGCGCGCAGGCGGCGGCGGCCATCGAGACGCTCGGGCTGCCGAAGTTCTTCAACCGCGCGGCCGACCCGCTGCGCCTCGTCATCACGCCCGACGTGCCGACCATCATGGAGCCCTCCATCCAGGGCCGCGGCACCGGGGCGAAGGAGGAGCGCGACGCCGAGCTCAAGGAGGCGCTCGACAAGATGAGCGCCCTCTCCTCCCGCTCCGAACGCAACGTCGACCAGATGATCGTGCGCAACATGACGACGCAGTTCACCGACCTGGCGCGCACCATGGCGGCGGTCGACGGCCGCAAGTACGTGGTGCTGCTCTCGGAGGGCTTCGACAGCTCGCTGGTCACCGGCAGCGGCAACTCCAACGGCAACAACGACCTCAACAACCAGGTCGACTCCGCGGGCAGCCTCGACGTGCCGATGGGCGACGTCGGCGGCTTCGGCTCCGACGAGACCTTCGGCGACACCCGCACCCAGAACTCGCTGGAGAAGATGCTCACCGAGTTCCGCCGCGCCGACTGCCAGATCCAGGCGGTCGACATCGGCGGCCTGCGCGCCCTGGCCGGCGAAGGGCGTCTCGAAGCCAATGGCCGCGAGAGCCTGCTCACCATGGCCAAGGACACCGGCGGCGAGCTGTTCGAGAACTTCAACGACCTGGCGGCGGCGATGGGCGCCATGCTGCGCCGCACCGGCGTCACCTACGTGCTCACCTTCCAGCCCGAGGGCCTGAAGCCCGACGGCGAGTTCCACAAGCTGCGTGTCGAGCTGAAGAACGCGCCCGGCGGCGCCCGCGTCGTCTCCCGCCCCGGCTACTACGCGCCGCGGCCGTTCAAGGAGCAGACGCCGCTGCAGAAGGCGCTCGAGGCCGCCGACTCGGTGATGGGGCAGGAGGGCGGCAGCATCGACGCCGCGGTGCTGGCGGCGCCCTTCGCCGCCAAGGGCAACTCGGCCTACGTGCCGATCGTCGTCGAGGTCGGCGGCCAGAGCCTCCTCGCCGGCAAGCAGGAGAGCGCGCTGCCAGTGGAGATCTACGTCTACGCCATCGACGAGGGCGGCGCCGTGCAGGGCTACCGCACGCAGAGCCTGGCGCTCGACGTCGCCAAGTCGGAGGCGCTGCTGCGGCAGAGCGGCCTCAAGTTCTTCGGCCACCTCGACCTGCCGCCGGGGAAGTACGCCATCCGCACCCTGGTGCGCAACTCGACGACCGGCGCCTCGAGCCTGCGCGTCAACGAGGTGGTGGTGCCGGCGGCCGGCGAGCCGGCCCTGCTGCCGCCGTTCTTCCCCGAAGCGGCGGGGCGCTGGCTGGTGGTGCGCGAGACGCTGGCGCAGGGCGAGGCGCAGCCGCCGTACCCGTTCATGCTCTCCGGCGCGCCGTTCATCCCCGCGTCGCGGCCGCTGCTCGCGGCCGGGCAGGCAGCCAACGTCGTGCTGCAGGGCTACAACCTCGGCGGCGACCTCACCGCGAAGGTGGAGGTGCTCGGCGCCGACGGCACCGTGCAGCCGGGCGGCGTGCTCGAGCTGGGCAAGGCGAGCGGCTCGGCGCCGCGCGTCGTCACCGGCACCTTCAAGGCGCCACAGCTGCGGCCGGGCGAGTACCGGCTGCGGGTGACGGTCACCGACGGCGCGGGCAAGAGCGCCACCAGCGTCGGCGCCTTCGCGGTCGGCGTGTAGAATCCCGCGTTCCCGCCGGCTGACCCGCATCAGGAAGGAGCACCCTCTTGTTCAGACTCCCCGTCCGTTCGGTCGCGCCCGCCGTCCTCGCGCTCGGTCTCGCCGCGGCTCCCCTCTGCGCGGCGACGCCGCGCGGGCTCGAGCGGCCCTTCCCGGCCGGTTCCACGGCGGTGCTGCGCGGCCTGCCGGTGTCGGCGGCGACGAGCGCCAACCTCGGCTTCGTCAATCTGGCGCCGGCCGCGAACCGCTGCTCGCTCGCCATCGCGCGCCCTGACGGTTCGGCGCTCGTAGCGGCGACCACTTGGACGCTGCGCGCCTTCGAGGAGCGCCCGTTCCTCGACGCCTTCGCGGGCCTCGCTGGCGCGTCCGCGGGTGTGGAGGCGAACGTGACGGTCTCCTGCGCCGGCGCCTTCTCGACCTTCGCGGTGCTGGCGGATCGCCGCGGCCAAGCGCTGCGCACGGTTGCCGCGGAGCAGATCCCGTCGCCGCTCGCCGCCGCCGACAAGATCGACGAGTGCGGCACCGGCGCCATCTGCTTCGACGCTCCGGGAATCGTCCACGAGCCCGGTCCGCCGCCGGGGCCGCCCGACCCGGTGGGGCGCGTCGCCTTCGCGGCGCCGGCGCTCACCGCCAAGCGCTTCGTGCTCTCGCTCGACGTCAAGGTCGGGCCATGGTTTCCCGACGAGCCCAGCGGCAAGCACCTCATCTACTGGTTCGTCATCGACAAGAACCTGGACATGCCGGGCCTGCTCTACTTCCTCGGCCCCGGCCGCGACGAGGCGTTCGCCCGCCATGGCATCCACCTCACCCACCCGCAGAAGATCAAGGTGATCAAGCATTGGGCCGCCCAGGTGGGCCGCACCTACCACGTGGTCAACGACTACGACATGGGGCGCAAGCGCTACACGGTGACGATCACGGACGCCGAGACCGGCGAGGTCCAGGTCGTCCTCAAGTCGCGGCCCAACGTCACCTCGTACGTCTTGAAGCCGGGCGCGAGCTTCCTCGTCGACATGGGCTTCTACCCGGGCAGGGTGGACGGCGAGGTGCCGTCGTACGGCTGGATCTACCGCGACCTGCACGTCGAGCTCTACAAGTAGCCGCGCGTCCCCGCGGCCGCGATCCTTCACCCGCCGAAAAACGAAAGAGCCGGCGGTGCGACCCGCCGGCTCCGCGTCGAAGCGCCAAAGGCGCGAGAGCTACTCGACCTCGAAGGTCATCAGCTCGACCGGCACGGTGTTGGTGACCACCACGTCGTCGATGCTGATGATGTCCGAGTTGGCGCCCGACGGGCCGCCGTTGGTGACGAAGTAGCGGAAGGCGATGCGGCCGGAGTTCGGGCCGGCCGCCAGGCCGGAGAGCGTCGCGGAAAACTGGGTGAAAGTCGTCGGGTAGACGCCAGTCACCAGCGTCGGATTGACGTCCACCAGCACGGTGGTGAAGCTGCCGACGTCGGTCGAGGTGGCGCCGGTGCTGCCGGCGGCGCCGCAGGAGTCCGGCGAAGTGTCGATGCAGAGGCGGAGCTGGAGCCGGTCTGGGAAGCTGTCCGGGGACGCCTTGCGAGTCCAGAAGGTCACCTGGTTGCCGTTCTGCAGGTTGGTCATCTGCTTGCTAAGGACCCAGCCGCTGATGGTGTTGGTGCCGGTGGTGCAGTTGAAGTTGGCGCCCGCATGTCCGACGCCGGTGTGCGGCGCCCACGGAACGGTGGTGAAGCGGTTCCAGCACTGAGAGTTGCTGCCGATGGTGGTGCTCTGGTTGCGCGGGATCCAGGTGCCGTCGTCGCCGGGAGACGGCCAGGTGGCGGCCTCGAAGCCCTCGCTGAGCTGTTGCGCCATCGCAACCGCGAAGTTACCGAGGCAGAGGACCGCCGCGAAGGCGGCGATGAGGCAGAGGCGCTGCTTGCTCGTCATGTGTTTCCCTCTAGTGCGGAACGTGTCGTTCCGCCATCGAACGTGAGTTGTTGCGGATCGCCAGGACTCGGTTCGCGCGCGTCAGCCGGCGAGGCGACGCGGCGGCGAGTCGAGCGGCTCCGGCCGCGGGCGCGTGCGCGCGACAGCGCTGGCAAGGGGATGCGTCGGGGCGCCCGCAGGCTCGACCAGCGTCGCCGCGGCGACGACCGCGAGGTCCTGCTGAGCGGTGGTCGGCGGGACGCCACCGTGGCCCATGCTCGCCGTGCGGGCACAGAAAGCGCGGGCGACCACCTGCTCGTCGCCGCGCCGGTCGGCGAAGCGAACCTCGTACACCGCGTCCCTCGCGTTGGGTCCGCGGTCGCGGAAGCGGTATTCCCGCTCGCCGACATTGGCGGGCAGTGCTGCCACCTGCTGGAGGTGCTGCTCGTCGGGGCCGCGGTAGACGCGGAACTCGGCGCCCGGCACCGTCACCCGCGCCCGCCACGACACGCCGACGGGGACGCCGGCGGGCTTCGTCACCTGCCGGTTCGGTACGCCGGACAGCGGCGATTCGTTGGCTGCCCGCTGCAGCGCCCAGACGCCGACTGACGACACGGCGAGCAACGTCGCGGCGCACGCCGACAGCCAGCGCGAGCGCCGGGCTCGGTTGCAGACGGTGCGAACCACCTCCTGAACGGGCAGCTGTCGTCCTCCGAAAGTGGAAGCAAGCTACCACAGTTCGCGACTCGCAATACCCGGCTGGCCGCCTGCGGCGAAGCGCCACTGGCATAGAGTCGAGGCACTCAGCAGGAGGGCCCGAGCTTGGTCTACGTCCCTTACGACTTCTCGCGCGTCCGCGTCCTCGATTTGTCCCAGAACTTCTCGGTCGACTCGCCGGCCTTCGCCTTCTACGAGGGACCGACGGTGAAATGGGTGAAGCGCTTGGCGTTCGAAGGCGTCAACGCCCAGCTCATCAGCTCGACCAACCACATCGCCACCCACCTCGACTCGCCGATCCACTTCTACGACCCGGGACCGGACATCGCCGGCATCCCGCTCGAGACGCTCGTGGGGCCGGCGTGCATCGTCGACTTGAGCAAGCTCGGCGTCGGCGACTACCAGATCTACGGCGCGTCGCACTTCGAGGAGTGGGAGCGGCGCACCGGCATCAAGATCGAGCGCGGCGACATCCTCGTCGTCCACACCGGCTATCACCACTACTACAACGAGGACTGGTACAAGGTCCACCAACAGGAGCAGGCCGACCTGCCGCGCGCCTTCCTGCGCCACCCGGGGCCGCGCAGCGAGTTCGTCGACTGGGTGCTCGACCGCGGCATCCGCTGGCTCGCCTACGACTGCATCGCCGCCGATCACCCCTTCAACACCAACGTGCGGCGCGCGCGGCCGGACCTCATCCCGGCGGTCGAGGCGGCGATCGGCATGTCGATCGACGAAGCCTTCCCCTGGCCGGAGGACTACCAGTGCATGCACGTCAAGCTCTTCCCCAAGGGTGTCTTCCACGCCGAGAACGTCGGCGTGCAGATCGAAGTAGTGTTCGACCAGAGCGTGTGGGTGGGCTGCTTCCCCTTCCGCTTCAAGGGCGGCGAAGCCGCGTTCTGCCGGTTCGTGGCCTTCGTCGAGGAGAAGTAGGCGCTGTTCGCGGCCGATCTCCAGGGCCTTTGACCTGCGATCCATTTGGGTCTAGAATGAGACCCAGATGGGGGAGGCGATGGTGAACGCACCAGCGGTGGCAAAAATCCTCGGCGGCAGCAGCGTCTTGCACCGCCGCGTGAAGTCGCTGGCAGATCTGCGCCTGGTGGTCGAGCACGGCCTTCCCGTCGACGCGTTGGAGCGCACGGTGGCGCACTTCGCGCTGGAGCCTGGCATGGCGAGCGAGCTCAAGCACGGCATCGTTCCCAAGACGACGCTGCAGCGGCGCACACGGCTGACGCTGGAGGAGAGCGAGCGTCTGGAGCGTCTCGCGCGGCTGGCGGCGCTCGCCGAGGAGGTCTGGGAGAGCCCGAGCCTCGCCAAGGAGTTTCTGGTCACCGCCCAGCCGCAGCTCGACGGCGAGCGGCCCATCGACCTCGCGCGGACCGACCTCGGCGCGCGTCAGGTCGAGCAGCTCTTGATGCGAATCGAGCACGCGCTGCCGTCCTGATGGTCGTCGGCTGGCGCGTCTGCAAGAGCCGCCACGCGCCGTTCGACGGGCAGGGCGCGCGGCTCTACGGTGCGCGCTGGAACTCTCCGGGCGCGCCGGTCATATACGGCGCCGACAGCTTCGCGGGTGCGATCCTGGAGATCCTGGTGCACGCCCTGCGGCCGCGAACGCTGCCGGGTGCGCACCACGCCGTGCGCGTCGAGGTTGAGGACACCTTGGTGGAAGAGCTCACCACGTCGGCGCTGCCTGGATGGGACCAAGCGCGCTCCGCGGTCGCCCGCGAATTCGGCGACCGATGGCTGAAGGAGCGCCGTTCGCCGGCGCTCCTCGTGCCTTCGTTACCGTCTCGCCCCGTGGGCAGGAACTTGCTGATCAACCCATTGCACCCCGCGGCCGGCTCGATCGTCGTCTCCGAGCCGTTCGCGGTTCCCTGGGACGAGCGGCTGTTCTGAAGCAGAGCCGGCGCTGAGAGCGCTCGCCGGCGAAGAGAGCAGGCGCTGGGGTCAGGGGCTTGCTTCGCTATCATCGCCGCCGCATGACCACCGGTGACTCGGGATCAGTCCTCGGCATCCGCACCCGCCGCAACGAAGATCCGCGCCTGCTCACCGGCCGCGCGCTCTTCGTCGACGACCTGAATCTGCCGGGGATGCTGCACGTCGCCTTCCTGCGCAGCCCTTACGCGCACGCGCGCATCCTCTCGATCGACACGTCAGCGGCGCGCGCGATGGACGGCGTGCACGCGGTGTTGACGGCGGAGGACCTCGGCGACTACTGGCAGCCCGGGCCGCTGCTGGTGCCGCCGCCGCCGGTCGCCGGCATGGTCTTCCATCAGCGCTGCCAGGTGCCGCTCGCCAAGGGCAAGGTGCGGCACGTGGGCGAGCCGGTGGCGGTGATCGTCGCCGACTCGCGCTACCTCGCCGAGGACGCCGCCGAGCGCGTCTTCGTCGATTGGGAACCGCTAGCGGCGGTGGTGGGGCTCGAAGCGGCGCTCGCGCCCGGCACGGCGCTCGTGCACGACGACCTGGAGAGCAACCTCGCTGCCTTCGTGGCGCAGAAGAAGGGCGACTACGACGCCGCGCGCGCCGCCGCCGACGTGGTCATCGCGCGCCGCTACGACTACGACCGCGGTGCCGCGGCGGCGATCGAGAACCGCGCCGTCGTCGCCGAGTGGGACGCGCGCGCCGACCGCCTCACGGTGTGGGACACGACGCAGGCGCCGATCCCCATCCGCAACGGCCTCGCCGCCATGCTCGGACTCTCCGAGCACCAGGTGCGGCTGGTGGCGCCGTTCATCGGCGGCGGCTTCGGGCCGAAGATCATGATGTTCTACCCCGAGGAAGTGCTCGTCCCCTGGCTGGCGAAGCGGCTCGACCGCCCGGTGAAGTGGGCCGAGGACCGCGCCGAGAACTTCTTCGCCACCACGCAGGAGCGCGGCCAGCTCCACGACGCCGAGATGGCGCTGTCGCGCGACGGCCGCATCCTCGGCATCCGCGACCGCTTCCTGCACGACACCGGCGCCTACGACCCTTACGGCTTGACGGTGCCGCTCAACAGCCAGTGCACGCTCCTCGGCCCGTACAGGGTGCCGGCCTACGACAGCGAGCTGCGCGCCGTGTTCACCAACAAGCCGATCGTGACGCCCTACCGCGGCGCCGGCCGGCAGCACGGCGTGTTCGTCGTCGAGCGTCTGCTCGACGCCGCGGCGGCCGAGCTGGGCATCGACAGGAACGAGATCCGCCGCAAGAACTTCCTGCGGCCGGAGGAGTTCCCGGTCGACAACGTGATCATCTACCAGGACTTCGCGCCGCTCTACTACGACAGCGGCAACTACGCGGCGCTGATCGACGAGACCGAGCGGCGGATGGACTGGCACCGGCTGGTGAGCGAGGAGCTGCCACGGCTGCGCGCCGAAGGGCGGGCTGTAGGCGCCGGGCTCGTCTGTTACGTCGAAGGGACCGGCATCGGGCCGTTCGAAGGCGCGCGCGTGCAGGTGCAGACCTCGGGCAAGGTGACGGTGGTGACCGGCGTCGGCACGCAGGGCCAGGGGCACTTCACGGTGCTGGCGCAGATCGCCGCCGAGCAGCTCGGCGTCGAGGTCGTCGACGTCGAGGTGGTCACCGGCGACAGCGACCAGTTCCACTGGGGCACCGGCACCTTTGCCAGCCGCGGCGCCGTCGTGGCGGGCAACGCCGTCAACAACGCCGCGAAGGACGTGCGCGGCAAGGCGCTGGCGCACGCCGCGAAGCACCTCGGCGCGGACGAGGCCGAGCTCGAGCTCGTCGGCGGCACGGCGCGGCTGAAGGCGAATCCCGGCCGCGCCGTCGGCCTCGGCGAGCTGGCACGCCTCGCCAACCCGATGCGCGGTGCCGTGGAGCCCGGCGCCGAGCCCGGCCTCGAGTCGACGCGCTACTTCGGCCCGCAGCGCGGCGCCACCGCCAGCGGCGCCCACGCCTGCATCGTCGAGGTCGATCGCGAGACCTTCGACGTCAAGGTGAGGAAGTACGTCGTCGTCCACGACTGCGGCCGCGTGCTCAACCCGCTACTCGTCGACGGCCAGGTGCACGGCGGTGTCGCGCAAGGGCTCGGCAACTCCTTCTACGAGCAGCTGGTGTGGGACGAGAACGGCCAGCTTCTCAACGCTTCGTTCATGGACTTCCTGCTGCCGACGGCACTCGACGTGCCGCGCGTGGAGGTCGGCCACGTCGAGACGCGCTCGCCGCTCAACGAGCTGGGGACGAAGGGCGCTGGCGAGGCGGGCGCTATCCCCACCGCGGCGCTCTTCGCCCAGGCGGTGGAGGACGCGCTGCGAGTGCCGGGACTGGAGATCCGCGAGATGCCGCTCAAGCCCAGCCGGCTCTGGGAGCTGGTGCGCGAGGCGGAAGCGCGCGCGGCGGCCGAGCCCGGTCGTGGCTGAGTTCGAGCACCCCGGGGTCTTCGTCGAGGAGCTGGAGCGCGGGCCCCGGCCCATCGAGGGCGTGCCGACGAGCACCGCGGCCTTCCTCGGCGAGGCGGAACGCGGATCGATCCGGCCGCAGCTCGTGACCGGCTTCGCGGAGTATCGGCGTTGGTTCGGCGACGAGCTCGGCTGCGAGAGGCTGCTGCCCGACGCGGTGCGCGGCTTCTTCGCCAACGGCGGCCAGCGCCTCTACGTCTGCCGTCTCATCGGCGCCGACGCCGTGACCGCGGAGGCGCCGTTCGGCGACCACTTCGTCGTCCGCGCCGCGGGTCCCGGAGCCTGGGGCAACCGCGTCTTCGTCGAGATCGGCGACGGCACGGCACGGGGGGTAGACGGCAACAGCATCGGGTTCCGCCTGCGAGTCGCCTACTGGAGCGGGGAGACGGCGCCGGGCTTCGACCCCTTCGCCGACGGCGGCGGCGGGCCGCCGCCGTCGCACGTCGAAGAGCTCGACGACCTGGTGGTGGATGAGGGGTCCCCCGATTTCTTCGGCAAGCGCCTGTCGTCCGCCCAAGGCCCGGCGCTCGTCACGCTGGTTCGCCGGCCCCAGGCTGCCGCCGGGACGTGGCCCGCCAACGGCGCCGCGATGCTCGCCGGCGGCGCCGACGGTGGCGCCCCGCCGAGCGTCGACGACTATCGCGGTCTGCCGACCAGCTCGCGCCCCGAGCCCCAAGGCTTGGCGGCGCTCGAGCTCGCCGCCTATCGCGAGGTGGCGCTGGTTTACGCGCCCGGCGTCGGCGACGGCGTCGCCGCCGCCGTCGTCGAGCATTGCGACCGGCTGCGGTTTCGCTTCGCGGTCGTCGACGCGCCCAGGGGTGTCGACGACGACTCGGCGCTGCAGCCACGCGAGCGGATCGCCGACAGCACGCGCGCGGCCTTCTATCACCCCTGGATCGTCGTCGCCGATCCCGAGACCGGCCGTCGCCGGCCCTTGCCGCCGGGTGGGCACGTGCTGGGCGTCTACGCCCGCACCGACGCCGAGCGCGGTGTCTTCGAGGCGCCGGCGAAGGAAGTGCTGCGCGGGGCGGTCGGCCTCGAACGCGACATCGGCGAAGCGGCGCAGAACGACCTCGGCCGGCGAGGCGTCAACGTCATCCGCGACCTCGGCGACCGCGGCATCCGCGTCTGGGGCGCACGGACGCTGAGCTCGGACTCGCAATGGAAATACGTCAGCGTGCGGCGGCTCCTCATCTTCCTCGAGCGCTCGATCTACGAGGGCACGCGCTGGGTGGTCTTCGAGCCCAACGACGAGCGTCTCTGGGAGCGCGTCGTCGACACCATTCGCGTCTTCCTGCGCGCACAGTGGCGGTCGGGAGCGCTGGCGGGCAGCACCGAGCGGGAGGCGTTCTTCGTCAGCTGCGACCGCACCACGATGACCGAGGACGACATCCTCAACGGCCGTCTCGTCTGCGAGATCGGCGTTGCTCCGCTACGGCCCGCCGAATTCATCGTTCTCCGCTTCTCTCACCAC
>DASYQD010000004.1:0-36489 GCA_036005845.1 Thermoanaerobaculia bacterium | reverse complement strand
GGCGCAGACGCTCGGCGGCATCCTCTTGACGCGCTTGCGAAACGGCGAGCTGGCGGTGCAGCTCGGCGATCGCGGACTCGTGACTCTGCACCGCCTGCGCGCGCGCCGTGCGGGTCTCGATGGCGGCGGCCAGCGTGGCGGCGGCGCCGGCGGCCTCTTCGCGAGCGCGCGGCAGCTTGCGGTCGAGCGCAGCGCGCTCGTGCTTGCGCTCGAGGACACCCGGGTGACGGCGCTCGCCTTCGAGGTGGAGCAGGCCGCTGCGCCAGAACGAGCCCTCGCGGCTGATGAAGGCGATGCCCGCGTGCGCCGCGGCGAGGCGCCGCGCGTCGGCTTCGCCTTCGACGAGGAATGCCGGCGGCAGCGCCGCCGCGAGCTCGACGGGGAGACCGAGCGCTTCGCGCAGCGAGCCGACGATGGCGACGTCGTCGATCGCCAGGGTCGCCGACCCGAACGGCAGCGCCAGCGGCGTCACCAGCACGGCGGCCGTGCGACCGCCGGTTTCCGCAGCGCGCAACGCCGCGGCGAGCGCCAGCGGATCGGTCCCGGCGGGCACCACCACCGCGTCGGCGAGGGTGGCGAAGTAAAAGTCGAGCGCGCGCTCCCAACCTTCCGGCGCCTGCACCTGCTCGACGAGCAGCTCCGGCCGCTCGAGGCCCGCGTTGGCAAGCGCGGCGAGCAAAGCCTGACGGCCGCTGTGGTGCGCCTCCTCGAGCTGGCGCAGCACCTCGAGGCGCTGCTCGACGGCGCGCACGCGCTCGTCGGCATCCTGGCGCTCGCGCGTCGCGGTCGTCTCGCGGTCGAGCGCCTCGGCGAGCGATTGCCGGGCCGCCTCGCGCTCGCGCTCGCGCTCGGCCAGCGACGCTGCCAGCTCCGCCACCTGCGCAGCGGCCAGCTCCAACGCCTCGCGCGCCTGCGCCAGCTCGTGCCCGTGCTCGGCCGTCTCGTCGTCCAGGTGGGTGCGGCGCAGCGTCGCACGCTCGAGCTCGAGCTGCCGCCCGTGCAGGTCGGTGCGCAGGGCGTCGAGACCGCCCATCGAGGCGAGGAGTTGCTGGCGAAGCTGCTCGACCTGCGCTTCGATCTCCTGCAGCTGCCGCACGCGGGCGGTGAGGGCAGACTCGTCGCCCTCGACGGCGCCGCGCGCGTTCAGCAGGTCGGATTCCAGCGCCGCTCGGCGCGTCGCGACCTCGTCGCGTGCCTGCCGCTTGCGGCCGAGCTCGTCGCGCCGCTCGGCCGCGATGCCCGCGCCCGACGCGAGTCGCTCCGCCACCTGCTGCAGGTTCTCGCGCGCGCCGATCAGGAACGCCTGCCGGCCTTCGATGCGCGCCGCCACCTCGGCGTCGCGCTTGTGCAGCTCGCCCAGCTCGGCGGCCAGCTCGTCGGCGCGCTGGCGGCCGGCGGCGAGCGCTGCCTCGCGCTGATGAAGTCCGGCGACGAGCTCGGCTTGGCGCGTCGTGCGCGCCTCGAGCTCGCGCCGCAGGTCGCGCTCGCGGCCGACGAGGTTGGCCCAGCGGCCGGCGAGCACCTTGGCGAGCAGGTCGCGGTGCTCCGCCTCCAGCGCCTGATAGCGCCGCGCCGCCGCCGCCTGCCGCTTGAGGCCGCGCACCGCGCGATCGACCTCCGACAGCACGTCGTCGATCCGCATCAGGTTCGCGGTCGCCTCTTCGAGCTTCACCTCGGCGACGCGGCGGCGCTCGCGGTAGCGCGTCACGCCGGCGGCTTCTTCGAGCAGGCGGCGCCGCTCCTGCGGCTTGCCGGAGAGGATGAGGCCGATCTTGCCCTGCTCGATGATCGAGTAGGTGCGGATGCCGAGGCCGGTGCCCATCAGCAGGTCGCGGATCTCCTTCAAGGTCACCCGCTTGCCGTTCAACCGGTACTGCCCCTCGCCGCCGCGAAACACGCGGCGGTTGATGGTGAGGCGGCCCTCGTCGGCGCCGGCGAAGCCGGGATCGGTGTCGAGCGTCAGCGTCACCTCCGCCATGCCGAGCGGCTTGCGTCGCTCGGCGCCGTTGAAGATGACGTCCTCCATCGTCCCCGAGCGCAGGCTCTTGGCGCTCTGCTCGCCGAGCACCCAGGAGATGGCGTCGGAGAGGTTGCTCTTGCCGCAACCGTTGGGGCCGACGATCGCCGTGATCCCCTCCGCGAAGTCGAGGTTGACGGGGTCGACGAACGACTTGAAGCCCGAGATCTCGAGGCGCCGCAGCTTCAGCATGGTGCTCCGTTGTTGCCTGCCGGCAGCATAGCAGACGGTTTCGCACGGCCACAACGGGTTGGGGGACGCCCAGCAGCGTCCCCCAAGATGCGGTGGGAGAAGCGGCTAGGCCCTCGAGCGATAGAGCAGGACGAGGAGGACCAGCGCGGCTGCCATCAGCGCCAGGAGCACCCCGAGGAGCACCGCAAGCCGCTTGCAGCACCTCGCCAGGAACGAGCCGCCGCCGTTCGCGCCCTCGCCGCCACCACCGCCGCCCGGTGTGGTGTCGTCGCCCACGGTCACCGAGCAGTCGGCGGAGACCGCCAGCGCGCCGACGGTGACCAGCCGCGGGCCGTAGCGCGCGTTGCCGGGGATCGCCAGGTCGAGCTCGACGCTGCCGTTCTTGTCGGTGTGACCGTGCCCTACCTCGTCAGCGCCGAGCAGCAGGTGCACGTCGCGGTCGGGCAGCATGCCGGTGGCGAAGACGGTGGCATGGTGGCCGCGGTCGACGACCGGCGGGGCGGTGTGGCACTGCGGAAACACCGGCAGCTCGAAGCGCATGCCCGGATCGGCAGCCCGATCGAGGATGCCATCGGTCAGGTCGACGGCGAGATACTCGACGCGGAAGGCGTTGCCCTTCGGCAGGGCGAGCTCCGCCACGGGGATGCTGACGCGGACCACCTCGGCGGCGGGGAAGTGCACGAAACCGCCGTGACCGTCGCGCAGGTCGAGCGGGAAATCGGGGATCGCCTCAAGCTGCTCGATGACGGCGTGGATCCCCGTCGGGGGGACCGGCTCGAAGACATGGGTGCCGGCGTTCCAGCGGCGCACGGTGACGCTCTGCACCTGGTGAACCAGGACGCGGACGCTGGCGACCAGCTCGACGCCGGCGAACTCGGTGGGCACCCCGGCAGCCTTGCCGCGGCCGCCGGTCTCGGGATTGCCGTCGAGATCGAGCTGGAAGTGGAAGTCGTACAGCGAGCGGTTGCCGGGCGGCATCGCGCGGCGCGTCTGCAGGGCGAGGATCGAGTTCGTGCGCGCCGCATCGGTGGTGGCGGAAAAGTCGGCGATGTCGACCTGCGCGAAGGGAAGGGGCACGTCACCGATCGGGTCGACGCGCGCCGAGACGAGAGGCGGCGTCACCGGATCGACGACGCGGTCGGGCATGTTGTTGAGCACATGGTTGCGCATCTGGTTCGATTGCGCGGCGGTGAACATGCCCGCGCTCGGCGCACCGACGCCGATCCACGTCAGGCTGGGGTTGCCGGCGGTGCCGGAGTCGTGCCAGCAGTAGGCCATGGTGTCGTCGTTGTCGCACAGCGTGCCGGGGCCAGCGCCGGGAAAGGGCGCCGCGGGGTCATCGGCGTCGTCGAGCACGCCGTTGCCGTCGTCGTCGATGCCATCGCCGTGCGGCAGGGTGAAGGCGTGGCCGAACTCGTGGCCCACCAGCTGGGTCTCGAAGATCGTGAAATTGGGGCCGGGCGGCAAGTACTGCGAGGCGTCGTCCATGACGGCGCCGAACTGGCCGAGGCCGGGCTCGGCGATGCCGTGAACGGGGAAGGCGATGCTGGCGGCAAAGACGTCGTTGGCATTGACGCCGGTGACACCCTGCACCGCCGGGTAGCCGATGCTGTAGGTGTTCGGCGGCTGGCGGATGAGGTCGAGGTACTTGACGGCGCCGGGCACCGCGACGAGCGGGTGTCCGACGTCGCCGCCGATGACGTTGCCGATCACCGTGCCGGAGGTCTGCACCAGCAGGGTGTCGCCGGTGTCGACGCTCTTGTTGCCGTTCTCGTCGCGATAGATGCGCTCGTCGAGGTCGAAGACGCCGTCGTTGTCGAGGTCGACGAACCTCACGTTGACCGGCAGCGCATGCAGCGGCGCCCCCTCGTGCCCCATGTCGACCACGCCGACGGCGGCCACCGGGACGCTCAACAGAGTGTCGACGCCGGCGTCGACCACGGCGTTGTTGTTGGGGTCGAGATACAGCGGGTCGCCCATCATCCAGGCCCGCCGGCACATGATGACCGCGTCGGTCGCCTCGCCGCTGTCGACGTCGATGCTGCCGCCAGTGCCGGCGGGGTCGCGGATGATGGGAAAGCTCTGCGGCCCGTCCTTGATCGCGGCCGTCGAGCCGGCGCGGAATGACATGTCGGTGAACGGAATATAGATGGCGTCGGTGGGCCGCTCGTGACGGCGCCAGAGCACGTCGTCGCTGGTGGCTTCGCCGACCGCCGCCGGGTTGTCGATCGAAGGGGCGCCCTCGATACCGCACCAGCGCACCGGCAGCCAGATGCGGCTTCCCGCGAAGGCGGCGCGCGCGTCGAGAGCTGCGAAGACGAGGAACACCGGGACCGCGAAGGCAAGCACGACCTGCGGACGCCACCTTGCCATGGCTCTCCCCCCTTTTCTAAAGAATTCCAAAAAATCTGACGACTAAAGGAATGTGACGCCATGATGATAGGGCCGGCGCTGCCCGGCGACAACAAAGAGGTCACACTGCCGGCTTGGGTGGCGTGGCGCCTTCTGCCGCAAACAGCTCGCCGGCAAGCTCGCGCAGGTAGAACGCGGCCCACAGCGCGAAGGGCAGGGCGAGCTTCACCGGCAGGTCGAGGATGTGCTTGCCGAGGCCCCAGAAGTTGCGCGCGAAGGGCCCGTAGTGCTCGAGGCTCCAGGCGCCGAGCTGCGTGGCGTAGGCGAACTTCACCCAGAAGAAGAGGTCGATGATGAAGAAAAACATGACGATGAGCACCGCGTAGCCCAAGTTGGCGAAGCGCTCGCCGGTGGTGACGTCGGGCGTGGCGAGGAAGATGGCGATGAGGAGCACGAGCGGGAAATGGATGTCGGTGACGCGGACGCCGTAGGGCAGCCGCCCATGCGCGCGGGTGTCGGCGCGGCTGATGAGAGCGTCCTCGCCCTGCGACAGCTCGATGCGGGTGACGGCCGGCCGCTCGCCGAGGCGGGTGAGGGTCTCGCCCGACTTGGCGATGAAGAGGCTGAGGAACGGCGAGAGGAGGAGCCAGCCGAGCATGGCGAGCGGCGCCGTGAAGGCGAGGTTGCGCGCCAGGCGCAATGCCCAGCCGCGCCGTTGCGGCCGCGTATGGCTGGTGGTGCGACCCGAAGACTGGTGCCCGTGGCGGCGAGACGATCCGCTTCGCCGGCTCACTGTGGTGCCTCGCCGCGGCTCGGTGACCGATCAGGCTGCCGCGACGGGCCGCGGTGCCACGCGGCGCGCCCAGAGGATCCAGATCAGCACGGCCGAGAGGATCACCAACGTCTGCCACACCACGGTGTGCGAGGTATCGAACAGCCGCGGTAGGTAGGCGCCGGTGAGGAAGAGCGCCACGACCCGCACCAGGTTGACTACTTGGATTGCGCCGGCGCCGGCGGCGAGGCCGAGCAATCGGGCCTTCCACGGCGCCGGGAAGGCGACGATGGCGGCGAGGAGGATGACCATCGCCTCGACGCCGTTGCAGCCGTTCTTGATGTTCACCGCGAAGCGCGGCGAGCGCAGGACGGTGCCGATGCGCGTGACGTCCTGGCCGAGTCCGCGCAGCGCAACGGCGCTCGCCTTGGCGATCTGGCCGGTGAAGGGCTCGACGACGTAGTCGTTGACGGGAGTCCAGGCGAGGAACGCGAAGCTGGCGGCGAGCACGACCAGGAAGGTGATGAGGAAGCGGACCTCCGGGCGCAGGCGGCGCCGCGGCGGTCGCTCGTCGTCGCCCTCGTCGGCTGCGACCACCGGCTCCGTGGCCGCCGCGCGTTCGCGCTCGCTCCCGCCTTCGGCGGCGGGCGCGCCGGGACCGCGTCGTTTCCGCTTGGCCATGGAAGCGCGGATCTTAGCAGGGAGGTACGTGGTAATTTGGCCAACCCATGTCGGTGGACGCCAACTTCGAGGAGCCGCTCGTCGAGCTGCGACGCCAGATCCAGGAGCTCGAGAATTACCCGGCCCGTCCCGGCGTCGAAAAGGACATCGACCGGCTGCGCTCGCGGCTGCGCAAGGAAACCGAAGAGGTCTACAAGGGCCTCTCGCGCTGGCAGAAGACGCTGGTCGCCCGCCACTCCGAGCGCCCGTACACGCTCGACTACGTCGACCTCCTGATGGAGGACTGGGTCGAGGTCCACGGCGACCGCTCGTTCGGCGACGACCCGGCGCTAGTCTGCGGCTTCGCCACCTTTCGTGGCACCAGCGTCGCCGTCGTCGGGCACCAGAAGGGGCGCGACACGCGCCAACGCATCCGCCGCAACTTCGGGCAGCCGCGCCCCGAGGGCTACCGCAAGGCGCTGCGCCTGATGCACCTCGCCGAGCGCTTCGGGCTGCCGCTGCTCAGCTTCGTCGACACCCCGGGCGCATACCCGGGAATCGGCGCCGAGGAGCGCGGCCAGGCGGAAGCGATCGCGCGCAACCTCGAGGAGATGGCGACGCTGCGGGTGCCCATCGTCGTCACCATCACCGGCGAAGGCGGCAGCGGCGGCGCGCTCGCCGTGGCGGTCGGCGATCGCGTGCTGATGCTGCAGTACTCCATCTATTCAGTGATCTCGCCGGAGGGCTGCGCGGCCATCTTGTGGAAGGACCAGGAGCGCAAGGCCGACGCCGCCGAGGCGATGAAGATCAGCGCCCCCGACCTGCGCGAGCTCGCGGTGGTCGACGAGATCGTCGAGGAGCCGCTGGGCGGCGCGCACACCGATCCGTCCGAGATGGCGCGCCGCGTCGGCGACGCCATCGAGCGCGCGCTTCGTCACCTCTTGAAGAAACCGGTCGAGCAGCTGCTCGAAGACCGCTACCAGCGCTTCCGCCGCCTCGGCGTGCACGAGGGCTAGCCCCACTCCGTGCAGCAGCCGATGGTCGATCCGGTCTGCGACGACGACGGGCTCGACGGCGCGAGCGCCGGCGGCAATGAGGTGGTCGCCGCCGACGCCGCCGCTCCGGCGCCCGCGGCGGTCGCGGAGCCGCCGGCGGTGTGGGTGCGAGCACCCGTGCCGGCGGCGGCGCACGTGCTCGCGGCCGCTGGGTATCCGCGCGCACTGGCGCTGCTGATGGCGCGCCGTGGCGTCGAGACGGCGGAGGCCGCCGAACGCTTCCTCCACCCGTCGGTCGACCAGCTCCACGGTCATCAGGACGGCTCCAGTTTCGCGGGCATGGAGCGCGCGATCGACCTGCTGGCCGCGGCGCGCGAGAATGGCCGCGCCGTCGCCGTGGTGGGCGACTACGACGTCGACGGTATCAGCGCCACCGCGCTGCTGCTCGCCGCGCTGCGCGCCTGCGGGCTCACCGCGGATGCCATCCTGCCGCACCGCCTCACCGACGGCTACGGCCTGCAGCTCGTGCACGTAGCCGAGGCGGCGCGCCGCGGCGTCGCGGTGCTGCTCACCGTCGACTGCGGCAGCACCGCGCACGCGGCGGTGGAGGAGGCACTCGCCGCCGGCCTCGCCGTGATCGTCGTCGACCATCACCTTCCCGACCGGCCGCTGCCTGGGGCGGTGGCGCACGTCAACCCGCGGCAGGAGGGCTGCCCGTATCCGTTCCGCGACCTTGCCGCCGCCGGGCTGGCGCTGAAGGTGGCGCTGGCGCTCGGACAGCGCCTCGGTCGCGAGCTGCCCGTCGAGCGCCTGCTGCGCGTCGCGTGCCTGGGTACCGTCGCCGACATGGTGCCGCTCCTCGGCGAGAACCGCGTCATCGCGGCCTTGGGTTTGAAGTCGCTCGGCGCGACGCGTTCGCGCGGGCTGCGGGCGCTGTTCAGGCAGGCGCAGGTGGCGGCGCCGCTCTCCGCGACCGACGTCGGCTTCCGCATCGGCCCGCGCCTCAACGCCGCCGGGCGTCTAGGTTCGGCCGAACCAGCGCTCGAGCTGCTGCTGACGCGCGACGACGAGCGCGCCGTCCTGCTCGCCGAGCAGCTCGACCGCTTGAACGCCGACCGCCAGCGGCAGGAGCTGCAGGTGGTGGAGGAGGCGACCGCCCGCGTCGCCGCGCGCGCCGCGCTGCCGCCGGTCATCGTCGAATGGAGCGCGGACTGGCATCGCGGCGTCGTCGGCATCGCCGCCTCGCGCCTGGCGCGCGCCCACCGGCGGCCGACCTTGCTGCTCGCCGTCGACGGCGACCTCGCCACCGGCTCGGGCCGCAGCGTCCCCGGCATCGGGCTGCACGACTTTCTCTTGCCGTGGGCCGCCGAGCTCGAACGCTTCGGCGGCCACGCGCAAGCCGTCGGTCTCACGGCGCGCACCGAGCGTCTCGAGGCGTTGCGCGCGGCGTGGGAAGGAGCGGGCTCGCGCTGGCCCGCCGAGCTGTTGAGTGGCGCCCGCACCTACGAGCTCGAGCTGGCGCCCCGCCACGTCAACCGCGAGCTGCTGCGGCAGCTCGAGCAGCTCGAGCCGCACGGCGAGGGCAACCACCGGCCGCTCGCCCGCGTCGGCCCGCTACGCCTGCTCGGCTCGCCGCGCACTTTCGGCCGCGGCCACCTGCGCGCGCTGGCGATGGGTCCCGACGGTCACCGCGTGCCGCTGCTCGGCTGGAGCTGGGAGCCGCGCGCCTCGTCGCTGCGCGGCGACTTCGAGGTCCTCGCCACCCTCGAGCGCGACCGCCTCACCGGCGAGCCCGTGCTCCACCTCGTCGACGTCCGGCCGGCCGTCGTGACCGCGAGCGCCGCCTGATGGCCCGCCGCGGCATCCTCACCGTCGCCCGCATCAAAGCGGCCCGCTGGATCGCCCTCGGCGTCGCGGCGGCGCTCCTGGCGCTGATCGCGCTGCTCTGGTTCCTCGGCCGCGCCGGCAAGCCCGAGCTCACCACCTCGGAGGCCGAGAACCCGCGCAACGCGCAGCAGGTCGGCAAGGGCTTCGACCACACCATCACCCACGAGGGCAAGCCGCTGCTGCGCATCCGCGGCAAGCGCGACCGCTACGACAAGCAGGGCGACCTCCACGTCGAGGAGGTCCTCATCACTGCTTATCAACAGGACGGCAGCCACTACGAGGTCGCCGCCGACGTGGCCACCTACAACCTGCAGCAGAAGCAGGCCATCCTCGAAGGCCACGTCAGCCTCGCCGGACCGCAGGGCTTCGCGCTGCGCACCAAGAAGCTGACGTTGAAGCAGGGCGGCCGCTGGCTGCACAGCGACAGCCAGGTCAACTTCCAGTGGGGCCTCGCCCCGCCGATCGCCGGCCGCGCGCAGGAGCTGGCGGCGCAGATCAACCGCGGCGAGTTCGTGCTCTCGGGCGGCGTCGGCCTGCGCTCGATGCAGGGTCAGGAAGCACCGGCGCCGGCGCCCGCACCTGCGTCCACAGCCGGACTCGAGGGCGAGCCGTTCTCGATGAGCGCCGAGGTGATCGTCTTCCAGCGTCCGCTCCACCAGCTGCGCGCCGACGGCAAGGTGCTGCTCAAGCACGGTACCTCGCACCTGCAGGCCGACCGGCTCGCCGTCCACCTCTCGCCGGAGGAGAACAAGCTGCAGTTCGTGCGCGCCCGCTGGCACGTCGAGGGCACCTTCCACGACGTCGACGCGAGCGGCCGCAACGGCTTCCTCATCGCCGAGGGCGACAGCCTCTCGGTGCTCTTCGACGACGCCGGCAAGCTGCCGACGCGCATCGAGATCGAGGGCGAGGGCAAGCAGGCGAGCCACCTGCGCCGCGGCGTCGACGGCGGCTCGACCCTCGACCTGCTGGCGCCGCAGACGCAGGGCGATCTCGCCGCGGGCCGGCTCACCACCGCGCACTCCGCCGGCGGCGTGACGCTGGTTCAGGAGACGCCGCAGGCGCCGCCGCGCAAGCTCACGGCGCGCACCGCCGACGCCGAGCTCGCCTCCGACGGCACGCTGGCTCAGGTCGAGGTGCGCGGCAACGTGCACGTCGACGATCCCGGCCGCGGCCAGCTCGCCGCCGCGCGCGCCGTCGTCACCCCGGACCGCACCGACGCTTACGGCGCCGCGAACGATCCCGTGCACCTCGACAGCCCGCGCGGCAACCTGCGCGCGCCGCAGATCACCTACACGCGCGGCGAGGGCGTGGCGCACGCCACCGGCGGCGTCGAGGCGACGCTGCCGCCGGGCAAGGGCAACCCGATGGAGGACACCCCGCTGGCCGGCAACGACCAGCCGGTGCAGGTGCAGGCGGAGGAGGCTTTCTGGCGCGACCAGCCGCAGTCGTTCACCTTCAAGGGCAAGGTGCGCGCCTGGTCGGGCGACCGCGTGATCCGGGCGGACCAGCTGCGCGGCGACAACGAGCAGCAGCAGCTCGCCGCCTCGGGAAGCGTGCAGACGCTCTGGTTCCTGCCGCCGCCGAAGGCCGATGCCGGCGCGCCGGCGGGTACCGGCCCGCGGCAAGTGCGCGTCGACGCCGGCACGCTCGTCTACTCGGACCGCGAGCACCGCCTCGTCTACAGCGACGGCGTGCGCGTCGTCGACGGGCTGCGCACCCTCAACAGCAAGGACCTCACCGTGGAGCTCACGGCCAAGGGACAGGCACGGCGCATGCTCGCCACCGGCGAGGTCAAGCTCGAGGCGCCGGCCGAGGGGCGCACGATCACCGCCGAGCGCGCCGATTACGATGTGGAGTCTCGGCGCGTCGTCTTCCGCGGCTCGCCGGTGACCCTGGTCGACAAGAAGGGGGGAACGCTGAGCGGCAAGCAGGCGGTCTACTCGATGGAGACGGCGAAGGTGCGCGTTACCGCCGAGGCGGAGGAAGCTCCGGCGGCTGCGGCGCCCGGCGGCGGCGCACGATGAAGCTGTCGACCGCCAACCTGCGCAAGGCCTACCGCGGCCGCTACGTCGTCAACGACGTCTCGATCGAGGTGTCGACGGGCGAGATCGTCGGCCTGCTGGGGCCCAACGGCGCCGGCAAGACGACGACCTTCTACATGGTGGTCGGCCTGACGCCGCCCGACGACGGCAAGGTGGCGCTGGGTGACCTCGACATCACCGAGATGCCGATGTTCCTGCGCGCCCAGCGCGGCATCAGCTACCTGCCGCAGGAACCGTCGGTGTTCCGCCGCATGTCGGTCGAGGACAACCTGCGCGCCATCCTCGAGACGCTCGATCTGACGCACGCCGAGCGCGAGCGCCGCATGGAGACGCTGATCCGCGAGTTCGGCCTCGAGAAGGTGCGCAAGAACATGGGGTACGCGCTGTCGGGCGGCGAGCGCCGGCGCGTCGAGATCGCGCGCGCGCTCGTCATCGACCCTTCGTTCATCCTGCTCGACGAGCCCTTCGCCGGCATCGACCCCATCGCCGTGCTCGACATCCAGACCATCGTCCGCCGCCTGCGCGAGTTCGGCATCGGCATCCTCATCACCGACCACAACGTGCGCGAGACGCTGAAGATCACCGACCGCGCCTACATCATCAACAACGGCGAGATCCTGCGTGCCGGCGCCCCCGCCGATCTCTCCGCCGATCCCGAGGTGAGGAAGATCTACCTCGGCGAGGAGTTCCGTCTCTGACGGCGGCCTGCTCCGAGGTCGGCACCAATCTTGCCGGCCGTCAGCTAGACTGACCCTGCATGGCGCTCGAACAGAAGCTCTCCCTCAGGCTGGCGCAAAAGCTGGTGATGACGCCGTCGCTGCAGCAGGCGATAAAGCTGCTGCAGTTGACGAGGATGGAGCTCGAGACGGTGCTCAACCAGGAGCTGGTCGAGAACCCGGTGCTCGAGGAGCGCGAGGAGACGCCCGAGGAGCCCGAGCAGCAGGCCGCCGAGGACCCGCCGGCGGAGCAGAAGAAGGACGAGGTCGACCACCAGGAGGCGATGGGCGACATCGACCTCGAGGCCTACTTCAACGATTACTGGGAGAGCAACAGCTACCAGGGGCAGCAGGTGCTCGGCATCCCCGAGGCGCCGCCGCTGGAGAACACCCTCACCCGCGAGCCCGACCTCTACGACCACCTGCTCTGGCAGCTCCACATGTCGGGCGCTCCCGACGACCTGCGCCGGCTCGCCGAGCTGATCATCGGCAACCTCGACACCGACGGCTTCCTGGTCGCCTCGCTGGAGGAGATCCAGGAGATGGGCAGCATCGACGACGGCGAGCCCTTCCCGCGCGAGGACGTCGAGCGGGCGCTGCAGCTGGTGCAGAGCTTCGACCCGCCCGGCGTCGGCTGCCACGACCTGCGCGAGAGCCTGCTCGCCCAGTTGGATCATCAGGGGGAGTCTCACGACACGCTGGTCTGGCGGATGATCGAGCAGCACTGGGACCTCTTCCTCAAGCGCCAGTTCCCGGCCATCGCCCGCGACCTCGGGATCGAGCTGCACGAGCTCGAGCCGGCGGTGGAGCGGGTGAAGAACCTGGAGACGCGGCCGGGGCGGAAGTTCGGCACCGAGCGTGCCCATTACGTCGAGCCCGACGTGGCGGTGATCAAGATCGGCGAGGACTACATCATCCAGCTCAACGACGACGGCCTGCCGCGCCTGCGCGTCTCCAAGGCCTATCGCCGCATGCTGCAGGAGATGAAGAGCAACGGCCGCGAGGCCGAGGCGCACCAGTTCCTGCGCGACAAGATGCGCTCGGCGGTGTGGCTGATCAAGAGCCTCGACCAGCGCCAGCGCACCATCTACAAGGTCGCCAACTCGATCGTCCGCCAGCAGCGCACGTTCCTCGACCACGGCATCGAGCACCTGCGGCCGATGGTGCTGCGCGACGTCGCCGAAGACATCGGCATGCACGAGTCGACGGTGTCACGCGTGGTGTCGAACAAGTACATCCACACGCCGCGCGGTCTCTTCCCGATGAAGTTCTTCTTCCACAGCGGCATCGACCGCGACTACGGGGAAGACATCTCGTCGCTCACCGTCAAGCGCAAGATCCAGCAGCTCATCCAGTCCGAAGACGCGAAACGTCCGCTCTCCGACAGCGCCCTGGCCCGCCTGCTGCACAAGGAAGGGATCCAGATCGCCCGCCGGACGGTGGCCAAGTACCGCGACGAGCTGGGCATCCCCTCGTCGACGGACCGCAGGCAGATCTTCTGAGCTTCCGAGAGAGGCGCCGGCGACCATCCCACATCGCGCCGGATGTCTCGGTGGAGGGCCGGCGAACATGAACGTCGAGTACTTCGCGCGCAACTGCACGATCGACGACGGCATCAAGCACTACGTCGAGGAGAAGCTCAAGAAGCTCGCCAAGTTCCTCGCCGATCCGGAAGCCGCCGAGGCGCGACTGACGCTGGAGAAGGAGAAACACCACTTCGTCGCCGAGGTGCAGGTCAACGACCGCTTCGGGCCGCTGGTGGCGAAGGAGACGGCCGACCAGGTGCTCGACGCCGTCAACCTCGCCGTCGACAAGGTGGAGACGCAGGCCGAGCGGGCGCGCAAGAAGCACAAGGAGCGCCGGCGGCGGGCGCAGCGGCAGGAGACCAACGGCAACCACTGGCCGGTCGAGGTGATCGCGCGCGACAGCGTCGCGCCGGGCAGCGGCCGGGGGCCGCGCATCATCGAGACGACACGGCTGCAGATCAAGCCGATGAGCATCGAGGAGGCGGCGCTCGAGCTCGAGGACGGCGACCGTCTGCTGGTGGTCTTCCGCGACATGGACACCGACCGGCTGAGCGTGCTCTACAAGCGGCGCGACGAGAACTACGGGTTGATCGCGCCGGAGCTGTAGGCGCGGTCGCGGAGGCTTTCGCGTGGCCACGACGCTGGAGACGCTCACCGATCCACACTTGATTTTTCCCGGCCTCTCGGCGGGAAATGCGGAAGGCGTGCTGCGCGAGCTGGCGGGGCGGTTGGCGGACGCTGGTGTCGTGGCCGACCCCGAGGCGCTCTTCCAGCGGCTGTGGGAACGCGAGCAGCTCGGCTCTACGGCCATCGGCCGCGGCATCGCCATCCCGCACTGCAAGCTCGACGGCTTGGCGCACGTCGTGCTCGCGGTGGGGCTGGCACCGGCCGGCGTCGACTTCGGGGCCGCCGACGCGCAGCCGGTGCGGCTCTTCTTCGTCGTCGTCTCGCCGAGCCGCTCGCCGGCCGAGCACCTGCAGTCGCTCGCCGCCATCTCGCGCTGGGTAAAGACCGACGGGCGCGTCGAACGGCTGCTCGCGCTGCAGGATCCCGACGACATCCTCGAGCTGCTGCGGGAGCGTGCTTGAGGCCCGAGCACGCGGCGCCCACGCCGGCCGTCCACGAGAGCGTCCACGTCGCCGTGCGCGACCTGCTCGGCGACGAGCTCTCCGACCTCCGCTTCCAGGTGCTAGCCGGCGGCGACAAGCTCGACAACAAGATCGAGAACCCGCGGGTGCAGAAGCCCGGCCTCGCCTTCGCCGGCTACTACGCCTACATCAAGCCCGGCCGCGTGCAGATCATCGGCGAGAGCGAGACCGCCTACCTGCAGACGCTGTCGGCGGGGAAGCGCGCCGACCGCTTCGAGCGCATCACCCGGCTGCCGGTGCCGGTGTTCATCCTCACCAAGGGGATCGAGCCGCTGCCGGACCTGCTCGCCCTGCTGCAGGAACGCCAAGTGCCGCTGCTCGCCTCGCCGGCGCTGTCGTCGGTGATCATCAAGCGCGTCTCCTGGTTCCTCGAGGACCACCTCGTGCCCACCTCGCACGTGCACGGCGTGCTGCTCGACGTCTACGGCCTCGGCGTGCTGCTCATCGGCAAGAGCGGGGTGGGGAAGAGCGAATCGGCGCTCGACCTCGTCACCCGCGGGCACAGCCTGGTGGCCGACGACCGGGTGACGGTGAAGCGCTATCCGAGCGGCGACATCGTCGGCTACTCGGAGACGCCGCTGCGCCACCACATGGAGCTGCGCGGCCTCGGCATCGTCAACATCAAGGACCTCTTCGGCCTCGCCGCGGTGCGCGAGCGCAAGACCGTCGACCTGGTGATCGAGCTCGAGCCCTGGGACCCGCACCAGCCGTACGACCGGCTGGGGCTCGAGGAGACGGTGCACCACGTCCTCGGCACGCCGCTGCCCTACATCAAGATGCCGGTGGCGAGCGGCCGCAACCTGTCGATCCTGGTCGAGATCGCGGCGCGCAACCACGTGCTCAAGATGCAGGGGCACTTCTCGGCGCACGAGTTCGCCCGCCAGCTCGAAGAGCAGCTCGAACGCAAGCGCGGCAAGAAACCGGGCGAGGGGGGAGGCAAGAGTGGGGCAGACGCAGGCGGCGCGGGGCCGGGCTGAGCTGGTCATCGTCACCGGGCTCGCCGGCTCCGGCAAGAGCACGGTGGCCAAGTGCTTCGAGGATCTCGGCTACTACGTGGTCGACAACCTGCCGCTGCCGCTGCTGCGCGAGTTCCTCGCCAAGCCGCTCCAGCTGGTCGGCGACGAGCACCGCAAGATCGCGCTGATCACCGACGCACGGGCCAAGGGTTTCGCCGCCGAGTTCCCGGCCATCTTTCGCGGCATCGACCGCACCCACGTGCACCCGACTCTGCTCTTCCTCGAGGCGTCGGACGAGTCGCTGATCCGGCGCTTCTCGGAAACGCGGCGGCCGCACCCGCTGTCGAAGGACCTGCCGGTGGCGGACGCCATCCAGCAAGAGCGCGCCATGCTCGACGAGCTGCGCGGCCTCGCCGACCTGGTGTTCGACACCAGCCAGTGGAACGTGCACGAGATCCGTAGCAAGGTGAATCACGCCTTCGCGCAGCCGACGCAGGCCGCCGGCGCCGAGATGCAGGTGGCGCTCACCTCGTTCGGCTTCAAGTACGGCATCCCCACCGGCAGCGACCTGCTCTTCGACGTGCGCTTCCTGCCCAACCCGCACTTCGTGCCCGAGCTGCGGCCGCTCACCGGCCAGGACGAGCCGGTGCTCACCTACCTCGAGCAGCAGCCCGACTTCCACGACCTCGTCGAGCGGCTCGCGGACTTGCTGCTCTACCTGCTGCCGCGCTACCGCAAGGAGAATCGCAGCTACCTGTCGGTGGCGGTCGGTTGCACGGGAGGACGACACCGGTCGGTGGCGATCGTCGAGATCCTCGAGCGGCGGCTGCGCGAGGCGGGGTGGTCGCCGCGGCTGGGGCACCGCGACATCGAGAGATAGGCGAAGCGCGCCGGCCGCAGGCCGACCTTTGGCTCCCCACCTGATGCCGCACCGCGGCATGACGGTGGTACCATTTCGCAGCTCATGGTGCAGGTGCTGATCTTGAGCCACGGCGCGCTGGCGCACGCGCTGGTGGACACCGCCGAGCGCATCGTCGGCAGACTCGCCGACGTGCAGGCGCTGTCGCTCGACTGGGACGAGCCGCGCGAGGAGCTGCTCGTCCGCCTCCACGACGTCATCGCCAGCATCGACGAGGGCGACGGCGTGCTCATCCTCACCGATCTCTTCGGCGACACGCCGTCGAACCTCGCCCTCGGTCTCATCGAGCCGGGGCACGTCGAAGTGGTGACCGGGGTCAACCTGCCGATGGTGCTGCGGCTGGCTTGCAATCCCCGAGATGGAAACCAAGGTACCAGGCCGACCACGGTGCCCGAGCTGGCGTGCTGGATCCAGGCGAAGGGGCGGCAGGGGATATGTCTGGGCGCGGCGCGCGAGCCGGCGCTGGCTGGAGGCCGCGCGTGATCGAGCGCGACGTCGAGATCGTCAACCGGCTGGGCCTGCACGCGCGCGCGGCGGCCAAGCTGGTGCACCTCGCCGGCCGCTTCCGCGCCGACGTCAAGCTGCTCAAGGACGGCGAGACGGTGGACGGCAAGAGCATCCTCGGCCTGTTGATGCTCGCCGCCGCGCAGGGCGAGCAACTCCGCTTGCGCACCGACGGCCCCGACGAGGCGGAGGCGATGACGGCGCTCGCCGACCTCATCGCCCGCCGCTTCGAGGAAGACTCGTGAGCGGCAGGGCGGAGGCGCCCCCTGCCCCTGGAGAGGCAGGGGGACGGGGGGACAGGGGTGAGGTGGGACCCCGCCCGGTGATGCAGGAGCTGAGCGGCCTCGGGGTTTCGGACGGGGTCGCCATCGGCCGCGCCGTCTGCATCGCCACCCGCGAAATCGACGTCTTCCGCTTCCCGCTGCCCGAAGGGCAGGTGGAGGAGGAGATCGCCCGCTTCCGCCGCGCCGCCGAGCGCGCCGTCGTCGAGGTCGAGGAACTCTCCGGCCGCGTCGGCTCCGACCTCGGTCCCGACCTCGCCAGCATCTTCGAGGTGCACGCGCTGCTGCTCAAGGACCGCTACTTCCTCGAGCGCATCGAGCAGCGCATTTCGGAGGAGCACGTCAACGCGGAGTGGGCGGCCTGGGAGACCGCCGCCGAGCTGCGCGGCCGCTTCGCCAGCGTCGCCGCGGGCGCGGCGCGCGACCACACCGACGACATGCAGGACATCGCGCGGCACCTCATCCGTGCGCTGCAGGGCGTCTCGCACCACGAGCTGTCGGAGATCGGTGGCGACGTCATCGTCATCGCCGACGACCTGACGCCCTCGGACGCGGTGCGTTTCGGCCGCCAGGGCGTGGTGGGCTTCGCCATCGAGTCCGGCGGCCGCACCTCGCACACTACGATCATCGCCCACTCGCTGAACATCCCGCTGGTGACCGGGCTGCCCGGCATCACGCGGCTGGCCGCGCACGAGGACCCGGTGATCGTCGACGGCACCGCCGGCGTCGTGGTGCTCCACCCGACCGCCCCGGTGATCGACGAATACGAGCGCCGCCAGCGCGACTACGACCAGCGCACGCTGCTGCTGCTCGCCACCCGCGAGCTGGAGACCAAGACGCGCGACGGCGTGGCCGTGCAGCTGATGGCGAACATCGACCTCGTCGAGGAGGTGGCCGAGGCCCGCCGCTACGGCGCGCAGGGCATCGGCCTCTACCGCAGCGAGTTCCTCTACATCGAGCGCACGCCCGAGCTGCCGGGAGAGGACGATCACTACGCGCTCTACCGGCGGCTGGTGGAGGAGATGGCGCCGCACCCGGTCGTCATCCGCACCTACGACCTCGGCGGCAGGAAGCTCGCCCGCGAGGTGATGGACACCCGGGAGGAGAACCCGGTGCTCGGGCTGCGCGGCATCCGCCTGACGCTGGCCAGGCCGGCCGTCTTCCGCACCCAGCTGCGCGGCATCTTCCGCGCCGGTGTCCACGGCGAGCTGTCGGTGATGCTGCCGATGGTGAGCACGCTGGAGGAGGTGCGTGCCTTCCGCGCCTTCGCTGACGAGGTGCGCCAGGAGCTCCACGCCGAGGGCGTGCCGTACGCCGAGCGGTTCAAGCTCGGGGTGATGATCGAGGTGCCGGCGGCGGCGCTCATCGCCGACCACCTGGCGGCGGAGGTCGACTTCCTCGCCGTGGGCACCAACGACCTCATCCAGTACTCGATCGCCGTCGACCGCAACAACGAGCACGTCACCCACCTCTACCAGCCCCTGCATCCCGCGCTGCTGCGGATGTTACGATTCGTCGTCGAGCAGGCGGAGGAGCACGGCATCCCGGTGAGCGTCTGCGGCGAGATGGCCGCCGACCCGCTGGCTGCCGCGGTCCTGGTCGGGCTCGGCATCCGGCGGCTCTCGCTGAGCCCGCGGCGGGTGCCGGCGATCAAGACGCGCCTGCGCGAGCTCGACGCCGGATTCCTGCAGGAGCACGTGCGGCGCTGCCTCGACCTGCCCACCGCCGCCGACGTCGAGGAGTACCTCGACGCGGTGTTGGGGCAGCGGGCTCCGAAGCTGCGCCGGCACGCCGAACGCTGAGGGAGACGACGAGTTGCTGAATCCCGTCCGCCGCGTCGACAAGCCCTGGGGCTACGAGCTGGTGTTCGCGCATACCGAGCGCTACGTCGGCAAGCTCTTGCATGTCGAGGCCGGACACGCGTTGTCGCTGCAGTACCACCAGCGCAAGGACGAGACCCTCTATCTCGCCGCCGGCTCGATGGAGTTCCAGGTGGAGGAGGACGGCGAGCTGGTGGTGCGCGAGCTCAAGCTGGGCGAGGCGTACCACATCCCGCCGTTCACGCGGCACCGCATGATCGCCGGGCCGGAGGGCTGCGATCTCGTCGAGGTGTCGACGCCGGAGCTCGAGGACGTGGTCCGGCTGGAGGACCGCTATGGCCGGGCTTAGGGCAAAGGCGGCAACGAACGGACCCTGGCCGGCGGCCGCGGGCGTGGTGACTCTCGGCGTCGTTTGCGTGCTCGGCGCGGCGGGGTGCGCCTCCGCTCCGGCCAAGGCGCCGAGGTCCGTCGAGCAGACGGCGGCGACGGCGCCGCAGACGGTGACGCCGCCGCCCTCGCCGCCGCCTTCGCACGTCGAGGATCCCGTCGCGGCGACCGTGCGCGGCAACGAGCCCGTGGTGATCGACGAGGGGACCGCGAACCCCTCCGGCGCGCAGGAGCTGGCGGCGGCGGCCGCCGCCGAGCGGGAGCGCCGGCGCAATGCCGGGCCGGCGACGATGGTGATCAACAACGCCAACCTCGCCCAGCACGCCACCGGCAAGCTGACCATCGTGTCGGGCGCGGAGCCGGCGCGCGCCGGCGCGGCCGCTCCCGCGAACGATACCGCCAAGGACGAGCGCTACTGGCGCGACCGCGTCCGCGGCCTGCGCGAGCAGTGGGCGGCGGCGGTGGACGCGATCGGCGAGCTCGAGGCCCGGGCGGCCTCGCTGCGCACCCGCTTCTATGCCCAGGACGATCCGTACGTGCGCGACGGCGAGATCAAGCCGGCATGGGACCGCGCGCTCGAGAACCTCGAGGAGTCGCGGCGCAAGGCCCGCTCGCTCGAGGACCAGCTCGGCGCGGTTCTCGAGGAGGGGCGCCAGGCCGGTGCGCTGCCGGGTTGGCTGCGCGACGGCATCGAGCTCGAGCCCAGCGAACGCCCGTACGACAAGCCGGATCACGAGGTGGCCCGCGACGACGGCAACCTCGTCAGAGAGCCCGAGGAGCTCGGCCAGCCTCCACATTGAGCCTGGCCCGCCCCGAGACGGCGGCACTCTAATCTTCTTTTCTCATCGCATTTACATCAACACATCTCGACCGAGTCTAGGGTTCGACTGGTGCGCCGCTACTTCATCGAGACCTGGGGCTGTCAGATGAATGAGCTGGACAGCCAGCGTCTCGGCGGCCAGCTCATGCAGCAGGGTGTGCTGCCCACCGACGACCCGGCAGAGGCCGACGTCATCCTGCTCAACTCCTGCAGCGTGCGCGAGAAAGCGGCGCAGAAGGCTTACTCGCGGCTCGGCGAGTACCGACGGCTCAAGAAGGAGCGGCCCGGGCTGGTGATCGGCTTCTGCGGCTGCGTCGCGCAGCAGGAAGGGGAGGCGGCGCTGGAGCGGCTACCCGAGCTCGACTTCGTGCTCGGCCCGGCGCGCGTCGGCGAGCTGATCGACGTGCTGCGGCAGCGGCGCACCGGCGAGCGCGTCGTCGCCACCGGCTTCCCGGCGGAGCGTCACTTCGATCTCGACGCCGTGGACCGTGACGGCATCCACAAGGGCATGGTCACCATCATCGAGGGGTGCAATAAGAAGTGCACCTTCTGCATCGTGCCCACGACGCGGGGCCCGGAACGTTGCCGTCCGCTGGCCGAGGTGCTCGCCGAGGTGCGATACCTCGTGCGGCGCGGCTTCGTGGAGATCGAGCTGCTCGGCCAGACGGTGAACCACTGGCGTGAGCCCAGCGCGCCGTCGCGCGCATCCGCGAGGAATGCGGGCGCGGCCAACGGTGAGCTCGACTTCGCCGATCTGCTCGAGACGGTGGCCACCCTGCCGGGAGTGCGCCGACTGCGCTTCGTCACCTCCTACCCGCGCGACTTCACGCCGCGAATGGTGGAGCAGGTGGGGAAGCACGAGAACATTTGCCCTTACCTCCACCTGCCGGTGCAGTCCGGCTCCGACCGGCTGCTTCGGCTGATGGGGCGCGGCTACGCCATCGAGTCGTACCTGCAGCTCGTGGAAGACCTGCGGAGGGCGCGGCCTGGCCTCGCGGTATCGACCGACCTCATCGTCGGCTTCCCAGGTGAGAGCGAGGACGACCACCGCGCCTCGCTGCAGCTCGTCGAGCGCGTGCGCTTCGCCCAGATCTTCGCCTTCAAGTACTCGCCTCGGCCGGGCACGGCGGCGCCGCGCCTGGCGTTGCCCGCCGTCGACGACGAGGTGGCCTCGCGCCGCCTGCACGAGCTCCTCGCGCTGCAGAAGAGCATCCAGAAGGAGCTCAACGACGAGCTGGTCGGGCGCACGATGGACGTGCTGGTCACCGGCTGGGGCCGCGAAGGCCAGCAGACCGGACGCACCGTTTGCCATCGGATCGTGCTCTTTGCCGCCGGCGTGCAGCCCGCGCGGCCAGGTGAGCTGGTCACGGTTCGCATCGACGCCGCGAACCACCACAGCCTCCTCGCCAGCCGCCTCGCCGACCCTTCGACCGTGGCTCCGCCGCTCGCTCGTAGCTCGCTACGCGTCGTTCCCACCGCCTGAGGCGCGCCTGAAAACGCTCCCGATGCGGAGCGTAGAATGGTGCGATGAGCGAGAGCGACTCCACGGCGGATCCACAGGCGCTCGTGCGGATGGAGATCAAGGGGCTGATGCTCGACCCCACCTCCAACATCCCTATCGTCGTGCTGCGCGAGCAGGGCGGCCAGGTGTTCCTGCCGATCTGGATCGGGGTCTTCGAAGCCAACGCCATCGCCCTGCGCATCGAGGGGATCGAGCCGCCGCGGCCACTCACTCATGACCTGCTGCGCTCGGTCTTCAGCCACTTCAAGGTCGAGGTGCAGCGGATCGTGATCTCCGATCTGCGCGAGAACACCTTCTTCGCCGTCATCCAGGTGCAGCGCAACGGCGAGGAGACTGCCATCGACGCGCGTCCCAGCGACGCGATCGCGCTGGCGCTGCGTGCCGACGCCCCGATCTTCGTCCGCCGCGACGTCCTCGAGCGGGCGAAGGCCGTGGATCTGGCCACCCACGCCACCGACGAGGAGAAGCTCAAGGAGTGGCTGGAAGAGCTCAATCCCGAGGATCTGGGCAAGTACACGATGTAGTCGCTGGCCGCCGGGCAACGTCGCTCGCGCTCCTATCCACCGTGTTTTGAGCAGCTTGCGTGAGATGTCGGCGCGCCGACATCTCACGCGAAGTGGGGGGCCGCTCCTCGTTGCCCTTCGCTGCGCGATCCCGTACACTCGCCGCGCAGCCCCAATGATCGTCGCCATCACCAACCAGAAGGGCGGGGTGGGTAAGACCACCACCGCCATCAATCTCGCGGCGGGACTCTCGATGAAAGGGCTGCGCACCCTCCTCATCGACCTCGATCCGCAGGCCAACAGCTCGATGTCGTTCCTCGACGTCCACGAGCTGCAGCGCTCCGTCTACGACGCGCTGGTCGAGAAGGACGTGGCTCTCGCCGACGTCGTAGTGCCGACGACCAAGACGCCGAACCTCTCGATCGCGCCGGCCAACATCGCGCTCGCCAAGGTCGAGGCCAAGCTGGTGGGCGAGATCGACGGCATCTACCGCCTCAAGGACGCGCTGGCGCCGATCGTCGACCGCTACGAGTACGTCGTCATCGACACGCCGCCGACGCTCGGCTTGATCACCGTCAACGCGCTCGTCGCCGCCACCCACGTGCTGATCCCCATCCAGTCGAGCTACTTTGCGCTCGAGGGCACCGACGACCTGCTGGAGACGATCGACAAGGTGAAGGCGCGCGCCAACCCGCAGCTGCAGATCCTCGGCGCCGTGATCACCCTCTACGACAAGCGCACGTTGCTCGCCCGCGACATCCTGGGCGAGATCCGCAAAGTCTTCGGCGACAAGATCTTCAAGACCACGATCAGCAAGAGCGTCCGCTTGGAGGAGAGCCCGGCCTACCGGGAGTCGATCTTCACCTTCGCGCCCAAGAGTAGCGGCGCGTATGAGTACTACAAGCTCTCCGAGGAGGTGCTCAGCCGTGTCTGAGCCCGCACGCCGCCGCGGCCTGCCGCAGCAGATCAAGATGCGCCACAGCCACCACTTCGTCGACGAGCTGACGGCGCGCAGCGAGACGCCGGTGGGCAAGTTCGTGCCGCTCGCGGAGATCGAGCCCGATCCGGCGCAGCCGCGCTCGGCGATGGGCAACCTCGACGACCTCGTCTCCTCGATCCGCGACAAAGGGATCCTCGAGCCGCTCCTCGTCCGCCGCCACTCGTTTGAGGGAGCTGGCGCCAAGCGCGACAAGACCCATTTGATCATCTCCGGCGAGCGCCGCTACCACGCCGCGCTGGCAGCAGGCCTCTTCGAGGTGCCGGTCATCGAGCTCGACGTCTCCGACCAGGAGGCGCTCGAGATCGCCCTCATCGAGAACCTTCAGCGCAAGGACTTGACTCCGTTCGAGGAAGCCGAGGGCTACCGCGTGCTCGCCGAGCGGCACAGCTATACCCACGAGCAGATCGCCGAGGCGGTGGGGAAGTCGCGGGTGGTGATCACCGAAAGCTTGAACCTGCTGCAGATGCCGGCGCGGGTCCGCGACGCGGTACAGGCGCTGGGCGTGACCTCGAAGTCGGTGCTGCTCGAGATTCTCAAGGCGCGTTCCGAGGAGGAGATGATCCAGCTCCTCGAGCGGGTCTCGAGCCTGGGCATGAGCCGCGACGATCTGCGGCGCCGCAGCCGGCAGCCGGGCGGGCGCCGCAAGCCCTACGTCTTCACCTTCAAGAGCCCCGACAAGAGCTACCGGCTCAACCTCAGCTTCCGCCGCAGCACGGTCGACCGCGGCGACCTCATCTCGGCGTTGCAGGAGATCCTGCAGCAGCTCGTCGCGGAGCAGCAGCAACAGAGCTGAGGAGGGCGGCGTGCGGCTGGCAGGAGGGCGCTCGATGATGCGGAAACACGTCACGATCGTCCTCGCCCTCGCGGCGGTGCTCGCCGCGGCCTGCTGCCTGCCGTTCCCGCAGCGCAGCGAGCGCAACCCCAGCGGCCTCTTCGTGGTCACCGTCGACGGCCGTGCGGGCTACATCAACCGCTCCGGCAAGCTGATGATCCAGCCGCAGTTCGACCGCGCCTTCGGTTTCACCCAGGGCCTCGCCGTCGTCCAGGTGGGCAACCGCTTCGGCTACATCGACGAGCGCGGCCGGTTCGTCATCAACCCGCAGTACGACGACGCCTTCAGCTTCTACGAGGGGCTCGCCGCGGTGCGCCGAGGCGACCGCCTGGGCTACGTCGACCGGGAGGGCACCCTCGTCATCCCGCTGCAGTTCGAGGAAGCCGGGGACTTCTCGCAGGGCCTCGCCCGGGTAACCGTCGGGGGCTCGGCGGGTTACGTCGACAAGAAGGGCAAGATCGTCATCAACCCGACCTACAAGACAGCGCGCAAGTTCTCGGAAGGGTTGGCGCTGGTGCAGTCCGCCGCCGGTTGGGGCTACGTCGACCGCAAGGGCGACATGGTCATCCCACCGCGCGCGGACTTCGCTGACGCTTGGGACTTCGCGGAAGGTTTGGCGCTGATCAAGAGCGGCGACAAGTACGGCTTCATCGACAAGAAGGGCAACTGGGCGATCCAGCCGCAGTTCGAGAGCGGTTACTCGTTCAGCGAGGGCCTCGCCACGATCAGCCTCAACGGCCAGGGCGGCTACGTCGACAAGGAGGGAAAGATCGTCATCCAGCCGCAGTACGCGTCCGTCGCCCCGTTCGCCGAGGGCTTGGCGCGGGTGAAGGTCGGAGACCACTGGGGCTACATCGACAAGAAGGGCAACACGGTGATTCAGCCGCAGTGGGAGGAGGCTTTCGACTTCAACGGCGGGCTGGCCGAGGTCGTCGTGGCGGGCGCGCGCGGCTACATCGACCGCAAGGGGCGCTTCGTCTGGAATCCGAGTAAGTAGGGCGCTGGAGCTCGGTGGAATCAGGCGCAGGCGCTGGCCTGCCGCCCCGTAGTGCTCTATACAACGTCCGATAAGATAGATTATGTCAACCTGCCGCTTAGCGGCAGGTTGGACATAATCTTCCGGCTCCCGGCAACCACTCCCTCTCCACGGCCGTTTGCGAAGGCCCTGAAGAGGCGCGCTCGACGCGCGGGCGGTCCGCTGCAACAATCCCCCGGGATGCAGGTGCTCCGGCGTCTGGACCGCTACGTGATCTCGGAGACCGTCGGGCCGCTCGCCCTCGGCTTCTCGATCTACACCTTCATCATGCTCGTCCGCTTCCTGTTCCGGTCGGCGGACATGATCATCCGTCGCGGCTTGTCGGTCGGCGAGGTCGGGCGCCTCGTCCTCTACACGATGCCCAACATCATCGTGTTGACGATCCCGATGGCGCTGCTGTTCGCCATCCTGATCGCCATCGGCCGGCTCGCCTCCGACAGCGAGCTCGTCGCCATGCGCGCCTGCGGCGTCAGTCTGTTCACGCTCTACCGGCCGATCCTGCTGCTTTCGGCCATCCTCGCCAGCGCCAACGTCTACGTGTCGGCCTATCTGCTGCCGCGCGCCAACCATGCCTTGCAGGTGCAGACCCTCGAGATCCTCGCGCAGACGGCAGCGCGCCAAGTCGAGCCGCGGGTCTTCTACGAGGAATGGGAAGGCATCGTTCTCTACGTCTTCAACATCGAGCCCGGCTCCGACGTCTGGGATGGCGTGTTCCTGGCGCCCTCGGTGCAGCAAGCGCAGAACACGGTGACCGTGGCCAAGCGGGGCAAGCTGCAGGTCGACAAGGCCGGCGAGCGCATCGTCCTCCACCTCGAAGACGCGACGACCCACAAGGTGGACCTCGATCGGCCCGAGAACTACGAGCTCATCCGGCACGAGACCCTCGACGTCCTGCTCGACGACCAGTTCAGCAGCAATCAGCGGGCGAAGCTGGTGGCCACCAAGGGCGTCCGCGAGCTCACCCTCACCGAGCTGCGGCAGTGGCAGCGCGATCCCAAGCTCGACGCCGAGATGCGGCGCCTGGTGGCAGTGGAGATCCACAAGAAGCTCGCCATCCCGGCCGCCTGCCTCGTCTTCGGCCTCTTCGCGGTGCCCCTCGGCTTCAACAACCGCCGCGGCGGCAAGTCGTCGGGCTTCGCGCTGTCGATCGCCGTCATCATGGCCTTCTACGTCATGCTCTCCAACGGCGAGGACGCGGCGCGCGTCGGCACCGTGCCGCCCTGGCTGGCGATGTGGTTCCCCAACCTGCTGTTCAGCGCGCTGGGGGCCTTCCTGCTCGTGCGCCGCAACCAGGACCGCGGGCTGCTCGGCCGCCGGTTCGGCTGGTGGGTGCGGCTCGTCGCCTCGGGCCGCGTGCTCGAGGTGCGGCGGCGCCAGCAGAAGCGCCGCCGTATCCGCCGCGAGGCGCGCAAACGCGCCGTCCGCCAGCGGACGCCCGACGTCGTGCTGCGCATCCCGCGCTTCGCGCTCCGCTTCCCCAATCTGCTCGACCGCTACGTCGGCAAGCTCTTCGCGCGCGTCTTCTCCATCGTCGTGCTGTCGGGAACCGTGCTCTACATCCTCGCCGACTTCACCGACAACGTCGACGACATGCTCAAGCACAAGCCGGGAATCGGGCTGATGCTGGAGTACTACTCGTACCTGTCGCTGCAGGTGTTCTTCGAGATCGCGCCGATCCTGGTGCTCGTTGCCACCCTCGTCACCTTCGCGCTGCTCTCGCGCACCAACGAGATCACCTCGGCCAAGGCCCTCGGCGTGAGCCTCTACCGCCTCGCCCTGCCGGCGGTGGCCTGCGCCGCCATGGTCGCGGGGCTCTGCGTGCTGCTGCAGGTGGAGGTGCTGCCCGCCTCCAACCAGCGGGTGGCGCAGCTCAAGGACCGCATGAAGGGGCAGGTCACCGCCCGCACCTACCGGCGCGTCGACCGCCAGTGGCTGTTCGGGCGCGGGCCGTACATCTTCAACTACCTGTACTACGACCAGGCGCGCGAGCAGTTCAGCGACTTCCAGGTCTTCGGCTTCGACCGCGAGCATCGCCTGGCGCAGCGGCTGTTCGCCCACCAGGGGCGCTGGGAGGCCGGCCGATGGGTGCTCGACCAGGGCTGGGCACGCACGTTCGCGGGCCCGATCGAAGAAGGATTCGAGCCCTTCGCGCAGCCGGTGCTGTCACCCTATGTCGAGGGGCCGGACTACTTCAGCTCCGAGGTGAAGAGCCCCGACCAGATGCACTACGGCGAGCTGCGCCAGTACGTCGCCGAGCTGCGGCAGAGTGGCCAGTCGGTGCCGCAGCTGCAGGTGAAACTCTACGACAAGATCGCGCGGCCGGCGCTGTCGCTCATCATGGCGCTGGTGGCGCTGCCCTTCGCTTTCCGGTTGGGGCGGCGCGGAGCGCTGTACGGGATCGGGCTCTCGCTGGTGCTGGGGATGGTGCTGCTCGGCGTCTTCGCGTTCTTCTCGACGCTGGGCGAGGTCGGAAGGCTGCCGCCGCTGGTCGCGGTGTGGGCGCCGAGCATGGTCTTCGCGGCGCTGTCGACTTACCTGTTCCTCGGCGTGAGGACATAGGCCGGCGAGCTAGACGGCGGTGGCGGGCCGCTCGTAGTAAACCGGATCGGTGTCGACTCTCGTCCTCAACTTGGAGACCTCCATGTCAGCCACGCGCCTAGTCACCTTCCTCGCTCTCACCGCGATCGCCCCTGCGCTCCCCGCTCTCGCGCAACTAGCCCCGCTGGGCGACGAGCTGCCGATCAGCTCGGTCACCGACAAGAACCGCCAGCTCTGGCCGGCGGCGGGCCTGAGCGCCGGCGCCACGCGTCTGGCGTGGCAGGACGACAGCCTGGGGATCGTCAGCAGCGTCGTCACCGCCCCGGAGGCCGGCGCCGGGACGCCGACGGTGCTCGCGGCCAACGATCCGCTGCCCGAGACGAAGCCGTACCGCGTCAACCTGCGCGAGCAGCATCAGCCGGCCCTCGCCACGCAGAGCGACGGCTCGTTCCTCCTGGTATGGACGGAGGCCACGGTCTTCCGCAACGTGGCCGCTGCCTACATCGACGAGAAGACGCCGATCTCCAGTCGGGTGGTCGGTCGACAGTTCGCCGCGAACGGCCAACCTGTCGGGGCCGTCTTCGAGATCGCCAACGGGAAGGGGACCGCCGCGCGTCCGGTGGCGACGGCGGCCGAAGGAGATATCTGGGTGGCGTGGGAGGAATCGGATGGCGCCGCCGCGGGCGTCCACTTCCGCTCGGTCGACGCCAAGGGCCACCTGGGCAAGGACGTCCTCGCCGGCGCCGGCGGCCGCAACGCGGCCCTCGCGGCCACGGGCAAGGCCATCCTGGTCGCCTGGGACCACGACGACAATCAGGAAAAGACGACGGCGTTCGTTCGCCTCTTCAAGATGTCGGGATCGCCGGTCGGCGCCGCCGTCGCGTTGGGCTCCGGCGCCACGAGCAGCGGATTCCCCGCGGCTGCGGCCGCCAAGAACGGCGAGTTCCTCATCGCGTGGCAGGGCGGCCCCGATGCGACGTTCGCCGACTCCCACGTCTACGGGCAGCTGCTGCAACAGAAAGGCTCGTCGATCTCGCTCGCCGGCACGCCGCGGATGCTCTCCACCGGCGACGGCACCCGCCACTTGCTGCCCGCTGTCGCGGCGCTCGAAGACGGCAGGTGGGCCGCCGCGTGGGTGGCCTGGAAAGGCTTCGTGCCGCTGGCCGTCGACGTCGCGACGCTCGACGCCGCCGGCGCCGTGGTGGGACAGCCCCTGCGGCTCAACGATCGCCGGCCGCTGGAGCTGGGGACCATCGCCATGGCCGCTCAGGCGAGCCAGGTGTGGACCTCGTGGGTGAGCGCCGGGCCGGACGGCCACTCGCGCATCCGCGCGCGGGCCGCCAGCACCGCGCCTAACAGTTCGCCGGCGCCTTCGCCACCGCCGGCTGCCCACTGAACGCACCTCACCCCTATCCCCCCGGCCCCCTGCCCCTCCAGGGCGCCACCACCCGTCCCTCCTGTTGGGTGTGGGCTCCGAGTTGCCCTACAGCGTGGTGTGGTAGCGGCGGCTGCCGGGGTGGCTCTCGAGCATGCCGTAGAAGAGCGTCGACAGCGCGTGCAGCGTCGCGGTCGCCACCGCCGAGCGGCGCGTCTCCATGCCGCCGGTGAGCGAGGCGATCATGCCGCCGTCGCGGCGGCGGCCCGGCATGGTGAGCGGCGCGCCGTCCGCTCCTTCGCCGTCGACGATGCCGTATGGAAGCTGGATGGACCCGCTGCCGCCCCACGCCTCGCCGACCGGGGCGCGGATCACCGCCCAGGTGCGCACGAAGTAGTGCGTCTTGCCGTCGACGTCGACGCTGTGCAGGCCGCCCTCGCTGGCGACGTAGAAGTGGTAGGCGTCGCCGAGCTCCGCCTGCATCTGCTCGGTCTCGCGGCGGGCGGCGGAGATCGCCTCCTCGTCGGTGATCGGCAGGCAGGGCTGCACCTCCACCTCCGCATGAGGCACGATCACCACCGGGATCGACCGGTGGAGGCCCTCGTGGAAGTAGCGCAGGAAACCGTCGCGGACGCCGAGCAGCTTATGGGAGGACGCGCTGCCCACGGCGATCTCGATGCCGGTTTGGAAGCGTTCCCAGAACGCCCTAAGATCTGCCGCCATGATAGTTAGCCGCCAAAATGCAAAGCTCAAGACTATAAGGCGGCTGCGCAAGAGTAAAGGCGACAAGGCGCTGCTCGAGGGTCCGCACTTGGTGGCCGAAGCGCTGGCTGCCGGCATCGCGCTCGAGAACGTTTTTCTCACTCCCGAGCTCGCGGATCGGCCCGAGGGCAGGGAGCTGGTGGAGCGGGCGAAGTGCGACGTCGAGCTGGTCGAACCGGCGCTGCTCGCCGCGCTGATGGACGCCGACACGCCGCAGGGGGCGCTGGCCGTCGCGCACCTCCCGCGCGGCAGCGCGGCGTCCCTTCCCCACCGCCGCGACGGCATCTACGTCTACCTCGACGGCGTCCAGGACCCCGGCAACCTCGGCGCCATCGCGCGCGTCGCGGAAGCCGCGGCGGCCGTCGGTCTGGCGTGCGGCCCCGGCACCGCGGATCCCCATCATCCTCGCGCCCTGCGAGCCTCCGCGGGCAGCCTGCTGCGCCTGCCGACCGCGGTCGCCGTCGCGCCCGAAGAGTTGCGCGACCACCTCGCCGCGCTGAAGCCGACCTGGATCGCGCTCGTGGCGCATGGCGGCCGGGGTCTCTACGAGGAGCCGATCGGGGGCACGCTCGTGCTGGCGCTTGGCGCCGAGGGCGCGGGCCTCTCACCCGCCGCCGAGCGCTTGGCGGACCACCGTCTTCGCATCCCCACCGCCCCGCCGGTGGAGTCGCTCAACGTCGCCACCGCCGCGGCGGTCGTGCTCTTCGAGCTGCGCCGCAGGCGGACCCTCGCCGCCGTGCCCGCCTAGCCCTTCGCCTCTTTCACCGCCGCGGTCAACGCCGGCAGCACCTCGTGCAGGTCGCCGACGATGCCGTAGCGGGCCACGGCGAAGATGGGCGCGTTGGGGTCCTTGTTGATGGCGACGATGGTGCTCGAGCCCTTCATCCCGACCAAGTGCTGGATGGCGCCCGAGATCCCCGCCGCGATGTAGAGCTTCGGCGCCACCGTCTGGCCCGAAGAGCCGATCTGGCGATCGCGCGGCAGCCAGCCGTTGTCGATCACCGGGCGGCTGGCGGCGATCTCGGCGCCCAGCGCCTTCGCCAGCTCCTCGATGACGCCCATCTTGTCGGCGCCGCCGACGCCGCGGCCGGCGGCGACGATGATCTCTGCCTTGCTGAGGTCGACCTCTTCCTTTGCCGCCGACTCGACGCCGAGGATCTCGCGATCGGGCGCGAGCGTGTCGAGGGCCGCCACACCGAGCGGCTCCACGACACCACTCCCCTTCTTCAGCCGATCCGCCGACACCGCACCCGGCTGGATGCTCGCCAGCACCGGCCCGGCGCTCGTCGCCTTGACGCGCACGTCCGCCTGCAACTTGCCGCCGAGCACCGGCCGCGTCCACAGCACCGCGCCGTCGGCGAGGCGAAAGCTCGCCACCGCAGGCACGATGGCGCCGTCGACCTGCTGCGCCAGGCGCGGGAAGTACTCCACCGACTGGTAGGTGTGCGGGAAGAGCACGTAAGCCGGCGCCTGCTCGCGGATCGCCGGCGCCAGCGCGGCCACGTACGCGCCCGGCGTGTAGGTACCGAGCCTGGCGTGATCGGCGACCAGCACGCGCTCGACCGCCGTTTCGGCGGCCAGCTTCTCCGCCAGCGGCGCCACCGCCGCGCCGAGAACCACCGCGTCGACGCTGGCGTCGACCAGCGCCGCCAGCTCCTGCGCCGCCGCGATCGTCTCGCGCGACTGCCGGTGCAGCTCGCCGTCGCGCTGCTGCAGGACTGCCCAGACCCTGCGCGTCGCCATCAGAGCACCCCTCCGGTCATAGAACCCTCGCTTCGTTCCGCAGCTTCTCGACCAGCGCCTTCGCCGCCGCCGCCGGGTCGCCGGGCAGGATCTGCGCGCCGCCGCCGCTCGACGGCGATTTGACGCCGACCAGCTCGACCAACGCCCCTGCCGCGCCCAACGCATTCGGGTCGAGGCCGAGCTCACTCGGGCTCACCTCGGCGAGCGGCTTCTTCTTCGCCGCCATGATCCCTTTGAGCGAGGCGTAGCGCGGATGGTTGATGCCCGCCTGCACCTCGATCACCGCCGGCAGCGTGATGCGCAGCAGCTCGTTCTTGCCGCTCTCCATCTCGCGCACGACGCGGCAGCTCGCTCCGCCCTCTTCGAGGCTGAAGCCCATCACCAGCCAGGCGTGCGGCCAGCCGAGGACGCCGGCGAGCACGGAACCGGTGGCGCCGTAGCCGACGTCGTCCGACTGCGAGCCGGTGAAGACCAGCTTGCACTCCTCGCGCGCCACCGCCGCGGCGAGAGCGCGCCCGGTGCTGATCGCGTCGCCGCGCAGGAATGCCGCATCCGCGAGGTGCACCGCCCGGGCCGCGCCCAGCGCCAGCGCCTTGCGCAGCGCCTCGGCCGCGCGCGCCGGCCCGATGGTGAAGACCACCACCTCGCCGCCGGTCTTCTCGGCGAGCGCGATCCCCTCTTCGAGCGCGTACTCGTCGCTCTCGTTGATGACGAACGGGAGATCGTCCTCCTCGATCCAACTGCCGTCGGCGCGCACGCGCAGGCGCGCCTCGGTGTCGGGAACTTGCTTGATGCAGACCGCGATGCGCATGTGGCGGGCCTCCTGGCGAGCGGCGCGGGACGCTATCACCCCCGTTGCGCCGATGCACGAAGGTGTCGCCCGCGCCACCGCGACGACTGTGTTACCTTCTCGCCCCGATGTTTGGACCGTTACTCGCGCTCCCCTTCTCCACCCTCGCCCAGATCCCCGCCGCCGGCAACGCCGGTGACCGCCTGAACATCTTTGAGCAGTTCATCCACAGCGGCCCGATGGGCAAGGCCGTCTTCGTCTTGCTGGCCCTCTTCTCGCTGGTGTCGTGGACGATCATGATCGGCAAGTACTTCCAGCTCGCGCGCAGCAGCCGGCACACGCGCGCTTTCCTCGACACCTTCCGGCGCAGCCGCAAGTTCAGCGAGGTCAACGCCGCCACCAGCCGCCACGTCGCCTCGCCGATGGTGGGCCTCTTCCAGGCCGGCTACGTGGAGATCGACTCGCAGGTGAAGGCGCGGCGCGAGGAGGAGAGCGGCGGTGGCGCGCAGAAGTACCGCATCAAGTCCCTCGCCGCCGTCGAGCGCAGCCTGCGGCGGGCGCTCGCCATCGAGATCCAGATGCTCACCAAGGGACTGCCCTTCCTCGCCACCACGGCCGCTGCCTGTCCGTTCATCGGCCTCTTCGGCACCGTGTGGGGCATCATCGTCGCCTTCACCGACATCGGCGCCACCGGCTCGACGTCGATCGTCGCGGTGGCCCCGGGCATCGCCGACGCGCTGGTGAACACCGCCGCGGGCCTCGGCGCCGCCGTGCCGGCGCTCGTCGGCTACAACTACTTCGGCGCCCGGCTGCGCGGCCTGCGCACCGAGATGGACGATTTCATCCTCGAGTTCATGAACCTGACGGAGCGCAACTTCACCTGAACCAAGGGCGCTCTGGGCCCCTCTCTCCCCGGCGAGGGGAGAGAGGGGTTGGGGAGTGTGGGGTGGCAGACTGACACAGTCTTCTCGGGGGTGGGGGTCGAGCGGCGCTCCCGGGCGGCGCGGGCGCCATGGTTCTCGATCGCATTCCGCGTACGTCTAAACTCCCATCATGGCGCTTCACGTAGGCGGCGGCAGCGACCCGGACGAGCCGATCCTCTCCGAGATCAACGTCACGCCGCTGGTCGACGTGATGCTGGTGCTGCTGGTGATCTTCATGATCACCGCGCCGATGCTGCACCAGGGCATCGAGGTGGCGCTGCCCAAGGCCAACGCCAAGAACCTGCCGCTGCGGGTCGAGGATCCGCTCATCGTCTCCATCAACCGCGACGGCATCGTCTACCTGGGCACGACGCCGATCCATCCGTCGCAGCTCGCCGAACGGTTGACGCCGGTGCTCGAGGCGCGGCGCGACAAGTCGGTGTTCCTGAAGGGCGACCGCGACGTGCCCTACGGCGCCGTCGTAGAGGTGCTCGATGCGCTGCGCGCCGGTGGCATCCAGGACATCGGGATGATCACTCAGAACGACGCCGCGGCGCGCCGACGCCGGAGATGATCGAGCAGGGGCGATGAGCGACGATCCGGCGGCGCGCACCGAGATCCATCGTACGGAGAAACGCCGCGCGGAGACCCACGAGCCGCTCGACCGCGTGCTCGACCAGCGCCGCGCCAGGAGCGGCTGGACACGCCGGCTGTGGGGTGGCACCGGCGCCGCGCTGCTGCATGGCGTGGTGATCGGCGGCGCCATCCTCGGGCCGCAGCTCTTCGCCAAGCCGCCGCAGCCGATCGAGTTCGTGCCGGTGCAGCTGGTGCCGGCGCCGGCGCGCGGCGTCGAGCGTCCCACTCCGCCGGCACCGCAGCCGGCCGCCACCGCCGCGCCAGAGCCGCCGCCGGAGCCCGAGGCCAGCGCGGCTCCCCAGCCGACGACGGCCCCCGATCCCGAGCCCACGAAACCGCCGGACAAGCCGGCACCCGCGACGAGCCCGACGACTCCCGCCGCCACGCCGCCGGCGCCCCCGACGGGACCGCCGGGAGCGCAGGGCGCCCCCAACGGCCGCCCCGACTCGCCGTTCACCGCCACCGTCGGCGGCGTCGACAACCCCACCTTTACCTACGGCTACTACCTCGACCGCATGCTGCTGCTCATCCGCGCCCAGTGGGTGCGGCCGCCGCTGGGCAGCGGCGTCGAGGCGACCGTGCACTTCCGCATCCTGCGCGACGGCAGCGTCGAGTCGATCGAGCTGGTCAGCTCGTCGGGCTACAATTCCTTCGACCTCGCCGCCCTGCGCGCCCTGCAGGCGGCCGCGCCGCTCCCCCCGCTGCCGCGCAGCTACCGCGAAGGGGAGCTCGGCGTCAACCTGATCTTCCGTTGACATCCGGTGACAAGGCGGGCTGATACCCGATGACGAGATCCCTCGCTATCGCGCTTCTCCTCCTACCCATGGCGGCGCTGTCCGTCGTCCAGATCGGCGCGCAGGCGCCGCCGGCGCAACCCGCCGCGAGCCCGGGCACGCCGCCCGCCGTGGTTCCCGGCGCCACTCCCGCTCCCGGTTCCGAGGTGACGCTCGAGATCCGCCCCGGCCAGGAGTCGCAGCTCAAGCTCGCGGCGCCGAGCTTCAAGGTGCGCGGCGTGCTGTCGCCGGCCGCGCGCCAAGCGGCGACGCAGCTCGAGGAGGCGGTGCGCAACGACCTCGAGCGCACCGGCATCTTCGTCATCCAGGGCCCGACCGAGCTCGCCGCGGCGAAGCTCACCGGCGACCAGGCGCACGACTTCGAGCAGTATCGCGCGCTCGGCAACCAGGTGCTGCTCCTCGGCGAGGTCTACGAGGAAGGCGGCCGCCTCGCGCTCGAAGGCCGCGTCTTCGACCTCAAGAGCGGCCAGTCGATCCTCGGCAAGCGCTACCGCGGCGGCTTCGACCTCACGCGGCGGATGGCGCACTCCTTCGCCGACGAGGTGGTCCTCTACTTCACCGGCCGCCGCGGCATCGCGCTCACCTCGCTCGCCTTCTACTCCGACCGCACGGGGAACAAAGAGATCTACCTGATGGACTATGACGGCCTCGAGCAGCGCGCCATCACCGGCCACAAGTCGATTTCGATGGCGCCCGACTGGAGCCCCACCGGCGACGCCATCGCCTACGTCTCTTTCTTCGACGGCCACCCCGGCATCTACATGGTGGACCTGCAGAGCGGCACCAAGAAGCCGATGATCACCGACGGCAACTTCAACAGCTCGCCCAGCTTCTCGCCCGACGGCAAGCGCATCGCCTTCGCGCGCTCGCTCGAGGGCAACATCGAGATCTTCACCGCCAACCGCGACGGCAGCGGCATGAAGCGGCTCACCTACTCGCCGGGCATCGACACCGACCCGGCGTGGAGCCCGAGCGGCGCGCTCATCGCCTTCACCTCCAGCCGCGGCGGCTCGCCCAACGTCTACGTGATGGACGTCGAAGGCACCAACCTGCGCCGCGTCAGCTACACCGGCACCTACAACGACGGCGCGGCGTGGAGCCCCGACGGCAAGCAGGTCGCCTACGCCAGCCGGCTGCGCGGCCACCTCTTCGACATCGTCGTCACCGACCTCGCCGGCCTCGGCAACCGCACGCTCACCGACGGCCCGGGCAGCAACGAGTCGCCGACCTGGTCGCCCGACGGCCGTTTCATCGCCTATGCCAGCGCGCAGGGCGGCCACACGCAGATCCGGCTGGTGCGCGCCGACGGCGGCCCGTCCGAGCTGCTCACCGCCGCCGGCAACAACTGGTCGCCCGACTGGTCGAGCTATCCGGCTCAGTGAAAGCCGCCGGTGATATCCTTTTCGCTCGTTCGAAGGTTGGTTTCGCATCCCATTTCGAGGAGAACGGCATGACTCGCAAAGCCCTGGTCCTGTTGACGATGGTGTTCGTGGTGGTGGCCCTCGGCGGCTGCCCGAAGAAGAAGCCGGCGACGACGCCGGAGATGACGATCACGCCCACCACGGTGGAACCGACGCCGGAGGTCGCGCCCGCCACCGAGCCGGCAATCGCCGGCGACCAGACCCCCGACCAGCTGTCGGGCGACCTCGTCGCCGCCAACGAGTACGCCACCAGCCAGGGGCTGCTCGGCGACGTCTTCTTCGACTACGACGCGTACGAGCTGCGGCAGGACGCCCGCGACCGGCTGGCGCAGAACGCCAAGTTCCTCACCTCGCACCCCGAGTTCATCCTCACCATCGAGGGCCACGCCGACGAGCGCGGCACCAATGAGTACAACCTGGCGCTCGGCGACAAGCGCGCCAACGCGGCCAAGGAGTACCTCTCCACGCTGGGTGTCGGCGGCGAGCGCCTGCGCACCGTCACCTACGGCGAGGAGCGCCCGTTCTGCGGCGAGAGCAGCGAGGACTGCTGGCAGCAGAACCGCCGCGCGCACTTCACCATCACCGGGCGTACGAACGTCGGTTGATGCCGAGTTGATGCG
>DASYQD010000003.1:0-3972 GCA_036005845.1 Thermoanaerobaculia bacterium | reverse complement strand
GGGGATCGACAAGTTCCTCGCCTACGAGGTGTCGCTCGCCGCTGTCGAATCGCGCTACGGCCACGCCTACCCGAGCGTCGCCGCCGACCTCGCCGGCAGCGAGGACATCCGCGTGCTCGACTTCAACGGCCACCAGATCATGGCCAACTTCTCGCTCGGCGAGCTGGGCGAGCCGATCAAATACGAAGGCTAGCCCAGGCTTCTTCATGGAGAAGCTCACGTGGCCCGGGGTTCGCGGCGTGTTCGCGCTAGCTGTCCTTTCTCTCGTACTGCTGACACCCGCCTGCAACGGCCACGACTCGCCGACCGAGCGATCGCAGTCCGACGTGGTGACGATCGACGGCATCGTCCCCGCAATAACCACGGTCCTGCGGCGCGGCACCCAGGTGACGATCTCCGTGACGGCCGGCTACACTCTGAGCAGCGCCTCCGAGGGGCGTCTTGCCCTGGTGCTTCAGGACCAGGACAACCATGTCATCGGCCCGCTCCCCCAACCCGAGGCGCGAGTGGTCCGCGGTCAGGGTAGCGTGACTCTGAGCAGTACGCTCACGGTGCCGGCCAGCGCCACCATGGTGAGGGTCTTCGTGCCGCTGACTCCGCAAGGGGCGACCAGCACTTCGACCCTGGCGACGGCAAGTTACACCGTGACTCCCTGAATCGGGACGTCACTCAGCCTCGAGTCTCCTCTGAGGTTGGAGCCTCGCCGGCAGCGAGGACATCCGACGCCGCAGCGGCCTCGATCGACTCCGTCATCTCCGCCAGCCGGCCGAGCAGCTTCCTCCGCAGCAACCGCCAGCGCATGAGCGCTTCCTCGGCGAGGGGGCAGCAGCACCATCGCGAAGGCGACGAGCACGAGAGTGGCGCGATAGCGCCACGGCACCGCGACCGGCGCCACCGGCGGCAGGGCCGCGGCCGACGGAACGGTCGCGGGCACGGCGGTCATCCCACCGCTTTTTTGACCAGCTCGCCGATCTTCGCCTCGGCGGCAGCCGTCAGCTCCTGGATCGCGAAGGTGACCGGCCAGACGACGCCGTCGTCGAGCTTCGCCTCGTCGCTGAAGCCGAAGGTCGCGTACCGGGTCTTGAACTTCGCCGCGTTCTGGAAGAAGCAGACGACCTTGCCGTCCTTGGCGTAGGCAGGCATCCCGTACCAGGTCCGCGGCACGAGGCCTGGCGCGCTCTCCATCACGATGGCGTGGAGCCGTTCGGCCATGGCGCGATCGGGGCCCTTCATCTCGGCGATCTTCTCGAGCACGGCGGCTTCGCCTTCCTGCTTGCCGCTCATCTCGCGGACGCGTTCCTTCATCGCGGCTCGTTCGTCGGCCGTGAATGCTTTCGACTCTTTGCTCTGCTTTGCAGGCTTCTTCTCGGCCATCGGAGCCCTCCTCTCGTCGAACGCGGCGGAATGATGCCATGCGACACCGTTCTTATTGGACGGCGATCACGGTGCGCAGGTGCGGCGTGCCGCGCTCGAGGTCGTCGAGTGCTGCATTGACGGCTGAGGCCTCGAGCGGGATGCGGCGGCTGATCGCCTGCGAGATGTCGATCGCCCCGCTCGCGGCGAGCGCCAGCAGCTCCACCAGCTCGTCGCGCGTATGGTCCGAGCAGCCGACGATGCGCCGCTCGCGCCCGAGCACGTCGGCGTAGGGATCGAGGGTGAGCTGGCGCAGGTTGATCGCCACTAGCACGAGGCGGCCGCCGGTCGCGAGGCGGCGCAAGGCCAGAAGCGTCGTCGCCGCATGACCGGCGAAGTCGAGCGCGACGTCGACCTCGGGCATCGCGGCCAGCTCGTCGAGCGCCACCGGAATGGCGCCCATCGCCGCCGCCAGCTCGCGCTTCGCCGCCACCGGGTCGACCGCGTAAACGCGCGACGCGCCGAGCGCGCGGGTGAGCTGCAGCGCCGAGATGCCGAGGCCGCCGAAGCCGAGGATGGCGACGGACTCGCCGCGCGCGAGCGGCGCCACGCGCAGCGCGTGCAACGCCGTCGACGTCGAGCACATCATGATCGCCGCCTGCTCGAGCGGCACTTCGTCGGGCACCGGCACGGCGTTCTCGGCCGGCACGACGATGCGCTCGGCGTAGCCGCCGTCGCGCTCCTTGCCGATCATGTCGCCGTTGGCGAACAGGTAGTGGAGCGCGACGCGCGTGCCGACCGCGACTTCGCCGACGCCCTCGCCGACGGCGGCGACGACGCCGCCCACTTCGTGCCCGAGCGTGATCGGCAGCCGCACCCGCGAGGCGTCGGCGCGATAGTGCGCGTCGCTGTGGCAGACGCCGGCGAAGCGCACGTCGACGAGCACCTCGCCCGGACCCGGCACCGGGTCGGCGAGCTCGTGCTCTTCGAGCGGCGCTCCGCCGCGGACCAAGCGAATGGCACGCACGACGCGCCGACCCTATCGCGCCAGCCCGCGCCGCTGGCGACGTCGTACGATCCGCTCGCGACGTTGCCTGAAACTCGCATCCCAGGCAGCCGTACCACCTCGCTGAGTAGAACCGGAGGACCAACCATGCGACGCATCCTGGCTCTTGCCTTCCTCGTCTCCCTGCTCGCCGGCGCCGGCCTGGCGCAGGAGAAACGTCCGCTCAGCCCCAGCGGCAGCGCCGCCGCGCAGGTGCTCGGCCACTGGGTGAAAAGCGACAAGCCGACCTACGCCGTCGGCAACAACAAATACGAAGGCGGCAAGTGGATCGACGTCACCTACGGCCGGCCGCTCAAGCGGGGCCGCGACATCTTTGGCTCCGGCGCCGACTACGGCAAGGGCACCCTCCTCGGCGCCCCGATCTGGCGCGCCGGCGCCAACGTCAGCACGCGCCTCAAGACCGAGGTGCCGCTGAAGATCGGCGGCAAGACCGTGCCGGCCGGCGAGTACAGCCTGTTCATCGACCTCAAGGAGAACGCCTGGACGCTGGTGGTGTCGAGCTGGCCGGCGCAGCAGACTTACGACGAGAACAACAAGAGCGCGCTGTGGGGCGCCTACGGCTACACGCCCGACAAGGACGTCGTGCGCGTGCCGATGAAGCTCGAGACCCTGCCGCACTCGGTCGAGCAGCTCACCTGGTCGTTCATCGACATGACCGACACCGGCGGCTCGCTGGCCATCGCCTGGGACAAGACGCTGGCCTCGGTGCCGTTCGAGGCTGTCGGACCCTAGGTTCGTCTGCCACCCCTCACTCCCCAACCCTCTCTCCCCTCGCCGGGGAGAGAGGGGCCCGGAACGCCAGCTCCAGCCGCCTCACTCCTCGCGCAGCACGCGCATCGGATCCACGGCCGCGGCGCGCCGCGCCGGCACCAGCGTCGCCGCGACGGCGACCAGCAACAGCAGCAGCACCGCGGCACCCAGCGACTTGGGGTCGCTCGGCGTCACCTGGAAGAGGAGGCGCGCGCGCACCGCTCGCGCCGCGATCACCGCCACGACGCTGCCCAGCACGCAGCCGATGGCGGTGAGGCGCGCCGCTCGCCGCAGCAGCTCGCCGACGACGCGCTGCTGGCGCGCACCGAGAGCCATGCGGACGCCGATCTCGCGCCGGCCGCGCACCACCCACGCGGCGGCCACCGCGAAGGTGCCGACGCCGCCGAGCAGCAGGCCGGCACCGGCGAAGAGCGCCAGGATGCCGAAGAGCGAGCGCGGCTCGCCCAGCGTCTCGCGCCACACCTCGTCGAAGCTGCGGACGTCGGCGAGCGGCAGCTCCGGATCGAGGGCGCGGACGACGCGGCGCACCGTTCCCGCCACCGCCAGCGGCTCGCCGCTCGTGCGCACGACGAGCGTCATCTCGCGCGGCAGCCAGGGGTGGCCGGTGTCGGTCTGCACCATGGGCAGGAAGATGCCGGCGCGCGCCGGCGCGCCGGGGCCGCGCAAAGGCTGGTCGGCCACCACGCCGACGACCTCGTACCAGCTCGCGTCCTCCTTGAGGCGCAGCCGCCGGCCGAGCCCCGGCTCGCCGGCGAAGAAACGCTCCGCGAACTGGCGCGTCA
>DASYQD010000002.1:0-36047 GCA_036005845.1 Thermoanaerobaculia bacterium | reverse complement strand
ACGTTCGTCGCGTCGAGGCGCCCGCCGAGCCCCACCTCGAGCACCGCCAGGTCGACGCCATCCTCCGCGAACGCCAGCAGCGCCGCCGCGGTCAGTGCCTCGAATGGCGTCGGCAGCTCGTCCTCGGCGCCTTCGACCACCTCGTCGAGCAACCGATCCAGCTCCAACGTCGCGATCGCCACGCCGTCGATGCGAATCCGCTCGCGCGCCTCTTCCAAGTGCGGCGACGTGTAGAGACCAGTGCGATAGCCAGCCGCGCAGCCGATCGCTGCCAGCAACGCCGCCGTCGACCCCTTGCCATTCGTCCCCGCAACCAACACCGCCGGCAGTCCACGCTGCGGATCGCCGAGCTTCGCCAGCAACCGCCGGAACGGCTCCAGCGACATCCGCATCCCCAGCGGCGCCAACCGCTCGAGGATCGCCTCTGCCGATGCCGAGCTCACGAGCCCGACGCTACACCGCGCGCCGCGTTTGCGTCAGGCCGCGTGCAGATGCCGCAGGCACTTCCCGAGCGTCGCTTTGAGCTCGTGCCGCGGCACCACCATGTCGAGGAAGCCGTGCTCGAGCAGGAACTCGCTTCGCTGGAAGCCCTCGGGCAGCTCCTGGCGGATCGTCTGCTGGATGACGCGCGGCCCCGCGAAGCCGATCAACGCGCCGGGCTCCGCGACGTTCAAGTCGCCGAGCATCGCGAACGACGCGGTGACGCCGCCCGTCGTCGGGTCCGTCAGCACCGACAGGTACGGCAGCCGCTTCGCGCGCAGCCGCGCCAGCGCGGCGGCGATCTTCGCCATCTGCATCAGCGACAGGATCCCCTCCTGCATGCGCGCGCCGCCCGAGGCCGACACCACGATCAGCGGCACTTTCCGCTCGGCCGCAAGCTCGGCGGCGCGAGTGATCTTCTCGCCCACCACCGACCCCATCGAGCCGCCCATGAAGCGGTACTCCATCGCCGCCAGCACCACCTCCTGCCCCTCGAGGTGCCCCTCGACGACGACCACCGCATCGCGGGTGCCGACCTCCTGCTGGTAGATCTTCAGGCGGTCCTTGTAGCGCTTCGAGTCGACGAAGCCGAGCGGGTCGGCGGGACGCAGCGAGGCGAGCAGCTCGCGCGGCTCCTCCTCGTCGAGCAGCAGGCGGATGCGCGCCTGCGAATCGATGCGGAAGTGATAGCCGCACTTCGGGCAGACGTGGAGGTTCTTCTCCAGCTCGCGGCTGAAGATCGCCTCCTTGCAGCCCTCGCACTTCGTCCACAGCCCCTCGGGGATGGGACTCGTCGGGCGGCCGCGGCGGACCGCCTTGGGCTTGCGCTCTTTACGGAACCAAGCCAGGGTCTAGACCTCGGCCTCGGCGCCTTCCTCCTCGGCGAGGTCGTTGGGGATCTCCAGGCGCAGGCAGGCGGCGTCGTACATCTGGCGCGCCGCCTTCTTGCCGTTCTGCAGCTGCGCCAGGCGCTCCTTGACCTTGGCGAGCTCCTCCTCGATCTGGCGGTCGAGGTCGGAGATCTCCTGCTTGGTCACCTGCAGGGTGTTTTCGTAGAACTTGCGCTGCTGATCGGACAGGGTCGACATCGCGGCATCTCCTCCTCGGACTGAAGCTACATCTTGAACGGAATGCTGAGGTTCGCCCAGGTCTTGACGCGCACGCCGTTGAGCGTGGCGGGGCGATAGCGGGCGCTCTTGGCGGCCTTCACGGCCTCCTCGTTGATGCCCACCTTCTGGGCGATGCCGCGCACGATGCGCGTCTGCTCGACCACGCCCTGCTCGTTGACCAGCACGGACACTACGACGACGCCCTGCACTCCCAGTCGTTTGGCGAGCGCAGGATACTCCGGTTTGCTGACGCTGACAAACGCCGGCGGCGCCAGGCCGGGCGTGCCGGGCGCGACGAAGTCACCCTCGCTCACCCGGGCCGGCTCCGGCGCGGCGGCAGCGGGCGCGGCGGGCTCGGGCTCGGGCGGCGGAGCGGGCGCCGCGGCGACCGTCGGCGCCGGAGGCGGCGGCTCCTCGACGCGCGTCGGCGCGGGAGCCGGCGGCGGCGTGTTGGCGGCCACCTGCGTCGGCGCGGGCTTGGCGCTCGCCGCCGCGCTGGGCTGCGCCTGCGGCTTGTTGAGCTCGGCCTCCATCTTCTTGCGCTGATCGGCGAGCTGCGCCGCGAACGCGGCCTCCTTGGCGCGCAACTCGTCCTGCATCCGGCGCTGCATCGCCGCGGTGCCGCCCGGGACCGCCGCGGGAACCGCCGCCGGCACGACGGTGGTGCCCGGCGCCGCCGCGGGAGCCGCGGCCGCCGCTGCCGGCGCCTCGGCGGGAGCCGCGCTCGCGGGAGCCGAAGTGCCGCCGCCGCGCGTCAGCCACCAGACGAGCCCGCCGACGACGAGCACGAACGCCGCCGCCACCGGCAGCAGCCACGGCTTCTTGCGCGCGCCCTCCTCGCCCTCCTGCAGCCCACCGACCGGCGCCACCGCCGGCACCTCGGCGCCCGCGCTCGGCACCGCGGCGACGACCGGCATCACGATCGGGGCGGCCGGCACGCCCTGCGCCGCCTCCTCGCTGAAGAGCCGGTGCATGTACGCGGCGAGCTCGCCCTGGCTGGGGTTGGGCTTGAAGTTGTGGAGGACCGCCTCGATCTCCTTCTGCATCTCGCCGGCGGTCTGGTAGCGGTCGTCGGGGTCCTTGGCGAGCGCGCGGTGGACGATGGCGTCGACCGGCTCGGAGATGCCGGGGTCGATCGAGCGCACCGACTGGATGCGCGCCTCGCGCACCGCCTCGAGCACCGAGATCTCGCTCTCGCCGGCGAAGAGGCGGCGGCCGGTGAGCATCTCGAACAGCACGGCGCCGAGCGAGAAGATGTCCGAGCGCGCGTCGACGACGCGGCCCCACGCCTGCTCGGGCGACATGTACTGGAGCTTCCCCTTGAGCGCGCCCATCTGCGTCTTGCTCGCCTTCGCCACCGCCTTGACGATGCCGAAGTCGCAGAGCTTGATGTCGCCCTCGTAGCTGATCAGCACGTTCTGCGGCGAGACGTCGCGGTGGACGAGGCCGAGCTCGCGGTTGTCGAAGTCGCGCTTGCGGTGCGCGTAGTCGAGAGCGCTGGCGAGGCGCGCGGCGACGAGCAGCGCCAGGCCGGCCGGCAGCGCCTGCTCGCGCTTGCGCGCGGTGTTGAGGATGGAGCGGAGGTCCTTGCCCTCCACGTACTCCATGGCGATGTAGTAGTCCTCGCCGAGCTTGCCGAGGTCGTAGATGTGGATGATGTTGGGGTGGTTGAGCTGCGCCGCCAGCTTCGCCTCGTCGATGAACATGGTGACGAAGTCGACGCTGTCGGTCAGGTGCGGCAGGATCTTCTTGATCGCCACCGTCTTCCGGAAGCCCTCGACGCCCTCCATCCGCGCCTTCCACACCTCGGCCATGCCGCCGAGGGCGACGCGGTCGAGAAGCGTGTAGGCGCCGAACTGTTCGGGGGCCTTCGGCGTCTCGACGCGCACGGTGGCGAAGCCGCCGGCGGGCGCGGTGGGCGCCACCGTGGAGACGACCGGCTGCGGTGGCGGCGTGGCCTTGGCCTTGCCCTTGTCGCGGCCGCGCTCGCGCGCGGGCGCCGGCGGCTCGCGGCGCTCCGGCGCGGACGGCGGCGGCTCGACCGGCGGCGGGGCCTTTGCCGTCGACGGCTCCTCGCGCGGAGCGGGCGGCGTGGCCGCCGGCGGCTCGACCCGCGGCGGCGCGGGCGCGGCGGGGGACGGTGCCGCCGCAGCAGCGACAGCGGCAGCCGCCGCGGCGGGAACCGGGCCCGACGCTGCACGCTTCGGACGCGGCCCGACGCCGAGACCAGAGAGGGTTTGGCTGAGGAGATCTTCGACGTCGCCCGGAGAGTGCTCGCCGGTGCGCGGGCGCGCTGCAGGGCGCGCAGCGGCGGCAGCGGCGGGAGCAGCCGGCGACGCGGGAGCCGGCGGCGCCGATGCCGGCTTCGGCTGTGCGGCTGAGGGTGCAGGCGGCGCCGCGGCTTGCGGCGGCGGCGGAGCGGGCGCCGGCTTCGCAGGTGGTGCCGGCGCAGCGGCGGCCGGCGGCGCCGCGGCGACCGGCGGCGCGACCGGCGGCGCGGCCGGCGGCGGTGGCGCTGGAGCAACCGGCCGTGCGGGAGTCGCAGGCGCAGCGGTGGAAGCCGCCGCGGTGGCGGCCGCAGCCGCCGCTGTCAGCGTCGCCGTCGGCGCGGTCGGCGGCCGCGCCCCGGCCGGCTTCGCGGCCGGCTTCGTGCGCGTGCTGTCGAGCATCCCCGAGAGCGTCTGCTGGAGCTGCTTGTCGATGTCGGCCGTCGCCGGCCGCGCGGCGGGCTTCGGCTTCGGCCGCGCCGCCTCCTCCTCGACCTCGGCGAGCAGGTCACCGAAGAGGTCCTGCGAGGTGAGCTGCGCGCCCGCCAAAGCGGCCTTCGCCGCGGCGGCTTCGGCGGCGGCGCGCTGGCCGCGCGACAGGCAGCGGCGCACCGAGACGCGGAGCTGCTCGTCGGTGAAGGGTTTTGCCAGGGAGCCGTCGGCCGCGGGCGGCGCTTGGCCGGCCGCGGTCAGCGCCATCGCCCCCGGACCGCCCTGCGCGCGGCCGAAGGAACGCAACATCTCAGCGGCACCCGGCGCCGCGGTGCTGACGAGGACGAGATCGGGAGCTTCGGCGGCGGCGGCCCGCATCGCGGCAGCGCGATCGCCGACGACCTGCACGTTCCAACCCTCGGCCGCGAGCGCGCCCTGGATCCGCTCGGTGTAGGAACCATCCTGCTCGATGACGAGGATCAGGGACATTGGGCAGACTCCAAGCTGGAAATGGTCCCCTTTTGTAGCACCCACCGCCACATGCAGTCAATGAAAACGCTCTCGCAAGTGACTCTCCGTCAAGGCGGTGCAAGGGCTATCATCGACGCGGCCCGACGATGACGAGCGAGGTGAACGGATCGCTGCGGGTGCTCGGTCTCGACCCCGGCAGCCGCACCACCGGCTGGGGGTGCGTGGCGGTCGAAGGGTCGCGTTCGCGCCTGCTCGCCTGCGGCTGCATCGAGCCGCCAGACAACACGCCGCTGCCGCAGCGGCTGGCGCTGCTCGCCGCTGAGCTCGGCGTGCTGCTGGAACAGTGGCGCCCCGCGATCGCGGTGCTCGAGGAGCCCTTCCACGGCGTCAACTCGCGCTCGCTGATCGTGCTGGCGCAAGCGCGCGGCGCCCTGCTCGCCACGCTCGCCGCGCGCGAGGTGACGATCGAGGAGTACTCGCCGGCGGAGGTGAAGAGCGCCGTCACCGGCAACGGCCGCGCCGGCAAGGACCAGGTGGCGCGGATGGTGGCGATGCTGCTGCCGGGAGCAGGGCGCCTGCGCGCCGATGCGTCCGACGCGCTGGCGGTGGCGCTCTGCTTCGCGGCGCGGCGGCCGCTGCTGCGCGCCGCGGCGGCCGCCGGCGCGCGTTAGAGCGCGGTGTCGCACCTTGCGCGCGTGAACGCGCGCCGTGTACTAGAATCGGCCGCGACCCATCCGGATCGATTGCGGTCGTCGGTCCTGCTGGCTCGCGGGAGTCCACTAGACCCGAGATGGCATTCCAGGGCTCACTCAAGGAGCTACCGCTCCCCGACATCATCCAACTGGTGTCCGTATCGGGGAAGACGGGCGTCTTCACGCTCAAGAACGGCACCGAGTCGGGCTTCATCTACCTGCAGGACGGCCAGATCGTCCACGCGCAGGTGGGAGACCTCGTCGGCGAAGAGGCGGTGTACGACCTCGCCATCTGGCCGCAGGGCGAGTTCGTCTTCACCCCCGGCCAGCACTCGCCGTCGACGTCGATCCAGAAGTCCAACACCAACCTCTTGATGGAGGCGGCGCGGCGCATCGACGAGTGGCAGGTGCTCAGCAAGCGCATCCCGTCGACGCGGCTGGTGCCGGTGTTCACGCAGAAGAGCTCCAACACCTCGGTGTCGTTCACGCCGCAGGAGTGGGCGCTGATCTGCAAGATCGACGAGCGCCGCTCGATCGAGGAGATCGCCGTCGGTCTCGGCGTCTCGCCCTTCGAGACCTGCAAGATCCTCTACGGCCTCATCACCTCGGGGCTCGTCGAGCTCAAGGAAGACTTGACCAAGCTCCACACCGACCGCCTGCAGCGGATGTCGATCCCCGACCTCTCGGGGCTCGCCGACAAGATCCACCAACAGGCGCGGCAGCTCCTCGCCCAGCACGACAAGGCCAACGAGCTCGACAACGTCTACCGCCTCTCGCGCGCCGAGTTCGAGGCGGGGCGCGGCGTCGACGCCATCCTCGACCTCATCCGCTCGGAGGAGAAGACCATCTCCTCGGCGCTGGGGCCGAACCAGGCGAAGAGCTTCCTGACCCGCGTGCAGCAGTTCCTCGCCGTCGCCTGAGCGGCGGCGCCACTCGGCGCGGCGAACGACTCGCGAGCCGGATGTGACAGACGGGCGCGCATCGCGGGGCCGCGGCGCCGACGGAGTACGATCAGACATGAATTACGAAGTCGTCGCGCGGGTCCTGCGCACCAGCGTCAGGGCAGCCGGGTTCGATTTCACCTCGCAACTGGTCGACCGCGGCGAGCGGATCGACTTCGCCATCTGGACGCTGACCGAGGTCGGCTCGCTGCGCACGCTGGGCGCGCGGCCGCTCTTCGCCGCGGACCCGTCGCCGCGGCTGAGGGACTTCGAGAACGAGCACCAGATCATGGAATGCGCCGGCCACGGTCTGCGACAGGCACGCCGCGCCGCCGAACGCGACGCGTTCGCCTGAGCTGCGCCGCTGCCGCGCATCCCGGCGACCTCAGCGAGCGGGAGCGGTGATCCGGCGGCCGTCAGCGCCGTCGGTCGTCAGGCAGTAGGCGCCCAGGCTGAGCGCGCCGGTCGCGAGGGTCATCGCGGCGAAGATGGCGAGCAGCACGAGCGCCAGCGCGCGGCCACGCGGGGAGACTGCGGCCGACCGCCGCCACCCCTGAGGCGCGTGCAGCACGCCGACGGGATCGACGACCGGGACGGCGGCGGGATGCCGTGGCGAGTGGCGTTTCATCAGCGTCTGCGAGGCCGGTGCGCTCCGAGTGGGCGCCGGGACTCGACCATGGATACGGCTGCCGGCGGACGGCGGATCGGCGAACCGCGAGGGGAGTCGCACCGCGCCGGCAGTCGAACCGGCAGCCGCGAGTTGGCCTCGACTTCGACCGCAAGAATCGGAGTGTCCGCTCCGCCGCGGCTCCCTACCATGGCCTTCGACGCGCCACGGCACATCGCCGGCGCATCGAACCAGGGAGCCCGCGACATGCACCGCACGATCGAGCCCGCGATCCTCTACTTCGGCACGCCGGTCGTCCTCGTCAGCTCGGAGAACGAGGACGGCACGACCAACGTCGCCCCGATGTCCTCGGCCTGGTGGCTGGGGTGGAGCTGCATGCTCGGGTTCGGGGCGCGCTCGCAGACGCCCGCGAACATTCTGCGCACGCGCGAGTGCGTGCTCAACCTGCCGTCGGTCGACCAGGTTGACGCCGTCGATCGCCTCGCGCGCACGACGGGCAGCAACCCGGTGCCGCCGCACAAGCTGGCGATGGGCTACCGCTACGAGCCGGACAAGCTGGGCACCGGCGGATTGACGCCGATGCCGTCCGAGGTCGTCGCGCCACCGCGCCTCCGCGAGTGCCCGGTGCAGCTCGAGGCCACGCTCGAGGCGGTGCACCCGATCACCGCGAGCGAGCCCGACCGCGCCGGCAAGCTCGTCGGCCTCGAGGTGCGCATCCGCCGCGTTCACGTCGACGAGTCGCTGCTCCTGGCCGGCACCACGGATCGCATCGATCCGCTCAAGTGGCGGCCGCTGATCATGAGCTTCTGCCAGTTCTTCGGCCTCGCCGACGGCTTCGTCCAGCCGTCGCGGCTCGCCGAGATCCCCGAGTCGATGTACCGCCCGCAACCGCCGGCGCGGCCGGTCGTCGCGACGACGCTCGAGTTCCCCGCCGCGGCCGTGACGGCCGCGAGCGCGACCACCCTTCACTTCTCGACCGTAGGGAGTGCATCATGATCGCCTTCGAACGGATTGCGACCGGAGCTCAGCTCCAACCCATGCCACAGCCTCAACACAGCTCGACGCCAACGAGGGACGAAGACCCGCTGCGGCGCGACGCCGCGATGCAGCCGCCGGCCGGTGGTCAGCAGCCGCTGGACGATGAGCAGCGCTGGGAAGCCGTCACGCACCGCGACGCTAGCTTCGACGGCCGCTTCTTCCTCGGCGTGCTGACGACCGGCATCTACTGCCGGCCCTCGTGCCCGGCGCGGCGGCCGCTGCGCAAGAACGTGCGCTTCTACGCCACGCCCGCCGAGGCACAGCGCGACGGCCTGCGCGCGTGCCTGCGCTGCAAGCCCGATCAACCTGCCGCGACCGGCGCGCCCGCGTGGGTCGCCGAGCTGTGCGACCACATCCGCCGCGAGGCCGACGGCGGCGCGCCGCTGACGCTCGCCGCGCTCGCCGCGCGCGTCCACCTCTCGCCCACCCACCTGCAGCGCGCGTTCCGCGCCGCCGTCGGCGTCTCGCCGCGCCGTTACGCCGAGCTCTGCCGTCTCGAGCGTCTCAAGGGCGAGCTGCGCCAAGGCGAGTCGGTCACCGGCGCGATCTACGCCGCCGGCTTCGGCTCGAGCTCGCGCGTCTACGAGCGCGCCGACAGCCGCCTCGGCATGACGCCGAGCGAGTACAAGACCGGCGGCCGCGGCGTGGCGATCACGTACGCGGCGGCCGACACCAGCGTCGGCAAGCTCCTCCTTGCCGCCACCGACCGCGGCCTCTGCTTCGTACAGCTCGGCGGCAGCGAGCGCGAGCTCGTCGCGCGCCTGCGCCGCGAGTACCCGGCGGCCGAGCCGCGCACGATGGACGCGTCCTCGTCACCGGCGTTCGCGGCGTGGATGGAGGCACTCCGCCGCCACGTCGAGGAGGGCCGCCCGCACGGCGACCTGCCGGTGGACGTGCGCGCCTCGGCCTTCCAGCAGCGCGTGTGGACCTTCCTGCAGTCGATCCCGTGGGGCGAGACGCGCAGCTACGCGCAGGTCGCCGCAGGAATCGGCGCGCCGCGCGCCTCGCGCGCCGTCGCGCGCGCCTGCGCCACCAATCCGGTGGCGGTGGCGATTCCCTGCCACCGTGTCATTCGCGGCGACGGCGGCCTGTCCGGCTACCGCTGGGGCACGGAGCGCAAGCGGCGCCTGCTCGACCGCGAGCGCGCCGCGTCTATGCCCGACCGCCGCGATCGCGCGGATCGCGTGGGCGCGGATCGCGGCCCTCGTCGCGCGGCCGCGACTCGTTGACGGTTCATCCGCGTCTCCTCGCCGTGTGGTCGCCGAGGCCTAGCGGAGAGCACCCGGCGCAAGCTTTGTCTCCTTGGGTCCGCAGAAGTTAGACCACAAGGCCGGACCATCGTACGATCTCTTTGTGAAGGAGATTGCCTTTCCGAGATTCAGGGCGACCTGCCGGGCCGTCTTCGAGCGAGTGCGCCTCACCGGTCAGCCTGTCCTGGTCACCCGCTTCGGAGAGCCCCTCGCGGAAATCGTGCCGCCGCGGTCGCCTGCACGACGGCAAGACTGGCTCGGAGCGATGAGGGGTACCGGGGAGATCCTTGACGACATCGTGGCGCCTCTCCAGGATCGGTCAGCCTGGGAAACCGAAGCCTGAGCACGCCAGCGTGCTGACGGAGCCATGACCAAGCCCGTCCGCATCAGCTACTGGTTCATCGCCGCCACGTTCGTGCTCGTCGGCGTGCTGCATCTGGGGACGCCGCTGCTCGCGGCGCTGTTCTCGTTCTTCATCCTGGAGCGGCTGCACTTCGTGCGCAACCGGTGGCTGGCGATCGGGATCTTCGCGCTCATCCTGCTCGCCGGCTCGGCGGCGCTCGGGCGGTTCACGGCGCAGGCGGTGGTGGCGCTGCCGGAGGTCGCGGGCAAGGCGATCCCGTCGATCATCGATTATGCGGACCGCAACGGCGTCCAGCTGCCGTTCACCGACTGGGCGAGCTTCAAGGACGTGGCGCTGGAGAAGGCCAAGGGGCAGTTCCAGTACGTCGGCCGCTTCGCCACCGGCGCGACGCGCGAGCTGGTCTTCCTCATCATCGGCATCGTGGTGGCGGCGAGCCTCTTCCTCAACAGCGCCGTCGACCTCGACCGCGCGCGGCACCGCATCCGCAACAACCTCTACTCGCTCACCAGCGAGGCGATCGCCGGGCGCTTCGCCACCTTCTATCGCAGCTTCCGCACCGTGATGGGCGCGCAGCTGGTCATCTCGGCGATCAACACCGCGCTGACCGCGATCTTCGTGCTCGCGCTGCGGCTGCCCAACGCGGTGGTGATGATCGGCGTCACCTTCCTGTGCGGCCTGCTGCCGGTGGTCGGCAACCTGATCAGCAACACCATCATCGTCGCCATCGCCTTCACCGTGTCGCCGCAGATGGCGCTCGCGGCGCTCGCTTTCCTGATCGTGATCCACAAGCTCGAGTACGTCCTCAACAGCAAGATCATCGGCGACCGCATCCGCAACCCGGTGTGGCTGACCCTGCTGGCGCTGATCCTCGGCGAGCGGCTGATGGGGGTCCCCGGGATGATCCTGGCGCCGGTGCTGCTCAACTACGTGAAGGTCGAGGCGTCGGCGATCGAGGTGGAGGAAGAGCGCGAGGTTTCGACACCGCGGGCGGAAGCGACGCCGGTCGTGCGGCGGTTGCCTGGCGCCGGCTGAGCGGGTCTAAGGGAGAGCCGCCTCACTCTCGAGGCGGCCGATCGCTCCCTGGAGGCCCGCCATGCACCGCGCCGTTCCGCCGTCCTTCCTACTCGCGCTCTCGGTCGTCGGGGCCTTCGTCGGACATCCAGGCAATGGCGCGTCGGCGCGCCGTACCGGCGCCGGCGCCGCGCGCATTCACGGCGCGGATCGCGCCGAGAGCTCGGTAGCCGTCGACACCGCCGCGCCCGCCGCGTCGTTGCCGGCCGGCGGCACTTCGTTCCGCTTCCCGCTCGCCACGAAGGACGATCGCGCGGCCGGCGCCGACCATGCGCCGCCGTTCAGCCTCACCGCCACCGACGGCACCGGCCTGGCGCTCGCGGCGCTCGACGCGCGCGGCGTGCTGGAGCCGCCGCTCGCCTTCACCGAGCTGCACCTCACGTTCGAGAACCCGCGCGACCGCGTCATCGAAGGCCGTTTCCGCATCGCGCTGCCGGCGGGCGCGGCGCTGTCGCGCTTCGCGATGAAGATCGGCGACTCCTGGCAGGAGGGCGAGGTGGTCGAGCGCCAGCGCGCGCGGGTGGCCTACGAGGATTTCCTCCACCGCCGCCAGGATCCGGCGCTGCTCGAGCAGGAAGCCGCCAACGAGTTCTCGGCCCGCGTCTTCCCCATCCCGGCGCGCGGCCGGAAGGAGATCGTCGTCTCCTGGTCGCACGCGCTGGTGAAGAGCGACGAGCCCTACGTGCTGCCGCTGCTCGGCCTCCCCGAGGTCGGAGCGCTCGACGCCAGCGTGCTGCTCGGCGAGCGGCCGGTGAGCGCCGCCGGCGCGGCAGCGGATCCCGACGCGCAGGTCAGCGACCGTCGCGTCGTCGAGCTGCACAAGCAGGAGTGGACGCCCGACCGCGATCTGGTGATCGCGCAAGAGCGCGTTGCCGAGCGTGCCGGGCTCCGTCACGGCAACCTCGCCGTCGTGCGCGTCGCGGCGCCGGTCGAGGCGCGGCCGCAGGAGATCGGCGGCCTCTACGTGCTCGTCGACTCCAGCGCCTCGCGCGCCCTCGGCTACGCGGCGCAGGCGCGGCGGCTCGCCGAGCTCCTCGCCGGGCTGCGCGACGGCGCCGGCGCGAACACGCCGCTCGCCGTTGCCGCCTTCGATCAGGAGGTATCGCCGCTCTTCGCGGGCACGGCCGGCGGCTTCGACGACGCCATCGTGCAGAAGCTGGTGGGGCGCCGCGCGCTCGGCGCCTCCGACCTTACCGGAGCGCTCGGCTGGCTCGATCGCGAGCTGCGAGGCGCCGCCGGCCGCTACCCGCGCGTCCTGCTGGTCACCGATGGCGTCGCCACCGCCGGCGACACCGAGACCTCTTCGCTGCGCGCCGCGGTGCACGCACTTGCCGCGCGCGGGGTCGAACGGCTCGACGTGCTCGCCACCGGCGGCCTGCGCGACGATGCCGTGCTGCACGAGCTCGTCACCGGCAACCTGCCGCACGACGGCCAGCGCCTCGACGGCCGCGCGCCGCTCGCCGAGCTGGCACGCCGGCTCACGCTCGCCTGCCGCTCGGGGATTGCCGTCGCAGTCGACGGCGCGGGCTGGACCTGGCCCGAGCGCCTCGACGGCGTGCAGCCGGGCGACGAGGCGCTGGTCTTCGCCGACTTGCCCGCCGTTCCTTCAGAACAACCGTTTCACGTGACGCTCGACGGCCGCCCGGTGGCACTGCGCGGCGAGGTCGCCGCGGCCAAGCGCCCGCTGCTGCAGCGCGCCTGGGCGCAGGCGCGTATCGAGCGGCTCGTGCACTTGCGCGACGTCGCCTCGCCGAAGGACCAGGACCTTCGCCGCGCGTTGACGCTGCAGGTGACGCAGCTCTCGGTGGAGAACCGCGTGCTGTCGCCGTTCACCGCGCTGCTCGTGCTCGAGACCGAGGCCGACTACGCGCGCTTCGGCCTCGAGCGCCGCTCGCTCGCCGACGTGCTCACCGTCGGACCCGGCGGGCTCGAGGTGCTGGCGCGCAGCACGCCGCCGATGCGGCCGGCGGCGATCGACGCTGCAGCGGCGAAGGTGGCGCAAGGGCGCAACGAGGCCCCCGCGCGGCCGGCGGTGTCGCGGCAGCGCGAAGGAGCTGACGAGCAATCGGCGGCGAACGAGCAAATCGTCGTCACCGCCGAGTCGCCGCTCCTCGACGAGCGCCGCATCTCGACCGCAGCTACGGTGAGCGCGGAAGAGCTGGCGCAAATCCCCACCGTGTCGGCCGAGGATGGCGACGCGCTTCACGCGCTCGGATACGTGGCCGACGCGGCCGCGCCGACCTCGGGAGTCGAGCAGGGCGTCGAAGGCGGCGTCGCGGGCGGCGTGGTCGGCGGCGTCGCCGGTGGGGTCCCCGGCGGCGTCATCGCCGGCGAGCCGTCGCCGCCGCGTTCGGCCACCGCAGCGGCCGAGGTTCCCGCCGTCGAGGCGGCGGCCCGCATCGGCGCGGCGCGGCGCGATGAGCGTGCCGCAGGGGGCCAGGGCGACGCGCAGCGCGATCAGCCCACGCCGGCCGACAAGTCGCCGTACGAGGGCCGCTTCGCCGAGGTGATGGCCAAGCTCGGCGCCGGCAAGGTCGCCGCCGCGCGCACGCTCGCCGAGAGCTGGAGCGACGAGTCACCCGGCGACGTGCTGGCCCTGCTCGCGCTCGGCGAAGCGTGGGAAGCGGCCGGCGACTCGCGCGGCGCCGCGCGCGCCTACGGCTCGCTCATCGACCTCTTCCCCAGCCGCGCCGACCTGCGCCGTCTCGCCGGCGAGCGTCTCGAACGGCTCGGCGACGCCGGCCTCGGGCTGGCCGTCGACACCTACGAGAAGGCGGTGGCGCAGCGGCCCGACCATCCGTCCAGCCATCGCCTCCTCGCCTGGGCGCTGCTGCGCGCCGGCCGCTACGCCGATGCGTTCGCCGCGCTCGAGCGCGGCATCGAGCAGCGCTACCCCGACGGCCGCTTCGCCGGCGTCGAGCGCGTGCTGCAGGACGACCTCGGCATGCTCGCCGCCGCCTGGCTGCGCGCCGACCCCACGCGCCGCGGCGAGGTGCTCGACCGGCTGCGCCACGCCGGCGCGCATCTCGACGACGAACCGTCGCTGCGCTTCGTGTTGAGCTGGGAGACCGACGCCAACGACGTCGACCTCCACGTCTTCGACCGCAAAGGCGGCCACGCCTACTTCTCCTCGAAGGACCTGCCCTCGGGCGGCAGCCTCTACGCCGACGTGACCACCGGCTACGGCCCCGAGTGCTTCGCAGTGGAGCGGCCGAGCGGCGCCGCGGCGCCCTACCACCTCAAGGTGCACTACTACAGCCGCGGCCCGATGGGCTACGGCATGGGCACCGTGCAGGTGATCGCCCACGACGGCCACGGCGGCCTGCGCCTCGAGCCGCGGCCGTTCGTGGTGATGGTCGACCAGGCGATGGTGGACTTGGGCAGCGTCGACGGGCCGAAGGCCGTTCGCGTCAGCAAGTAGCGCGGTTAACTCAGGCATCGAGATCGCTTCGTCGCTTCGCTCCTCGCGATGACCTCACGTACGTCGTCGCGAGCGCAGCGAAGCGATCTCGACATGGCTGCGCCACGGGCCACCGGCTTCGCCGTGAAACCTTCCCGTTCCCCCAGCGTTGTATCCCTCAGGACCTGACCACGGGAGACCGCCACATGCGCCGCACACCGACGCTCCTCGTTCCGCTCGCATTCGCCTTCACCGTCGGCGCCGGAGCGCTGCTCGCCGCTCCGGCCGCCGCCGACTTTCGCCTCGAGAAGACGCTCGCCCTGACTCCCGGCGGCGAGCTGATCGTCGAGACGGCCGGCGGCAGCGTCACCGTCACCGGCGGCGCCGCGACCGGCGCCCGCATCGTCGTCACCTCCGACCGCGACCGCGCGGACGTCGACGAGCGCTACACCTTCGAGTTCTCCAACGACGGCAACACCGCGAAGGTGATCAACCGTCGGCGCGGCAGCGGCAGCGGTTGGTTCGACGGCCTGTTCAACTGGGGCCACGGCCTCAACCTGCACTTCGAGATCCAGGTGCCGAGGCAGACCCGCGTCGACCTGCAGAGCAGCGGCGGCGGCATCCGCGTCTCCAACCTGCAGGGCGCGGCGCGGCTGCGCTCCTCGGGCGGCGCGGTGCGCGCCTTCGACCTCGTCGGCCAGGTGGACGCCAAGAGCAGCGGCGGCGGCGTCGAGGTGCGGCGCGTGCAAGGCGACGTGCGGCTTTCGAGCTCGGGCGGCCGCGTCACCGCCGAGCGCATCAGCGGCGACGTCGACGCCGAGTCGAGCGGCGGCGGCGTCGAGGTCTCCGCCGTCTCCGGCGACGTCGATGCGTCGAGCAGCGGCGGCGGCGTCCACGTCGACGGCGTCGGCGGCAAGGTGACCGCCGAGAGCTCGGGCGGCCCGGTGAGCGCGGTGCTCGCCGCCGACAACACGGCAGGCGGCAGCCTCTCCTCCTCCGGCGGCGGCGTGCGCGTCGACGTCGACCGGAGCGCGCGCCTCTCCATCGACGCCAGCTCCTCGGGCGGCTCGGTGGTCTGCGACCTGCCGGTCACCGTCCAGGGCAAGCAGTCGCGCAGCTCGCTGCGCGGCCAGCTCAACGGCGGCGGCGCGCCGCTGCTGGTGCGTTCGAGCGGCGGCGGCATCCACATCGGCGCCGGGGATAGCTAGTCGATCGCTCGGCGCGGCAAGCGCGCGGCCCGGAACAGCGACGGTCGGCCGGGCGGCAAGCGCGGCTGGCAGCGGTCGAGTCGCGGCGGCGCGGCGGACGGCGGCTAGGCCCGCGCTCCCCGCCGCGCCACTTCGCGCCAGACGCGCCGGAAGTTGTCGCCCATCACCAGCCGTAGTGCCGCCTCGTCGACGCCACGCTCGCGCAACGCAGCGACGAGGTCGGGGAAGCGCGAGACGTCCTCGAACCCCACCGGCGTCTCCGGGATGCCGTCGAAGTCGGTGCCGATGCCGACGCCCTCCTCGCCGACGATGCCGAGCAGGTGGACGACGTGGTCGACGTAAGTGGCGAGCGGCACCGGCGGCTGCGGGTGGCCGGCGAGGAGCTGCGACCGTGCCGCCCGCAGCTCCACCGGCCGGTCGGCGTACGCTTCCTCGAGCGAGCGCATCGGCTCGCGCAGGTGCGCCATGCGCTCGCGGTTGGCGCGCTCGGCGGCGGGGTCGATGAAGACCGGGAAGGCGTTCGCCATCACCAGGCCGCCGCGCGCGACGATGGCGCGCGCCAGCTCGTCGGTGAGGTTGCGCGGATGGTCGCAGAGCGCGCGCGCCGAGCTGTGGCTCGCCACCACCGGCGCGTCCGACACCGCGAGCACGTGCTCCACCGCGCGGTCGGAGACGTGCGAGACGTCGACGATGACGCCGGCGCGGTTGAGGCGGCGCACGATCTCCTCGCCCTCGCGCGAGAGGCCGCGGTGAACCTCGTCGTCGGTGGACGCATCGCACCACTCGTGGCTGCCGAAGTGGGTGAGCGTGACGATGCGCAGGCCCATCGCCAGCAGCCGTTCGAGCGCGCCGGGAATCGACAGCGGCCGGCCGTTCTCGAGGCCGAGCACGACACCGACGCCGCCACGCGCCACCACGGCGTCGAGCTCCTCCGGCGTACCGGCGAGCTCGAGCCCGCCGGGTTCGAGCTGCTCCACGGTGAGCCGGTGCAGCTTCTCGGCGTGCGCGAGCCCTTCTTCGGGCGAGAGCGACACCGGCACGAAGAGCGCGAAGACGAGGCCGGAGACGCCGCCGCTGCGCAGCCGCGGCAGGTCGACGTGGCGATCCGGGCAGCGCTGCCGCAGGTCGCAGGGCGACTCCCAGAGCCGCGTCGGCACGTCGGTGTGGCCGTCGAAGATGAAGAGCGGAGCGCTCATTGGCGGCGCATGCTAGCGACATTCGGCGGAATTTCACGAGCTCGCGCGCGGTTCTATGCCGTGCACGAATCCCAGGCTTGCCAGGCAGCGCCGATGCGGCTATCCTGTGCGGCCCTGCGGAGCTCCTTCCGGCTGAGAGAGGACGAAATCGTGAAGCCCGACATCCATCCCGACCTCCACCTCGTCACCGCGGTGTGCGCCTGCGGCAACACCTTCCAGGTGCACTCCACGCACGACGAGCTGCGCCTCGAGATCTGCAACGAGTGCCACCCCTACTTCACCGGCAAGCAGAAGCTGATCGACACCGCCGGCCGCGTCGATCGCTTCAAGAAGCGCTTCGAGCAGACGCAGCAGAAGCAGGCCGCGCAGAAGCAGGCCGCCCAGAAGCAGGCTTAGCTCCGCCCGCCGCATCGACTCGAGGGCCGCTCCCGCGTGGAGCGGCCCTTGTCATTTGAGCTTGCTGATGTCGTTTGGGCTTGGTTAACGACCATGATCGAAAAACTCGCCGAGATCGAGAAGACGCACGACGAGCTGAGCGCCCGGCTCGCCGATCCCGCCGTGCTGGCGCAGCCCCAGCAGGTGCGCGAGGTGTCGAAGGCGCTCGCCGACCTCGAGCCGGTGGTCAAGCTCTACCGCGAGCTGCGCACGGTCGACCGCCAGCGCGAGGAGAACCGCGAGCTGATCGACTCGCTGGGCAAGGGCGATGAGCTCGCCTCGCTCGCCGAAGAGGAGCGCACGGCGCTCGATGCGCGGCGCGAGACGCTGCTCGCCGACTTGAAGCGCGAGATCGCGCCCAAGGACCCGCACGACGGCCGCAACGTCGTGCTCGAGATCCGCGCCGGCACCGGCGGCGACGAAGCGTCGCTCTTCGCCGCCGAGCTCTTCCGCATGTACACGCGCTACGCCGAAGGCCAGGGCTGGAGGGTCGAGGTCATCGACCTCTCCGAGTCGGGCGTCGGCGGCATCAAGGAGGTCTCCGCCATCGTCGAGGGCCGCGGCGCCTGGCGCCGCCTCAAGCTCGAGGGCGGCGTCCACCGCGTGCAGCGTGTGCCGGCGACCGAGGCGCAGGGGCGCATCCACACCTCGGCGGTGACGGTGGCGGTGCTCGCCGAGGCCGACGACGTCGAGGTCAAGGTCGACGAGAAGGACCTGCGCGTCGACCGCTTCTGCGCCTCCGGCCCCGGCGGCCAAGGCGTCAACACGACGTACTCGGCCGTGCGCTTGACGCACCTCCCCACCGGTCTCGTCGTGAGCTGCCAGGACGAGCGCAGCCAGATCAAGAACAAGGCGAAGGCGCTGCGCGTGCTCAAGGCGCGCCTCCTGGAGAGGGAACAGGAGAAGCAGCACGCCGCCGAGGCCGAGGAGCGCCGCAAGATGGTCGGCAGCGGCGACCGCTCCGAGAAGATCCGCACCTACAACTTCCCGCAGAACCGCGTCACCGACCACCGCATCGGCCTCTCGGTACACCAGCTCGACGCGGTGATGCAGGGCCGTCTCGACCCGCTGCTCGAGCCGCTGGCGCAGCACTTCGAAGCCCAACAGCTCGCCGCCGAGACGGCGCGCGCCTGAGTCGATCGTGACGATCCGACAGCTGCTCGCCGAGGCGCGGGAGCGGCTGGCCGCGGCGCCGTTCGCCACCGCGCGCGAGGCGCACTTGCTGCTCGGGCACGTGCTCGGCTGGGGCGAGGCATCGTTGCTGGCGCGCGACGACGCGGCAGTGAGCGCCGAGGACGCGGCGCGGTTCGCCGCGCTCGTCGAGCGACGGCTGGCTGGCGAGCCTGTGGCGTACCTCGTCGGCAGCAAGGAGTTCTACGGGCGCTCGTTCGCGGTCGATCACCGCGTGCTGGTGCCGCGACCGGAGACCGAGCATCTCGTCGAGGCGGCGCTGGCGGTCGCGAAGTCGCTGCCGGCGCGGCCGCGGATCCTCGATCTCGGCACGGGCTCGGGCTGCATTGCGGTGACGCTGGCCCTCGAGCTGGCCGACAGCCGGGTTACGGCCACCGACCGCGCGGCGGCGGCACTCGCCGTTACCGCGGCGAACGCGCGTGCACTGCATGCCTCCATTGCTTTGGTCGCCGCCGCATGGGCAGCGCCGCTGCGCGTCGAGGGCTTTGATCTCATCGTCTCCAACCCGCCGTACCTCGACCCTGCGGGACCCGTGATGCCGGAAGTGGCGGCCTGGGAGCCAGCGCCGGCGCTGTGGGCGGGCGCAGGTGGGCTCGATGCCTACCGCGACCTGCTCACCGGCCTCGCCGCAGCGCGCCCGGGTACGCCGCTCTTGCTGGAGATCGGCGTTGGTCAGGCGGGGCCACTTGCCGAGCTCGCCGCTCGCGGCGGCTGGCGCCTCGCCGGCGTGCAGCGAGATCTCGCGAGCATCGAGCGCGTCGTCGAGCTGCGACGCCGCCGAGTCCGCACTTGGCGTTGAGCGCCGGTAGCGCCCCTCCTGCTGGCGGGTGACGGGGAGTAAGGATTCCTTGTTCCCGTGTTACGATCCTTCCGTGCTGGCGAAGAAGACGTCGAAGAACCAGATCACGCTGCCCAAGCGGATCGTCGAGCAGTTCCCCGCCGCTCAATACTTCGAAGTGACCACAGAGCGCGGCCGCATCGTCCTGCGCCCGGTCGAGATCGATCCCCTCGCCAAGGTTCACGCGAAGCTCGCCGAGATCGGCATCCGTGAGGCGGATATTCCTGAGGCGTTGGCTTGGGCCAGGCGTCGTCGCCGGTGAGACTCGTCCTCGACACGGGTGTCGTTCTCTCCGCTCTGCTCTTTCCAGCCGGCCGCCTGGCGTGGATCGCTGATTCTTGGCGCGACCAGCGCCTCCGGCCGCTCGTCAATGCCGACACGACGAGCGAGCTCATGAACGTCCTCACCTATCCGAAGTTCCATCTCGACGATGTAGAGGTCCAGACCCTTCTCGCCGCGTACCTCCCGTGGACGACGGCCGTCAGGATGCCCTCGCGACTGGCAGGGCTGCCACGCTGCCGCGACGTCGACGATCAGAAGTTCCTCGAGCTGGCGCTCGCGGGCAAGGCAGAGGCTCTAGTGAGCGGCGACAAGAGCCTGCTCGAGCTGGCAGACGAGGTTCGCTTCGCCATCGTGACGCCGGCGCAGCTGCGCATGCGGCTCGAACGAGCGTGAACCGGCGACCGGCACGCTTTCTGCTCCGCTCCCCCGCCAGCCGAGCGCGTCTCGTGGGCCTGCCTTGTAGACGCCCAAGGCATCGGCCAAACTAGCGCCCCCTGCATGCCGGCCCGGCGCCTAGCGCCACGGCCAACCGCTACCATGGACAGCTTCCGCATTCACGGCCCCACTCGCCTCGCCGGCACCGTAGCGGCGTCGGGCGCCAAGAACGCCGCGCTGCCGGCGCTCGCGGCGACGTTGCTCGCCGACGAGCCGGTGGTGTTGCGACGCATCCCGAAGGTGCGCGACATCGCCACGATGCGGCGGCTGCTCTCCTATCTCGGCGTCGACAGCCACGAGCGCGATGGCGCGGTGCGCTTCCTGCCGGCGCACGACGGCGCCTCGTTCGAGGCGATGTACGACATGGTGAAGACGATGCGCGCCTCGGTGCTGGTGCTCGGCGCGCTGATGGGACGCCGCCGCCGCGCGCGCGTCTCGCTGCCCGGCGGCTGCGCCATCGGCGTGCGGCCGATCGACCAGCACCTGAAGGGCCTCGACGCGCTCGGCGCGCAGATCAAGCTCGAGCACGGCTACGTGATGGCGGAGACCAAGCGCCTCTGCGGCGCCCGCTTCCGCTTCGACGTGCAGACGGTGACCGGCACCGAGAACCTGCTGATGGCTGCATCGCTCGCCGAGGGCGAGACCATCCTCGAGAACTGCGCGCGCGAGCCCGAGGTGGTCGACCTCGCCAACCTGCTCAACGCCATGGGGGCGCGGATCGAGGGCGCCGGCGAGGAGACGATCCGCATCGACGGCGTCGACCAGCTCGGCGCCGCCGAGCACGAGATCATCGGCGACCGCATCGAGGGCGGCACCTACCTCGTCGCCGCGGCGCTGACGGGCGGCGACGTGACGCTCACCGGCGCGGCGCCGTCCGATCTCGGGCCGCTGCTCGACACCCTCGCCGACGTCGGCGCCGACGTCAGCACGAGCGAGGACGGCATCCGCGTCCGCCGCAGCGGTGCTTTGCGCGCGCGCGACGTCGCGACCGCGCCGCATCCCGGCTTCCCCACCGACCTGCAGGCGCAGTACCTGGCGCTGATGACCCAGGCCGCGGGCACTTCGCGCGTCACCGAGACCATCTTCGAGAACCGCTTCCAGCACGTCGCCGAGCTCTTGCGCATGGGCGCCGACATCCGCATCGACGGCCGCGACGCGGTGGTGACCGGCCCGCGGCCGCTCTCCGGCGCCACCGTCATGGCCACCGACCTGCGCGCCTCGGCCTGCCTGGTGATCGCCGGTGTCGCCGCCGGCGGCGAGACGGTGGTCGACCGCATCTACCACCTCGACCGCGGCTACGAGGGGATGGAGGTCAAGCTCCAGAGCCTCGGCGCCCGCGTCGAACGGGTGTCCGCCTGATGGGCCGGCGCCGCTAAGGGTCGGCCGCGCGAAGACGATGGTGACGGCGCGCCGCTCGCTTCCATCGTTCCTCGTCCTCGCCCTCGCCCTACCCGCCGCAGCGCGCGCCGGCCTCGAGCAGCTCGCCGCGGTGCACGGCGCGACGACGGCGGCCGAAGCGCTGCTCGCCGCCGACCGCCTCGCCGGCGAGCCGGGCGCCGGCGAGATGGGCATCGACTACCTGCGCGGCAATCTGCTCGAGCTGCTCGGCCATCCGGCCGAAGCGGCGAAGGCCTTCGCGATGGCGATGCAGCGCGCGCCGGCGCTGGCGCCCTACTGCCGGCTGCGCCTCGCACGCCTGCAGGCGGACAAGCATCCGGAGATGGCGGCCGGGCTCCTGGCGCCGCTCGTCACCCGCAGCTCGCCGCCGGCGCTGCGCCACCAGGCGGCGGCGCTGCTCCACCGCTCGCTGCGCGCCGGCGGCGACTGCCGGCTGCTCGCCGGTCTCGACTGGCCGGCGCTCGACGCCGCCGACCGCCGCGCCCTCTCCGTGGCGCGCGCCGACTGCGCGCCCTCAGGAGATCCAGCCGGCCCCGGCAGCCGCGTCGCCGACCTGACGCGCCTCATCGACGAAGGCCCAGCCGATGAAGCGACGTGGGACGCGGCGGTGCGCCTCTCCGGCCTCGGCCGCGCGCAGCTCACGCCCGAGGTGTCGTTCGTGCTGGGCCGCGCCTTCCAACGGCTGCGCCAGCCGGAGCTCGCGGGCTCGTTCCTCGGGCCGCTCGTCTCCACCTTCCCGGCGCAGATCCGCGACCAGCGCCATGTCGAGGCCTTCGAGCTGCTGGCGCTGTCGCAGGTGGCGCGCGACGCCTACCGCAGCGCGGTGAGCACCTTCGCACGCCTCGCCGAGCGCGTGGCGCGCAACGACCAGCGTGCCCGCGCCCGTTACCACGAAGGCTTCGCGCGCGAGCTCGCCGGCGACCGCGTCGGCGCGCTGCACGCCTACGTGAGCGCCGCCAACCTCAACGCCAACGGCGAGTGGACGAGCGCCGCCATGCTGGCCACCTGCCGCCTGCAGTGGCTGCTCGTCCGCCGCGCCGACGCGCAGCGCACCTACGACATCCTGCGCGCGCGGCGCGAGTGGAGCGCGCGCGCGGCGGAGGCGGCGACGTTCCTCGCCGTCTCGCAGCTCGCCAGGGGTGAGGTGGGCACCGCACCGCTGCTCTTGCAGCAGGCGGTACAGCTCCGCGGGGCCACCGACTCCGAGACGGTCTACTGGATCGGCCGCGCCGACGAGGCGCAGGGCGACACGAACGCGGCGCTGCTCCAGTACCTGCGCCTGCTGCGCGAGATCCCCTACCACCCGCTCACCGCCGAAGCGCGCGGGCGGCTCGCCGGCGCGGCGATGCAGCCGGCCGTCAAGACCGCCGTCGAGCGCTGGCGCCGGTCGCCGCGCGCCGACGATCGCCTCGCCGCCTGGCTGCTGCTCCCTGCCGGCGATCCGCAGCGCGAGCCGCTGCGGCTCTACCTCTACCAGCAGTGGGCGCGTGATCGGCGCATCGCGCCCTACCTCAAGCTGGCGCCGGTCGACGCCGAAGAGTGGCCGCTCTGGCAGTCCGCATTCGACGACCCCGAGGATCGCGTGCTGGCGCTCGGCGGCTGGCGCGAGGTGAGCGGCGAGACGATCACGAAGTACTTTCCGCTGCGGCAGCCGGCCCTGGCTTTCACCGCCGCGCAACGTCTCCTCGCCGCGCGCGACCCTGGCCGCGCGCTGGCGCTGGCGCAGGAGACCGCGGCCCCGGCGCTCGCCGCCGCTCCGCCGCAGCTCCTGCCGCTGCCGCTGCGCGAGGTGCTCTTCCCGCGCCCCTGGCCGCAGCGCGTCGAGGCGGCGGCGAAGCGCGTCGCCGTCGAGCCGGCGCTGCTCTGGGGCGTGATGCGCGAGGGTAGCCGTTTCGACACCACGGCGATGAGCGAGTGGGGCGGCCGCGGGCTCATGCTGCTCGACCCCGCGAGCGCCGAGCGCGCGGCAGGAGCTGCAGGCGTCAAGGGCGTCCGCCCCGACGACCTCTACGAGCCCGAGATCGCCATCGCCGTCGGCGCCGCGCGCCTGGCCCAGCTCGGCGGCGCATTCAACGGCCGCCAGGCGCTGGCGTTGGCGGCGCACCTCGTCGGCACGGCGCAGGCGAAGCTCTGGGCCTCCTGGTGCACGAGCGGCGATCCCGCCGAGACGCTGGCGAAGATCGGCAATCCCGACGTGCGCACGATGGTCGAGCGCATGCTCGGCGCGCAGATGGCGTATCGCGAGCTCGGCACGGCGCAGCGCTGAGCCAAGCGTCGATGAAGCCGGCGTGATCACGGGCGTTTCGCGCGAACGGAGCGAGACGCCGGTGCTACGATCGCGCGCCGTGATCCGCCACAGGTCGTCGTTTCTCGCGCGGTGGCTGCCGCTGCTCGCCGCACTTGCCGCGCCCGCGCTCGCGGCACCGCAGGCGCCCACCGCCGAGCCGGCGCTGCGCGATCGCATCGTCGCCGTCGTCGACGGCGACCCCATCCTGCAGTCCGACGTCGAGCGCGCGCAGGCGCTCGGCACCGCGCCGCCGCCCGCCGGCGGCAGCGAGCGCGACGCCCGCCGCCGCGTGCTCGACGGGCTCATCGAGGAGCGCCTCCGCATCCACGAAGTCGAGCGCTACGGCTTCGAGCAGGTGCCGGTGGAGATGATCGCCAAGCAGGTGGAGACGATCCGCTCGCGCTTCCCCTCCGACGAGGCGTTCCGCCAGCGGCTGCGGTCGCTCGGCATGACGATGGAAGGCCTGGAGCAGCTCGTCGCGCAGCAGCTCCAGGTGCTCGTCTACGTCGACGAGCTGCTCGGCGCCCGGGTCTTCGTCGGCCTCGAGGAGATCGAGGCCTACTACGAGCGTACGCTGGCGCCGCAGCTGCGGGCCGGCGGCCAGCCGGTGCCGCCGCTCGACGACGTGCGCGAGCAGATCCGCGAGGTGCTGCGCCAGCAGCGGCTCAACGAAGAGCTGCAGCGCTGGACCGCCGAGCTGCGCCGCGGCGCCGACGTGCAGGATTACTTCGATCGGCCGCAGCGCGCGCAGCCACCCAGAGTCGGCGCGCGACCGTAGCCGCGCCAACCAGCGAAGCGATCTCGACACCCTCGGCTCGGAAGCCCTTGACATCGCCATGGTGTTGTAGTTAACTAGAACAGTACAGCAGATCGGGCAGCCGCTCGCCGCACTGGCCAGGCAGGCGAAACGCTCTCCGTGATGCGCCAAGAAAACATCACCCGATCAAGGAGTTACACCTCATGAAGCCACTCATGGAGACCTTGCGTACCGTGCTCTGCCTCACCCTGCTCGCCGCCGCCAGCGCCACCGCCGTCCTCGCCGCGCCGGCGCCGCCGCCCGACCCCGCCAAGGCCGCCTTCGACAGCCTGAAGACGCTGGAGGGCGCCTGGGAAGGCGTCATCCACACCGATCCGCCCGTGCCCGACATCGAGGGCAAGACCACCAAGATCTGGCTGCGCGTCACCTCGATGGGCAACGTGCTCATGCACGAGATGAAGTCCGAGGGCCGCCCCGACAACCCGATCACCATGCTCTATCTCGACGAGGGGCGCCTGCTGCTGACCCACTACTGCGATGCCGGCAACCGCCCGCGCATGGTGGGTACTGCGATGCCGGACGGCAAGACGGTCGACTTCGAGTACCTCGACGTCAGCGGCCCGACGAAGTACGGTCACATGCACCACGCGGCGTTCACCGCAGTCGACGCCGACCATCACACCGAAGACTGGACGTTCATGCTCTCCGGCGACAAACACGTCCGCGCCCACTTCGACCTCCACCGCGTGCCGGCGCCGGCGGCCGCACCGTCGAAGTGACCGCGGCCATTACGATCGTCGAGAAAAACTAGAAGGCTCGGATGGACCGTGAGTGGAACGACCCTCGGCCGATCTACCGGCAACTGCGTGACCGCGTGGTGGCGATGATCCTCGACGGCGTCCTCGCCGAAGGCGATCCGCTGCCTTCGGTGCGCAACGTGGCGGCCGAGTATCGCGTCAATCCGCTCACGGTCTTGAAGAGCTACCAGCAGCTAGTCGACGAGGGCCTCGTCGAGAGCCGCCGCGGCCGCGGCATGTTCGTCAACCCCGGCGCGCGCCAGACGCTGATGAAGGCCGAACGCGACAAATTCCTGAGCGACGAGTGGCCGGCGATCCACGCCACCATCCGCCGGCTCGGCCTCGAGGCCGAAGACCTGCTCGACGGCAGGAAGCCGAAGAAGCCCAAGGAGGAGCGCTGAGCGTGGCCGTCATCGCAGCGCACGGCCTGCGCAAGGCGTACGGCGGCAACGTCGCCGTCGACGGCATCGACCTGCGCGTCGAGGAAGGCCGCATCGTCGGCGTCATCGGCCCCAACGGCGCCGGCAAGACGACGGCGCTCAACGCGGTGCTCGGCCTGGTGCCGTACGACGGCGAGCTGCGCGTGCTCGGCCGCGACCCATGGCGCGAGCGCGACCGCCTGATGGAGGAGGTCTCCTTCATCGCCGACGTCGCCGTGCTGCCGCGCTGGATCCGCGTCGCCCGGCTCCTCGACTACGTCGCCGGCGTGCACCCGCGATTCGACCGCGGCAAGGCCGAAGCGCTGCTCGAGCGCACCAGCGTCCGGCTGAGCCACAAGGTGCGCGAGCTGTCGAAGGGCATGGTGACCCAGCTCCACTTGACGCTGGTGATGGCGATCGACGCGCGGCTGCTGGTGCTCGACGAGCCGACGCTCGGCCTCGACCTTCTCTTCCGCAAACAGTTCTACGACTCGCTGCTCGGCGACTATTTCGACGGCCAGCGCACGATCGTCGTGGCGACCCACCAGGTCGAGGAGATCGAGCACGTGCTCACCGACGTCGTGTTCATGGACCGCGGGCGGATCGTGCTCGCGATGGCCACCGACGCGCTCGAGGAGCGTTATCGCCTGGTGGCCGTGAACCCCGATCGGCTCGCGGCGGCGCGGGCGCTGCGGCCGATCCACGAGCGGCAGGCGCTGGGGAGGAGCGAGCTGCTCTTCGACGGCGTCGAGCATGCGCCGCTCGAGGCGCTCGGCGAGGTGCGCACGCCGACGATCGCGGAGCTGTTCGTGGCGGTCGTGGGCGGGCAGGCCGGCCAGGCGCGAGGAGGCCTCCAGTGAGCAGCGAAGCGGGCAGCGTGGCGGAGCTCGGCGGCGATCGGGGTGCGGCGGCGCCGGCACCCACCGAGATCGGCGGCGTCCGCCGCTTCTTCTGGTCGCTGCGCCGCGAGCTGTGGGAGAGCCGCTCGATCTACCTCGCGCCGCTCGCCGTGGCGGCGTTGATCGTGGTCGCCGTGCTCCTCGGCGACATCCAGCTCCCCGACAGGATGCGCCACGCCGCCGCGCTCGCGCCGGTCCCGCGCCACGACGCCGTCGTGCAGCACTACCTCTTCGCCTCGTTCCTGCTGATGGCCACCACCTTCGTCGTCGCCGTCTTCTACTGCTTCGACGCCTTCCAGAGCGAGCGACGCGACCGCAGCATCCTCTTCTGGAAGTCGCTGCCGATGTCCGACCTGACGACCGTGCTGGCGAAGACGAGCGTCCCGCTCGTCATCCTGCCGCTGCTGACGGTGGCCCTCACGTTCGTCGTCCACGTCCTGATGCTCATCGTCGGCAGCGCCGTGCTCGCACCGAGCGGCCAGGTGGGGATGCTGTGGTCGGAGGTCGACCTGCCGCAGTTGACGGCGACGATCCTCTACCACATGGTCACCGTCCACGCCCTCTGGTACGCGCCGATCTATGCATGGCTGCTCCTCGTCTCCGCCTGGGCGAACCGCGTGCCGTGGCTGTGGGCCACACTTCCACTCCTCGCCATCGCCGCCGTCGAGCGCATCGCCTTCGGCAGCTCCCGCTTCGCCGACTTCATCGCCCACCGCTTCGCCGGCAGCCCCGAAGGCGCCGACTTCACCACCACCACCTCGATGATCGATCCGCTGATGCGAATGACCCCGCTGCGGTTCGTCAGCAGTCCAGGGTTGTGGATCGGGCTGGGCGTGGCCGCGGGCTTCCTGGCGATCGCGGTGCGCCTGCGACGGTCGCGCGGGCCTGTCTGACGCACCAGCGACTCCCTCGCCGGCGAGGCTGCAGGGCATGTGGACATGCACCAAATGCACCAACTGGTGTAAGCTCGGGTCGTGCGGCGTGCAACCGTGACCCTCACCGACGAGCTCGAAGGCCTGCTTGCGAAACACTTGGCCCGCCTCGAGACGCCCCCGAGCCTGAACGTTCTGATGCAGGCGGCGCTGCGCGGCTATCTCGGAGGGCTAGCTCGCAGACGAGGCGCCGGCGCGACCGCTTCCGCGTCGTTCGTGAGCGAGGATGCCGCAACCTACGACGCTGGCCCTCAGGGCACGATCGAGCTCGACGACGAAACCGAGCGCACGCTGCGCCAAGCCGCCATCCGAGAGGGGACCACCACCTCGGCGCTGGCCGCACAAGTCCTGCGGGAGTACGTACGAGGGCTGGGGCGACCGGCGCCGCGCGGCATCGGGGCTTACCGCAGCGGACGGTCCGACGTGTCGAGCCATGCCGAGGAGCTCCTGTGGCCAAAAGCGAGGAAGGCGCGCCGGTGACGGTGGTCGCCGACTCAGGTGCCATCTATGCCTTGTACGACGCCGGCGACCGCCACCACCGGGCGGTCGCAGAAGCCTTCGCGGCGGTGCCCGGACCTGTGATCGTGCCCATGGCGCTGCTGGCCGAGGCGGACTTCCTCCTGCGCCGCTACCTCGGTATCGACGCCGAGCTCGACTTCCTCAGGAGCCTGGAGGACGGCGCTTTTCTTCTCGAACCTTTCACCGACGCGGACGTCTCACGTGTTCGCGAGCTGGTGGAGCGCTATCGCGACCTCGACATCGGCGTCGCCGATGCCGCCGTGGTTGCCACCGCGGAGCGCTTGAACACGCGGACCATCCTCACCGTCGACAAGCGGCATTTCCGCGCTCTGCGTCACCGCAACGGCTCTGCATTCGTGCTCTGGCCGGCGGATCTGGTGACTTGATAGCCGGCTACGGGTGCCGCCCGTGGATCCTCATCGACACCAGGTCGTCAGCGGACAGGTCGTCGTAGCCGTCTGCCTGCAGGTCGCGGATGAACTTCGGCGTCACGCCATGGATGCGGAAGGCGACGAGGTCGTCGGCCGACACCTCGCGGTAGCCGAGCTCGGCGATTTCCTTGATGAAGTCCGGGCTGACGCCGTGGATGCGGAAGGCTACGAGGTCGTCGGCTGAGATGTCGCGGTAGCCGAGCTCGGCGAGCTGGCGCACGAAGTCCGGCGAGACACCGTGGATCCGGAATGCGACCAAGTCGTCGCCGCGGAGGTCGCGGTAGCCGAGGTCGCCGAGCTCCTTCACGAACTCCGGGCTCACGCCGTGGATGCGGAAGGCGACGTAGTCGTCGAAGTGGAGGCTGCCGAGGCCGAGCTCGCGCATCCGGCCGATGAACTCGGGCGTGGCGCCGTGGATCTGCGAGGCGACGAGCTGGTCGGCCGTCGGCCGCATGCCGAGCCGCTGGAAGTCGGCGACGAGCTCGGGATCGACGTGGAAGATGCGCATGGCGGTGTAGTCGTCGAGCGACTCGTCGTAGCCGATCTCCTTCATCGAGCGGATGAACTCGGTCGACACGTCGAGCATGGCGAGAGACAGCAGGCGCTCGTCGACCGAGTCGCCGCCGTGCCGCCCGCCTTCGCTGACGCGGATGCCGAGGCCGCGCAGCGTGTCGAGGTAGGCGGGGTTGGGAGTGAACTCGAAGTCGCCGCCGCCGGAGCCGTTGCGGAGGGTGCCTTCGAAGCGGATGGTGCCCGCCTCGCGCTGCAGCGAGAACGACACCGGCGTGGCCGCGGCCGAGGCGACCTGCGCCGCGCTCAAGCCGCTGAGGTCGGCGATGCGCATCGGCTGGCCGTGATGGCTGTGCTCGTAGCTGACTTCGAGCTGGATGGTTTCGCGATCGCCCTTGTTGCGGCTGACGGTCCAGCCGCCTTCGACGGCGGCGTGCGCGGCGGCGGCGGCGGCGAGCAGGAGCGCAAGCGTGGCGGTGAGGGTGGCTCGTTTCATGGTCGGTCTCGTCCTCGGGTCGTGGCCGGGGAGCCGCGCCGCGCGACGCGCACCGAAAAGCGCTCGTCCCCGTCCTGTCTGAGCTTCCTACTGGCGCCGCCGCGGCCGGTTACGTCGCTCGTGCGCGGCGATGGTGTTCACGCCGATGGCGGGAGCGTAGTCCGTTGTAGTTTCGGGGCGTGCAAAGCCCGCCGAACGCCGCGAGCGGCTCGCATCCGGCCGGCCGCCTTCTCGTGGTCTCGACGCCGATCGGCAACCTCGGCGATCTTTCTCCCCGCGCCCGCGAAGCGTTGGCGTCAGCCGACGTTGTGGCGTGCGAGGACACCCGCCACACCGGGCTGCTCCTGTCGCGGCTCGGCATCAAGGCGCGCCTCGTCTCGTACCACGAGCACAACGAGCGGGCGCGGCTGCCGGCCCTGCTCGCCTCGCTGGCCGACGGCGAGACGGTGGCGCTCGTCTCCGACGCCGGGACGCCGCTCGTCTCCGACCCAGGCTTCGTCCTCGTGCGCGGCGCGGTGGCGCAGGGCGCTGCGGTCGAGGCCATCCCCGGCCCGTCCGCACTCCTCGCCGCGCTCGTCGTCTCCGGCCTGCCGCCGCTCCCCTTCACCTTCGCCGGCTTCCCGCCGCAGAAGCTCGGCAAACGCCGCACCTTCTTCGCGCGCCTCGCCGCCCTCGAGCACACGGTCGTCTTCTACGAGTCGCCGCACCGCATCGCCGCCAGCCTCGCCGACGCCGCGACCGCGTTCGGCGATCGCTCAGCCGTAGTTGCTCGCGAGCTCACCAAGCTCCACGAGCAAGTCCACCGCGGCACCCTCACCGAGCTGGCTGCCTCTTTCGCGGACGAAAAGCCGCGCGGCGAGCTCGTCATCGTCGTAGGCCCACTATCTGATTAACGTTCGCGGCAGAAGCCACGACGTGGGGCGCGCCGGGGGGAGGGCTCCCGGCCGCGCGCAGCGACGCGAGCACGGACGGGATACCCACCGGCAGGCGGGGCCCCACGTCGGGCCACCTAGCCGCGAGCGATCCGAATCCGGATCCGGGTCCGGGTCAGCATCCACGCACCGAAGGATTCAGCCACTCACAGGCTTCTCACCTCACGCCCGCGACCCCAACATGCGTCAAACCTTCGCGCGCACGCTGACCCGACTCGCCTGCGCCGCAGCGCTCCTGCTGCTCGCCACTCCAGCGCTCGCCGCGCCGCTCCCCGCCCGCCACCAGCAATTCCTCGAAGAAACCGAGCTGCTGATGAGCCCCGCCGAGCGCACCGCCTTCCTCGCCCTGCGCGAGGACTACCAGCGCGACGCCTTCATCACCGCCTTCTGGCGCGCCCGCGACCCCTATCCCGACACCGCGCGCAACGAGCTCCACGAGAGCTGGCAGGCGAAGATCGACCAGGCGCGCGAGCTCTTCGAGACGCTCGCCGACGTGCGCTCGCGCTTCCTCCTCCTCAACGGCCCGCCGGCGGCGCGCATCGAGATCTCGCAGCGCGACAAGAGTCACGGCGAAGGCTTCCGCTGCACGGGCATCGTGGTCCCCGCGGAAGTGTGGTCGTACGTCAAGGACAACCCCACGCACGACGAGATGGTGGTCGTCTTCTACCGGCCGGGCGGCATGATGGCGTGGCGGCGCTGGGACGACGGCGACGGCGTTGAGGCGCTGCTGGTGCCGGTTTCCGCGATGACCCAAACCGGCAGCGGCGACGAGATCTATCGCCTGATCGTCGACACCTGCGGCGAACCCGGCCAGGCGCTGGTCGCCGCTATCCGCTGGATCGGCGCGCAGCCGGGCTTCAAGTACCTGCTGCAGATGCTGGCCGCCGAGACACCGCCGCCGCCGCCGAAGGGCGAGTGGCTGCCGACCTTCGGCGCCTACTCGACCGACCTGCAGCCCGGCGCGCCGACCTTCGGCGCCGAGCTCTCGCTGGCCTTCCCTGGCCGCCGCCAGAGCCGCACCCTGGTGCAGGGCACGATCCTGGTGCCGGTAGGCGAGCTCGCGGTCGCCGACGTCGCCGGCGCGCGCTCGTACGACCTGCTGCTCACTGGCGAGGTGCTGCGCGGCGACGAGCTCTTCGACCGCTTCCGCTACGAATTCCACCTGCCGCCGGCGACCGTCGGAAGTGAGCAGGTGCCGCTCGTCTTCGAGCGCCTGCTGCGGCCCGGCGACTATCGTCTCGTGCTCAAGCTCGAGGACGTCGGCGGCAAACGCTTCTTCCGCACCGATCGTCCACTCGCCGTGCCCAAGGTCGAGGGCACCGTCCCGCCGCCGCCGCCATCGGACCCGCTGACGGCGCGACTGCTCGCCGAAGCCAACGCGCTGATCGCCACCGGCGACGCAACCGTGCGGCTGCTGCCGCCGGTGGGGCGCAGCGCGCTCGCCGACGAGGCGGTCACCGGCGGCCAGACGGTGCTCGGTGGCAAGGTGCGCTTCGACGCGCTGGTGACCGGCGACCAGGTGGCCTCGGTCGTCTTCGCGCTCGGCGGCGAGCCGGTGCTCACCAAGCGGGCGCCGCCGTGGAGCGTCGAGCTCGATTTGGGCCACCTGCCGCGCTCGCAGCGGCTGCGCGCCACCGCCTTCGACGCCGCCGGCCGCGCGCTGGCGAGCGACGAGCTGATGATCAACGCCAGCGCGCACCGCTTCGCGGTGACGATCCTCGACCCGCCGCCGAAGCAGCACTTCGCGGCGAGCGTGCGGGTGGCGGCCAAGGTCGAGGTACCCGAGGGGCAGCAGGTCGAGCGGCTGGAGCTCTACCGCAATGAGACGCTGGTGGCGACGCTCCACCAGCCGCCGTGGGAACAGCCGATCCTGCTACCTGCCGGAGAACAGCTCACTTACCTGCGCGCCCTCGCCTACCTGCCCGACGGCGCCTCGACCGAGGACCACGTCTTCGTCAACGCGCCGCCCGGGCTCGAGGAGGTCGCCGTGCAGCTCGTCGAGCTGTACACGTCGGTGACCGACCGCAACGGGCGGCCGGCGGAGGGGCTCGACGCAAAATCCTTCGCGGTTAAGGAGGACGGCGCGCCGCAGCAGCTCGTGCGCTTCGAGCAGGTGCGCGACCTGCCCATCTCGGTCGGCGTGCTGCTCGACACCTCGGCGTCGATGGAGCCCAACATCGAGGAGGCGCAGCCGGCGGCGCTGGAGTTCTTCACCGACATCGTGACGCCGAAGGACCGCGCCGCGCTGGTCACCTTCAACGATCGGCCGCGGCTGCGGGTGAAGTTCACCAACGAGTTGCTCGCGCTGGGCGGCGGGCTCGCCGGGTTGAAGGCGGAGCGCGGCACGGCGCTCTACGACAGCGTGGTGTTCGCGTTGTATTACTTCAACGGCCTGAAGGGGCAGCGCGCGCTGATCGTCCTGTCGGACGGCAAGGACGAGAGCAGCAAGCTGGATCTCGAGGAGACGCTGGAGTTCGCGAGAGGTGCGGGCGTGGCGATTTACACGATCGGGCTGGGGAAGGAGCTGGAGCGCGACGCGCGGAAGGCGCTCGAGAAGCTCGCCGAGGAGACCGGCGGGCGGAGTTTCTTCGTTGACGAGGCGAAGCAGCTTTCGCCGATCTACCAGTCGATCCAGGAGGAGTTGCGGTCGCAGTATCTGCTCGTCTACCAGTCGACCAACGCGAAGCCGGACAAGAAATTCCGCAGCGTGGAGGTCAAAGTCAAGGAGCTTGGCCTGGAGGCGCACACGGTGCGCGGCTACTACCCTTAGCGCCGGACCGGAATCGGAGCGTGGCTCGCTCGGGCGAGGCCCGACATGGGGCCCCGCCTGCCGGTGGGTATCCCGTCCGTGCTCGCTTCGCTGCGCGCGGCCGGGAGCCCTCCCCCCGGCGCGCCCCATGTCGTGGCTTCTACCAGCTAGCGATCTTCGGATCGCTAGCTCGATGGGACTTGCGCTGATGCTGCTCCGTAGACCTGGTGGCTCTTGGGGTCTTGGAGGAACACGGCGACGCCTAGGTTCCCACGCTTCCAATCCTTGTCGAGCCGCAGCGTCACCGAGTCCTTCTTCTCGCCCGCACCTGACAGCTTGAACGCGCGCTGCAGGTGCCGCACGACGTAGTCGTCGTGCAGGGTCTTGTGGGCGTTCTCGCCGCCGCTGACTTCGGTGTCGAGGTTGCTTTCGTAGAGGGCCACCATGACGTCGAGCGCCCGTTGGCCGGCGGGGAGCTGCGCGGTCACCGCCACGTCGACCTGGTCGCCGCGGGTCGTCGGCACGATCGACACCGCGCCCTGCGGCTGCGCGGCGGCCGCTTCGACGCCGCCCTTGATGCAGTTGACGTCGGAGCCGATGCACTGCTTGCCGCCGGCGATGACTAATTGCGGGGTGTAGACCTGGGTGCCGCCGGCATCGATGACGTAGTCGTTCTGGCGCTTGGTCCACGCGGCGTCGGAGAAGCGGTCGTGCCAGGAGGTGGTGTTCCAGTAGTCGACGTGGAAGGCGAGCGGCACGACTTGCTTGCTCAGGTCGGGGTCGCTGCCCATGGCGCTCAACAGGCGGTCGGCGGGTGGACACGTCGAGCAGCCTTGCGCGGTGAACAGCTCGACGAGAACCGCCGCGCGCGCGCCTGCCGCGAGAGCACTTACAGAAACGATCGCGACGCCAAACACGATGTTGCGAATTCTCATGGTGCATATCTCCGATCGAGGGGTGAGATCGCAAGCGAAAGGAAAAAGGGCCGCCGGGCTTCCCCGGCGGCCGGCAGACCGTGCAACTCGGAAGATCGACTCAGCGGAAGCTGAATCGTGCGCCGAGACGGTAGATGCGGGGGCTGGTGATCTCGCGGACGTTGTCGGACGTCGTCTGCGCCAGCCGGTGGTTGCGCTGCAGGACGTAGGACTCGTTGAAGACGTTGAACACGTCGACGCCCAGCGTCAGCGCGAAGTCGGAGAAGGAGAACTCCTTCTCGACGCGCGCGTCGACCATGTGGATGTCGTCGAGACGGAACTCGTCAGGGTCGCTGGTGACCTGGACGTTGTCCTGCGAGAAGTTCTCGCTCGCCAGCTCCTGCGGGCTGCGCCGGAAGTAGGGCAGCGGATAGCCCTCGCGGCCGTTCAGGTTGGCCGCCACGTTGAAGCCCCACGGACGGTCCGGGGCCACCTGGTAGAGGCCGTTGATGCTGTACGACCACTTGCTGTTGATGTAGATGCCGCCCTTGCTGCCCGAGCCGGTGCCCGAGCCCTGCAGCACGGGGTCGCCTTCGTGGTTGCCGCCGCCGAGCAGCAGCGTCGGGTCCTCGTTCTCGCTGTCGGGCACCTTGCTCCAGGTCCAGTCGGCCCAGGTGAAGTTGCCGCGCAGCATCCAGCGGTTGGCGAGCCGCTTGTTGAGCACCAGCGAGAGGCCCTTGTACTCCTGCTCGCGGTCGCCGTTCTCGAGGAAGAAGCCGCCGCGCGTGCTGACGCCCGGCGCGAACCGATAGCGGGTGATGCTGCGCGTCGAGCCGTCGGGCAGCGCCTGGTTGAAGGTCACCGGGACGTAGTCCGAGCGCCGGTGGAGGCGCCCCAGCGAGCCCAGGTTGCCGGCCGCGAAGGCCGGGCACTCGAGGGCGTTGAAGTCGGCGTTGCACACCGAGGTATCGCCGTCGAACACCAGCGCTTCCTGCTCGAGGATGCCGGTGATCTTGCGGTAGGTGAGGTTCAAGCCGACGACGAACTCGGGCAGCAGAGCGTGCTCGGCGCCGAGCAGCAGCTCGTCGGTCGTCGGCGCGTTGAGGTCCGCGTCGACGGCGTTGGAGTTGAGCAGGCCGTGAGTGATGGGGTTGACGTTGGGGCTGAAGCCGTTGGGGCCAACCAGGATCTGCCCGGTGTTGACCGGCCCGCCGCCCGGGCCGCTGCCCTGCGTGGTGTAGAAGTAGGCGTAGCCGACGCCCGCCATCGGGTTGGTGAAGATGGCGGTGCCGGCGCCGAGCTGGTCGGCGAAGCGCGAGTAGGAGGCGCGCAGCAGGGTCTTGCGCTCCGCACCGAGGGCGTAGGTGAGGCCCAGGCGCGGCGTGATGTCGGTCCAGTCGAAGCCGGCGTCGAACTCACCGCCGGAGACCGCCGGCAGGACGTTGGGGAGCACGGGGTTGGCGGGCGAGCTGGTGGCGAGGTTGGTCGCCTCCTGCTTGTCGTAGCGGATGCCGGCGTTGATGGTCAGGTTGCCGGTGGTGATGGTGTCCTGCACGTAGCCGTCGGTGAACTTCTGCTCGACGTCGAAGTTGGCGTTGCGCGCCGCCTCGAGGTAGTTGATGCCGGCCGGCAGGCCGACCTGCGCCGCATCGAGGATGTAGCCGCCGCCGCCCCAGCTCGACAGCGACGTCGTCTCCGCCTTGCGGTAGCCGGCGCCGAACTTGAGCTCGTGCGACAGGCTGCCGGTGTTGAAGAAGTTGCTGGCGTCGGCCTTGTACTGCTGCTGCGGCCGCTCGGTCTGCACCAGCAGGAAGGTGTTGTGCCAGACGCCGCCGGCGTCGAGCGTCGACGCCGCGCCGTTGGCCGCGAAGCCGCCTTCGGGCACCAGCTCGAAGCCGCCGTTGACCTTCGAGTACATCCCCGTCAGGTAGAAGCTCGACGAGAAGATGTGGGTGTCCTCGACCTTGTAGGTGGTCGGCTTGGGACCGAAGTGGCCCTGGTCCCAGGTCGTCTCCTGCGGGCGGGTGGGACCTGCGTTGCGGCCGATCTTCACCTTGTCGCTGTCGAAGTAGAAGCCCGACGCGCTGTTGTTGGAGGCGATCTGCGCGTTGAGCTTGGCGTTCTTCGACTTGAGATCGGTGAAGTCGACGACGTTGGCGATCGTGCGCAGCTGGATCTTGTTGCGGCCGTAGCTGCCCCAGATCCACAGGCGGTCCTTGACGATCGGGCCGCCGGCCTCGAAGCCGTAGTCGTGCACGAAGTCGATCTGGTTGCCCTGG
>DASYQD010000001.1:0-41115 GCA_036005845.1 Thermoanaerobaculia bacterium | reverse complement strand
TCGCGCTCGATCGGCCGCCAGGTGGGCGTCTTCATCGGCCGCGAGGGCAACATCCGCAACGTCATCGTCGGCGACGCCACCAAGCTCGACCTGCCCGACGTCGGCCGCTTGCGCGGCGGGCCGTCGCGCTTCCGCGGTCTGCGGCTGGTGCACACGCACCTGCGCGGCGAGCCGGTGACGCAGGACGATCTGAACGACCTCGCGCTGCTGCGGCTCGACATGGTGGCCGCGATCGAGGCGACGCCCGACGGCGACGCGGGGCGCGTCGAGGTGGCGTACCTGCTGCCCGGCGCGAACGACGGCGACTCGCCGTTTCAGCGCGTCGTCGCGCCCGACGTGCACCGCCTCGACCTCGACTTCGAGCAGACGATGGAGGCGCTGGAGGCGGAGAGCGCGCGGCTCGCCCGCGACTCGGCGGTGGTGGGGCAGGAGCGCGCGCTCGTCATCGGCGTCTCGGCCGACGACGAGCGCTTCGCGGAGACGGTGGAGCTCGTGCGCGCGGCGGACGTCGCGGTCGCCGGTATCGTGCGGCAGCGGCGCAAGCAGATTCACCCGCGCACGGTCGTCGGCCCAGGCAAGCTCGAGGACATCGTGCTGCAGGGGATGCAGAAACGCGCCGAGGTGGCGATCTTCGACGTCGACTTGAAGCCGGCGCAGGCGCGCGCCTTCGAGGACGCCACCGGCATGAAGGCGATCGACCGCACGCAGCTCATCCTCGACATCTTCGCGCAGCGGGCGCGCAGCAGCGAGGGCAAGTTGCAGGTCGAGCTGGCGCAGCTCAAGTACTCGCTGCCGCGGCTCACCGAGAAGGACGCGGGCTTGTCGCGGCTCACCGGCGGCATCGGCGGCCGGGGCCCTGGCGAGACGGTGCTCGAGATCGGCCGCCGTCGCATCCGCGACCGTATCCGCAATCTCGAGGAACGTCTCGAGCGGCTGTCGCGCGAGCGCGCGCTGCGGCGCCGCCAGCGCAGCGAGTCGTCGCTGCCGGTGCTGTCGATCATCGGCTACACCAACGCCGGCAAGAGCACGCTGCTCAACGCGCTCACCAACAGCGAGGTCGAAGCGCGCAACGAGCTGTTCGTGACGCTCGACCCGACGAGCCGCCGCCTGCGCTTCCCGCGCGAGGGCGAGGTGGTGATCACCGACACCGTGGGCTTCATCGCCGACCTGCCGAAGGATCTCGTCACCGCCTTTCGCGCCACGCTGGAGGAGCTGGCCGACGCCGATCTGCTGCTCCACGTCGTCGACGCCGCCGATCCCGAGCTCGAGCGCAAGGTCGAGGCGGTCGATGCGCTGCTCGGCGATCTCGAGCTCGCCGAGATCCCGCGTCTGATGGTGCTCAACAAGGCGGACCTGCTGGAGCCGGAGACGGCGCGCGGGCTGGAGGAGCGGTTCCAGGGCGTGGCGACCTCGGCGCAGAAGCGCGAAGGGCTCGACCGGCTCATCCGCGTTGCCGAGGAGCGGCTCCAGCGCCGCGTGCGGCGGGCGGGCACGGACAATCGAAAGGACCACGCGAAGGAGACGGCGTGAACTACGAGGGCGAGCCGGAGGCGAACACGCATGTCGTGGAGCGGCCGGCCGACCGTGGCCGGGCGCGGAACAACGCTGATGAGCTGCGGGCGCTGCAGGCGCCGCTGAAGTCGCGCTATCGCGAGGACCCCGCCGCCGGCGTGGTGACGCTGACCGCGGAGGGAACGCTCGGCGACGGCGTGAGCTGCTCGGTGGAGACCGGCCGAGCCGTGGTCGCCGCCGGCCTGCACCCGGCGACGGGCGGCACCGGCGAGCTCGCCTGCTCGGGCGACATGTTGCTGCAGGCGCTCGTCGCCTGTGCCGGCGTCACGCTCAACGCGGTGGCGACGGCGCTCGGCATCGAGGTGCGGGGCGGCCGGCTGGCAGCGGCCAGCGAGCTCGACTTCCGCGGCACGCTGGGCGTGGCGCGCGACGCTCCCGTCGGCTTCCGCTCCATCCGCCTCACCGTCGAGCTCGACACCGACGCGCCACCCGAATCCGTGGCGAAGCTGCTCGAGCTGACGGAGCGCTACTGCGTCGTCTACCAGACGCTGCGCGGCGGCGCCGCGCTGGCCGTCGAGCTGGCGGCGCCGGCTTCTCCCGCAGCGCCGGCGACTCCGCCGACGCCGGGATGAGCGAGCACGAGACCACTCACGCCTCCCAGGCGCAGGCGGAAGCCGCTGGCCCCGGCCTCGCCGTCGGCGACCGCCTCGGCCGCTTCGAGCTCGTCGAGCACATCGGCGAGGGCGGCATGGGCGAGGTCTTCCGCGCCCGCGACCCGCGGCTCGGCCGCGACGTCGCCATCAAGGTGATCGGCCGCCGGCGGTCGCGCGAGCCGCGCGACGGCGACTCGGCCTACACCCGCTTCGAGATCGAGGCGCGCGCCGCCTCCGCGCTGCTGCACCCCAACGTGGTGACCATCTTCGACGTCGGCGACCACGACGGCGCGCCGTACCTGGTGATGGAGCTCGTCGAAGGGGAGTCGCTGCGCGACTGCTTCAGGCGGCGGCTGTCGATCGAGCGCGCGCTCGATCTCGGCGTCCAGATCGCCGAAGGGCTGGCGGCGGCGCACGCGCGCGGCGTCGTGCACCGCGACCTCAAGCCCGAGAACGTCGTCGTCACCAGCAGCGGCGTCGCCAAGGTGCTCGACTTCGGGCTCGCGCTGCTGCGTTCGCCGCGGCCCGCCGTCCCGCGAAGCGGCGGCGCCGACTCCGGCGCCGCCACGCGCCGCCTCACCGGCGAGGGCACCATCCTCGGCACGCTCGGCTTCCTGGCGCCCGAGGCGGTCACCGGCGGCGACGTCGACCGCCGCGCCGACCAGTTCTCGCTCGGCGCCATCCTCTACGAGATGGTCACCGGCCGGAAGGCGTTCGACGGCCGCTCGATGCCGGAGGTGCTGGCGGCGACGCTGCGCGACGATCCGCCGCCGATCGCGCTGCTGCGCGCCGACGCGCCGCCGCGCCTCGATGCCATCGTGCGCCGCTGCCTCGCCAAGGACGCGGCCCACCGTTACGACGACACCGGCGAGGTGGCGGCGCTGCTGCGCGAGGTGCTCGTCGAGGTGCGCCTCGGCGTGCGGCCCGGCGCGGCGCTGCCGGCGGCGCGCACGCCGCTGGTCGGCCGCGACGAGGAGTTGGCGCGGATCCTGACGCTGCTCGCCGACCCCGCCGTCCGCCTGCTCACTTTGAGCGGCCCCGGCGGCACCGGCAAGACGCGGCTCGCCCTCGCCGTCGCCGAGAAGGTCGCCGCCGCCGGGTCGCAACGGGTCCAGTTCGTCTCGCTCGCCAACCTCGACGACCCGGCGCTGCTGCTGCCGACGGTGGCGCGCGAGCTGGGCATCGGCGACGCGGTGGCGGTGTCGCCGCTCGACGCCATCCGCGAGGACGTCGCGCGTGGCGGGGCGATGCTGCTGGTGCTCGACAACTTCGAGCAGATCGTCGCCGCGGCGCCGGCGGTGGGGGAGCTGCTGCAGGCCTGCCCGGCGCTGCGCGCGCTGGTGACCAGCCGCGAGGTGCTCCACGTCTACGGCGAGCACGACCTGCTGGTGCCGCCGCTCGCCGTCGTGGAGCCGGGTCCGATGGATGCCGTCGCCTCGCTCGACCAAGCTCAGCTCGAGGAAGTGCGGCGCTCACCGGCGGTGGCGTTGTTCGTCGACCGCGCGCGCGCCGCCAATCCTGCCTTCGCGCTGACCGCCGAGAACGCGGCGAGCGTGGCGCGGCTGTGCGCGCGGCTCGACGGCTTGCCGCTGGCGCTCGAGCTGACCGCCGCGCGCTGCCGGCTGCTGTCGCCGCAGGCGATGCTGGCGCGGCTCGAAGCCGGGCAGGCGCTGCCGGGCGGCGGCGTCCGCGATCTTCCCGGGCGGCAGCAGACGCTGCAGCGCACGATCGACTGGAGCTACGAGTTGCTCTCGGCCGCTGAGCAGGCGCTCTTCCGGCGCCTCGGCGTCTTCTCCGGCGGCTTCACGCTCGAGGCGGTGCACGGCGTCGCCGATCCCTTCGACGAGCTGGGGCTCGAGCTGGTGGACGGCATCGCCTCGCTCGCCGACAAGAGCCTGCTGGTGACCGCCGGCGACGACGGTGCCGGCGAGCCGCGCTTCGCCATGCTGCTGACGATCCGCGAGGGCGCGCAGCGCTGGCTCCAGGCGAGCGGCGAGGCGGCACGGGTGCGCCGCGCCCACGCCGCGTACTTTCTGGTGCTCGCCGAAGAGGGTGGCGCGGTGCTGGCGCGCGGCGAGGACCCCGCCTGGCTGGCGCGGCTCGAGGCGGACCACGACAACCTGCTCGCCGCGCTCGCGCACCTGATCGCGGCGGGCAACGTCGAGTGGGGGTTGCGGCTCGCCGTCGCGCTTTTCCACTTCTGGGAGCGCGCCGAGCACCTCGCCGAGGGCACGCGGCAGCTCGGCGCCGTCGTCGCGCTGCCCGGTGCGCGCGAGCAACCGAAGAATCTGGCGCGCGCGCTGTTCGCGGCGGGCGTGCTGCAGCACACGGTGGGCGACCACGCCGGCGCCGCGGAACGGCACCGCGAATCCTGGGAGCTGCACCGCCAGCTCGGCGACAGCTGGGGCCAGGCAGTGGCGCTCAACGGCCTGGGCTCCGCGCTCACCCGCACCGACGACGCCGACGGCGCCTCCGAGGCGCTGCACGACGCGATGGCGACCTGGCAGGCGCTCGGCGACGAGGCCGGCTACTCGCGCTCGCTGTGCAACCTCGCCTTCCTCGCGCGCCGCCGCGACGAGCACCAGCGGGCGCGCGAGCTGTACGACGAGGCGGCGGATCGCTTCGCGCGCGGCGGCGACCCGCTGTCGCGCGCCTGGGCGATCAGCCACGCTGGCGAGGTGGCGCGCGAGCTGGGGCAGCTCGAGGACGCGGAGCGGCTCTGCCGCGAAGGACTGGAGACCTTCCGTGCCCTCGGCAACTCGTGGGGCATCGGCAGCTGCCTCTCCGACCTCGGCGCGCTGGCGCGCCGGCGCGGCGAGCCCGATCGCGCGCGCGAGCTCTACCGTGAGGCGCTGTCGCAGTTCGACCTGCTGCGCCACCGCCGCGGCGTCGCGCGGCTGCTCGAGGCGCTCGCCGTTTCAGCCGCTGACGCTGGTGCCGGCTCGCGGGCACTGACGCTGGCCGGCGCCGCGGCAGCGCTACGCCTGCGCACCGGCGCGCCGCTCGTCGCCGAGGAAAAGCGGGAGCTCGAGGAAGCGCTCGGCGCCGCCCGCGCTACGCTGCCGGCGGCGGAAGCGGAGAGCGCGTGGCGCCGCGGCCTCGCGATGCCGCTGCCGTCAGCGGTGAGCCTCGCCGGCAGCGACTGACCGCCCCCGCGGGCGAAGCCCGCTTCCGCCCCCCTCCCCTAGATCACTTCTCACCCCTGACCCCCCGACCCCCTGCCCCTCCAGGGGCAGGGGGCGCACTCGCCCGGCACTCGTCTCGCGGGCGAGGGTTCTACGCGACGTTGGTCGGATCGAGCAGGCGCCGCACCGCCGACACGCGGCTCGCCGGAATTCCCGTCATCTCGGCGTGACGCCGGACGGTGTCCTCGTCGGGCGCCAGGTAGACGCAGTAGATCTTGTCGTCGGTGACGAAGCTGTGCAGCCACTGGATCTTCGGGCCCAGCTCGCGCAGCGAGGCGAGCGAGCGCAGCGACACCTCCTGCAGCTCCTCCGGCGACAGCTTCCCGGCCCCAGGGATCTCGCGCTCGATGACGTACTTGGGCATGATGCGGCCCCTCGTTGGTGAGGCCTAGCGTATATCGCCGCCGGCGCGCCGAGAGTTCAAGCGGCGCGGGGCGCCGCGGCAGCCATCGCCGCCAGCGCGTCGGCGATCACCTCGACACCGGCGCCGGGGCTCCGCGCGCCTTCGGTGAGCGCCTGCCTGAAGCGCCGCGCGCGCGGCTCGCCGTGGAAGAGACCGACGAGGTGGCGGGCGATACGCGGCAACGGCTGGCCGGCCGCGAGCTGACGTTCGACGTAGGGCAGGAACGCCTCCACCGCGGCGTGGCGGTCGGCGCACGGGTCTGCCGCGGCGCCGAAGATGCGGGTATCGGCATCGGCCAGCAGCCACGGCTCGTGATAGGCGGTACGGCCGATCATCACGCCGTCGACGTGCCGCAGGTGTGCCTCCGCCTCGGCGAGCGAGCCGATGCCGCCGTTGAGGACGACGGCGAGCTGGGGCCGCTCCGCCTTGAGCCGGTAGACGAGGCCGTAGTCGAGCGGCGGCACCTCGCGGTTCTCCTTCGGCGACAGCCCGGCGAGCCACGCCTTGCGTGCGTGCACGACGAAGGTGTCGCAGCCCGCGGCGGCGACGGTGTCGACGAACGCGGCGAGCGGCTCGAAGCCTTCCTGCTCGTCGACGCCGAGGCGGTGCTTCACCGTCACCGGGATGCGCGCCCGTGCGCGCATCGCCGCCACCGCCTCGGCCACCACTTCCGGCTGCCGCATCAGGCAGGCGCCGAACCGCCCCGCCTGCACCCGGTCGCTCGGGCAGCCGACGTTGAGGTTCACCTCGCAGAAACCGAGCGACTCGGCGAGCTCGGCGCAGGCCGCGAGCGCACCTGGGTCGTCGCCGCCGAGCTGCAGCGCCAGCGGCCGCTCGGCCGGCTCGTGCGCCAGGAACCGCCGCCAGTCGCCGTGGAGCAGCGCGCCGGTCGTCACCATCTCGGTGTAGAGCAGCGTTCGCCGCGTCAGCACGCGGTGGAACGACCGGCAGTGCCGGTCGGTGCAGTCCATCATCGGCGCCACCGAGAGGCGGCGGTCGAGGAACGGAGGGGCGGCCTCGGCGCGCACGCGCCAGAGTGTAGCCGGCCGCCGCTCAGCGCCAGGCCAGCGTTCCCCAGACCACAGCCAACGCGACCAAGCCGAAGGCGAGGAAGAGGAAACCGATGCCGAGCGAGCGCCTCGGGAAGACCGACCGGATCGCCGCGTCGGCGGGCGCCGCAGCGCTATCGTTCAGGATACCAATGAGATGCGTGTCGCGTTCGTCAGCGCGCTGGAAGTAGCCCCAGCCGACCCCGATCAGCGCCACGCCGCAGGAATCGAGGAAGAGCATGAGGATGGGCAGTGGGCCGAGAGCGAAGCGGGAGTCGGCCTTGGTGAGATAGCCGATCAGCGCAATGTTGGCGGTGAGGAAGAAGGTGTACCAGCCGAGCAGCTGTTTCAGCATCTCTTGCATCCAGGAATAGCTCTTGTCCAGCTCGTAGAGCTGAAGGCGCTGGAGCAGCTCAGCCTTCGCCGCGTCGTCCAAGTCCACTCCTACCGCGACAGCGCGGCGCTCTGCACCTCTTGGCGGATGCCGCGGAAGGTCTCGACGTCGCCAAGGAAGGCGTCGAGGATGCGCGGGTCGAAGTGGCGGCCGTGCTGTGAGCGCAGGTGGTCGAGCACCTCGGGCTCGGGTAGCGCGCGCCGGTAGACGCGGTCGTGCACCAGCGCGTCGTAGACGTCGCAGACGGCGACGATGCGGGCGCTCTCGGGGATCGCCTCGCGGCTCGATCCCGCCGGATAGCCGCCGCCTTCCCAGCGCTCGTGGTGCGACAGCGCGATCTCGCGCGCCATCTCGAGCAGGCCGATGTCGGAGCGCTCGAGGATGCGGGCGCCGATCACCGTGTGCTGCTTGATGATCTCGAACTCCTCGGGCAGCAGCGGACCGGGCTTGAGCAGGATCGAGTCGGGGACGCCGATCTTGCCGATGTCGTGCATCATCGCCGCCACCCGCAGGTCGTCGACGCGCGAGCTCGGCCAGCCGAGCAGCCGCGCCAGCTCCGCCGCGTAGAGGCCGATGCGGCGCACGTGGGCGCCGGTGTCGGTGTCGCGGAACTCGGCCGCCGCCACCAGGCGCAGGGCGATCTCCTCCTCGCGGCGGCGGATCTGCGTCGTGCGGCGGCGGACCTCGCCTTCGAGGCGGTCCTTGGTGGCCTGCGACATCATCGCCAGGTGCCGGCGCTGCAGCGCGTTGGCGGCGTTGATCGCCAGCTCGTTGACGTCGAACGGCTTGATCAGGTATCCGTAGGCGCCCAGGCGCAGCGCCTGGATGCCGACCTTGCGGTCGTCGACGCCGGTCACCATCAGCACCGCCAGGTCGGGGTGGCGCTGGCGCACGATGGCCAGCAGCTCCATCCCCGACTTGCCGGGCATGTGGATGTCGGAGACCAGCAGCTCGTAGTCGTCGGCTTCGAGCGCCTGCAGCGCCGCCTCGGCGTGCGCGGCGGTGTGGCAGGCGTAGCCCTCCATCTCCAGGCAGCGCTGGATCAGCTCGCGGATATAGGGCTCGTCGTCGACGATGAGGACGCGCGGGACGGCGGCTTCTTCCATGCGAGCGGATGGCACTGCGGGGGAGCCCGGAGTGCGCCAACGCTACCAGAATCGCCCCGGCGCCGGTCGGCTCGTCAGCCTCGGCGAGCCGCGCGGGCCGCCTACTCGTCGCGATCGCCGAGCGCTTCGGCGGCCCTCTTGCGCACCTGCGGATCGCCGTCACGCAGCGCGGCGACGAGGAAGTCGGCGACGTTGCCGCCGTGCAGCTGGGCGAGTGCTTCGACTGCTTTGCGCCGCACCTCGACCACCTCGTCCTTCGAGGCGCGGCCGAGCGCCGGCGCCGCCGCCGGATCGCCGATCTCTCCCAGCGCGCTGGCGGCGCGGGCGCGGATCTCGGGGTCGCGATCGGCGAGCGCGGCGATCAGCGCCGGCGGCGCCTCGCTGAGGCCGTCGAGCTCGCCGAAGGCGGCGACGGCGCGCTCGCGCACCTCGCGCACGGGGTCGGACAGCGCCTTGGCCAGTGCCGGCGCGGCGCGGGCGTCCTCGATCTCGCCGAGCGCCGACGCGGCGGCGGCACGCACCTCCGCCGAGCGGTCGCCGAGCGCGCGCGCCAGCTCTGGCACCGGCCGCGGGTCCTCGATCTCGCCCAGCGCGTGCGCGGTGGAGACGCGCAGCTCCTCGTCGTCGTCGGCGAGCAGCTTCGCCAGCGGCACCGCCGACTGCGGGTCCTCGATCTCGCCGAGCGCGCGCACGGCGGCGCGGCGCACGCCGAGGTCGCTGTCGTCGAGGACGGCGAGCAGCGCGGCGGTCGCCTCGCGGCTCTCGATCTCGCCGAGCGCGGAGGCGGCGAGCTCGCGCACGCCGGCGTCGGCGTCGCGCAGGCGCTTGGCGAGGGGAGCGACCGCCCGCGCGTCCTCGATCTCGCCCAACGCCCAGACCGTGGCGGCACGGGCGCCGGTGTCGGCGGAATCCAACAGGCCGACGAGCGGGGTCACCGCACGCGGGTCCTCGAGCTCGCCGAGCGCCCACGCCGACATGCGGACGACGCCGACGGTGTCGTCGCCGAGGGCGCGCACCAGCTCGTCGTAGGCCTCGTGGTCCTCGCGCTCGCCGACCGCCATCGTCGCCGCTTCGCGGACGACCGGCGAAGCGTCGTGCAAGCGCTCGCGGGCAACCTTCGCCGCGCCGGGGTCGAGGTGCGAGCCGAGCAGGATCGCCGCCGCGCGGCGCACGCACGGGTTGGGATCGGCGAGGCGGCCGGCGAGCAGCGGCACCGCCTGCGGATCGGCGCTGTGGCGGCCGAGCTGGCGGCGCGCTTCGAAGCCGGGGCCGACGCGGTCGTGCAGCACCCCGACGGCGACGCGGCGGCTGCTCCAGCCCCAGCTGTTGCCGAGGGAGTCGACGGCCATCTCGCAGACGAGCGGATCGGCGGCGCCGAGCGAGCCGAGCCAGCGCTCGATCTGCGGCGCGTCGGGACCGTCGGCCAGCGGGCGCGCGGACTCGGCGGGGACGGGTTCGGCGAGCGACAGCAACGCGATCGAGAGCAGCAGCCAGCGGAGGACGTCGAGCACGGGTTGATCTCCCAGGTTTCTGTGGGTCTAGTTGCGTTCGCCTAGTTCCGTTCACCCAGCGCGTCGGCGGCACGCCGGCGCACCTCGGGGTCCTTGGCCTTCATCGCCCGCACCAGCGCGTCGATCGCCGCGGCGTCGCGAATCTCGCTCAGCGCCTCGATGGCCGTGTGGCGCACGTCGGCCTTCGCATCGTCGAGGAGCGCGACGAGCGCCGGCACCGCGCGCGCGTCGCGCATCTCGCCCACCGCCTGCGCCGCCTCCTGCCGCACGTCGGCGGCGGGATCGCGCAGCGCGTCGAGGAGCTGCGGCGGCGCCTGCTCGAGACCCAGCTCGCCGAGCGCGGACGCCGCCGCCCGGCGCACGTCGGGCTGGCGATCGGCGAGCAGGGCGGCGAGGGCGGGCGCGGCGGCGACGTGGCGCAGCTCGCCGAGCGCCTGCGCGGCGTGCTGGCGCACGTCGGCGTCGCCGTCCTGCAACAGCGCCACCAGCCGCGGCGCCGCCTCGCGCACCTGGTGCTCACCCACCGCTTCGACCGCCATCTTGCGCACGTGCGGGTTGTCGTCGCCGAGCGCGGCGATGAAGCCGGGGAAGGCGCGCGAGTCGTGCATCTCCGCCAGCGCCTCGACGGCATTGGCGCGCACCGCCGCTTCGGGATCGCGCACGGCGGCGACGAGGGCCGGCACGGCGGCCGTCTCGCGGCGGTTGCCCAGCGACTGCGCGGCGGCGGCGCGCACGCCGGCATCCTCGTCGCCCAGGGCGCCGATGAGGGCGGCCGCGGCCGCGGAGCCGGCGTGCGCCGGCTGGGCGCTCGTCTGCGGCCGCGTCACCGTGCCGCCCTCCGTCTCGCCGTGCGCCAGCGCTTCGGGGAGGAACAGCCCTCCAGGAAGGAGACCACTCCGCGCGGCGACCAGCGGCCAGTCCCCGGCAGTGATCCCCGGCGCCGCCGCGGCGACCGCCGCGATGGCGGCGACCGAGGCCGGCAGCAGCCAGCGGCCGCGCGGCCGCGCCGACAGCGCGCGGTTGGCGACCAGGCGGTCGATGCGGGAGACGAAGTGCGAGCGCATCTCGGCCATGCCGGCGAGCGGCAACGGGTCGGCGGCGGCGTCGATCCACTCCGCCACCTTGAGCAGGCACTTGGCGAGCGTGACGCCGGAGCCGTTGCGGCGCGCCGCCCAGTCGTCGCAGAGGTACTCGGCGTGCTCCTGCAGGCGCCGGCGCGCCAACCGGTTCAGCGGCTGGAAGAAGAGCAGCCGCTCGATGGTGCCCGCTGCCAGCAGCCAGGCAGGGTCGCGGCGCCGCAGGTGGGCCACCTCGTGCGCCAGCATGCTTTCCTGCTGCTCGCGATCGAGCTCGTCGAGGGCAGCGTCGGGCAGGCAGATCTCGGCGCGGCCGAGGGCGATCGGGCTGGGCAGGCCGGCGGCGCGGGTGAGGCGCACCGGACGCGCCATGCCGGCTTCCTCGCGCAGCAAGTCGACCAGCTCGACGAGGTGATCGTCGCGCACCAGGACGCGCGGGCCGACGCGGAGGAAGAGCTGTACGTGCGCGGCGACGAAGCGGGCGAGGAGGACGAGCGCGACGAGCGCCCACGACGCGACGAAGGCGGCGAGGACGTTCCAGCTCACCGTGGTCTTGGCTGCGGTCGCCGGCGGTGCGGCGGTCGACGATTCGCCCGCGACCGTCGAGCGCTGCCCGGCCGCCGGCGCGTCGCGAGCGCCCTCGCGATCGATGTTGCTGCGCGCGTCGACCTTCGTCGTCGTGGCGGCAAGCGATGCCGCGGACCCATCGCGGTCGCCGGTCGGAGCGCTGGCTGCCGCCCGCTGCGCGCTGATGGTGAAGCGTCCCGCGAGCGGCTCGAAGCCGGCCGCGAGCTGCAGCGTCGCCGTGAGCACGCCGCCGAGCAGCGCCGCCTTCCACAACGCTTCGCGCGCCGCGTGCGAGCGCACCACCCAGCGCGCCAACGCCCATGCCGCGCCGAGCAGCAGCGTGCTGTGCAGGGCGTAGGTCAGCAACCAGGAAACCACGAGCTCAATCGCGCGCATGGATCGGCTCCTTCTCACCCGCCGCGGACTGCTCGTCGATCAGCTGCTTGACCTTGGCGAGGTCGCCCGGGCTCACCTCGCGTGCGGCGAGGAGGTGGCTCACCAGTGCGGTGACGTCGCCGGCGAAGAGCCGCGCCGTCAGCTCGCGCACCATGACGCGGCGCACTTCCGGCTCGCTCACTTCGGGGCGATAGACGAACTGCCGCGCCTCGCGGCGGTGGGTCACGGCGCCGCGCTTCTCGAGCCGCGACAGCAGCGTCGCCACCGTCGTCTGTGCCAGGCCGCGCTCGGGGCGCAGCGCCTCCCAGATCTCCACCACGCTCGCCTCGCCGCGCTCCCACAGCACTCGCATCACGGCGAGTTGCAGGTCGGTCAACAGATGGGTCTCGGACATCGTGCCTCCGGGTCGGGTGTCGTTCTACAGGCGTAGTATTACGACTGTAGTTGCACCTGTCAAGGGCACGACGATGGTGCGGGCGCGAAACGCGGCTGGCGGTCGGGCGTGAAGTCTGCCCGAACCGGAAGAGCGGCCGGGGAGCCTTTTCGGCTAGCTCGACTTCTTCTTCGAGCTGCTCTTCTTGGAGCTCTTCTTCGAGCTCGACTTCTTCTTCGAGCTCGACTTCTTTCTCGGCACCTTGGCGCCCTTCTCGCGCGCCTCCGAGAGGCCGATGGCGATGGCCTGCTTACGGCTCTTCACGGTCTTGCCGGAGCGGCCCGACTTCAGCTTGCCGGCCTTCTTCTTGTGCATGGCTCGCTCGACCGACTTGGAAGCTTTCTTGCCGTACTTCCGTCCGCCCGATGACTTCTTCGCTGGCATGGTTCACCTCCCAGTCGGCGCCACGCCTGCAATGCACGCGCCTTCCAGTGGCGCATCCACCTCAATCCGAGTAGCCCAAAGCCCGCAACTGCTCCTGAGTTTCGGGATCGAGCGTGGGCGGCGGCAGCTGGTCGGCCGTCACCAGCCCTTGCTCGACGAGGCGCTGCCAGCGCAGCAGGTCGGGCGAGGGCGGCGAGCGATGGTCGGCGAGGTTGCGCTGGTCGCCGGGGTCGCGCACCACGTCGATCAACCAGCGTTCGTTGCTGCGCAGGCGCAGCACCTCCTTGCGGTCGCCGATCATCAACGCCACTTCCAGCAGGCCGCGGCGGCGCGCGCGGCGCGCGTCCTCCACCGACTGCACGGCGCCCTTGTGGGCCTGGAAGTAGGCGGCGCGGTGGGGCGGTGACGCTCCGCCGCGCAGCACCGGCGTCCAGTCGAAGCCGCGCGGCTCGCGCAGGGCGGGGTAGCCGATCAGCCCGAGCACCGTCGGCGCCAGGTCGAGCAGCGTCGCCGGCGCCGCGACCACCGCCGGCTGCAGCTTGCCCTCCCATGTGATGCCCATCGGCACGCGCAGGTTGTTCTCGTAGAGGTGGCGGCCGTGGCCCCAGTAGCCGTGCTCGCCGAGGCTCTCGCCGTGGTCGCCGGCGAAGGCGACGATGGTGTCTTCGCTGCGGGCGAGCTTCGCCACACCGGCGAGCAGCTCGCCGATGGCGTGGTCGGCGAAGGCGATCTCGGTGTCGTAGCGCTCGCCGGGCGCCAGGTCGCGGCTGCCGTAGCCGAGCGCGCCGGTGAAGGCGCTCTGCGTCCGGTAGGGCGCGTGCGGTTCGACGTAGTGGACCCAGAGCAGGAACGGACGGTCGCGGCTCTCGCGCCGCAGCGCTCCCAGCCACTCGAGCGCCGCCGCCGTGAGGTCGTCGCCCGTCGCCTCGCCCTTCAACACCAGCCAGCGCTTGCGGCTGGCGATCTGGCGATAGGTGTGGAAGTGCTCGCCGAGGCCGGAGATCGCGTCGCGCAGCGTCCAGTTGCCGACGAAGGCGGCGGTCTCGAAGCCGCGCTGGCCGAGCACGCGGGCAAGCGACGGCAGCCCGGCGCGCAGTCGCATGCCGTTGCGGGTGGCGCCGTGCTCGTGCGGATAGCGCGAGGTGAGCAGCGAGGCCAGCGCCGGCGTGGTGAGCGGCTCGACCGTGCGCGCCTGCGCAAAGCGAACGCCGCGCGCCAGCAGCCTGTCGATGTTGGGCGTCGTCGGCCGCGCGTAGCCGTAGCTCGACACGCGGTCGGCACGCAGCGTGTCGACCGTGATGAGGAGGACGTTCGGAAAGCGCGAGGCGGGTGCGGGAGGCGCCGCCTGGAGCCAGAGCAGGGCCGCCATCAGCGGTGCCAGCCGGCGCATCGAGGGTGACTCTATCGCCGCGCATGTGACGGCTGCATGGAGCGTGCACGGTACCCATGCGCGATGCTGCGAGCACCCGCCACCGCGACCGGACGCACCGCCACGCGCTGGTATGCTCGCGGCGTGAGCAGCGAGGCGTCGTCCGCGCCTCGACGGCCCCGCCCCAGAGGCAGCGTCGGCCGGCTCGTCGGGCGTCTCGCGCAGGTCGTCGTCGCCGGCCTGGTGGCGGTCCTGCTCTGGCGCGCCGTCGCGGCGCTGAGCTGGCGCGAGCTGGGGCGCTTGATCGCCGCCGCGGACCTGCGCTACACGCTGCTCGGCGTGGCGTTGCTGGTCGGCCGCTACCTCGTTTGGACGCTGCGGTGGCGGCTGGCGCTGCACTCTCTCGAGCATCTGACACCGCTGCCGAGCTGGCTGCACAGCTTCTTCACCGTCGTCGGCGCGGTGGCCGCCAACGGCTTCACGCCGACGGCGCCGGTGGTCGGCGGCCTGTTGCGGGCGCGCCACGGCGCTGGAACGGGCGAGCGCGCCTTCGGGCGCGTATACGGTGTCGTGCTGTTCGATCAGGTGGCACATCAGACGGTGCTGGCGATCAGCGGCGCGATGGCGGCGATCGCGCTGGCGCTCTGGTTCGGCCGCGCCGGCCTCGCCGTGGCACTGGCGGCGGTGGTCGTCGCCGGCGCCTTGGCGGTCTCGTACTGGCTGCGCGGCCTCGACGCGGCGCGCGTCGAGCGCATCGGCGGCTGGCTCGAGGACCGCCTCGCCGGCGGCGACGTCGAGGGCGCCCGCAAGGAGGGTCGGCTGCAAGCGATCCACGCCCACGCGCGCGACGCGTTGCGAGCCGTCGAGCGGCTGCTGCGCGAACGCTGGCTGCGCCGCGTCGCGCTGCTGCTCGGCGTCGTCTTCGTGGTGCTCAACTCGCTGGCGCTGTGGGCTTTCTTCCGCGCCCTCGGCCGTCCTGTCGACCCGTTGACGGCGTGGCTCGCGGTGACGGTGGGCGTGGTTGCCGGCGGCTTCACCGGCACGCCCGGCGGCGTCGGCACGACGGAGGCGGCGATGGTGCTGGCGCTCTCGGCGATGGAGGTGAGCAAGCTCGACGCCGCGGCGGCGACGCTGCTCTATCGCGGCCTCCACTACGTGGTCGTGCTGGTGCTCGGCGTGCCGGCGTTGGTGCTGCTCGAGGCGCGGCTGCGGCGCCGCGCGCTGGCGGAGGGGGCGGCGTGACGCGGAAGCTCAACCCCGATCCCGAGCTCGAGCGGCTGGTGCAGGCGCTCAACGAGGGCGGCGCCGCGGCTCCCGCCGAGGTCGAGGACGAAACGGGCGCCGGCGAGCCGGACTTCGACCGCGATTGGGGGCGCGAGCTCGGCGGCGATTCGTTGGCGCCGGTCGCGCCGCTCGACAGCGCGACGCCGGCGTTGCGCAGCGGCGATCCGCTGGAGGCGTTGCTCGGTGAGGCGGTGCGGCGCGGCGCCAGCGATCTCCTGCTGGTGCCGGGGTCGCCGCCGGCGATCCGCGTCGACGGACGCTTGACGTCGCTGCCATCGACGGTCGTCGCCGCCGGCGCGGTCGAAGAGCTGCTCGAGCCGCACCTCGGCGCGCGCCAGCGGCGCGCGTTGCGCGACGAAGGCACGGTGGACTTCACGCTTCGCCTCGACGGCGTCGACGCCGCCGGCGGCGCGGGCGCGAGCGGCGAAGGCGGCTGGCGCTTCCGCGTCAACCTCCACCGCCAGCGCGGCGTGATGGCGGCGGCGCTGCGCGCGCTGCCGCGGCGGGTGCCGACGCTCGAGGAGCTCAACCTGCCGGCGTCGCTCACCGACCTGGTGACGCCCACCCGCGGGCTGGTGCTCGTCTGCGGCCCTACCGGCGCCGGCAAGTCGTCGACCCTCGCCGCCCTCGTCGGCCACCTCAACCGCACGCGCGCCGCGCACGTCATCACCATCGAAGACCCCATCGAGTACGAGCACACGAGCCGCCAGTGCCTCGTGGAGCAGGTCGAGGTGGGCACTGACGCGCCGTCCTTCGCCGCCGCGCTGCGCGCGGGCCTGCGTCAGGACCCCGACGTCATCCTGGTGGGGGAGATGCGCGACCTCGAGACGGTGGCGACGGCGCTCACCGCCGCCGAGACCGGCCACCTCATCCTCGCCACGCTGCACACCAACGACGTCGTGCAGGCGGTGCACCGCATCGTCGACGTCTTCCCCAGCGACCAGCAGTCGCAGATCCGCCAACAATTGGCGCTCTCGCTGCACGCCATCGTCGCCCAGCAGCTCGTGCCGCGCCGCGATCGCGCCGGCCGCGTGCCGGCGGTGGAGGTGCTCACCGCCACGTACGCGGTGCGCAACCACATCCGCAACCAGCACCTGCAGCGGCTCTACAACGAGGTGACGCTCGGCAAGCGCCACGGCATGGTGTCGCTCGAGGAGTCGCTGGTGCGCCTGGTGCGCGCCGGTATCGTCGACGTCGAGGAGGCGCGCATCCGCAGCGCGCACCCCGACGAGCTCGAGAGCCTGCTGCGCGGCGGCGCCGGAGGCGCCGCGCCGTGACCGCGGGCGCCGCCGTGCGCAAGCTGCCGCGCGTCGACCTGCGCAAGTTCCTCGCCGGCGGCGTCGCCGGCCGCCGGGAGGCGGTGACGCTGGTGGGCGACGCGTTGCGCGAGGAGGGTGCCGTGCGCGTGGAAGGGCACGGCGCCACCGACGCCGACGGTCTCGTCGAGGTGGGCATCCACCTGTTGGCGGCGCTCGCCGACTACTTCGGCCTGGCGCCCAACGCGTTCGCGGTGGGCGTCGCCTCGCCCGCCGAAGGCTGGTCGCCCGAGCCCGACGTGATGCTGGTGGTGCTCGCCGGCGTACCGGAGGGTACCGAGCTGCGCGCCGACGGCGCCACCGAGTGGCGTCCGATCACCGCGCACCCAGGCGAGATCGCGGCGGTCCCCGGAGCCGCGCTTGCCGCGCTCACCGGCGGCGTCGTTGCCGCCGCGATGGTGCGCTGGCCCGAAGGCGCGACACAGGCGGTCGCGCTGTCGGCGCCGCCCGGTGCACAGCTCTCGGCGCTGCCCGAGTTCCGCTGAGCGCGGAGCCGCCGCTACTCGAGGTCGCGGCGCGCGAAGTCCCAGGTCGAGAGCGCCAGTACGAGCGTTGCACCGAGGGCGCTCGCGGCGAGCGCGAAGGTGGGATGACCGTGGCGCGCGAAGAGCTGCACCGGCAATGACCAGGGATACCAGTGGCCGAAGCGCGATTGGCCGATCATGAAGCCGGCGACGGTCGCGCCCATGCCGGCCGCGACGGCGACGGTGAAGCTGCTCCAGCGGATCGATACCCACAATTGGATGGCGGCCATGAGCAGACCGGCGGCCACCATGCCCAGGCAGCGCCTCAGCAACCACGTCCACGGCGGCCAGCCCGCGAGGCCGCTCTGCGGCTGCGCGTGCGCCAGCACCCATCCACCAAAGGCGATGAGGACGACGAAGGCCAGCGAGGCGCCGAGCAGCAGCGCGAGCAGCGCCGCCCACTTGGCGAGGTAGTGCGCCGCGCGCGGCAGCGGCAGCGCCAACAGGTGCTTCCACTGCCGGTCCGCGTGCTCGATCCCGGCGAGCAGCGCCGCTTCGAGCGTGACGAAGAGCGGCATCATCAGGAACGCCCACAGAGCGAAGGAGGCGCCGGCGAAGGCGCGCCACGCGGCCTGCGGGTCGTCGCTGCCAGGGTGCGTCTTGCCGAAGCCGAGCTGCAGCACGCAGAGGGCGACGACCACCGCCGGCGTCACGATGCTCATGCGCAACGCCAGCGTGCGCCGCAGCTTCAGCCGCTCGGCGTCGAGCGTTCGCCCGCACGCGCGTAGAAACGCGCTCATGCGCGCGTCTCCTCGCGGCGCGTCAGCGCCAGGAAGAGCGACTCGAGCGACGCGTCGTCGGACGCCAGGCGCGACACGCCGACGCCGCTTTCCACCAGCAGCCGATTGAGCTCGGCTGCCCTGCGTTGGGCGACGGCGACTGACAGACCGCCGTCGCCGTCGGCCAGCACTTGCTCGCCGGCGGCACGCAACGTCGCGGCGGCGCGCGCCGGGTCGTCGCAGTCGACGTGCAGACGCGCCGGCGCGCGGCGTCGCAGCTCGGCGAGCGTGCCCTGGAAGAGCAGCCTGCCGGCGTCGAGCACGCCGAGGTGGGTGGCCACCTGCTCGACCTCGGGAAGGAGGTGGCTGGAGAGGAAGACGGTGACCCCCTGTTCGGCGGTCAGCCGGCGCAGCAGCGCGCGGAAGTCCTGGATGCCGGCAGGGTCGAGACCGTTGGTGGGCTCGTCGAGCACGAGCAACCGCGGCTCGCCGAGCAGCGCGAGCGCCAGCGCGAGCCGCTGCCGCATGCCCAGCGAGTAGGTGCGCACGAGACGGTCGGCGTCTCCCGCCAGCTCGACCAGCCGCAGCACTGCGTCGACGCGCGGCCGCGGCGCACCGACCAGACGCCGCGTCACCTCCAGGTTTTCGCGGCCGGTGAGATGGCCGTAGAGCGACGGACTCTCCACCAGTGCCCCGATACCGGCGAGCGCGGCGCGGTTGCCGCGATCGAGCGGACGGCCGAACACGGCGATCGTTCCGGCATCGGGCCGCAGAAGCGAGAGGAGCAGCCGGATGGTCGTCGTTTTGCCCGCGCCGTTGGGGCCGAGAAAGCCATACACGGCGCCCGCCGGCACGGCAAGGTCGAGGCCATGCACGCCGTGGCCTCCGGGGAAGCGGCGGGCGAGCCCGCGCGTCTCGATGGCAAGCGAAGCGTTCACCGCCGAGAAGAACGCGGTGGCTACGCGATTCTTTCGCTGGCCTCGCTTGCGCCGCTGCGAGCGCTAGAGGAAGTACAGCGTGTCGTCGAGACGCGGGCGCCGTTGGCGCAGGCGCTTCGCGGATTCCTTGAGCTGGAACCATTCGTCGAGCTCGCCCTCTTCGCCTTCGCCGACATCGCCCATCTCGTCCTCGAGGGCTTCCACGTCCTCGCCCTTGTCGAGGCGGCGGAGCATCTCCTCCATGCGCGGGCCCATGCGCATGCCGGCGGCTTCGCCGAAGCGGCGGAAGAAGCGCGCCATCTGGCGCGGGTCCTCTTCGTCGCCGATGCCTTGGAGCTCGCCCGACATCGACTCCATGGCGCGCTCGAGGCGATCTTCGTCGAGGCCGGGGAAGGGATTGTCCTCCTCGCCTTCGTCCTCACCCTCGGCCGCGGAGCCGCTCCGCTTCAACGTCGCGAAGCGGGCAGGACGGCGCTCGAGCTCGGGGCGGCCACAGCGAGGGCAGGCCGGGCGCGCCGCGGTGTCGATCTTCGCCGAGAAGAAGTTGAGCAGCATGTGGCAGGCGCTGCAGTAGAACTCGTAGATCGGCATGCGCCTCGGCGACCTCGTCGCGGCGAGCTTAGATCGTCGAGCTGGGCGGCGCGCTGCCGGCGTCGCCGGCCGGGCGATTCGCCGGTGGCGTCGTCGGCGTGGGCGACGGCACTGGCTTGCTGCTGCCCAAAGGCGCGACGAATTCCAACGTCGGGCCCCCGAGGTTCAACGCCGTGCTCTCCGGAAGCTCGCTCAGCTTGATGACGCGCAACGTGGGCAGACTGTCCCAGCGCACCTCGAAGGTCATCGCCACCTTGTCGCCCGGCGCGATGCCGGCGAGCGACACCTCGGGCGCCACCGCGAAGGGCATGCTCATGCTGTCCATGTGCGAGGGCTTGCCGTCGCGATCGCGGAAGTCGGCCACCGTCTCGTGGTGCACCGACAGCTCGCCGTTGCTGTCGCCCGGCATCTCGACCACCTGGCCGCGCGTCGAGTAGATGGCGTCGGCGGGCGCCATCTTCTCCCGGCCGCAGCCGACCCCGCCGGTCAGCGCCGCGGCGCCGAGCAGAACGAGTGCGAGCGCGTTCCGCCTCAAGCCGCCAGCACCTGCGCCAGCCGCTCCATCGCCCAGTCGATGCCGGCGCGGTCGATCACCAGCGGCGGCGCGATGCGGATGACGTGGTCGTGGGTCTCCTTGCACAGCAGTCCCTCGCGCATGAGCGCCTCGCAGAAGCGGCGCGCGCCGCCCGCCTCGGGGCGCAGCTCGATGCCGATCCACAACCCTTTGCCGCGCACCTCTTTGATCCACGGCGAGTCGATCTCGCGCAGCCGCGCCAGGAAGTAATCGCCCAGCCGCGCCGAGTTCTCGACCATTCCGTCATCGACCAGTGCGGACAGCGCCGCCCGCGCCACCGCCGCCGCCAGCGGGTTGCCGCCGTAGGTCGAGCCGTGGTCGCCGGGCCTGAAGACGCCCATCACCTCGTCATCCGCAAGAATCGCTGAAACCGGGTAGAAGCCACCCGAGAGCGCCTTGCCGATGATCACCACGTCGGGGCGGATGCCCTCGTGCTCGAAGGCGAACATCTTGCCGGTGCGGCCGAGGCCCGACTGGATCTCGTCGACGACGAGCAGCGCGCGGTGCTCGCGGGTGAGCTCGCGCAACCGCTTCAGGTAGCCCGCCGGCGGGATGATGATGCCGCCCTCGCCCTGGATCGGTTCGACGAGCACCGCGGCGACGTTGGGGTTCATCGCCGCCGCCACCGCATCGGCGTCGCCGTAGGGCAGCACCGTGAAGCCGGGCGTGAAGGGCCCGAAGCCGTCGCGGTACTGCGCCTCGGTGGAGAAGCCGACGATCGTCGTCGTACGGCCGTGGAAGTTGTTAGCGAAGACGAGGATCTCGGCCTGCCCCTCGGGCACGCCCTTGACGGTGTAGGCCCACTTGCGCGCCGCCTTGATCGCCGTCTCGACTGCTTCGGCGCCGGTGTTCATCGGCAGCGCCTTGGCGTAGCCGGAGAGCTTCGAGAGCTGCTCGTAGAGCGGCCCCAGCTGGTCGTTGCGGAAAGCGCGCGAGGTGAGCGTGACGTTCTTCGCCTGCTCCTGCAGCGCGGCGAGGATGCGCGGGTGGCAGTGCCCCTGGTTCACCGCCGAGTAGGCGGCGAGGAAGTCCATGTATTGCTTGCCGTCGGTGTCCCATACCCAGCAGCCCTCGGCGCGCGCGATGACCACCGGCAGCGGGTGGTAGTTGTGGGCGCCGTAGCGGTCCTCGAGGGCGATGCACTCCTCGGCGCGGGAGGTGGTCTGCTGAGCCACGGCCTGGGTCATGACGGTCTCCTTGAAACGGCTGCTGTGGTGCGGCTACGTCAATGCAGGCAGCGTTCTTATCACATGGCGTTTGCGGCCCAGACACGAGGCTAGCGCAGCCTTCAGTGACTGTATTTCCAGAGCCTGTCTAGCGCGGTGGTGACGCGCTGGAAATCGATGCCACTAATCGCTTGATCGTGCCGCTGACTGAGGCGCTCGACCTCCGCTTGCGTCTCGCGGGCGAGTCCCCATTGTCCTCGCGCGCGCTGGCCTGAGGCGCGGAACTCTAAGTCGCGGATACGCAGGTTTGTCTGCGGATTCCCAACGGCCGAAGCGAAGACATCAGCTAGGAGAGTGCCCGGGCTCTCTACTAGGCCAGACGGCTGACGAGTGAGGACCGTTTTTGCTCCAGACTCGGCGACTAGGCTAAGAGTGTCGTAGGCGCCCCATGAGTAGGTTCCGCGTTGGCTTGAGACCTCGCCAGAACCGCGCCACCGCTCGTACATGAAACTCATGTCGGGACGGAGCGCAAGCAGGCTTGAGTCATCGGCATAGTAGAGGGATCGCCTCGTTGCGAGCCCCGGCACATCGTCTGTCCATCGAGACAGCATTCCGCCGCGGATGTCGAGGAGCCGTTCCCGCGTTCCGTTCGGGCTCTTGCAGTAGGTAGCGAAGCGCCTGATGGGGAACTCCGGGAATCTGCTCGGGATGGGCCTAGCGACGATGTGGTAGTCCCGCAGCCAGTAGGTCATGTCGATGACGGACCCCGAGGCGGCCAGCGAGTACAAGAGCTGTGAGACCTGATGGAGCTTGAAAAGATTGCGCAGGTTCTTGAAGACTCGGGGATGCATCGCCAAGATCTCAGCCTGGTGAGCATTGAACCCCGCCGCGAAGTCGCGGTGAATGCCTCCGGTGTCGTCGCCGGCTGTGAGCGAAACAACGAAGCTTGCTATGCGCAGCGTTCTGCCATCCACGGAGCGCTTCCACGTAACCTGTGGCTGGAAAAACAGGTTGTTTTGGCGCGTAGGCTCTTCAGAAGCCTCCTCGCGACACGAGTAGAGGGACGAAACCGCCCGCGGGGGAGGGACGGGAGAGTCAGTTTGCCCAACCGCCATTGATTTTGTGAAGTAATCGGCCCGGACTAGGCCGGCGAGAAACCCCGTGCCGGCCAGCGCCGGAGGGCCGTACCTAAGTTGGTGATACTTGGACCCTGAAACGGGGTCCAAGGACATATACAGCAATTCACCGACGCGGAGCGCAGTGACTAGGTCCTCGAGCAGTAGCGGTTCCACCGAGAGGTCACCGCGGGTCCCGAGTATGAGCACGTCACTATTTGCCAAGTCTGCCGTTACCCCAGTGATGTCCGTCAGATCGCCAAGGGTCAGTAATCCCGGTCGCGCGCTGGCCTGCGCCTGGCGCTGTAGGTTTCGAAGCGAGACGGCGACTTCGCTCAAGGGTTCCTTCGGATGGCCCTTCCAGGCGCCGGCGACGTGGGCCGGGACGAAATCATCGAACAACGCCAAAGCGGCCAGTTGACTAGTCCCCAGACCAACGAGGACGATCGCGCAAAGAGTCCTGATTCCACGTTTCATTGGGCGCTCTCTAATGTCGGCAAGAGAATGCGGGGTCTAGCGCTTAGGGTGGGGTCGGTCCTCGTCGTTCCATCGTGGCGGGGTTTCGGCCTCGCCCGCTGCTTGCGTAGCCTGTTCAGTCGCCTGATTGACGCCTCCCACGAAGCTCCCAAATGCTTCGGCAGTTTCAGTTGATACACAGGATGCCGCCCCTTGCAGTTCCTTGAGATCAATCAGTCCCTTGAGAACGTTCATGGATCCGATATCCAATTGCCTCTTCTGGAGATTGAATCCCGTAGCCTCCAACTGCTTGAGACAGTCTCGCGGCGTCGCGGAGTCAGAGCGAATCTTCGTGGTCTCGGAGCTAGCAGAGCTCGCCCCCGGATTCTCGGCGATCATTCCCTCCGCCCCGACGCTTGGCATGCCCGTAGGCTCAGCAACCGATGCCATTGTCTCGGCTGGCAGTTGTGATAAAAGACCGTGACTTGATGCCTGACTCTTCACTGCTATTGTGGAAGCATCCCCGCAAGCCTCGGTTGGCGTCTCGAGGGCAGCGCCCCGGCTCCAAGCGAGCGTCGCGAACAAAAACAGAAGTGGAATGGCTCGCAGTATTTTCATGTGGTTACTCCTTCTAAATCGTCAACAAAGGTTCAGTGGTTTGGAACAGGGTTAGTCGGGCCGCGGCGCAACCACCGGCTGCCTGGGCCAGAGCGGGAAAGACAGGGTCATGCCGAGGGTGTCACTCTTGAAACCGACTTGACCATCGGGGGCATAAAAGTAGACTTGAGCAGACTTGCGGCTGCCCGCCTCCTCGAGCCCTAACGTCAGGGCATAGCTGTTTCGGCCGCGCTCGTCAGCGGTAGTGGACCCATGCGAGGAGCCTACAGCGGAAGATCTCAGGGCTGTCACCTCCGCCTCCATGCGGAAACGGCCTCGCGGCGAGAGAAAGCCAATACCGGTACCTGCAAAGCTCGTCATGCTCGCCGCTGCAGGACCGCGGGCGAGGTTGCGCGTTAGCCCACCGGAGCCCGACAGCAAGATTCTCCTGCGAACCGTCTTGCCGAGACTAGCGCTTGTCGTCACGTTGTATCGGCCGTCACCGAGCGACGTGTATTCTGCATTGGCCATATCCACGATTGCCGAAACGGTGACAGCGGGGCGTCGGACGGCCTCCCGCAGCAGCTCACTTGCCAATCCGACAGCCGGTTCACCAACCGCGAGCTTGAAGTCATCAGCGACGAGGCCGGGCAACCGGCCGGGTGGCGCGGTGAGCTGCACGATACCCAACGGGAGCGCGAAGATGAGGTCGACATTTTCGCGCAGCGCATACGCTCCCGAAAGACGCATGTCGAAAAGGTTGGTCGAGGTTTTCATCCCTAGGGCCTCGACGTCCGCGGGAACCTCGACCGGCCAGCCAGCCGCAAGCATCCCGCGGTTGTACGAAAGACCGTAGCCCAAGCTCAACATCAAGTTGAGGTGGCGCCGATAGGGGGCTTCTACGGTGTCCGGAAATGAAGGGTTGTTTTGCGCGACGGCGACTCCGGCGCTGGCGATGGCAGTGAGAATGGCGGTCAGCGCCAGAAGGTGAGCCCTTCGCCAGTCCGAACTCCTACGGGCGCCATTAACGATTGGCGTAGAGGCGGTGACGCGTATGCCGTTCGAGGTTCTTACAGACAGGTGGGAGTTCATCTTGGCTCCTCCGGGCCGTCAGCGCCGGTTCGGCGTGACAGCCATGGCATTCCATTGGGCCTTCAACACTGCGTTGCGACGCTAGAACGACCAGCGGACGCCAACGTGAGAGCACTTTTGCTGGGGATCCCAGCCGAGCATCAGCCGTGGCTCGCCGAGCCCAGAGAACAGTTTGTGCAGCTTAGCCTTGTCTCTGGCCCGTACCATCTTCCCAGTCGCTATGTCACCGAAGGCGTCCGCGGATGCTCCACCGTCGGCCGTGGAATCCAGAGTGGGTCGCTCGCGGCGCTTTTTGTTGTATTTTTGCCAGGCGATCAACACGCCGGTCGCGAGGCCTGCAACCACGACGTAGGTCACCACTTGGTGGTCGCTTTTCCGATCCGGAACGTTCGGATGCCACTGTGCCGCAGCGGCTGTCGGAAACGATACGAGCTGCAGCATCAGGGCGATGAGGAATGCGGCAGTCGCGTTCATCGAGGATCGGACGAGGAACATCGGGTTACTCCTTTCTGCGTGGGTCTTGGAAGGTTGCTCATCTGTGATGCTCTACTTGACTATTCGGCTGGCGCGTTGAAAATGGGTCACGCGCTGAGTTCGCGCGAAAGTGGTGTTGATGTAGAATGGGTAATCATGCCTACCGTAGACACTCCTAAGGCGGACACCAAGACGGTTACCGAGCTGCTCCGGGACTGGAGCGGGGGAAGGGGCGAGGCCCTCGATGAACTGTTCGCCATCGTCTACGCTGAGCTGCGACTTCAAGCGCGGCGCGCGCTGAGCGGCAGGCGGCCAGGCCACACGCTGCAACCTACGTCTCTTGTTCACGAGGTCTACCTGAGGCTGGTGCGCGGCGTCGGCCTGGAAGTCAGTAACCGTGAGCACTTCTTCAATCTTGTCCGGCGCGTGATGACGTGGATCGTGACTGACCACCTTCGGCAAAGGATCGCTGGGAATCGGTTTCCGGACGCGCTGCGGGTCCCCTTGGGCGAGCACATGGCGGGGCAGGGCGTTGTGGACATCGAGCTTGAGGAGCTCCATGAGGCTCTCTCGCGGCTGGAGGCGCTCGATCCGCAACAGGCTTACATCGTCAACCTGCACTTCTTCGCGGGGATGACCCGCAAGGAGATCGCTGCCCGGCTGAAGCTCAATGAGATGAAGGTGAAACGCGAGCTGCAGACCGCCAAGGCGTGGCTGCGATGCGCGCTCGCGCCGCAGGTCGAGCCGCTGCGCCGATGATCCTGTTTGTCGCTCCGGACCGATCTTCTAGGGGAAGGCGGGTTTCGGAAAGGGGTGAGTTCGATGGATGCGCGGCGCTGGCAGCAGATCAAAGCCCTTATCGATGACGCCCTGGCGGCGCCTACTGAGGAGCAGACCCGCATCGTCAGAGAAGCGGCGGGAACTGATAGAGGTCTCGCCGACGAAGCGCTGCTCTACCTTTCCCACGTTACGGGCGGGGATTCGCCGGAGGGGGTAGCCACTTCGCTGGAGGGCCAGCGAGTGGGGCCCTATCGCATCATTCGGGAGATCGAGTTCGGCGGAATGGGGGAGGTCTATGAGGCAGAGCAGGACTTGCCGCTACAGCGTCGAGTGGCGCTCAAGCTGGTACGCCAGGGCCTCGACAGCGCGCGGATCGTAGCGCGGTTCGACGGCGAGCGCCAGGCCCTGGCTCTGATGAACCACCCCACGATCTCCCACGTCTTCGACGCCGGCACAAACGTCGATGGGCGGCCATATTTCGCAATGGAGCTTATCGACGGTGAACCGATCACCGACTACTGCGATGCCCACCGGGCGGATCTGCGCCAGCGGCTTATGCTTTTCATCAAGGTCTGCGAGGGTGTGCAGCACGCTCACCAGAAGGGGATCGTCCATCAGGATCTCAAGCCCGCCAATGTACTTGTAGCCTTGCGGGACGGCAAGCCGGTCCCCAAGATCATCGACTTTGGCATCGCCAGCGCACTCGATTCGTGGGGGCGCGCGCCCTCGGGCACCGGAATTGGCACCCCTGGCTACATGAGCCCTGAGCAATGGCAAGGCGAGCCGGTCGACACTCGCACCGACCTGTATTCGCTCGGGGTATTGCTCCATGTGCTGTTGGTGGGAGAACTGCCTAGGGGTGAGCGCGGCAGCGCACCGTTAGCGCCGAGTGTGGCTATCCTCAAACTCCCTGAAGGGGCAGCAGCCGCACGGGCTAAAGCACGTTCCACTTGTATGCGGGCCTTGGAGCGGCGGCTGCGTGGTGACCTAGATTGGATCGTTGCCAAGGCCACACAATCGGATCGCGCAAACCGATATGCATCGGTCTCCGAACTGGCGATCGACGTCAGCAGGCACCTCCAGGACGAGCCCGTGCTTGCCGGTCCATCTACCACCGCATACAGGCTCAACAAGTTCCTGCGCCGCCACCGACCGGGAATGGCAGCGGCAGCTATGGTCGCGCTGGCGCTCGTCGGCGGCGTGGTTGGTGCGGGCCTCGGCCTAATGCGCGCGCGCAGGGCGGAGGATCTCGCACGCGAGGAGGCGCGGCGAGCGAGCCGTGAGGCCCGGACCGCGAATCGAGTAAGGAACTTCATGGTTGGCCTTTTCGAGACCTCTGAGCCCGACAAAGCGCGAGGAAACACGATCACCGCGCGGGAGATCCTGGACGCCGGCTCGCGCAGGATCAACGCCGAGCTCCAAGACGAGCCCGGTATGAGGGCCACCTTGATGAGCACGATGGGAGTCGTCTACAAGCAGCTAGGCCTATACGACAGCGCCGAACCATTGCTCGCCAAGGCGCTGGCAATTCGCGAGGCCAAGCTGGGCCGGGACGACGCGCAGTCGGCCGGGATCGTCAACGAGATGGCGGAGCTGCAGCGGCTGCGAGGGCGGTATCCCGAGGCGGAGGCGCTCCATCTCAAGGCCCTAGCCATCCGTTCGCGGCTCCTGGGCCGCACTCACCCCGACGTGGCGGACAGTCTCAACGAGCTTGGTTTGCTGCGGTTGAACCAGGGCCGCTACCGGCAGGCCGAGGCCGATCTCAAGGAGGCGGCGCGGATCTGGAGAGGGGCTAGTGACGACATGGTGGTGCACGCTCTGAGCAATCTGGCGGTCCTCTATCGGGACGAGGGCAAGCTCGACCAGGCTGCGGTGCTGTTCGAGGAGATGATCGCCTGGCAGGAGAAGACGCTAGGACCCGAGCACTCCGACGTCATCGCCAACGTCAACAACGTGGCCGATCTTTACCGCATGGTCGGGAGGTACGCCAAGGCCGAAGCGCTGTTCCAGCGGGCGCTAGCAGTCAACATCAAGGTAATGGGCCCGGAGCACCCGCGGGTTGCGACTACCCTCAGCAATCTGGCTATGGTGTACCGCTTGGAGGGAAAGTACCGACAAGCCGAGGATTTCGCGCGCCGCGGGCTAGCGCTCGATGCCAAGTTACAGGGGGAACACAGTCCCGACTTCGCCACCAGCCTGAACAACCTGGCCATGATTCTCCGCGAGGAGGGTCGGTACGATGAGGCCGAGCCGATGTTCCAGCAAGCACTCGTGACGCGCCGCAAGGTACTCGGCTATGACCATCCTCTCGTCGCCAACAGTCTCAACCAGATCGGGCTGCTGCGTACTGCAACCGGCCGCTACGCCGAGGCGGAGCGGCTGTTCACCGAGTCGCTGCGAATCCGCGAGGCCGCCCTCGGGCCCGACCATCCATATCTGGCCGTCACGCTCACCAATCTGGCTAGCCTCTACCAGAAGCAGGGCCGTTACCGCGAGGCGGAGCCGCCGCTGACCCGTGCCCTGGCGATCTGGGACCGGCTGGAGCAGCCAAACCTTCCCGATCTCGTGGCGACGCTCGAGCTCGGAGCGGTCGTGCTGCGCCAGCTCGGTCAACCGGCGAAGGCGATGACTTGTGAACGGCGGGCGCAGCAGATCCGGCGCCAGCTCCGTGAGGCGATGGAACGAGACCGGGTCTCGAACGGCGGTCCCGCGTCGGCGACCCGCTAACAACCAGAAGCGGAGCCGGCAGCGCCCGCCCGCATCACGAGGCGGCAACGTCCGAGTAGGCGGCGAGGAAATCCATGTACTGCTTGCCGTCGGTGTCCCATACCCAGCAGCCCTCGGCGCGCGCGATGACCACCGGCAGCGGGTGGTAGTTGTGGGCGCCGTAGCGGTCCTCGAGCGATATGCACTCCTCCGCGCGGTTGGCAATCTGCTGCAGGTCGGCCATGACGCTGGGCTCCTGATGGCGGCGGGGAAGGGTGGAGGGTCGCCCGGAAAGTGCCGGCGCGGTACGGCCTACGGGCCGTTTGCGACCTTTTATCACAGCCCCCACGGCGGTCGAAAGGAGCCCGGTCACCGGGTCGGCGCCTATATCGATCGATAGAGCCGTCTACACCTTCGCGGTAGACGGAATTCGATCCTTCGCTGAATGGTGCCGCGAGGCGAACGTCCTTACTCTGATCGGCATCCCGAGGCGGGCAGCTCAGACAGCACGGCGCGGCCGCGCGCCAGGCCCAGCCTCACCGAAAAGGAGAAGGACATGCGATACCCAGTGACGAAGAGAGTTGGGCTCCTCACCGCGATGCTGGCGCTCGCCGCCGGCGCGGCCTTCGCCTACGCCAACGGCGCCAGCTACACCGGCCAGGGCCTGATTGCCGACGGCTTTGGCGGCTACGACCTGCAGACCGAGATCTGCGGCGTCGCCAACGGCGCCGAGGTCGACGGTCCGTACCTGCTGTGGGTGCTCACCGCCACCGGCGCCTCCGCCGCCGACATCACCGGCCCATGGGGCACGGCGGCGATGACGAAGTTCGGCAACGGCACCTTCAAGTACGTCAGCGGCTGGTACGCCCCCGCCACGCTTCCCGGCGCCGTGAGCGGGACGTACAACGGCAAGGCGAAGAACGCGCAACTCGTCGTCAGCCATGGCTGCCGGCCCTTCACGCACGGTGCCTGGTGCTCGCCGGGCTTCTGGCGCAACGCCACCAATGCTGCCTGGGCGCTCGTCGGGCACGACCGCAACCTCGACCTCTTCGACGGCTTCGTGTCGACCTCCTGGTACGGCCAGGACCTCGTCCCTGACGTCTCGCTGCAGACCGTGCTCGACAACCCGCGGATCTACAGCGGCCCTGCCAACCAGGGAACCGGCGTCGCCTGCGCGCTCAACGCCTTCAACGCCACCGGAGCGGCGCTCACCAACGGCATCCCGGGCTATGTCTTCGACTGCGCTGCCATGGAGCTCAACAACGAGAGCGACACCTGCCCGATCGACCACTTCGGCAACTTCAAGTAGGCCTGCCCATTCGGCGTAGGGCGCGCGGGCGCGCCCTACGCCAGCCCTTTCTCCCGCGCCACTCGCATCAGCGCCAGCCTGCCGTCCACTTTCAGTTTGCGGTAGACGTTGTGCAGGTGCGTCTTGACCGTGCCCTCGCCGATGTGGAGGTGCTCGCCGATCTCGCGGTTGCGCAGGCCCTTGGCGAGCAGGCGGAGGACGGAGAGCTCGCGCGGCGTCAGGAGTCCGCGCATCTCCGCGGCGCCGCGCTCGCGCCGCATCAGGCTCTCGAGCGCCGCCGCCACCGAGCGCTTCTCCAGCCACTGCTCGCCCGCGTGCACCTTGCGCAGGCACTGCAGGAGCAGCCGCGATGCCATCTCCTTGAGCACCACGCCGCGGGCGCCGAGCCGGATCGCCTCCACCAGCTCACGCTCGTCGGCGCCGGCGGTGAGCACCACGACGCGCGTGCCGTCGTTCGCCGACGCCAGCTCACGCAGCACGCCGATGCCGTCGAGGTGCGGCATGCTGAGGTCGAGGACGAGGATGTCGGGGTGATGACGGCGCACCGCCGCCAGCGCCTCGTGCCCGTCGGCGCAGGTCGCCACCACCTCGAGGTCGTCCTCGCGATGGAGCAGCAGCAGCAACGCCTCCAGCACGAGGCGATGGTCGTCGGCGAGGACGAGGCGCATGGAGGGTGGGGCTGCCGCTGGAAACGGCGACGCCGCCCGAGGATCCTACTCCTCCCTCAGCGAGTCGCCGCGGGCGCCGCGTCGCCGGCCCGCCGGTGGGCGAGCGAGGCGATGGCCGACACCAGCTCCTCCGGCGCCACCGGCTTCGCTAGGTGCACGCCGAAGCCTGCCTGCAGGGCGCGCTCGACGTGCGCGGGTCCGGCGTAGGCGGTGAGCGCCGCCGCCGGCACCTTGCCGCCGCGGTCGGGCGGCAGCTCGCGGACTCGCCGCAGTAGCGCGTAACCATCCTCGCCCGGAAGGCCGATGTCGGAGATGAGCACGTCAGCCGGCGCTGCGGTCATCGACTCGTAAGCCTCGTCGGCGCTTTCGACCAGCTCCACGTCGGCGCCTTCGTCTTCGAGCACGCGGCGGAAGAGCTCGCCGGAGTCGAGCTCATCCTCGACCAGCAGCACGCGCAGGCCGGCGAGGGCGCCGAGCCCGCCGCGCGCTTCCGGCGCCGGCGGCGGGGCGCTGGCCTCGATGGGTGGGCTCGGCAGCTCGACGCGGAAGGTGGCGCCGCGCCCATCGCCGTCGCTCTCGGCCACCACGGTGCCGCCGTGGGCCTCGACGAGGTGGCGAACGATGGCGAGACCGAGCCCCAGCCCGCCGTGCGCGCGCGTCGTCGAGCTGTCGCGCTGGCGGAAGCGGTCGAAGACGTAGGGGAGGAACTCGGGCGGGATGCCGGCGCCGTCGTCGCTCACCTCGACGGTGAGACGTCCGTGCTTCTCCCAGGCGCGCAGGACGACGTGGCCGCCCTCGCCGGTGAACTTCACGGCGTTGGCGAGCAGGTTCCAGACGATCTGCTGCAGGCGCGCCGGGTCGGCGGCGAGCGGCGGCAGGTCGCCCGGCACTTCGAGGCGCAGGTCGATGCGGCGCGCCACGGCCGCCGGCCGCACCGTGTCGGCGACGGTGGAGAGCAGCGCCGGCACGTCGACCGGCTGCACCTCGAGCCGCGTCTTGCCGGTGATGATCGCCGACATGTCGAGCAGGTCGGAGACCAGCTGCGCCTGGGCGCGCGCGTTGCGCTCGATGACCGCCGCGGCGCGCTCGACGGTGGCCTGCTCGGGCGTGCGCGAGCTGGCGAGCACGGCGGCCCAGCCGAGGATGGCGTTGAGCGGCGTGCGCAGCTCGTGCGAGAGGGTGGCGAGGAACTCGTCCTTCAACCGGTTGGCGGCCTCGGCGAGGTGACGCGCCTCGCGCTCGCGCAGCAGCAGCTCGGCGCGCGCGTCCTCGGCGCGCTGGCGCTCGGCGATCTCGCGGCGCAGCTCGGCGTTGGCGAGCTCGAGCTCCTGCGTGCGCTGCCGCACGAGGTCTTCGAGCCGGCTGTAGGCGCGGCGCACCTCGGCTTGCAGCGCCACCTTCTCGACGGCGTGCTGCACGGCGCGCGTCAACGTCTCGCCGGTGATGCGCCCCTTGACCAGGTAGTCCTGGGCGCCGCGCTTCATCGCCTCCACCGCCAGCGCCTCGTCACCGCGGCCGGTGAGCAGGATCACCGCCGGCAGCGGCAGCGGCCGCGCCGCGAGATCGGAGAGCACCTCGAGCCCGTTGGCGTCGGGGAGCTGGTAGTCGAGCAGCAGGCAGTCGAAGCCGGCTTCGACGCGCAGCAGCGCCTCGGCCGCGGTGGCGGCGGCCTCCACCAGCGGCGGCGGCGTCAGGGCCGCCAGGAAGCGCCGGTAGGTCTCGCGGTCCTCGGGGCTGTCGTCGACGACGAGGACGCGCAGCGGATGATCGGTGCGCGCGCTCACTCGGTCGGCAGCACGACCGTCTCGAACCAGTAGTTCTTGACGCTGTCGAGGGCGCGCCGGAACTCGGGCAGGTCCACCGGCTTCTGCACGTAGCTGTTGGCGCCGGCGCGGTAGCAGGCCTCGATGTCGCGATGGTCGCGCGAGGTGGTGAAGACGACGACCGGGATCTGCCGCAGGTCGTCGTCGGCCTTGATGCTGGCGAGCACCTCGCGGCCGTCGGTACCCGGCAGGTTCAAGTCGAGCAGGATCAGGCGCGGCCGCGGCGAGCGGTCGCGCGCGAAGTGGCCGCGGCGGAAGAGGTAATCGAGGGCTTCGTCGCCGTCGCCGACGTGGATCAAGGGGTGCGAGAAGCCGCCGCGCTGCAGTCCGCGCCGCGTCGCCTCGAAGTCCTCGGGGCTGTCCTCGACCACCAGGATGGGCCGTGCCCGCTCAGCCACCCTCTTCCCTCCCTGGCCTGTTGGCATCCGCAGGCCCCGGCAGCGTGAAGTAGAAGGTCGTGCCCTCTCCCGGGGCCGATTGGAGCCATATGCGACCTCCGTGCCGTTCCACTACCTTCTTGACGATGGTGAGGCCGGCGCCGGTGCCGCCGCCGTAGGCGTCGCGCCCGTGGAGGCGCTTGAAGATGTCGAAGATCACCCCTTGATGCCTCTCCGGGATGCCGATCCCGTTGTCCCGCACGAAGAAGACCGGGCCCGCCTCCGGGGACGGAGCTTCGCCGCCTGCCGGGGTCCCCGGCGGCAGCGCTCCGATCTCCACAGTCGGGTTTACGCTGACATTGTACTTGACGCCATTGACGATGAGGTCGCGGAACACCTCGTCCACCCGGGCACGGTCGGCACGCACCACCGGCAGCGGGCCGACGACGCGCACCTGCGCCCCTGCCGCGGCCAGCGCCGGTTGCAGCGAATCCAGCAGCTCCGCCACCACCTGGGCGAGGTCCACCTGGCTCACCGCCAGGTCGACGCGGCCGACGCGCGAGTAGTGGAGGAGGGTGTCGATGAGCGACTCCATGCGGCCGGTGAGGCGCATGAGCGTTCGCAGCTTGTCCCTGCCCGCCTCGTCGAGCTGGTCCTGGTAGTCCTCGAGCAGGAAGCCGGCGTAGTTGTGGATGCCGCGCAGCGGCTCCTTCAAGTCGTGCGAGGCGACGTAGGCGAAGTCGTCGAGCTCGCGGTTGCTGGCCTCGAGGTCGCGGTTCTTCTTCTCCAGCTCGAGCTCGGCGCGGCGGCGCTCGCGGAGCTCCTCGGCCAGCGCGCGCGTGCGCTCCTCGACGCGCAGCTCGAGGGCGCCCTTGGCCGCGAGCAGCGCCTCGTCGCGCTGCTGGATCTGCGCCAGCATGCGGTTGAAGTTGTCGCCGAGCTGGCCCACCTCGTCCTCGCTCTTCGGAGCGACCCGCACCGAGTAGTCGCCCTGGCTCACCGTCGTCGCGGCGTTGGCCAGCTCCTCGATCGGCGCCGCGATGATGCGCTGCAGGCGCAGCGAGAGGAGGAAGGCGGCGAGGCCGGCGAGCAGCAGCGCGCCGGCGAGCGCCAGGGCTTGCAGCCGCAGTCCGCGCGCGAGGTAGCGCAGATCGCTGCGCAGGAAGACGACGCCCACGGGGTGGTCGCCGGCGATGACCGGCACCCACTGCTCGGCGACGCCGGCGCTGATCCGCTGGCCGGTGAGGCTCGTCGTACCGCCGAGCTGCGGCGCCCGCTCCGGGCAGCGGCCGATCTCGCCGCGGCCGCTGTAGCTGGCGAACCGCCGCCCGTCGAGGCGGTAGACACAGCCCGCCGCCACGTGCTGCTTCGAGCGCAGCGAGCGCAGCACTTCGGCGGCGCTGCCGGGGTCCTCGAAGGCGAGCGCCGCCGAGGTCTGGTCGGCGACGATCGTCGCCAGCGCCTCGAGGTCGCGCACCAGCTCGCGGCGGCCGCGCAGCCACTCGGCGCCGAGCAGCACCGCGCCGGCCAGCACCAGCGCGCTGGCGGTCGCCGCCATGACGATGGCGAGGAGCTTGCCGCGGATCCGCAGGCGCGACATGCCGGCCAACGGCGCTACTCCATGTCGGCCACGGCGAGCAGCTTCGAGCTCATGCGGAGCTGGCTCTTGCCCAGCGCGCGGCGCGACACCTTGAGCCGGATCTTCCCCTGCCGCAGGTCGAAGCGCACCATGCCGCCGCGGTCGAGGAAGTCGTTGCGCTCGCCGACAGCCAGCACGAATCCTTCGCGCATGCCCGGCAGGTCGCGCACCAGCGCCGAGTCGCGCTCGTCGGGCACGAAGACGATCTGACAGCCTTTGGCGTCGTCCGCGGTCTCCACCGTCTTCACCACCAGCTCGCGGCCGCCGGCGCGCTCGCCCGCCACCACTTCCCGCAACGCGCCGCCGAACGGATCGGGCGACATCACGCAGAGCCGGAAGGGCGCGTCCGCCGAGCCGAACGCCGCCGCCGGCCACTCGACGAAGTGCGTGAAGTGGAAGAGGAACGTCGCCTTGAGGTCGTACTCGCGCGCGCCTCGCGCCGGCGTGTCGCCGGCGAGCGGCGACGCCGCGGCGAGCAGCAGCAGCGGCAGGGCGAGGCGGCGGAACAACTTGCTCAGTGCCTCCACGTCACCTGCGCGAAGACGCCGCGCTGCACCTCGTCGCGGGTCACTTCGGCGCCGAACTCCGGATGGCTCTCGTGCAACAGGTTCTGCCCCACCAGCGCCAGCTCCCAGCCGCCCGGCCGCCGCCAACCGAGACGCAGGTCGAGCTCCGTATACCCCGGCACCGCGGGGTTCGGCAGCCGACCCACGTGCCGCAGCCAGCCGTCGAGCTCGAAGTCGCGCGGCAAGTCGACGTCGGCCCGCAGCGACGAGTAGTCGTGCGGGTCGTTCGCCTCGTCCCGCCCGCGGGTGAAGTCGTGGCTGCCGGCGTCGACGCCGAAGTGCGAGCGCAGCACCGTCGCCGAGCCGGAGAGTCGCAGCCGCTGCAGCGCCTGCCAGCTGCCGCTAATCCCGGCGCCGCGGATGTGCCCGTTGCCGCGGTTGCCGAGCTTCACCGGCTCGCCCGACGCCGTCGGCGCCTCCTGCGTGCGCAGCGAGTCGTAGTCGTTGTAGAACGCGACGGCCTCGAGCACGGCGGCCGGCCCCGCCGCCATCCGATAGCCGAGCTCGTAGGCGACCGCCTCCTCGGATTGGAAGTCCTTGTTGCCGACGAAGACCGGCGTCCCTTCGCCGGGAACGCGGAGGTCGCGGTCGATGCGCGTCGGCGCCCGCACGGCGCGTCCGGCGCCGGCCCAGAGCAGGCGCTCGGGCGCGAGCTGCCAGGCCAGCGTCAGCGCCGGCAGGACTTCCGGGTCGACCGTCGACTGGTCCTCGAGCCGCAGGCCGAGCTGCAACCGCCAGCGGTCGGCGAGCCGCACCTGGTCCTGCACGAAGACGTTGGCCACCGAGATGGTCTCGCGCTCGGGGACCCAGGCGACGGCCGGCGTGCTGCGCACGCGGTCGCCGCTGCTGCGGTAGCCGCCGCCCCACAGCAGGTCGTGCCGCCCGCGCAGCCAGCGGTGCTGGAGGTCGAGGTCGAGCGTGTCGCGGCGCTCGCGGAACTGCGACGGCGCGTCGCGCATCGTGTGGTCGACGTAGGCGCGCAGCGTGAAATCCGAGCCCCGCCGGATGTGGCGCGACCAGGTGCCGAGCACGTTGCCGCCGCTGACGTCGGTGTCGTCGAAGACGCGGTGGCCGATGCGGCCGCCGTAGACGTCGCCCTGCAGCGTCAGGTCGCCGGAGGCGACGGTGCGGTCGCTGCGAAACCCGGCCTGCGCGATGCGCAGCGGATCGTCGGCGCTGGTGCCGTCGGTGCGCGCCAGCGCGTCGCGGTAGTCGTACTGCGCGTAGACGCGATAGTGGCCGTTGCCTCCTTTGCCCAAGGTGCCGCCGTGGCGGAAGGCCGCGAAGGCGCGCTCCTCGTCGCCGGCGGCGAGCACGGCGAGGTCACCGTGGGTGTCGGCCGAGTGGCGGGTGATGACGTTGACGACGCCGTTGACGGCGTTGGCGCCCCACAGCGTGGCGCCGGGACCGCGCACCACCTCGATGCGCTCGACGTCCTCGAGCAGCGGGTTCTGCACGTCCCAGAAGACGCCCGAGAAGAGCGGCGTGTAGACGCTGCGGCCGTCGATGAGCACCAGCAGCTTGTTGGCGGCCTGCGAGTTGAAGCCGCGGGCGCTGATCGCCCAGGTGCGGCTGTCGAAGCGCGCCACGTGCAAGCCGGCGGCGAGGCGCAGCGCCTCGGGCAGGCTGCGCACGCCGCTCCTGCGCAAGTCCTCGGCGGTGACGACGGTGATCGCCGCCGCCGTCTCGGAAAGGGCCTGCGGGCGTTTCGTCGCCGAGGTCACCGCGACGTCGAGCAGCATCTCGAGCGGCAGCTGCTTGAGCTCGGCGGGAGTCGGCGCCGGCGCCTCGGCGGGCGTCGCGGCGGCGCGCGACGGCGCCCACGGCGCGAGCAGCCCCAGCCAGGCGGCGGCGAGCAGCAGGCGGCGTCGCGGGCTCGCCCCCGCGCGCGGCGAGAGTCGTGGAGCTTCGCTCATGGTCGGTTCCTCGCCGCGCCGCAGGCTCGCCGCGGGGCCGACCTGCGGCGCTCTTGGGGCTCCGTTCGCGCTCTGCGGTTCCGTACGTTCAGTGCGCCAGCGGCCAGGTCACCGTCGTCGCGTTGCCGACGAGGTCAGTGGCCACCATCTCGAGGCGATGACCGCCCGCTGTGCCGGGCAGCACGCGCAGCCGCAGATCGCGCACCGCGGACAGCTCGTCGCCCGCCCAGATGCGCACCAGCTGCAGCTTCTGCGGCGCGACCGGAGCGCCGTTGTCGAGCACCCGGCTGCTGAGCGCCCAGAGGAAGACCTGCGGCCGGTCGGCGGCGGTCACCCAGTCGGCGAGCGCGCCGCCGGCGTCGGTGTGGGCGTCCTTGGGCAGCAGCGGCAGCCAGCGGCGGCCGTCGGGCGACCACAGGATCTTCACGCGGCGGTCGCGCTCGGGGATGACGTGCCGCGGCGGGCGGTCGCGGTGCACGTCCTGGTCGAGGCCGTGCGCGTCGAGGAGGTGCGTGTCGCCGACCTCCCACTGGATCGTCGGCGGGCCGGGGTCGTAGACGAAGTGGAGCGGCGGCTGCACCGCCGGCTCGCCGCCGGGCTGCGGCGGCGCCTGCAGCGCGACGGCGTGACGGCCGGGCTGCCACGGGCCGGCGAGCTGCGCCACGGTGACCGGCGTGCCGTCGATGATCGGCACGTCGTCGGCCGCCGCTTGGGCGAGCTGGAACCTGGCGCCGGTGCCGAGCACCAGCAGGTCGCCGAAGCCCGCCTGCGGGCCGACTGCCTGCAGCGGGCTCGCCGCCACGTCGGCGGCGGTCACCGTGGGATCGGCGACGCCGGCCGGAGGAGCCGTGGCTGGCGGCGCGGTCTGCGCGGATGCGGCGATGCTCGATAGGCCGAGGAGGAGCGCTGGTGTGAGCGTCCGCCAGCTCGCGTGGTGCATCGTGACCCTCCGATGGTCGCCCGGTGTCGCCTGAGGCCGTTGTTGAAGCGTTCACAGCATAGCAGGGTCGCTGCGCTAGCGATGCGTCAGGATGTTCAGGTTCGCGGTCCCCGCGCACTCGTTGGTGACGATCAACTCAGGTAGCGAATCGCCGTTGACGTCGCCGCTCACGACGCGCTGGGGACAACGGCCGGCACCGAAGACTTGCGGCGCCTTGAGCGTCCCATCACCGGCGCCCAGAAACAGCGATACGGTTCGGTCGTCGATGCTGGTGACGGCGAGGTCGAGCTTGCCGTCGCGGTCGGCGTCGAAGAGGTCCAGCGCCAGGCTGTTGCCAAACAGCTGGGTGCCACCATAGCGCACGCTGTACCGAACCTGAGGAGCGAAAGCTCCGCCCCCGGTGCCGAGAAGCACCGAGACGTCGCCCGAGTCGCTGTTGGATGCGACGATGTCGATCTTGGCGTCGCCGTTGAGATCCCCGAGACGGATACTCGTTGGGGAGCTGCCGACCGGCAGGACGGCTCCAGCGATGAACGAGCGTCCGCCTTGGCCGAGGAACAGCGCCACCGAGCTGCCACCGGTCAAAGCGAGATCGGTCCTGCCATCTCCGTTCAAGTCGGCGACGGCGGCATTCCACGCCCCGCCTGTCTGCAAGCGCTGCTCGGTCGCCAACGTTCCGTTGCCGCTGCCATAGAGCAAGGAAGCGTCCTGACTTCCTAGATTGACGGTGAGCACGTCGAGAGCCGCGTCCCCGTCGAGGTCGGCGACGACCAGGTCGTTCGGCGTCGTTCCGACCGGATAAAGGGCGGGGCTGGCGAGCGTTCCGTCGCCGACACCGCTGAAGACCGCCACCGAGTTGTCGACGACGGCCAACACGTCGAGCTTGCCATCCCGATCGACGTCCGCCAGCTTGACCGCCAGCGCAGCCGACGTGAATCCGGCCAAGGCGCCGCCGAGTGGGTATGCCACCGGCGCCATCAGCGTGCCGTCGCCTCGTCCGAGGAGGACGTTGACCGTCGAAGCAACGAAGGAACCGCGGCGGTCGTCGGCCACGACTACGTCGAGGTGGCCGTCGCCGTCGAGATCGCCAACCGCGACCGAAGTGGGTCTCGTGCCGGCAGTGGTGGCCTGATACGAATCGAGCAACCCGGCCCCCAAGCCGTAGAGGATCGACAGGTCCCTGGTCGTCCCGCCACCGGTGTTTCGATTCGCCGTCACTACGTCTGGGATCCCGTCGGCATCGAGGTCTGCGATCCGCACGTCACCGGGTGAATCGCCTACCCCGTAGGCCTGCTGCGGACCGAACTGGCCGCCGCCCTCATTGAGCAGCACCGTGATGTCGCTGAACCAACAGGTGACCAAGTCCGGTCGCCCGTCCGCGTTCAGGTCGGCCGCCCTGAGCACGCACCGCTGGCCGGTCGAGGTCTGGAACCTTGGCGGGAATGGCGTGGGATCGGCGAACGTCCCATCCCCATGACCCTCGATGAGCACCAGCTCGGGGGGGAATAGTCGCCTCACGACGAGGTCAGCATTTCCATCGCCGGTGAAATCCGCGATGGCCAGGGCGTGGGGAAGCCCGGACAACGACTGAAACGTGCCGCCCAGGAAGGTGCCGTCACCCACGCCCAGCGACACCGAGTACGCGGACGGCCCAAAAAGGGGGTCTTCGCGCACGCCCGCGTAATCGAGAATGCCGTCGCCGTTGACGTCGCCGAGGGCGACGCCCGAATAGTAGCCACCGGTCCCGAAGTTCCTCACGAACGATCCATCGCCGCGGCCGATGAGCGGCAGGCCCCCGACGACGAGGTCCATCACGGCGTCGCGGTTGAGGTCCCCGGCAGCGTTGTTCGTGTTCTTCTCATGATAGTCGCCGAGCGTGTTGATGTTGGTCTGGAACGTACCGTTGCCATTTCCCAGGTGCGTTGCCAAGCTGAATCCGTTCTCTGGCGCGACAGCCACGTCGAGACGGCCGTCCCGGTTGAGATCGGCGACTTCCATCGCGCCATAGGAGGGACTGGCTCGCACGGAAACGCTGTGGTAGAGGCCGTCGTCTCCGACCTTGAAGAGCTCCACGATGCCCTGTGGGCTACCCGTGCGGCTGACGACCAGATCCGCTTTGCCGTCGCCGTCGAAATCGCCGACGCCAACCGATCGCGGCGGGTCCTGGAGCTTGATCCTGGGGCCCGAGAACAGGTATCCCGAGAAGGGGCGCAACACGATCTGTCCCATCGCCGTCGTGCCGCCGACGACCGCCGCCATCGGTAGCGAACGTCCGGTGAGCCGATGTCCCGTGGCGTTCGTCGCGTTGGCCGTGCAGGTGATCTGGCCGAGCGCTCCGGGAATGCCGGCGATCGAGAAGGCGCCGTTGCCGCCGCTCGTCCCGCTGACACCGCCGCAGGTGACCGCGGCGCCGGACACCGGCGTTTGGGTCGTGTCGACGACGGTGCCCACGGCGGCGGTGCCGGGATCGCTGTCCGCGATTGGTATGGTGATCGAGGCCGATTGCGCAACCTGACCGTAGGAGTCGGTGGCGGTCGCCCGCAGGGTCATCTCACGGGCGCCGATCGGCACCGGCACGTCGAAGAAGGAGGCCGGCAGGGGGGCCGAGCCGAACGCCGCCCCATTCAACAGCAGACTGACCGCATCGACGCGGACGTCGTCCTGCGCCGTCACCAGGACTTCGAGGATGCTGCCTGGCAGCACTTCCACGGTGGGGTCGCTCGGCTTGGCGATGACCACCACGGGAGGCGCGTCGCGGAGGACGTGAACGAGCACGGGCGCCGGCTCGATCGATCCCAGATCGTCGCGTGCGATGGCCCGCACGTTGAAGTCGCCCGAGCCGCGAGGAACGGCGTAGGAGAAGTGGAAGGGCGGCGTCGTCTGCGAGCTCACCAGCTGCTGATCGATCCAGAACTCGACCGCCTGTAAGGGGCGTTCGTCGGTAACGTCCGCTACCAGCGCCAGGGAAGTGCCCTCGACGACCGACGATCCAATCCGCGGGGCCAGCAGCTCGACGACCGCGTTGGGATTGGGATGGACCTGGACGACCACCGGTTCCGAGGTCGTGCGATTGCCCGCGTAGTCCTCGGCGACCGCGGTCAGCGTCATCGTCTGCACGCCGATCGGCACCTGGAAGCGCAGGCGGTACGGCGCGGCGTACGCGATCCCCAGCGAGACGCCGTCGCGGAACAGCTCGACGGAACGCACGGCGATGTCGTCCGTCGCCGTGGCTTCCGCCGCGGTCCACTGCCGCTCGAGCAGCGTGGCGTCGCTGACCGGTGTCGTGATCGCCACCGAAGGAGCGATACCGGCATCGTCATCCAGCTGGAGGTAGCGCCCGATCCAGAGAGTGCCGCCGCCGGAGGTCTGGGTGCCGAGGAAGGCGAGACCGCCGCGCTCGGCGACGCAGCGGGCGCGCTCCGCTCCCGGGAAGATGAGGGATCCGCTCTGCACCGGGCTGTCCGTGGCGAGATCGAAGATGGGGATCGCATTGTCGTAATAGACGTC